>UQMK01000011.1 GCA_900542085.1 uncultured Collinsella sp.
TGATAAGCCGCGATTTGGCCGAACAGCGGCAGGGGTAGCTAAAATAGCCCCGTCCCAAAAAGACTACTCAAAAGAGCTACTTTGCGCTGGTGAGGACGCCGGTGGTGTCGAAGGCCGGGGTAAAGCTCTCGTCTACCGCGCCGCCCTCTTGCCAGAACATCGTCGTAAAGCCAAGGTCATCGGCATGGTCGAGCACCTGCTCGTACTCCTCGCGCGTCACAGCACGCGCCAGGTCGCCGCCCTGCTCGCGCATGAGCGCATTGGGCGTGTACTGGTTCATGACCGAGATCGGCACATCGCCCACCGTCTGCCACACCAGGTCCAGCACGCGACACGAATCGTCTGCATGTCCCGGCAGTACCAGATGGCGCACGATCATGCCGCGCTTCATGAGCCCGTCCTCGTCCACCAGCTCTCCCCCGCGGCGCTCAATTTCGCGCGCCATCTGAGCCAGGCCCGACACGGCCACACGCGGGTAATCCTTAATGTGGGAGAGCGACTGCGCAAGCGCCGCATCGGCATATTTAAAGTCGGTAAGCCACACATCGACCAGATCGCCGAGCGCCGACACGGCACTCGCACGCTCATAACCGCTCGTGTTGTAGACGATTGGGATGACCAGCCCGCGCGCCCGTGCCGCGGCAATCGTAACCGGCAGCAGGTGCGCGTAGTGCGTCGCCGTCACCAGATTAATATTGTTCGCACCCTGGTCCTGCAGCTCCAACATAATCTCGACCAGACGCTCGGGCGAAATCTCAAGCCCAAAATTGCCCGTCGAGATCTCGTGGTTCTGACAATAGACGCATTTGAGCGAGCAGCCGCTAAAGAAGATTGTGCCCGAACCGGCCTCGCCCGAGATAGGCGGCTCCTCCCACATATGAAGCGCGGCGCGGGCCACCTTGAGCGTGTCGTTAGCACCGCATACGCCGTGCGCGCCCTCATCGCGCGCCGCACCGCAGCGGCGCGGACACAAATGGCAGGCGGGCGAAAAAAGTTCGGTCAACGACGTCGGCATAAAAACATGCTCCAAAACAACGATTCAGCAGCTCAAACGCAAAAGGGCCAACCGCACAGACGGCTCGAGCCCAAGGCGCCGTAATCGTCCGACACGATTTTTGTAATGTCAAGACTGGAATCCACAAAGTGCCGCTTTATGATGTAGGTATTCCGCCCCCCGCGGAGCAACTGGGTGAACCGTCGCGTTTATTTAGGGAGCCCACACAGTCGTACCTAGTACAGGTATCCTTCGTTGTTAAGGACGCTGGAACAGTCGATGAGGGCACCCACCTGTTTTAGGTGGGTTCATTTTCGTAACGTGGGGGGTGGTTTTCTTTTGCCGAAAATCACCATTGCAAATCCCGCCAATATTCCCAAAAGGCACCAGGCAGAGCCCCACTATCACTCGAATATCTGGTAAGCGCGTGATTATCGCCCCGTGCAATTCCTCACACCCTCCTTGGTCGAGTATCATGGATCAGCTATACCCTTTGCGGCGTGGCATCCTTTGACCTTTTCCTTCGACGCTTGGCGGTTTATCGATTCATGGCTTCCTCCACGAGCTTCATACCGTACCTATGCGTGGCGGTCGCGGCTTTTATCACGACCTTCCTTACGGTGCCCCTGGTCAAGCGCCTGGCAATCAAGCTCGACGCCGTCGACTATCCTTCCAAGCGCCGCATCAACACCAAGCCCATCCCGCGTTTGGGCGGAACGGCGGTGTTTTTGGGCCTCGTCGTCGCCTGCATTGTTCACATCCTAGGCACCTGGTACCTGGGCTGGCCGCCCGTTTTGGTGCCCCACCCCCGTCTGCACATCAGCTACCCCATACTTGCGCTTTCTTTTACCGTCATCTTTGCGACCGGCGTGATCGACGACGTCTACCAGCTCAAGCCCAAGCAAAAGCTGGCCGGCCAGGCCCTCGCCGCACTTATCGCCTGCGTGGGCGGCCTGCGCATCGGCGTCATCGTCAACCCGTTTGCTCCTGGCGAGATCATGCTCGGCTGGCTCGCCTACCCCATCACCATTGTCTACCTGGTGGCGTTCACCAACATCATCAACCTTATCGACGGCCTCGACGGTCTGGCCACGGGCATCTGCGGCATCGCGTCGTTCACGATGTTTTCGGTCGCCGCGCTCTCGGGCCGCATCGACGCTGCCGCGCTCTCCATCGCGCTCTTTGGCTCTTGCCTCGCCTTCTTGCGCTATAACTTCAACCCTGCGAGCATCTTCTTGGGCGACTCGGGGTCGCTGCTTCTGGGCTTTGCGCTGGGTTCCATCTCACTGCTCAACGTGAGCCGCACCGCTGCGCTTACCTCGCTCATCATCCCGCTCATCGTGGCCGGCGTGCCCATCATCGATACGTTCAGCGCCATCGTGCGCCGCAAGCGCGCCCACATTAGCATCGGGCAGGCCGACAAGGGTCACATCCACCATCGTCTCATTCAAGAGGGCTACAACCAAAAGCAGGCCGTACTGCTCATCTACGCCTGGTGCATTTTGCTTTCGGCCGGCGCCGCCGCCATCAATCAGGTCGAGGTCCCCATGCGCGTGCTCATCTTTACCGTGCTCGCCATTGGCTCGGCGGCCTTCGCCAAGCACCTGCACCTGTTTGAGCCCGTGCTGCGTCACCATTACAACAAGCGCACGCACGAGGACGAGCTGGTAACCCCCGACGACCCCGCTTTTAATCAGGAGGAGCAGGCGGCCGAGGAACGTAAAGAAGAGCGCCACCACAAGCTCTAGGATAAGCTGCCGAGGATATGCCCCGGCGCCGCTGACCAAGCGCAGCCGGGCCGCACCCAGCGCGCAAGCCGCCTCCCCTCCCGCCCCTCCAATAAACGCGTTATCATCTTGACCCATGAATATACGTTAGGAGCAATCATGCCAAACGAGAACAGCTACGAAGTCGCGCTGCAAAAGAGCAACGCCATTCGCGAGGGCCTGGCCAAGACACCCGAGAAGTTCACCATGCTCACCGGCGACCGCCCGACCGGGCGCCTGCACCTGGGTCATTACTTCGGCACCCTCAAGGGCCGTGTTGAACTGCAGAACATGGGCGCCAAGACCAACGTGCTCATCGCCGACTACCAGGTCATCACCGACCGCGACACCACCGAGCATATCCAGGACAACGTGTACAACATGGTCATGGACTACCTTGCCTGCGGTATCGACCCCGACAAGACCATGATCTACGCGCACTCCGCCGTGCCCGCCGCAAACCAGCTCATGCTGCCGTTCCTGTCGCTGGTGTCCGAGGCCGAGCTGGCGCGCAACCCCACGGTTAAGGCCGAGATGGAGGCCTCGGGCCACGAGCTCACCGGCCTTCTGCTCACCTACCCGGTGCACCAGGCCTGCGACATCCTGTTCTGCAAGGGCAATGTGGTGCCCGTCGGCCGCGACCAGCTGCCGCACATCGAGCTCACCCGCACCATCGCCCGCCGCTTTAACAACCGCTACGGCAAGGTGTTCCCCGAGGTCGATGCGCTGCTGTCCGAGACCCCGCTGCTGCCCGGCCTGGACGGTCGCAAGATGAGCAAGAGCTACGGCAACGCCATCAACATCTCGATGACCGCCGAGGAGACGGCCAAGCGCATCAAGAAGAGCCAGACCGATTCCGAGCGCATGATCACGTTCGATCCCGAGAACCGTCCCGGCGTGTCCGGCCTGCTTTCGACGGCCGCCATCTGCACCGGCCGTTCCGAGGTCGAGATTGCCGAGGAGATTGGCATGGGCGGCTCCGGCCAGCTCAAGAAGTACGTGACCGAGGCCGTCAACGAGTACTTCGCGCCGATCCGCGAGCGTCGCCAGCGCTACGAGAACGATCTGGACTATGTGAAGGACGTGTTGCACGAGGGCAACCGTCGCGCCAACGAGATCGCCGAGCAGACCCTGGCCGAGGTTCGGGACGCCATGGGCATGGTGTACTAGACCGATCTGCTGGCTTGAGCTTTCGATTGCTATAGGGCGGACGCTACGGCGTCCGCCTTTTTTGTTGCCCGACCGGTTCGGCTCCGGCCACCGCACTCCCCCCGATAAACAGGAACGGGCCCGCCGGCAGTCAGTTGCCAGCGGGCCCGTTCCCGAAGTACACCGTTGAATCGCACAGAGGGGAGGGATGCGAATCAAACTCAACAGGGCAGGCTTTTTCATCGCCTAATGCCTGCTCCGTTGCTGAATACAATATAGTTCACCGTGGTTTACTTTCTTGCGTCAATATGCGCCGCCACACCTTCTCCATAAGTTAGCCCCGGTAAACCTGCAACGGAAAACCACCACAAAGGGGACAGGCACCTTTGTGGTGGTTTTGGCCACGGCAGAACTGTTAGAGTCCAGCTGGCCAGCGACAGGCGGCCAAGTCGACGTGCATGGGATCGGTAAACGCCACGCCCTCCCCCATTAAGAGCTCGCGCTGAGCATCGGGACCGCCAAAGGCAAAGCCCTCACAGATACGGCCGTCGGCAAACACCACGCGATGACAGGGAATTTGACCAGGGCGTGGGTTGCTATGCAGCGCATACCCCACATAGCGTGCACTTCGCGCGCGACGGGCGAGCAGCGCCACCTGACCGTACGTGGCGACCATCCCCTCGGGGATCTGCTCGACCACCTCATACACCTGCTCAAAAAAGCCCTCAGACGCCATCGCTCGCTCCCTTCTCCGCATTAACAGCATAAAGAAATGATCCCTTGGGGACGGAGGAAAACGGATCATTCGCGGCCTCCGTGCGGTCGATGATCCGTTTTCCTCCGTCCCCAAGGGATCATTTGTTGGCAGGTTGGTTAGTTGGCGGGCTGGAAGAAGGCTACGGCTACGGCACCGGGGCCTACGTGGGTACCGATGGTGGCACCGATGGTGTGAACGGGCAGCTCGCCCTCGGTGTGGCCAGCCCACAGTGCCGCGCTGTCCTCGATATACTTCTTGAGCACCGCATCCGAAAGGCCCGTATAGCCGAGCGCCAGCGGCATGGAAAAGTCGATGCCGCCCGCCTTTTCGACCTTTTGGTTCAGCAGGTTGCGGCCGTTCTTGGAACCGCGTGCCTTGCCCAGCTGCACGATTAGACCGTCCTCGACAGCTACCACAGGCTTTACGTTGAGCAGCGTACCCACGGCGCCGGCAGCAGCAGACAGGCGACCGCCGCGCACCAGGTACTCCAGCGTCTCGAGCAGGCCGATAACCACCACGCGGTCGCGCACGGCCTCGACCGCCGCCGCGATCTGGGCCGCGCTACGGCCCTCGTCCACCAAGCGCAGCGCATACTCAACCAGGATGCGTTCACCCAGGGTGACGTTGTTGCTATCAACCACGTACACATCGCCGCCCGGCGCCTCGGCTAGTGCGGTACGGGCGCTCTGATTGGTGCCCGAGAGCTTAGCGCCCACGGTAATAATCACAGCCTCATCGCCGGCTTCGCGAACCTCGGCGATAGCCTGCGAAAACGCGTACGGGTTGACCTGACCGGTCTTGGGCAGCTCATCGCGCTCCACGAGCATCTCGTAAAAGCGCTGGTGATCGATGTCGATGCCATCCATGAACACATCGGTTCCAAAGGTGACGGACAGCGGCAAAACGGCCAGTGCCGGATGCTCGGCCGGCGACATATCGCTTGCGGAATCGGTAATAATGCGGACGGACATAGCGAATCCTTTCTTGCGCGGACCTCGCGCAGGGAATTTTGACAGCAATGCCCCGGCACGGTATACGCGCTTAAACGGGACGATGCAGTTGTTAATGGGAAGCAAATGCCCAGGCGGCCCTACAGCTCGCGCAAGGTGTTGAGAATCGTACGCAGCGACGCATACATCTGCTCACGCTGCTCCACGCCCATGGCCTTGCCGGTGGTGTCGAGCACTTCACGAATAATGCAATCGGCCTCGTTCATGCTCTCGCCGCCCAACGTGGTCAGGCGAACCGGGGCGCGATACTTAACGGCGGCATCGCCCGAATCGTCGACTTCGACGTAGCCGCCCTCCTCCAGATGCGCCAGCGTGCGCGAGACGGCAGCGCGGGTCACGCCAGCCATGCGGGCGAGGTCGGCACCAGTCAGGCCGTCCTTGCTGCGCTCAAGATAGTACAGGCACATGATGTCGGAGCCCTTAAGGCCCAGCCTTGCGCCCTCAGATGTCTTAATGCGCTGGATCTCCTTGTAGAGTCCGCTGATCAGTCCGACAAAGTCCTCGAAACGTGTCTCGTCGCTCTGTTGCATGGGAGACGACCGCCTTTCGCTTGCATAATGCTAACGGGTAAACATCTTAACCGTACCCAGCGGCCGCCAGCACTGCGCGCCCTATTTGTTAACTCATCAACATAAAAACCACCACAAAGGGGACAGGCACCTTTGTGGTGGTTTTGACCGGCGAGTATGATTTGCAGAAGTTGCTACAGCTCCACGCGGGGATTGTCGCGGGTCACAAGCGTCTTAACGACAACCGTCGCCCCCAGATAGCGCTCAAGCAGCTCGGCTAAGCGATCGATGGCGGCCTGACAGTCCCCCATGCGCTCGGGCTCTACGCACTCAATCGCCAAAAACGCGTCGGCCGAATCGTCGGATAGAGCCGTTCGAACGCCGTCGCGCCAGTTCCAGCAGCGGCACACGGCGCCCGCATCGTCAATGTAGGCGAGCTCGCCGGGCAGCGTCGGGTCGTCCGCTTCCTCGCCAAGCGGCAGGAACGCATCCCCGCCGTCGGTCACCTTCAAGCGAAGGTCTCCCTCAATCGCATGCAGATCCTCGCCTCCCACGGGCAGTGCATAGGACAGCGACACCGTGTTATAGATATCCACCGCGGGCGTAATGTGGCCCACCGGCTTGCCCTTGAGCACGCGCTTGAGCAGGTTCTCGATTGAACAGCGCGCGCCCTTTTTGGTCTTGAACAGACGATAGGCCTCGCGCCATGCCTTGACCGGTGCGTTCTCGCTGATTGTATCGCTGGTCAGATGACGCTCCGCATCGATATTGGCACGGTCGAGCAGCGCCGCTATCGCGTCCACATCCTCTTGAGGTATCTGGGCCGCGGGCTTCATACCCTCCACGACCACAACACCGACCGCCGCCTGAGGAAACAGCTCCCAAAATGAATCCTCGGCAATAAAGCTCTTCATACATGCTCCCTTCACGATTCGCGCCCGAGCGAGGGCACCCAAACAAAAAGCGCCCTTACGACGGCCACCTTCAAAGTCCTACGGTGCCGTCACAAGAGCGCTTGCGCTGCCCCCATCCGGAGAAGGGGGCGATATGTCAGGCGTATTGTAACCCGAGTCATCCGCGCGAGCAAAACCACCACAAAGGTGCCTGTCCCCCTTATGGTGGTTTTGGGTCTGAGGCGACGCTAGTGGCGGAGCCCCAGCAGGCCGCGTCCGCGATGACGGGCGTCGGCGTGCACCTGAGCGTGCGGACCGGCGGCCTTGACGGACTCGGGCAGGTGCGAGTACTTCTTCTCGAAGTTCTCCTCGAACATCACGGCCAGGTTGTGCGCGGCCTCGTCGTAGCGAGCGGTGCTCTGCCAGTACTGGCGCGGCACCAGGATGCCGTCGGGCACGCCATGGCACGTGGTGGGAATGTCGACGTTAAAGATGTCATCGTGCACGAACTCGCTGTCCTCGATGGTGCCGTCGAGAGCGCGGGCCACCAGGGCACGCGTGTAGGCAAGCTCGATGCGATGGCCCACGCCATAACCGCCACCGATCCAGCCAGTGTTGACCAGATAGACGCGGGTGCGACCGTCGGCGATACGCTCGCCGAGCATCTTGGCATAGACCATGGGATCGAGCGGCATAAACGGCTCGCCAAACAGCGAGGAGAACGTGGACGTGGGCTCGGTGACGCCGACCTCGGTGCCAGGAATCTTGGCGGTGAAGCCCGTCACAAAGTGATACATGGCGGCGTCGGCCGTCAGGCGCGAGATGGGCGGCAGCACGCCAAAGGCATCGCAGGTCAAAAACAGCACGACGCTCGGGGTGGTGCCCATGCCCTTGGTCCACGCGTTGGGGATGTGCTCGACGGGATAGGCCACGCGCGTGTTGTGCGTGATCGAGACGTCATCGTAGTTGGGCTTGCGATTCTCGTCGAGCACCACGTTTTCGCAGATGGCGCCAAAGCGAACGGCGTTGAAGATCTCGGGCTCGTGGAACGCGTCCAGGCCCTCGCACTTGGCATAGCAGCCGCCCTCGATGTTAAAGATGCCCATGTCGGACCAGCCGTGCTCGTCATCGCCAATCAGCAGGCGCGTGGGGTTGGCCGAAAGCGTGGTCTTGCCCGTACCGGAGAGGCCAAAGAACACCGCGGTCTCGTGCGTGACGGGATCCATGCTGGCCGAGCAGTGCATAGGCAGCACGTCGTCCTCGACGGGCAGCAGGTAGTTCATGACGCTGAAGATGGACTTTTTGATCTCGCCGGAGTAACCGGTGCCGGCAACCAGGATCACGCGCTCCTGGAAGTTGATGACCACGGCGGCGCTGGAGTTGAGGCCCTTGATGGCGGGGTCGCACTGGTAGCCAGGTGCCGCGAGCACGCAAAAGTCTGGCTCACCGGTGCGCGCAATTTCGCGAGCGAGCGGACGGGCGAGCATTTGCTTAATGAAGAGCGCCTGGCTGGCACGCTCGCAGGCGACGAGCAGGCGACGCGTGTGGTTGCGGTCGGCACCGGCCATACCGCGCGTGACGAACACGTCGCGCTCGTTGAGATAGTCGACGATACCGGCCTTGATGGCCTCGTAGCTCTCGGTCGAAAGCGAGCGGTTGACGGCGCCCCAGGCAATCTTGTCGTGGACATCGGGGGTGTCAACGATAAAACGATCGTTGGGAGAACGACCAGTACGCTCCCCCGTCTCGATCACCAGCGCGCCGTTGGATGCCATGCGGCCTTCTTCGCGGCGGATGGCGTACTCGACAAGCTCCGCAGCGGGTAGATCGACCAGCAGACGAGGCTGATTCTCGGCGGGATCTTCGACCAGCGTAATGCCAAAGTTGGACAGAACTTCTGCAGGGGTAACACCAGGCATGGGGCCTCCTTTAAAAACGCGACACGTGGACGCGGCGCGCACTTTACTCACGTAAAGCCCGTTGTACCCGATATGCAAAAACGTTTTTGCGGCAACGGCGAAGCGCCCGCCCAACGGTCAAAAATCGCAGGCAAGCGGCCTAGTCATTGGGGACACTCTTGAACAGGCAACAACCAAGGAGCGTCCCCGGATGCCGGCACATAAGGAACGTCCTCAAGTGCCGACTACTGAATGGCGCCGCCGAAATTACTGAACAACCTGTTCAAAAACACGAGCAAACGCCGTCGCGTCTATACTAGAGCGCAGCAATAGAAAGGACTCCGCCTTGAGTATCACGCCCCTCGATAGCATCCGCCGCGCCATCGCCCGCCGCAATGGCGTCGCCGACCCCGCCGTAGCGAGCAGCGGCACCGCAAAGGCCCAAGGCGGACGCATCGAGAACGGTCTCTTCCCCGCCTCCCACACCGCCGAGGAGCTCGCACGCATCCAGGAGCTGAGCCAGCGCAACGCCGGCGGCCCCGACAGCGGCCAAGCCACGCGCCGTCGCCGAGAGCGCGATCGCGAGCCCGGCCCCATCCACCGCATGGTCAACGCCTGGTGGAACCGCCTACTCGGCGCCGTCTACGGCGGCGGCTTCTCCACGCAGGAAGCCGAATACGAAGAGCACGCCACCCGCCGCGACTATCTCTGGAATACTCTGGGCACTGCCGTGTGGGGCTTCGCGTTTCCCCTGCTCACCATCGTGTCCACGCAGCTTGTGGGCGCCGAGGAAGCCGGTAAGTTCTCCATCGCCTTTGTCACCGGCACGCTCATCATGATCGCGTGCAACTACGGCGTGCGCAATTTCCAAGTCTCGGATATCGACGAGAAGACGTCCTTTGCCTCCTACCAGCTCAATCGCTGGCTTTGCGGAGCGATCGCGCTGGCCTGCGGCCTTGCATACAGCAGCGCCCGCGGCTATGACGCGCATATGGCGACGATCGGCCTGGGCGTCTACCTGTATAAGGCGATCGACGGTGTGGCGGACGTGTACGAAGGCCGCCTGCAGCAGGCCGATAAACTCTACCTGGCCGGCATGAGCCAAACGCTGCGCTCCGTCGGTGTCATCGTGATCTTTAGCGTGGCGCTGTTCCTTACGCGCAGCATGCCCATCGCGGCCATGGCCATGGGTGTCACCGCCATCGCCTCACTCGTGCTGGTCACCGCGCCGCTGGCCCTGCTCGAGACCGAAAAATCGCGTCGCGTGAGCCTACGCGAAGTCGGCCGCCTCTTTGCACAATGCGCCCCGCTCTTTGGCGCGCTCTTTTTGTTCAACCTTATCGAGAGCATGCCCAAGTTTGTGATGGAAGGCACGCTGGCCTACAAATATCAGCTGTACTTTAATGCCTTGTTCTTTCCGGCGCAGGCCATTTTGCTGAGCATCGGATTTGTCTATAAACCGCAGCTCCTACGTCTGTCGAGCATTTGGGCGAACCCGCGCAAACGCCGCCGTTTTGACTTGATTATTATTGCCGTTATGGCGCTGATCGTGGCCATCACCGGCGTGTGCGCCGCATTTATGGCCGGCCCCGGCATTCCCCTCATGAGCTTTATGTACGGTCTTAACTTTGAGCGCTACCGCACATTGGCGCTGCTGATGGTCGTCGCCGGCGGTGTAACCGCGGCCATCGACTTTATCTACGCCATCATCACAGTGCTACGCCACGCCGGCGACGTTACCAAGATCTATCTGATCTGCTTTGCCGTGAGCGTGGTGCTCCCGGTGATCCTGATCAACCTGCTTGGCCTGATGGGTGCCGTCGTGAGCTACCTGGCTATCATGGCCCTACTGCTGGTGCTGTTGATTGTCGAATACGCCCACATCCGCCAGCGCATAGAACGAGCCCGCAACCCATACGGCGCCTAATTAACTGTCCCCGGTCACCGGAATTTGCGATGGAATCACCTCGGCTGGGGTCTCGTTGCGGACAATATGCATCACGCAAGACTAAGTGAGTAGACTTTTACCGAATCCCCGACCACACCGACAAAGCACAAGTCTGTGACCTGCGGTTTTATTGAGGCAAATATGTTGGGTGCTCGGCATTTCCAAAAAAGTCTACTCACTTAGCCGGCGGGCAGCCAAATGATCATTTAATCCCCGTCCTAGAAAAATCATTTGATGGGCAGAAGGACAAAAGTAGTCAAAAAGTCCGTCCCAAATTAGCTACCCTTTACACGGATTACTCACCGGGAAGAATGTTCGCGTAGAACTCCGCCCCGTCATCCAGACGCAGGATGCCTACGCGGCCGAACTCGGAACCGGTAGCCGCCGCACAGTCGATATCGATACGATCGGGCACGCCGGCGGTGTCCTCGCCGCCCAGGCGCACCATCTGCCCGCGGCCCGACTCCTCATCGAGCCCCGCCAGGCCGCCAACCTCGCAATAGCGCCCCAGCGAAACCGTGGGCGTGTGACCGCTCACCACGACCGGACCCTTGCCCTCGGCAGAAAGCAGCCCCGTCGGGGCATCCCAATAGCCATGGCGAATCCAGAGCAAGTCATCGGACGACTGCACGGCGAGCATTTGCTGCAGCAGCTCGCTATCGGCATCGACCGCTCCCCTGCCGTCGCCGCAATCGACACCATGCTCAAGCAAAAACGCGCGCGCCGCCTCGGTCTGAATGCCGGCGTGCACCAGCAGGTACGGCCGCTCGGCAGTCTCGACCACCGCATAGAGCGGCAGGGCGGCAGCCCAGCGCACCAGTTCCTCGTATGCCTCAAATTCCATATCGTTGAGCTGTTGGCGCGTGGTCCATCCGCCGTTGATATCCCAGGTCTCGGCATCGAGCGGGTCCTGGCCAATGATCGCATCGAGCATAATCTGCTCGTGGTTGCCCTTAAGCACGCGAGCGTTGGGCAGCGACCGCACCAAGTTGATGACACCGACCGGATCGGGACCGCGGTCGATCATGTCGCCCAGCACATACAGCGTGTCGTCGGACGTCAGTGAGATCTTGGAAAGGGCCTCGTCCAGCGCGCGCACGTGCCCGTGAGCATCAGATGTCACATAGATCGCCATGGAACGCCTTTCCCTGCATTACGGCCGAAGCCCGATGCCGCGACTAAAACTTCAAGTTGAACTTAAACGTTACCCATTGTACTCCGTTGCAATAAAGCTGGAAAGTGCCACCGCTGCCAACGGTCACAAGCGGCCGCCCGCACGCCCCGAAAACACCGTGCCACCAGCACCAACGCCCCAACCAGCACCGCCCCCGCCCCCGCCTCGTGTCGATAATGCGAACGCCCGCGGCTCGGCCCCATAAACCCACCATCTTTGGGTACAAATAACCGCAGACAACTGACCGTGCCACGCCAACCACCCAGGAGCGGACACTATCCATGAACCAGATACTTCTCTTTATCGGCCTCGTCATCATTTTGTGCCTGACCATCAAACCCGTCGGCAAAAAGCTCCCCTTCCCCACCCTGCTCATCTTTATCGCGCTCGGCATGCTGCTGGGCGTTAACGGGCCGGCGCACATCGACTTTAGCGACTACGCGCTTACCGAAACCGTCTGCAGTACGGCGCTGCTGTTCATCATGTTCTACGGCGGCTTTAACACCAACATCGACCGCGCCAAGCCTGTCGCCGCGCCCGCGGTACTGCTGAGCACGCTCGGCGTTATCGCCACCGCCGGCATCACGGGCGCCTTTGCGCACTTCGCACTGGGCTTCGACTGGATCGGCGGCCTGCTGCTGGGCTCGGTCGTGGCGTCGACCGATGCGGCGAGCGTCTTTAGCGTGCTGCGCGAGCACAACCTATCGCTGAGGGGCGGCACCGACTCGCTGCTCGAGGTCGAATCGGGCTCCAACGACCCCGTCGCCTACATGCTCACCGCGGTGCTCGCGACCCTTGCGGCGGGCGGCAATATCGACATTCCCGTGCTGCTGGCCAAGCAGATCATCCTGGGCGTGGGGTTGGGCCTTGCCATCGGCTGGTCATCCAGCCGTCTGATTGAGCGCGCACACGCAACGGCCGAGGGCGCGCAGACTATCTTTTTGTTCGCCGTGGCGATCGTTGCCTACGCGCTGCCGAGCTACCTGGGCGGCAACGGCTTTTTGGCTGTATACCTGGCTGGCATTGTGCTGGGCGCGAGCGACATCACCGGCAAGGTCGAGATGGCGCACTTCTTCGATACCCTTACCGAGATGGCCGAGATGACCATCTTCTTTTTGCTCGGCCTGCTCGTCACGCCCGCACGCCTGCCGCAAATGCTGCTACCGGGCCTGGCGCTCATGGCGTTTATGCTCTTCGTGAGCCGCCCCATCGCCGTCGGCCTGCTGTTAGCGCCCTTTAAGACGAACCCTCGCCAGATCGCGCTCGTAAGCTGGGCGGGCCTGCGCGGAGCAGCATCGGTCGTGTTTAGCCTCTTTGCCGTGGTGGTCGGTGTTCCCGGTGGGCACGATCTGTTTGACCTGGTGTTTGTGATTGCCGTGTCGAGCATTGTGGTGCAGGGATCGCTGCTGCCGGCGGTGGCGAAAAAGCTCGACATGATCGATGCGGAAGGCGATGTGCGCCGTACGTTTAATGATTACCGCGACGAGGACGGCATGTCGTTCGTCAAGCTCAAGGTGGGCGCGGGTCATCCGTTTGCCGGACGCTCGCTCGCCGATATTGGCAGCGCGACGGACATGCTCGTGGTCCTGGTGCTGCGCGATGGCGCGCACCCGGTACTGCCAAACGGCGATACCGTCATCGAGGAAGGCGACCTGTTGGTTATGGCCGCGCCAACGTTTGAAGAACGTGCCGAGGTAACGCTGCGCGAAGTCACCGTGACGCCCCACGGTCGCCTGGCAGGACTGCGCCTGCGCGACGTGCCACAAGGCAAGCACCCCTTTATCGTGGTAATGCTCAAACGCGACGGCCAAACCATCATCCCCGACGGCAATACCCTCATATACGCCGGCGACGAAGCCGTCATTGCCACGCTAGCGTCGTAGCCATCCCCACCCATAAGTTGCGGTGAAATAGGGACTGAATAGGCCTTCTAGCAGCCTAAACAGTCCCTATTTCACCGCAACTTATTGAAGGGATGGGGTTGAAGTTCAATCGCGGCTACCAGTCTTCGTCCGCGCCGTAGCCGTCGTCATCGTCATCGTCGTCGACGGCAAAGTCTCGGAGGTCGAGGCCTTCGCGTTCGGCTCGGGCTAGGAGCTCTTGGGGCGACTCGTCCTCGATATCCATCACGTCGAGCATGGCGGCCGGAAAGCTCACGCCCGCCGCAGACCCCACGCGGTCGAGCAGGCTCTCGCGCAGCTGATCTACGTCAACTTCGATCTTCATGGTGAAACCTCCTACCAGGCCAGGACCCCTACTCAGCAGCGCCAAGCTCATCCACGGCAACAACAAAAGCCGCCGCCTGCTTGTCGTCCATCTGCGCAGCCAAACGCCCCACGGGCTCATCGTAGGCGAACTGCACCTTATCGATAAAGCAATCCCAAGCACGCTCATCCACACGCACGGCGGTCTCGCAATACTGGCTGAGCTTTTTGAGTCCATACCAAAACGCATTCACATGGCGCGCAGGATCCTCATCCAGCACACCATCGTAGCGACGCCCGTTAAACTCGCGCATGCGCGCCACGGCAACCTTGAGCGAATCGCCGCCCTCGGCCGAAGCCTCATCCACAAGCTCGGGAATCGGAACCTCACGCCGAACAGTATGCCTGGTTGCACCATCGTACTCGCCCACCAGCACGTCTTCGTCAAGCCGAGAATCGTAGTCGAAATAGCTCGAGCCCGTGCAAATCCCATGCGGCGAGCCCGTGCCAAACGCGCAGAACAACCCGCCGTCGGCAACAACACGACGGTAGGTCTCAAACGACTTCTTAACCTGAGCGAGCAACTCGGAAAGCTCCCCGGCATCGCACGCCGTCTCGATCGCAACGCACGCAGGCTCGGGCAACGATACCGGCTCCACCATGCTCCCCGCAACGCGGGCGGCGCGCTCGGCCCGATACGCCTGCGCCGCCAAGCGCGCTCGCTGCGCAGCGCCGCGCACGTTGGTAAGTTCACGCTCCAACGCCACGTCATCAGCTACATCGCCAGCCAAATCGCCCGTAAACCCGTCAGCGCGCTGCGGGCCTGTCGCACTCAGCTCAGACTCAAACGCCGCTGTGATCATACCCGCAAGGTCCGTCGCGTCGGCGGCGCAGCGCATCTGCTCCAGCTGCGTACACAGCAGGTCGGCATCCAAAGGCACGGCATCCACAACGCGCACGTCACTCAGACGCGCCACGCCCTGCAGCACCATAGCCCCCGCAGCATCGTACGCCGCACGAACCCTGTCCGCCGTATTGGCGCGCAGCTTTACCTCGATAAACGCAAGCGTCTGCTCCAAACGGGCCAGCAGCTCGGCCTTGTCCTCCATACGCAAAAAGGCAGCATAGCGACGCTCCATTCGCAGCGGACCAACAATGCCTGCCTGCTTGCGAGCGTGTGCAAGCGCAGCGCCCTCAACACGACGGATATACCCGTCAACAGCCCGCACGGCAGACTCGCGTGCAGCGTGCTCGGCGGTCTCGATGCCCCTAAGCACGCCCAGCAGCTCGCGGGAGCTCACCTTTCGAACCAACTCCCCGCGATCGTACTGCTCAAGCGCCACCTGGCGCTTGGCTACCGATCCAAAGCCAAACAGCTCGTCGAGCAACTCGCCAACAGAACGCTCGCCCGCCATGGCAAGGCCTCCCTACCCGAACACGCCAACACGCCCGCGGGCCCACGCGCACGCAAACCCGCTCGCCCGCACTCCTACAGATCCAGAGCCTTTTTCGCAGCGTCAACCGGGTCGCCATCCATGTAGAACACCGGGCTCAGGCCCGAGATAATCTCGGACGAAACGCTCTGCAGGCCCGCGATGGCACTCAGCGGCAAAATCACGCGCTTGGCGCCGGCGTTTTTGGCCACGCGCATAATGTCCTCGAGCCCGCGGATCTCATCCATAGAGCCCGACATGCGCAAGATTCCCGGAATCGCCAGCGCAGGCATCACCGGGCGGTTGCACGCCGCAGAGCAAAGTCCCACAAACTCGGCGAGCGAAACTTCCTCGGACAGGCCCTTGCTCTGCAGGTCGTTGTAGAACAGCAGGTAATCCTTGGAGCCAATGTGCATGCCCGGCGCCACGCGGTTCGCCAGGTTCACAAAGTTGTCGAACGCGGCTTCCAGCGTATCGCGCACCGGCTTGTTAAAGGCCACGCCCTCGTACTTAAACTTGCACTCGCCGGCAACGGCCTTGTTTTCCAGCTTGTATACGGCAACCTCGCCGCCCTGCGACCTGCCCACGCCAAATACGTGGCCGGACAGCAGCGGCCCGTCGGGAATCAGCGTGTCCTCGGTCTGCTCGGGCACGCGCACCACGTGAACGTCCTGCGGGTTGTCGGCATCCATATAACCCAGGTTGACGTCGATAAACTCGACGCCCGCCATAATCTTGAGCTGCTCCTTTACACGGCGACGGCCCTCGATGGCGTAGTCCAGCAGCCAGCGCACGTCGTCCTTGTCCATAGCCTCGTCGGGGAACAGCAGCTTGGCCAGGCCGCTAAAGGTCTTGCGCACGGCGATCTCGTCACGCTTGTTAAAGTCGCTGTTAAAGCGGAAATACCGGTCGATATGGTGCGTAAAGTCCTTGCGACGCATCTCCTTGCAAAACTCCGACAGGCAGTCGGTGATCAGGCCATAATGCCCGGTCAGCAGGCTCGAGCGCATCTTGGGAATTTCCCAGCCCGGCAGGTAATAGTGGATACGGTCGAAGAAGGCCGAATCGTTGTTAAACTCCGGCGGGAACGGATCAAACAGGTGCGTGGTCTTAAGGACGTTTTGCACGGTATCGTTGATGTTGCCCTCGAAGACCATGGAGGCGTCGGCGTTAATCTGGTCGCGGCCGCGTGCGTAACTGCCACTCGCCATGTAGTCCTTCATGATCTGCACGGCGTTGGTGTCCTTAAACCGCATGCCGGCGACCTCGTCAAACGTCACACAGTCCCAGTGTCCCACAAGGCCCACGCGGTCGGCGCGCATAGAGTTCATACGGCCGAACAGGTTGGCCGTGGTGGTCTGGCCGCCCGAAAGCAAAATGGCGTAGGGCGAGACCTCTTTGTAGATGTGGCTCTTACCGGTACCGCGGGGACCCAGCTCGCACAGGTTGTAGTTGCGCTCGATGAGCGGCACCATACGCTCGATAAAGTGCAAGCGCTCTTTCTCGGAAAGCTCGCTGGGCTCATAGCCAGCGGAGCGCAGCAGCATGTTGAGCCACTCGTCGCGCGAGAAATACTGGCGCTCTTCGACCATGGCATCCAGGTCCAGGTTGGGCATCTGAATGGGCGTGAGCGACGCCACGCTGAACGGAGAGTCCTCGGGCCCACGCTTCTTACGCTTGGCCTTGGCGCGGCGCGGCACATCGTCGCCAAAGACCTCCATGCCAAACTCGTCTTCCTCATCCAAGGGGTGACGATACTCGATGCTCATGATGCACCAAATACCACCCTGCAGAATCTTGGAATAGTCGCGCACGTACTCGGCCGGCATCACAAACGGCTCGATGGTCAAATTGGCAAACGATGCCACATAGATGTCTTTGTACTCGTCGAGCTTGGCCGTCACCTTGTCGATGATGGTAAAGCGGCCCAGTTCGCGAATCTTGGACTTAATGCGCTCGGACTCGTCGGGACGCACGTAGTTATCAGTGAGGATCCTGCGGATGCGATCCAGGCCCTCTGCCACGGCTTCCTCGTCATCGGTCGAGCAGTACATGCCCAGCAGGTACTCCAGCACAAAGGTGGGCACGTTGGCGCCGCGCTTCATAAAGGCCGTCAGGTCCTTGCGCACGATCTTGCCGCCAAAGTGCTCGAGCAGCTTACCGTCCAACCCGTCCATGTCGTAGCCCTCATCCTCGGGAGCCTCGGCCGCAGCCTGGTCATAGCCATCGGTCGAGGACTCGTCCTCGGCGGCCACCGCAGCCTCAGCGGGCGCGGCAGCAGTCGCCGGCTCTGGGGCAGGCGCAGCGGTCTCGGCCTCCGGAGCCTTCACGGGCGCGGCCTCAGGCATCGCAGCCTCCGCAGGCACATCCACATCAATCGAGGGGACTTCCCACAGATCGTCGTCTTGGCTATCAAACATAGGGCACACTCCTAAAAACCAAAGTCAGCAACAGGGGCAAACGAAACGGCAATGGTGTACGTCTCGCGCCAAACGATCTTGCCCGACTGGGCATCGCGACAAACCAGCAAATGGGACGAACCGGATCCAAATGACACGCCTGTCTTAAGCGTAAAGCGAGCCTCGACCACGCGGTCCTGCGGGTTGGGCGAGGTCATGTCCGCATGCACGCGAGCAACATCGCTCACCTCGTTGCCGGTATCGTCGGTAAACACCAGCTCGTACTCACACGGCAGAACCTTGCCCGTAGCGGCCTCCTCCTGCAGCAACTTAATACCAAACAGCGAGTTGGTAACACGACGGCTCTCGCTCAGCACGCGCAGCTTCGCAGTCTGCGTATCAACGAATTCCTTTGAGGAGGCACTCAGGCGATGATACCCGACCACCGGCACCACAAGCTCCTGCAAGCTCACGCCACCATGCACGTAGCGCTTGGTTCCGCCGGGTCGCTTGTAGTGCACGATCCCGCGTGGAGCCAAGCCAACATAGCCGCCGCCCGGCACCACATGATCCATGTTCATGGCCAAATACGGGCTACCGTCCGCACCGTTAGCGATATCGGCCAAGGCGTCGCCCTGAGCAACCACCGCATGGCGCTTGCCAAATAGCACCGGATCGTCGGGCAGGTCGTTCTTGCCCAGGAACAGGCATTCCGGCAGCTCGTTGGCCGTGTACAAAAAGCCATGGTCGGATGTGATCGTCACGCGGGCGCCCGGAGCGTCGGTGCACACGCGCTTGGCGATCGAGACCAGCTCATCCGCGCTCTCGGCGCATGCATCAAACACGTCGCTTTCGGTGGCGAGCTTCTCCCCCGTCGCGTCGATCTTGTTGTGATACAGGTACACGATCTCGCTGGACTTGAGCAGTTCCTTGCGTTCGGCGGCAGACATGTCCAGATACGCCGCGGCACTCAGGGCACGACCCGTAGGCGCGGCCTTCTGCAGCGCCGCCTGGCGCTCAACCGTAGAACCCGTGGGCATGCCATCGAGCAGCACAGCACCCGTTTCCATGTTGAGCGTCATGGCCTGATGCGGCAACAACGCCGGCATGCCCATCTCGGTAATAGAAGGAAACATCGCCTGCACGCTACCCATGCGCACCTCGCCGCCACGCTCGCGCTCCAAAGCGGCAGCCACGTCCTGTGCCACTTCGTAACGCAGCGCATCGCTAATCAGGACCACCTTGGTCTTGGCACTACCAGCATACGTGGGCAGCGTCTCCCAATAGAACAGGTCTTGGCGGGCGACACCCTCAACATAGCCAGCATCGCGCCACTGCGCCTGAGCGGCATTGGCCCAGCACGCGTTGCTCTCGGTCAGATACCAGTTAACGTAGTTGTTCTCGGCCCACTCGACCGCGCGGCGCTCGGGCTCCTCCAGCAGGTCGACACCACGCAGCTTGCAGCGCTCGTTGGCCTGACGCAGTGCGCGATAGGCCGCATCCATGCGCCACCAATCTGTGGTATAGGCCTCCCACACCTCGGCCGCCTGGGCAATATGGAATCCGCCCGCATGGTCGCGCTTAAAGGCCGCCATGTCGGCCAACGCCAAAAGCACCTGGTAATAGCAGGAGACATCGTCGTACCAGCACAGGTCGCGACGGGCCGCGGCAACACGACGGGCCTCGTCAACGCGGTCGGCTCCCTGCGCCAGCGAGGTGAGCAAGTCGCTCAAAATGGCCTCGTCAACGCACGGGAATACATCGAGCCGCAGCAGATCGTCGGTAGACAGAGCGCCAAACACGTGGCGCAGGCCGCACGCGTCCTGGACCAGCTCGCAAATCTCACGCAGGTCATCAGACGCCGCGGCATCGCCCGCCCACTCGCGGACAACCGCGATGCAATACGGCGCATAGGCAGGCGCAATATGGTTGGAGAGCTTTTGCAGCGCAGAGGCCGGCACCAACGAGGCCGCGGCCGTGAGCAGCACATGGGCGGCAAAATCCTGCAGCGAGTCGCGCTCGAACAGCGCACCCTCAAAGCCCGTACGCTGACGCACAAAGGCAGCAAGGCTGTCGGCGGCCTCAAACTTTTGCACCAGCTCTGACAGCGCCTCCGGGCCACCGTGCAGCAGCTTAGTCAGGCACGCGCGCACAATAAACGGCATGGTGGCAGCACTGGGGTCCGAGCCGTCAAACATGGCGGCCAGCAGGCCCAGCTCAACATCGGCCGCACACGCAGGCGCGGGCATGCACTTGGAAAACTTGGCGACGCGGCCCTTGGCGGCAAAGAACGACTTGTGCGCCTGCAGAGCCTTGCGAATATCCCGTGCGTTCGAAGCCCCCAGCTGATCGGCCAGCAGCGACAGATAGTCCGCCGAGAACTGATCGGCGTACAGCTCAACATCGGCCAGCCAATCGCCCTCAAGGCTACCGCGCCCCTGCTGGCGATACACCAGCATGTCGCTCGTGGTGTCCTCGCGGGCGATAAGGCGCTTGACCTCAAACATATGCCCGTCGCAAGCCTCCACAAAGCGCACCGGACGCGGCAGGCGCTGCTCTACCGCTTCGCCAAATCCGCCCTCGGCAAGCTCGGCAAACGTGGCGGCAAACTCGCCCTCTGCGTCGTGCCACACCACCACGCGGCGCTCACGGCAATCGGGCAACGGCTGCTCAAAGCGCGCTGCCAGCTCTTCAATTACATCGAACTTTGCCATCTAACAATCCCACCGTCATACCGGTCAAAACAATTCGCGTAACGCGTAATCACGTATGCGTTATTTTATCTTTGCCAGCACATCCTGGAACTTGGCATAGTTGACCTTAACGCCGTCGTCCAGGTCGATCTTGATCATCTGGTCGGCCAGGTGATGCAGCTTTTCCTCGTAGGCAACGGTCTCGGTCAGCTGATCCTTGAGCTTTTTGATGCGCTTGGTCAGCGCGACCTTCTCGCCGCGCTCGGCCGTCGCCAGCGCGTCCTCGGCGTCGGCAATCTGCGAGCGATAGCGCTCCTGCTGCTCGTGCACGTAGTCGGTACGGATACGCGCCAACAGATCGGGCGTGTAGCGGTGCATGTACACCAGGGCCATAAAGCCGTTCTTTTTGCCCGAGTCGAACAGCCAGTAGATGGGACGTTTCTTATAGGTCTGGCAGTGGTCCTTAAAGAAGTCCTTCAAAAAGTAGGTGCGGATGACCTCGCGCGAGGTGCCCTTGCCGCCGAGCGCCTCGGCAATAAAGGCTAGGTTCTGCTCGAGCGTTTCCTCGCCGTACACAGTGCGCACAAAGTCAATAAAATAGCGCACGATGTCGTCGTCAAAGTACTCGTCGTCGGTAATGGGCAATACGTTGTCGCCATCGGGCATAAAGGTCACGTGATCGGGGTCGGGCATCTTGGCCAGATAGTCGTTGACCGTGGCACCCTGGTCGGCAAGAACCAGACCGTCCACGTCCAGCGAATAGCGGCCAAACATGCAGCCCACGGCATAGCTTATGAGCGAGGTGATTTCGTCGCGCTTGGTACGCACATACTTGTTGCCCTTGTAGCTCTCGGGAATCTCTTCGGCGGTGTCGAAGATGCGCGCTACCGAGACGTACTTGTCCTCGACCTCGATGGGTACCTCGCCCTCCATGTTGTAGATCTTGGCAAAGATTCGGTTGAGCTCCTCCTCGTTAGCGCGAAGCTGCTCAAAGCGAGCATTGACCTCGGCCTTGCGAGCCTCGTATTTATCCGCGAGCAACGTTGCCATATCTCTATCCCATCCAATCCGAGCCAATTAAAACCCGACCAAACGTAGTTAAGTCAACATAGACAAGTCTACCCGACAGCAAAGCAAATAGCGCCCCGTGCAGAGCATTCTGAGACACCATTTTGAGGGAACGACCATTACAGGCCGGCCCCGCTGCGCAGTCAGTATGTATTAACTTACTCCACCAGCTCCACCATTTGTTGAGCAACAAGTGCGAGCGGTAACCATAACGCCACGACCGCATCAACTGGTTCAAAGCAACACAAACGAATACAGCCCCACCATCTCGCGCCAAAAGCCCGTGGTAAGTCTTAAAACCGCAGGCAGATTGACGAACATGTGTTTGGTCATTATAATTTCTACTTGAATAGACTCCTCGTCTCGTGGTATAAATGGTTTGCGTTCCTTTATGGAGGGCAGTCAAGGGCCGGGGGATCCCCCCGGCATTTTTGTTTTTAGGGAGACTGCATCATGAAGGAACTTTCCGTCTTTGTCGACGAATCAGGCAACTACGGAGGGCAAAGCGCTAAATACTATCTCGTCACCCTCGTCTTCCATGACCAGTCGACATCAGTTGTTGAGATCATCGAGGGCTACGAGCGCACGCTTAGAGAGCGTGGACTTCCGGATATTCCCCTGCATATGAATCCCCTGATGCACGGCAACGAATCCTACGGAGCCATGGATACTCGCTTGCGTAACCGGCTTTTGGCGAGCTTTGCGACCTTTGCCAACAAAATGTCCATCACGTACATGACGCTTGGCTACCAAAGAAATAAATTCAAAAGCGACGCAGCAATGTTCGCAAAGATGCGTCGTGACTTGATCCTCTTTTTGTTCGATAGGCTTCAATCTTTTCAAGGTTATGACGTTGTCAAGATCTATTACGACGATGGACAAAACGAGGTAACAGCTGTCCTCCACACAGCATTCGAGTACGTTCTTGGAAAACAAGCTGTTGTATACAAAGAGTGTGATCCAAAGCACTTCAGACTTCAGCAAATTGCTGACTATATTTGCGAAATCGAACTGGCAGACATTAAATACGGAAACTCCGAGCAATCAAATACCGAGCAAATCTTCTTTGGAAACTATCGCGATTTCAAGAAGAATCACCTTAGAAAGATTCGAGCCAAACGTCTCGCGTAGGCCCAGCGCGCAGCTTCTGTTATAAAGATATCGGTACCCTCGAATAGAGGGACCTCCAAGAGCCGGGGGCTTCCCCCCGGCATTTTTTATGCGTAAAGTCGTCGCGACTCCTACTTCGCTTCCTTCGGGGCGTTTTCGAGTGTGTCGGCAATCGCCTCTATGCCCTCTCCCTGGCCCAGAATGAAGCACTTCCAGTCGATGTCCTGAGTGTGGGCAAACTCATCGGCACGCGAGGCACTAAAGAGCATCATGCGGCTCTTCTTCCACAACAGGGCGGGATGCAGCTTAAAGTCGGTGCTCTCAATACAAACTACCGCGTCTTTGCGAGGCATCTCGAGCTTACTGCTCTTGACCAACTCTTTCAGCTTTTGGATGTCGGTGATCTCCTGACCCACAGAACAGCTGTTGAGCAGGTCCTTCCACACGCGGAAGTACGGCTTGCCCTCATAGGAAGCCCCTTCAGCCACGACGGATGTCGATAGGCCGACAGGCCGCTTAGCAACCGCATGCCTAACCTTGGGAGCCGCCTTGGCAGACTCGTCCGCCGGCTTCTCATCGATGCCCAGAACCTGAGCAACGTAGTCGTCATTGCCCAGGAAATACTCCTCGACCACGTCCCATCGCTCGGAATCGCTCATCGTGGAGCAGAAGAAGCCCCTAATATCCTTGGACGAATACTCATGGCGATCGTTAAGCTCGCGCAGCACGCCGTTGGAATATCTGCTGTCCGAAGCCAACGCTTTGACCTTCGAAGCGTCGTTGAGACGAATGAAGATTTCCGGATTGTCGCCGCCCTTTACCGTGTACGTGGCAAGCTTGAGAATCTCCAGGATCTCGGCCAGCGCATAGCGGGCGTCGAGAGCCTTGTTGTCCAAATAGCGCCTGCAATGTTTGCTACCCTCGGGAGGCTGCAACCTTCCCAGCGTCTGGGTCAGATTGCTCATGGCTGCCTGAAGCTCGCGCCCGATAACGCCATAGCGAACATCCTGCACGCGGCTATAAGTATTCCTCGAAGACTTATTGAATCGTTTGATGCATTTAAAGGATCGGTCGGATCCAAAGTGCCCGCCACCATCGACGGGACGAACAAACGCATTCAGCAGCGCAGACGGCTTCTTAACCTCCAAAGACGTTCCCTCAAGCTGATGGGTGAGCTCTTTTGTAAACTCCTTCTCCGAAAAATCGCCCTCACGCGCAAGGCTCATAAACGTCTTGCGCAGCGCCTCGGCAAACGCAGACAGCGTCGACGTGGCCTCATCAAACGTCATGGAGTAATTAATGTCGAGCGCAAGGCGGTTCGAAAGCGCAGGCTCCCCCGTCGGCGAACAAATCTTGCCCGTGAACAGCTGGCGTTTAAAATCGGCAAAGGTCAGCTCGCTAAACTCGTTTGCCCACATGTCGCCAACGTTGAGCTCATAGATCGCGCCCATGTCCGAGATCTTAACGGCATGCTGCCCCGCGCGATTCTCGTAGCGCGTATGGGCCTCGCTGATCTTTCGCAAATACTTGCCGTAGGACATGGTAAAGCTACGCTCGGCAGCCTGCTCAATGCAAACAAACTGCTTGGTATACGACACCTTGGGGCGCACGACGATAACCGGGAAGTTGAACTTGTCCTCGAGGTCGCGCGAGATCATCATCAGGGCCGATTTAACGCGATTGGTCTTGCGGTCCTCATCCTTCTCGTTCGTAAACAGATAGGAAAACGTATTGGGCGATACCAGGAAGTTCTGGCTGCGGTCTTTTTGCGGCGCAGAAGCATAAACCTCGTACAGCTTGGCCATGATCTCCTTAAGCTGCCACTGGCTAAACTTAGAGAGCGCATACAGCGTCTCGGAATAGCGAACATCTTGCATAAAGAAGTCGATGCAGGCCTTGGCCCCCAAGCCGCGCTTGCGACCGCCACGACCAATTTCCTGAATATAGTCGGACAGATTGCCCGTCGGCGCATAGTGGTACACGGCATCGATGTCATCGATATCGATGCCCATGCCAAACGCTTTGGTGCTCACGAGCACCCTGCAGCTGCCCGACGCAAACGCGTCTTGAACGATCTTCTTGTACGCGGCATCTTTGCCGCCGTGATAGCCCAAGACTTTAGAATTAGAAACGCTGCGTTGATCGATGATCGCATTGACATGGCTCTGATATGGGCAATAGACAATGGCATGACGGTTGTCGTGCACGGCCTTATCAATCCACTGCTCAGCGAGGTCGGTTTTTACCTCCTCGATGGGACCGGGCAGCTCGCTTTTGCTTCTCCAGACAATGTCGAAGGAGATGTCGTTACGACGAGGATTGCCCAGGAACGTCTTGCAGTTGCCGAGCTCCAGGTCGGCAACCGTATGCGAAACGACATCATCACGCCCGCCGTAGACAGCCGTGGCGGTAAGGCAGAAGATCGGAAAGCTCATACCGTTTTTGCGGAGCTTAGACAGATACGGCCCCAGATACCAGTAGTCCGGGCGGAAATCTTTACCCCAAGAGGTAACGGTGTGGACCTCGTCAATAACGACAAGGCCGAGCTCGCGGCCGTTGAGAATTGCCTGAATCGAGGACTCCAGTAAGAGTTCCGGAGACAGGTAGATGATGGAGGCCTCGCCGCTTTTAACACGGTCGAGGGATTCAAGCCGCTCGCCATAGGGAATGTCCGAGTTAATGGCAACGACATTCTTAACGCCACGTTTCCGCAAGTTGGCAACCTGATCGATCATCAAGGCCTTCAGCGGCTCAATAACCAGCGTGACCAATTGATATTTCCGAGCAAGATACAGCGCCGGAATCTGGAACAGAATGGACTTGCCCGCACCCGTGGGCGCCGTTACAAACACATTCCTGTAATCGACGGAGCCCGCATGGGCAGCCTCGGCCTGCTTTACGACAAACTCGGAGATAGCACCCTGAGACACCGTTTCCATCTCGTTGTCAAAGTCGGGGTTCTTGTAAAAACGAAGATTCCTAAACGAGGCGTCCTTGCCCCAGTAATGCTGAAGCACCGAAAGCAGACGACCCGACTCCTCGACCTTTTCCTCTTGGTCTTGCTGTGCCACAAAGGAAACGGATAGACCCAGCGCACGGGCAACAGAAGCGACCGCCTCCAGAGCGGACCTATAGCTCTCAAGTTCCCGAGCGTTCACCAAAACACAAGCAGGGCCAGCCGTGCCATCTAGCAAGCCTAGACGGCATTCCAAAAACGCAGTCGACGAAACAGGGACGACGCCCTCAGAAATTGCCGAAGCATCACCCAGCGCAAAAGAAGCACGGTCAAACAGATCGATGACTTCCCACTCAGAAAACTCATCGGGAATAATCGGCGTTACAAGATGCGCATTTCCAACCTTTACCGACTTGGCATAGTACTTAGAAAGCCCCGTCGTATCGGGCGTCATATCGTCAAAAGATGACTCAAAGTCATTGAGCAGATCCGGATCAACAGGAGAAGGAACGCCCTCGCCACCAAGGAACAGGTTGTTCCGCACAACAACGATCTTGCCATCGAACAGTTCCTTAATCGTCCCGCGCAGCTCAAGAAGCTGCTCAAACAGCATCAAAACGGGGCCATCTGCCGAAAGAATCTGAGCCACGGCCATCCTCTTTTGGCGGGCAAAATCAGACGGAGAAAAGAACGGAGCGGCATCGCTGGCTACGGCCCCGGGAATCGAGCACTCATTGCGCGCAACGGATTCTGCGAGACGAGGGGACAGGCCGCAGAAGGCGAATATCGTCGGTTGCGAACAATCCCTCAAGAGCTCGTCGATTTTACTATCGAGTGTCCAACTATTGCCATCGTAGTACTCGGTCATTTTCTCCTCCTCCAACCAAACACCGCTATCAACTTAGCCCACCAATCTCGCCATTTGTTGAGCAACAAAGGCGAGCGGTAGGTATTGGGCTATGGCCGTTAGGGATTGAATAAATGAAGCACAACAAGAAAGCGACACCCGAGTCGAATCAGCTCCGCACTCGCAGAAAGTCACACCACATGCCGTCCCAAAAGCATACAGAGAATGGCGCACAAACCGAACAATTCAAATTGAAGGACATAGCGGTGGCGCTTCGTCATTGGCAGACCGTCATCAGCGCAATCCAATTAGCCAACAATAATCAGGCTGAGTATCGTTCATCACTCGCTGTCGGAGAGAGGGCCTGTCGCAACGGACTCAAACTCGATACCACAGCGCTTCACCATGTAATCAAAGTGAGCAGCCTGGTTATTTGCTTCAAAAATGCAACGCATAACATTTAGATAGTGAAGTAAGTAGTCACCAGAATCGGTGCATTCGGCATCATCGGTCAACAGATGAGAACCAGAGTGCGTCCACAAAAGCAATGATCTTCCCAAAGGACGATCGGATGGAGGCAGCCTGGAGATTGTTTCCTCAAGATTCAATCCATTGACAAAATTGAAATATGTTTCAAGGATTCGACGAATGCTATTGCGGACGGACGTTGACCGATTTCCCGCACGAAGCTCCTGCCACAGCGCCTCGTAACCCGTACTTACTGGATTATCCGAACCAAAGGCCTCGACAATGGAGCTGCTAGCCGTTTTTCTAATTACGAAATACGCGCTGTTCGCTAGAGAGTAACCAGCCGAGGGGTATGTAATCTCGTGATGGAAACTGGCATTGTGCGTTAATACAAACAGTTGGCTTACGTCGGCATTGTCCTTCCGCCGCGCTTCGGAAGCCAGGTCTCGCACTAAAGAACTAACAAAGTAAAGAACGTTCGCATCTAGGCTGGAAATAGGATCATCAATAAATACAACTGGATGATCGGACGACCTGCTCTCGACGTAGCTTAGGAAATACAAGAAGGTAACGATGGTTTTTTCGCCCTCGCTAAGAGTTTCATTCGCACGTTCGCCACTGCGACGAATAAATGCATAGTCTTTTCCATCGTTAGCTTCATCGAGAGAAAAATTATCAAAGCACAAGTCCCTAAGAATTCGATTGATACGCTCAATAGTAGGCTTTGAACTAGTGAGCCGAGACATCAACTCCTCCCGCTCGGCATTCTTTTTTTCAATCGCATTAGAACAGCTGAAAAGTTTAGATTCGAGCCCTTTTTTGGCGCCGTTGTAAGCACGCTCAGCTTTTAGGAATTGTCTCTTTTCTGCATCCAACCTTGTTACGCATTGCCAACGAATGCAGGAATTAGTCTCTTCTTTAAACTCATTAAAATGAAGAGCGCGTTCGTTGTGCACGACAATTTGTTCATTTAGCCTTTCAAGCGAAATAGTCAAGTTCTCACGAGCATCAATCGTATCTTCAATAATTACCGAGCTTCCCAAATCATTTTGTTTAGCTTTCATGCGCTCAAGATTAGTCGAAGCTAAAGCATCAAAATCAATCAAATCATTACTCACCTGAATAATGTCGAAGCCCTGATTTCGATAAATGGATAGATCTTCCCTCAGCTGACGTATTTCGCTGAGAGAAGTTTCATAAATAGAAACAGCATCAGCCAGCAATCTCTGGGCTCCTCGGTAATCATCATCAAAATAGTTTTCAATACTCCTAGCAAGGATCTCGCTCGTTTGTTGCTGGCAAAAAGGACATGTTGCCCGTTCTTTTAGTCGAAAGTACCGCAAGCCTCTTTCAACCCAACCGGCATTATTGAGCTCATGGATTAGTTTTGCTGTATCGACATCGCCGCTCCCTACAACGGGACGTGAAAAAGCCTCGCAAGATTCAGCTTGTTCAAACGATTCAAAATCTGGAATAGTAATCGGTTGAAGCTGTTGCAAGGGTACTCCTGATGCTTTTTTGGCAAGGGATTCCAAATCATCATTAGCAAGTGGCTTAAAGTCTCTTGGCGCGTCTAACGTCAGAATTCGCTGAAAAAATGATTCTTTTTTAGAAAGGCATCCACGAAAAGCAATCTTCTGAGCGTCAGAAAGGGAGTTGCGCACATCCCAGCACTTCTGCTTAAACAACTCCTCGGCATCGCTATATTTAGACTCCTCCTCCTTTAAAACCTCCTCATAACCTTCTATCAGTTTTTCAAGATTATTGATTTCTTCTCCCAAAGCGCTAACGCTCTGTTTAATTTCAATATTGTCTTCACCCAAAGTGAAAACGCCCGGTACACTGCCGTTTTGAAATATGCCATTAATGTAGTGCTGGTTGTACACCAGAACCGGGCGTGATGGGCCCGACCACTCTACGCGAGACTCGTCGCCCGCCATTCCGGTTCGTAAATACTCGCTAATAGTAGTTTTTCCACTGCCATTGGAGCCAAAAATATAATTAACAGATTTCAGGTTATCCAGCGACGCGTTATCGCTGCCATATGGCCCCAAGCCGGAAATATTAATACGAGATATCATTCAAACCACCTATAACAAAGGATGACGGTTGAAGTCTAGGGAAGTTTCAAACGAATCATAATCCGCTTTGGACAACGTAATACACTCGTCCGTTTCAGCCAAAGCTCCTTCAGCGGAGTTCAAAAAATCAGGAAGAGTCTTCATTATTCCGCATTTATAGTTAAGCGTAGGCATTAACAAATCGGCAATTGCTTTAGCGAAAGACGAATTAAGGAAGCCGATTGCCTCCTTGCATTTCTCCCCAACAACAACTTGACCGCCAGCATCAAATAGGCAGCCGCTGGGGAAAAAGCGAATCCCGAGATTTCCGCTTGAAACGGCCGTCCACGTTCCGCCCTCTTTAAACCATAGGCCTTGACTTGGCCAGACACATCCCGGCAGCTCCCTCATTTCACTTCGGTGAAGATCATTGAACGCAATAACCCACTCCAAATTTCCGTACCATTTTCTAAACTCACCGCCTTTGCAGTAGGGAACATAAGACCCTTTGGAATCCACATCAGCAAGAGACGCTGCGTTCGTCACTATCTCACTATCCGACGCTTCCCACCAATAACGCAAGAAACGTGCATTGTCCGCGGTATGAATTCCCTCCCTAAATGCCAAAGACTCGCCCAGACTCGGACAGTCACTGAAAGCGTACACGATACCGTCGCTGGCCCAATAGGCGATAGGGGTGCCGGGGATCTGCCTGAAGGTCTCGGCGTCGCGGCGGTAGAACCAGCCGCAGTCGGGGTTGCCGATCGCCTCGAGGGCCTTCTGGCGCTTGGCTTCGCTGCCGTTGATGTCGACGAGGCGCACGTAGGCGCCCTCGCATGCCGCGCGGCCGTTGTAGACGACATCGGCCGTGACGTTGACGACCTCGCCGCCGATGGCGTCGAACGCGCGGGGGCCAAGGTGCAGCATGGAGAGGATCGACTTGCTCCCGATGAGCGAGGAGCGCATCTTCTCGAAGCTGCCCAGGAACATCCAGCTCTGCATGGTGATCATGGCCGCGTAGCCGCGGTCCTTTGCCAGGCTGAAGCCGCGCTCGATGAAGCACGTGCACAGGTCGCTCTTCACGTCGGGGTAGCTCTTCTTGACCCACCTGGACATGAAGGGGCCGAAGCTGGAGCTGCCCATGTAGGGCGGGTTGGCCACCACGCAGTCGTGGCGGCGGGAAAGCACCTCGCAGGTATCGAGGGCGCGCCGGAGCCTCTCCCTCGAGCTGCTGCCGAACAGGCCGCCGTCGCCGGCGAGCGCCACCGCCTCGCGGATCGCGGCGAGGTCGCCCTCGGCCGGGGCGAGCAGCGAGCCCACCTCGTCCAGGTGCGCCAGGGCGTCGACCAGGTCCTTCTTCTTTGCCAGGACGCTGCCCTGCGGCACGTCGCCCTCCCCCAGCGCCACCGGCGCGAGAACGGCGATGTCGGCCCGCACGCCGCGGCCGAAGAAGCGGCGGTCCAGCCCGCGGGCGCACATGGCCAGCGCCAGGCGCGCGATCTGGGCGGCGCGGGGGTCGATCTCCATGCCGTGCAGGTTCTTCGACAGGACGAGCCCGGGGATCTCGCGCTCGCGGTAGCCGCGCTCCAGGTACATCTTGGCCAGCAGCTCGAAGGCGTAGACCAGGATGTGGCCCGAGCCGCAGGCCGGGTCGCACAGGGAGATGTCCTCGGGGCCGGCGATCCTGATGAAGTCCTCGTGCTCCGCATCGGGCTCGATGTAGTACTCCATCTCGCCGCGAAGCGGGCTCGCGGGGTTGTTGAGCATCCACAGGCGCCCCAGCGAGTTCTGCACCATGTAGCGCACGATCCAGTCGGGCGTGAACAGCTGGGTGGCCGGGCCTATGGTGTCGGGGGTCTCCTTGGCCTTGGAGGCGAAGAAGGCGTCCTTGACCTCGGAGTTGTAGTACTGGTACATCCAGCCCAGGACCTGGACGTCGGCCCAGTCGGCCTCGTCGATGTCGCCCACCATGCGGCCGATGACGCCGTCGGGGTCCATGAGGTTGGCCGGCAGCAGCAGCGCCATGCAGGCGTCCACGGGCTGGAACACGCCGGGCAGGCACCCTGAGAGCTCGGCGCACTGGGCCAGGAACAGGTAGCGGAACAGCGGCCCGTCCTCGCCGGCCTGCTTGAGCTCGGCGACGCGCACCGGGTCGGCGCCCTCGATCTCCACGTCGAGCGCCTCGTCCGCGGCCTGGCTGCCCAGCTCCCAGGAGCCGTCCGCCGCGGGGCGGGTGAACATGCGCACGCGGCTGGGCAGGAAGTCGTGGACCTCCATGTAGCGCACGGCGGCGATGCGGTTGAACCAGGTGTAGGCGGCGCGGTCGCGCAGGCGGGCGAAGCCCTCCTCGGCGCCGGCGCGCAGCAGGGCGTCGCGCCACCCGGTCTCCTCCGGGGACAGGGCGCGCCCGCCCACCGCCGCGGCGCCGGCGGGCTCGGCGCCCTCGGCCACGCCGTAGAGCCTCATGCGGGCCTCGACGCCGGCGATGAGCTCGTTGCGGGCCCAGATGCAGTAGTTCTTGATGGCGGTATCGTTCATGGCGGTCTGCCCTTCCCCGGTGGTTCTTGGTTAGCTCAGGCGGATGGCGTCGTTGCCCTGCAGCTCGGCAAGCAAGCGCACGCGGAGCTGGGCAAGATAGGCGTCGATGTCGCTTTCGCTCTCCAGCTTTTTGCGCTCACCCAGGTCGGCCAGGCGCAGCTTTTTAATCCTGGGCGCGGGTACGGGCTTTACGGTCGTCGGGGCGTCCTTGTCGTTGTCCTTGATCGTGGTAACGATCTCACCGGTCGGCGTGACCTCTTTGTGGCGGCTCTCACGCTGCTGGCGGGCCTTCTCCTCATCGATTGCGGTATCAATCTTCTCGCACGCACGGTCGCAATACTCAATCAGCTGCTGCTTGAGCGCGGCAAGCTCGCTCGCCTTGGTGGCGGCGTGAGCACGGCTCTCAAACGAGTTAGCCATGCGGCCGGCGTTCTCGATAGCGCGCTCGGCAAGCTTGGCATAGCCGTCCTGGCTCTGGGCATATTCGTGTACCTGGGCCATCTGCGCGGCGATGTCGTCCAGCGTCTCCTTGCGCTTGGCATCGACCATCTGCTTGTGAGCCACCATGACCGGCTCCATCAGATCGTGGAGCTCGCGAACCTCGCGGTACGGATGCGGGTTCTTCAGAATCTGCACAACGCGCTTGTTGGCCTCAACCGCCTGCGCGTCGGAATCCATATAGAAGCCCTCGTCCTTCATAAGGCCCATAAACTCAACGGCCTTATCAAAGACGGGCTTTTGGCTCTCAAAGAAGAACGTGACCTGGTCGTAGTCCTCTTTCCAGTCGTCCAGATCGTCCTGCGCCTTTACAAAGGCGTTGAACAGCGTCTGAGCGTCGTTCTGGTTGTCCAGCAGGCGCGTGGTCAGCTTAATGCCGTCCTCCAGCACCTTTAGGCCCGGATACGGATAGGCCGGGGCCAAGCCCGTAAAGTTGTTGTTCGTGAGCTCCACGCACTCGTTCTTAAAGCCTGTAAGCGTTTCGACCACCGTGGCGGTGAGCTCGTCCTCGTTGGTAATGTCGCGCTTGGCATCGAAGGTCTCGCGCAGCACCCTGTTGACCTTCTTGATGAGTTCATCGCTCATCTTAACGCGCTCGCGCACCTGAGCCTTGTCGGCGTCCTTGCGCAGGAAGGCAACCATACGCGAATCGGCAGGGGCAACATTGGCGCCGGCAGCTGTAATGGTTGCGCGCTGCGAAACCACCAGCTGCGCCACCACGTTGGCAATGTCGATTTCGCGCCAACCATAGGGAGCGTTTTGGAACTTGCGCTGCAGGTCACCCATGGTCGTATTCAGCGACAGGCGCGTCTGGGCATGCAAAAAGTCCGCGACCTCCTTCTCGGCGCGGGCATTCTGGGAGCTCTGGCCGTCGAGCGCCATCTGGTTGGCACCGCGCAGCGTGGCGCGAATGTCCTCGTCGGCCTTGGCGGGGTCGGCGATGTAGTCGGCCTTGGTAAAGATAGCATCCGTCAGCTTTGACAAGGCCTGGTCAAACACGTCGGCGGGCTTGGTGGCGCGAACGTTAACCATGGAGCCGTTCACAGCTACGCGGGCGTGCAGCACGGCCTCCTCCAGCAGTTTGGCTGCCTCGCGCTCAACGAAAGTAGCCTCTTTCATCTTTGCCTGGATAATCTGCTGGGTCGAAGGCGCCAGGGCCTCGGTGTTGATGGTCTTGCGATACTTGCGGATCTTAGCCACATTCTGCAGGTCGTCAAAGTAGTCGATGTCGTCTGCCAGCACCACCAGCGCGATATTGGCCGACTTGACGGCGAGCTCGGCGTCGTCGGCACGCGAAAGGTCATCGGCCACCGTGACTACATTGAGTTTCATGCCACCCTGAGCCACACCATAGGCAGAATCGTCTACATAGCGGTCGAAGGGAAAGTCGTTGGCGCCCACGCGCAGCTTGGTAGCCGTATAGATGCCGCTAAAGAGCGACTTTTTAATTCCCTCGATAATCAGGGCAGCATCCACCGGCGTCTCGCTAATGGCGCGCGAGATATCCTGCTCCTCGTCGGTGAGGAAGTTGTACGCATCGCCCTGACGCGCCACGTAGTTCTCGCGCACCAGACGGTCGAGCGATTCCTTAACACGGTCCTTAAGGGCGGCCTTGTCCACGTCCATGACGTCGACCATAAGGATGGAGATGTTCTCGACGTTGGACTTGATGTAGTCGATATAGCGGATCAGATACAGCAGCTTTAGGACCTTAACGTCCTCGGCCTTAAGGCCATGGCCGTCCTCGGCCGCACGCTCGGCACGCGTGACCACCTGAATCACACCGTGCTCCAGATCCTTGGCAATGGTATCGAAGAAGCGCCAGAACGGCACCAGGGCGCCAACCTCTTGGTCTTGGATGGCCTGGGCCGATTCCTGGAAGGCCGAGAGCATGGAGCGCTCGCCCGTGGACATGTGCTTGGCCTTAACGCCGTGCTTGCGCACCTCGGTCATAACGTCGGGCAGCACCTTAAACTGATAGCCCACAAACGGGTAGCTGGCGGTAAAGTCGCTGCGGCTGGCGTAGCCGATCAGGTCGCTGCGCGAACCGTCAAAGGAAAACACGTTTTTGAGCACGGTGCTCTGGGCCTCGTAGTCCTGCTGGAGCTTTGCCTCGGCGACGTCGTTCTTTTGCAGCACGCGGCGCTGGATGACCTCGTCAACGCTGGAGCTCGAGAGCGAAAGGCGCGTGTTAAAGCGACCCTGAATCTTGGAGAAGTCATCGCCCACGATCATGGCGACCTCGTCGATGGCCTCCTGACTGGTCACCATAACCCACACGCGACCACCGCAACGGCTGCCCAGCTCCTCGACGAGCGTCTGCAGCGACAGCATAAGACTCGTGCTCATGTCGGCATCGGAGCCAATAAACTGACCCACCTCGTCGGCCATAAACAGCAGGCGGAACTCGCCACCGCACTCCTCGGCGCGCTTGTCGGCATACTGCTTGACCATCTTGGCAAAGGTGTCGGCAGCGATGGCATCGTCCTCGGTGCCATCGAACCAGTGGCGCGCAGCCTGCTCACTCATGCCCAGGACCTCTTGCAGGGCCTCGACGATGTCATCCTCAAAGTAGCTATAGCTCTCGCGGTCCTCGAGCCAGTTGCCGCCGCCAATGCGCTCGTAGGCAGCACGGAACTCCTGCGTCTTACCCTTGCTGTCGATATGCTGCTCCAGGCGCGCCAGCTTAAGGTCCTCGCCAAAAAAGCCCAGGTGCTCAAAGAACACACGCTCAAAAGCGCGCAGCAGGGCCGTACGCGAGGTGTCGCCCTCTTTCCACTGGCCGCCCTTGCTGTCGATGTTAAACAGGATCGCCTCGGTGGGAACCTCGCAGCAACGACGAACCCTGGCGGCTACGATGGGGTCGGAAATCTTGCCATCAAAGTAATCGACGGCGGGCTTGCCGGCGATCTCATCGTTTTGCAGCAGATACGAGAGCATCTTGAGGAAGTGCGATTTACCGGAGCCAAAGAAGCCGCTAATCCACACGCCCATGTTGTCGGTGGGAACGTCGAGCGCCTTATCGTACGCCTCGAAGAAGTGCGCAAAATGACCCTGCAGCTCGCGCGTCACCACGTACTCGTCGAGCTCCTGGCGCACCGATTCGTCGCTGGCGTCTTGCACCTTGACGACGCCGTTGATGGAACGGTTGATGTCCTTGGAAAACAGGTCTTGGATAATCATCTGTCGCTCCTAAGAGATATCGAACGCGCGGTAGTAGTTGCTGGCGTTCTCTTTGTTGAACAACTTGAGCTGGCGGCCGTCAAAGCTGCCGGGATACATGACGACAACGGGCACGGTGCCAAAATCGGCAAGCATGTCGTTGAGCAGGTTGTGCACGCGCAGTAGCGGAAAGACCTCGCCCACGCCAGTGAGCAAGATCACGTCTCCAGGCTGGTGAGGCTGGGTATGCTCCAGGAGGTATTGGGCAAAGCTCTTGGAGCTGCAGGGCTTCTGGAGCTCTTTGATCTGGGCCTCCGAGCCAACCTTTGCTTCACGCCGGGGTATCGCACGAAGGATGCGGCGCTGCTCGCAGATATCGAGCATCACGTCGTACAGGTTAAAGACCTGCAAATTGCACGGCAGCTTGCCGGACTGGGCATCTGCCATGAGCTCGTCCACGTAGGCGCGGCACTCAAACTCCAGCGAAGGATCGTAGCAAAACGTGTAGAAGCCGATCTCGTTGCCAATGCCCTTATTGGCCAAGAAGTCCTGGTCTTGCAGACGCTCGCGCAGCGCTTCGCGGCGATGGTCAAAGTCCTCATGGATGCGCTCGGCGCGGTTGCGCGGGCGAATGTGCGGCTGGTTTATTGTCATGGGCTACATCACCTGCCCGGTGAGCGCGGCCAGAGCGTCCATGTCGCCGAGGTCGCGGATGGCCTGTTCTACATCGGGGTCGAGCAGCAGGGGTTGGAGCGCGTCGGTGCGCTGCGATGCCTTAAAACCGGCGCCACGCAAGATCTGGCGCAGGGTGCTTTTTATACGGCCCAGCGTGGCGTCTGACCATTTGGCGGCCTCGGCATGCTCAACCTGAAAACGGGTGACAAACGCGTTGAGGTCAACGTCGGTAAAGGTGTAGTCGAAGCTGGCCATGCGCTCGCCGATCTCCACCTGGATGAGCTCGCGAACCATGGTGTAGCGACACATCATGGCAAATAGGTTTGCCTGGGCCGCCTGATCGGGCATGCCGTTGGCGATCAGGTCCATAATGCGCATGACCGCTTGGTCGGCAGCATCTTTGTCGATACCGCGGGCAGTGCACTGCGCCTCGTCGAGCGCCACGGCATCAAAGCGGCGCAGGCACACGCTGGCGCGATTGGCCAGCATGCGCTCGGTGGGATACTGAAACAGGTTGTCGTGCTTAACGCGTGCGATGATGTCGTCATCGCTCACACCGTCCAAGCGCAGCGCGGCGACGATGCGCATCTCGGGCAGCAAAAACTGCTCGCGCGTGAGCACGCCTCCCAGCGATATTTTGTCGGTGTTATCCACAGGACACACTCCAAGGGTTCGGGCCTTTTTATTCGCATCGGGTCGATGCAAACATGCCTTTCAATCATACCGTTTAAGTACCGGGTCGTGAGGTCTAGAGAGGATAAACGAGGGACACGCTCCCACAGACGGCAACAAATGAGAGGTGGGGCGCTTTGGCTGCGCGGCAAACGGATCGAAGTCAAATTTATTGCGCAACAAAGCCTCTGAAGCCTTGAGGTAAATATGGAGCCAAAGGCAACTGGCGCAGCGCCGCGCTGCCCCTATGCGGGAACGCGAAGATCGCATCCAGTGCGCCATCACGCGTGGCTACGATGGCCTCGTAAACGGCCGCATTCGACCCTGGAAACAAGCAAAGGCAGAGGCGGATCGGATGCGAGCCATCAGGTAAGGTCGCCCCTCCCCCATGTAACCATCCTGTAAATCATAGCAGCGCACTCGAGTTTTACCGTGATGCGGTCGCGCCCGGCGCTCCACTGTGCTAAAGTATCCCGAACGTTCAAACGACTACGAGGGAGACTAGAAGATGGCACGTGTGCACAACTTCTCAGCTGGCCCGGCCGCGCTGCCTACAAGCGTGCTCGCCGAGATCGCCGACGAGATGATGGACTACCGCGGTTGCGGCATGTCCGTGCTCGAGATGAGCCATCGATCTAGCATGTACCAGCAGATCATCGACGACGCCAAGGCAACCCTGCGCCGCCTGCTGAGCATCCCCGACAACTACCGTGTCCTGTTTTTGCAGGGCGGCGCCACGCTGCAGTTTGCGGGCATCCCCATGAACCTCATGCGCCGCGGCCGCGCCGGCTACGTCGTGACCGGCAACTTTGCCAACAAGGCGTACAAGGAGGCCGCCAAGTACGGCAAGGTCGTGCTGCTCGCGAGCTCCGAGGACACCAACTTCGACCGCATCCCCACCATGTCCGACGTCAACGCGCGCATTGCCGCCGAGGCCGCGGGCGACGGGCTCGACTACGTCTACATCTGCCAGAACAACACCATCTTTGGCACCATGTACCACGAGCTGCCCACTTGCGGCGACGTACCGCTGGTCGCCGATGTCTCGAGCTGCTTTCTGTCGCAGCCGCTCGACGTTGAGCGCTACGGGCTCATTTACGCCGGCGCGCAGAAAAACGCCGGCGCCGCGGGCGTGACCGTGGTCATCGTGCGCGACGATCTCATCGCCGACGGTCCGGCCTTTGTACAGACGCCGCAGTACCTGGACCTTAAGACCCAGGCCGCCAAGGGCTCCATGCTCAACACGCCCAACACCTTTGGCATCTACGTGTGCGGCAAGGTGTTCCGTTGGGTTGAGCAGACCGGCGGACTTGCCGCCATGGCCGAGCGCAACTGGGCCAAAGCCAACCTGCTCTACGACCTGCTCGAGAACAGCAAACTATTCCACGGCACCGCGCAGGCAGACAGTCGCTCCATCGCCAACGTCACATTCCGCACCGGCGACGCCGAACTCGACGCGGCCTTTGTTGCAGGCGCGGCCGAGCACCAGATTCAAAACGTCAAGGGCCATCGCCTGGTGGGCGGCATGCGCGCCAGCGTCTACAACGCCGTAACCATGGAAGACGTGCAGGCCCTGGCCTCGTACATGAAGGACTTCGAAGCACAGCATAGTTTGATTCCGCGATCTAACTAGCCCGCAACCCGCGGGCCGACCAGCCACTTCAAACCACCTGTTTAAACCAAACCTGCTAAGGAGTTTTTCATGCGCAAGATTAAGACCATCGACGACATCACTAAAGACGGCAAAGTCGAGTTTGGCGAGGGCTACGAGTTTGTGAGCACCGCCGAGGAGGCCGACGCTATCCTGATGCGCTCCACCGACCTGCACGGCTACGAGCTGCCCGAGGGCATCCGCGCCATCGCCCGCTGCGGCGCCGGCGTCAACAACATCCCCGTCGAGGAGTACGCCAAGAAGGGCGTCGTCGTCTTTAACTCCCCCGGCGCCAACAGCAACGCCGTCAAGGAACTCGTCCTGGGCATGCTAGTGCTCTCGAGCCGCGGCGTGGTGCAGTCGATGAACTGGGTGCGCGACAACGCCGACGACCCCGAGATTCAGGTCGACGCCGAAAAGGCCAAGAAGGCCTTTGTGGGCCGCGAGCTCAAGGGCAAGCGCATCGGCGTCATCGGTCTGGGTAACGTGGGCTCCAAGGTCGCCAACGCCTGCGTCGACCTGGGCATGGACGTCTACGGCTACGATCCGTTCATTTCCGTCGAGCACGCGTGGGTGCTGAGCCGCGAGGTGCAGCGTGTGGGCACGCTCGAGGATCTGTGCCGCGGCTGCGACTACCTCACCGTGCACGTACCCAGCAAGGCCGACACCATCGGCATGATCAGCACCGAGCAGATTAACCTGCTGGCGCCCGACGCCGTGCTCATCAACTACGCGCGCGAAACCATCATTGACGAGGACGCCGTCGACGCTGCCCTGCGTGAGGGCAAGCTGAGCTGGTTTAGCTGCGACTTTGCCACGCCCAAGACCGTCAAGATGCCCAATACGTTTATCACCACGCACTCGGGCGCCGGCACTGGCGAGGCCGAGGCCAACTGCGCCGACATGGCCATCAGCGAGCTCAAGGATTACCTGGAGAACGGCAACATCGCGCACAGCGTCAACTACCCCGCCTGCAGCATGGGCAAGGCGCGCGCCGCAAGCCGCATTGCCTGCCTGCACGCCAACGTGCCCAACATGATCGGCCAAATCACGGCCATCCTGGCCAAGGACAATGCCAACGTGCAGCGTATGACCAACGAGTCCGCTGGCGAGAACGCCTACACCATGTTCGACACCGACGAGCACCTGGACAGCAGCACCATCGAGGCGCTCAAGCAAATTCCATCGATGTATCGCGTGCGCGTGATCAAATAGCGCCGGCGCCAAGCTTGCCAGGCAGACCATGAAGCCCATTCGGCCCCCGTTTTCACGAAACGGGGGCCGATTTCGTTGCTCCGGCTGGTTTTGAAAATGCTACCCATAATAAGTTTTTTCGGATAATCGACAGTGAGGCCCTAGTCGCTAAGCACAACTGCTTTTACAAACAGCTTTATCAGGGGTTTTAGTAGGTAAAAATCGATCTCTATATGCCAAACTAAAGTTGACTGTCCATTTTCCGAAATAACTTGCTCTAGGTAGCACTTTTCAAGCCAATTCCAAGGAGCAATTGAAGGCTATTCGCAACTAAAACCCTAGCTTCCGCGACCGTTTTCCACCCGCGCGGCTACATTCCCGCCCAATCGATAAAAATCTCCTCACGAAGTCGCCGTTCGAGCTCCTGCTGCCGCGACGTCTTGTCTTTCAACGGCACATCGAGATAGGACATGATGAGTTCCATCACCACGCGGAAGGCATCGGAGTCGACTAGCTGACCATAGGTCATCAGAACGACGGGATATCCCATCGTCTGAAGGGCTGTCGTTCGATCGGAGTCCGAGATCTTGGATTCTATGGATCCGTGAATGGCTTTACCTTGACATTCAACCAGGCACTCCCGGCTGCCGTCCTTATTTGACAGCAAGATATCGGCGTAGCGCCTATCAAGCCCCGAAATCAGGCGGGCGCTGCGCGTCATGCGAATCTCAACATTATTGGTAAGGCGCAGCCCTTCGCCGCCGCGCAGCCTCGAAAGGCCAAACAGCATCGAAGCTTGGACCTCAAGCGGCGATGCCACAATCCCCGTAATGCATTTCGCGGCACGCGTGAACGATTTAGCACCGCGGAGCCCCTGGATCTTATTGGCGAACTCCGTAAGTTCAGAGAGCTCGATCAAGGGAGGCCGTTTCCACAAGTCCGTTGGATTCCCCGAGGCGTCCCTTACGTTTTCCCAGCCCAACCGCGCGTCACCCCACCGGTCCCCATATGCCTGCTCAAGCGCCAACTTTACTTGAGGTGCAATCTTGCACACGGCAAAGGTGCCGCACATCTCATACATGCACATGATCAGACGCTCGTTTGAGACCGAGGAAGCCAGGGTCAGCAGCGTAAAGAGCGGGAACGCGGCATCAAGGCCAAACTCTGTCTGCCGCACGGAGCCAAACGGCCTCTCCCCATTCCAAACATGCCTGACAATGCGATCGCCCTTACGTCCGCAGCTGCCCTGTGCCAACACGTGTAACGGGGTGCCCAGGAAATGTTTGACGAGCGGATGCTCACAAAGACGTTCCCTGCGCGGATCGTCCACAGAATCGGGCAGGTCCGGCATTATTGCCAAAACCTGTGGAGGTATCCGGTGATACCGAAAGGCAGATATGTCGCACAGCATGTCGTCCATGAAAGGTACGTACCCACCGCGTCGTTTGTAAACCCGCCCGGACGGCAAACGCGATGGCTCGGCCTGCGAACGGTAAATGCTGCTACGTGCACGTCGCGAATCTGCAGGTGACTTACAATCGGTTTGCAAAGCAAACTGATTCTAAGGTTTCATATGGTTGATGATGACGAGGGCGGCTATCGCCCCTTTGTCGTGCCCGACCACGCCAAGGTCTGGGTCGACATGCGCCTGACGCCGCCGACCGATACGGCCGCCGCGATCAACATGGTCGAGCAGGCCACTGCCACCGCCGAGGCCGCGGTTCCCGGTTGCCATGGCAGTTTCGCCGTGACGGGCGATCGCCCCGCCATCGAGCGCGACCCGAACTCTCCCCTTCTAGCTGCGCTCAAGCGCGCCGCCGATGACGTGATGGACGCGGACACGACCGTCGGCTTCTTTACCGGCTACACCGACACCGCCGTCATTGCCGGCAAGACGGGTAACCGCAATTGCATGAGCTACGGCCCCGGCTCGTTGGTGCTCGCGCATAAGCCCAACGAGCCGGGGCCCATGCCGATATCGTTCGCTGCCAGAACGTGCTCATCGCGCTTGTTGACAACACGCTCTGGGACGCAAGCGTCCAAGTTGGGGCATAATAAGCCGCGAACAAACCGACTCGCGCGTTAGGACCGCCCATGAAAGCACTTCCGTTTCCCTGCATTCGCCCAGCTCAGGACCGCGTGCTCGAAGCGCTGCCGCAGATGGGCGGTATCCTGAGCAGCAACGACGCCCTGCGCGACGCCATCGCCGACGGGCTTATGCTCAAAGATCCGGGCGCGGCGTATTACGCGTACGAATGCTCCGGAGAGCCGGGGCGCGTGACGGGCGTTGTGGCGATTTGCCCGGTCGGCGTGCTGGCGTGCGACGACGCGCCCTCCGCGGGTACAGCTGCAGCCGCCCGTGCAATCGCCGCGCTTAAGGTGCAGCCCCGCCCTGTAACGCTCGTCTACGAAGCATCACCCGTCATGGATATCATCCTCGGCGCCGCCAAAGAGGGCGCGTCGCTCTATGCCGTCACCGACCCCGCCGGCATTACGCACCGCGTGTGGGAGGTCAAGCGCGAGGACGCCGTTGCCGCCATCCGCGCTATGCTCGAACAAGCACCGGAGCCGGCACAGGCCGACGACCCCGCCTATGCTGCCGCGCTAGCAGGGGCGGCGCAGCTCCTGGCAGACGAGGCCCGCACAGCCGGCACCTACACGGGCAAAGAGCCGTTCAACTTTACCGTTGCCGCGTTATTCCCCGCCGCACAGGCCGCCGGCGGCGCACCGCAGGTTCCAACGGGCCTGCTCACCCACCAGATCGCACGGTTCTAACAGGGCGTAAACGCCCAGTACAAAGACTCGGCCGCTCAACAAACAAGGGGCGGGGATACATGCGCATGCATCCCCGCCCCCTTCACATCGAGCAATGATGTCGGCAATCCACGTCGCCACGCCCAGGCTACCCGCGCTGCGGACCCGTTGCCGCCACCAGCGGCTCAAGACCCAGCTCGCGCGCATAATCTTCCTGCGTAAAGACTTCGACGAGGTCAAACGTATCGGCTGCATCGTCAAATGCAAAATGCAGCACCGAGCAGTTGCCCGGCACACGGTCGCGCTCGTCTGCCGCCGCGCCCTTCACGTAATCCATAAACTCCTTGATAGCCGAGCCATGGCTTACCGCGAGCACGCACGAATGATCCGGGCGTCGCATAAGATCGGTCAACGTCGCCACCATGCGCTCGCGCACCTGCATCTGCCCCTCGCCGCCGAACTGGCGGTAAAAGTCACGCCACGGACGCCCAGGCATCAGCATCACGCGCTCGGCCTCGAAGTCACCAAAGAACCACTCACGCAGGCCATCAAGGCGCTCGTAGACAAGGCCCGGCCACAGGCTGGCGATAGTCTGCTCGGTGCGGTGCAGCGTCGAGGTGTAGGCGTGGTCGGGCTCAATGCCGCGCGCACGCAAGAACATGCCGGCGCGCGCCGCCTGGTCGCATCCCAGCTGCGTGAGCGGCGAGTCGCTCCAGCCCTGGATAATGCGCTTAAGGTTGAATATCGTCTGTCCATGACGGACCAGATACAGATCTTTATTCATAGGGGGTCCTTTCGTTTGCTACCAACCCAAGAGCGAAAACGCCCCATCGAAATAACCAAAATGAAGCACGGCGCCGTTGTCGGGCTGTTCTCCCCCGCCGGCCACATACTCAAGAAACTCCTGGCAGGCTGAGCCGTGGGAAACGGCCAGCACGCAGTTGTGCTGCGGTCGGGCCATAATACGAGACAACGCCGCGACCATACGTGCGCGAAGCTCACTTTCCGACTCGCCACCAAAGGCCACCGGATAATCGCCCCATGGTTGCGCCGGCATCTCGCGGTTTGATGTGCCCTCCAGCGAGCCCAGGCGCCACTCGCACAGGTCGTCGACCGGCTCTATGGGAAGGCCCTCACCAACAATAAGCTCGGCCGTGTGGCGTGCCCGACCCAACGGAGACGAATACGCATGGTCAAAGGAGATGCCACGCGCCTCAAACGCCGCGCGCGTCGCCAGTGCCTGCTCGCGCCCGCGCGCCGTAAGCGGCGAATCGTGCCAGCCCTGCAAAATGTTCTGCACATTGAGCTCGGTCTGCCCATGCCGCACCAAATACAGATCGGCCACATGCCCTCCCCTCGTACCACCACAAAGGGGACGGGCACCTTTGTGGCGGTTTACCGCCGAATCACGCCGCGGCGACGCTCAACTACACCAGTACGTCGGCGAGTGGACGCTTAGGTACGTGGTGTACCTGTGCCTCGTCACGCCAGTAATTAATAGAGCCGTCGGGGTTGGAATCAATTGCATCGATCACCTGTGTCTCGGCGGGAACGCCAAAGACCATGATCAGCTTGACCTCGTACTTGTCGCCGTCAAGTCCCATGACATCAATCGCACGAGGCGGAAAGGCCTTGAACATGCACGCCGCCACCTCGGGCGTAGCGCTGCGGGCGGCGAGCATCATCGTCTGCGCGGCGATACCAGCATCTGCCTCGGTGATTGGCGCGGCAGGCTTGCCCGGAGCGGGACGCTCGGCAAGGATCGCGATATAGCCGGTCGGGCGCTCGCCCTCAACAGGACCCGACCAATCCTTGAGCGCACCAGCCCATGCGAGCTTTTCAAATAAGCTCGAACACTCCTCGGCGTCGCACACCACATGAAAGCGTAGGCGCTGAGCGTTGGCGCCGCAGGGAGCCAGGTGCGCCAGCTCTGCCAGCTCGAGCAAAAACTCGCGCGGCACGCGCATGGACTCGTCAAAGCGACGGCATGTGCGGGCACGACGGACCAGCGCGTCAAACGATTCCAGACCGAGCTTTTCGCAGCCCTGCTTTGCCATCGATTCGACACTCGACGGTGCCTCGGGAACTGCTTCGTTCATAGGAACCCCCAATACAAGCCAATTGTTCTTAGGAAAATCTAACCTAAAACGCAGGCAATAACGAACAGAGCTGCAATGTTCTACACCTGTTGAATAGAAAAACGCGACATGGGGAACAACGAGAACAAATCGGGACCTTTGGGTTACACTTCGCCCTCCCCGACCCATACGCCGGTGCCTTTAGGCGATACTTGTTGTAGCAACTGCGGCATACGCCGCAAAAACAACAATGACGGCAAACGCCGCGCGGAAAGGAGACCTCATGGGCATCTTTAAGAACGACGACCAGCAGTCGAATCTGTTTGGATTTGACGAGAAAAGCATGGCAGGCAAGGCAATCAAGGCCGTGCGCTGGATCTACGCCGTCACGGGCGTCATCGCGCTGCTTGCCGGCATCGCGCTGCTGTTTGCGCCCGCCAAGTCCCTCGTCTTTTTGACGACCGTCCTGGGCTTCTACTTTATAATCACGGCAGCCATTAGGCTGTTCACCGCCATTTTTGAGCCGCTGCTGCCCGCCGGCTGGCGCGTGACGAGCATCATCTCCAACCTGCTCATCATTCTGGGCGGCGTCATAATCCTGCGCAATCAGGCCTTCTCGACCGCGACGCTCACCACGCTCGTGGTGGTCGTGGCCGGCTTTGGCTGGATCGTCGAAGGTGTCATGTCCATTCTGGAGTCCGAGCTTTCGTCTAACCGCGCCCTCGCCATCCTGAGCGGCGCGCTCTCCATCATCGCCGGCATGTTCGTGTTTATCTATCCGCTGTGGTCGGCAAAGATGCTCGTCATCTTTAGCGGCGCCGCGCTCCTGGTGTTTGGCGTGACGCTCATTATTCGTGCTATCCGCTTTGGCAAGCTGGTGCACTAGATGCCGCGAACGCTGTTTATTGATGCCGACGCCTGCCCGGTTACGCGCGAGTCGATCGACTGCGCGCGGCGGGCGGGCGTTGCCGTGGTTATCGCCGGCAACAGCACGCAGAACCCGGAGCGGCACATTCGCCGCGACGACCCGCGCGATGCCGAGCACGCGCGACGCGGCTTTTGGGTCACCACGCTCGATGTGAGCGTGGGCGCCGATAGTGCCGACTTTGCCATTGTCGAACGTCTGCAGGCGGGCGACGTGGTCGTGACGCAGGACATTGGCCTGGCGAGCATGGTACTCGGCCGCGATGCCTCCGCCATCGGCGTGCGCGGGCGCGTGTACGACAAGGCGACCATCGACATGCAGCTGTTTATTCGTCACGAAGAAAAGAAGGTGCGCCGCGCTGGCGGTCGCACCCGCGGGCCAGCAGCCTTCACCAGCGAAGACCGCGCCCGCTTTAAGCGCAACCTCACCGAGCTGCTGCGCTAACCAAGGCAGATTTTTGGGAGATGCCTAAAAATCTGCCTTTTTGTTTTGGACGGTGTGAGCGCTCAGGATCCGTGGCTCAACAAAAAACGGGCTTCAAAATGCCATGCGTCGCCGCATTGTGCAGGCGCCGTGCATGGCTATTTTGAAGCCCGTTTTGTTAGGACTACTTAGAGGCCAAAGGCAGATAGGACGAGGCCCCAGCCAGCGCCGATGACGTACATCATGACCAGGAACACGGCGTTTTCGCGGGCGCTGCGGTTGGTGCGGAACAGCACCAGGTAGCCCACGCCGGCGGAAATGAGCGTGCCGGCAAGCATCGGCGCCAGTTGCAGCGCGCCTTCCAGATACAGCTGCGTAATGACCACGCTCGCCGAGCAGTTGGGGATCAGGCCGACAAGCGCCGAACCCAGGACGGCGAGCGTCTCGTTGCCACGCAGGAACTGCTCGATCGCGGACTCGCCAAAGGTCTCGAGCACGGCGACCAGAATCAGCGTCACTAGGAAAATGAATACCGAGACCTGCACGGTATGCGAGATGGCGCTGCGGATAATCGACAGGACGGGCGCACCTTCGTGTGAGTGGGAGTGACCGTGGTCATGATGGTGTTCATGCTCGCCCTCATGACCGTGATCGTGGCCATGTCCATGTTCGTGCTCGTCTTCGTCGTCATCACAACCGCAATGGTCGCGCTCACACAGCTCATGGATGTGGTCGGCGCTCACGCCCGCCTCGGCCACCTCGTCGATGATGTCACCGCCGCTGTGGTCGTCATGCGCGCAGTTAACGTGCGCCGGATTGACAGTGGTCCCCAACACGGTACGACGAATCGCCGCATGCGCGCGGGCGTTGCGACGCAGGCCACGAATGGCAGCATCCACGATAAAGCCCGTGACCAGCGCGATCAGCGCTTTCGAAGCCAAAAGCATCGCCATAGTCTGCACGGGAACCTGCTCGGCAAGTAGCAGCGGCAGCATCTCGTCGGAGGTCGAGAGAAACACCGCCACCAGGGTTCCCAGCGTCACGACGCGACCGGCGTATAGCGTTGCCGCCATGGCCGAAAAGCCGCACTGCGGCACTATGCCCAGCAACGAGCCGACCACGGGGCCAGCGGCGCCGGCACGCTTGATGGTACCGTTGACGCGATCGCCTGCCACATGCTCGAGCGTCTCGAGGACCAGATATGTCACCAACAAGAACGGCACCAGCGAGAGCGTGTCCTTGCCGGCGTCGAGCAGAATATCAATCAGCAAATCCATGACGGATGGAACCTTTCGTGTCTTTCGGCAGCATTGTAAAAGTCCTAGCGGTCAACTAGGGTATTGTAATTGTCCAAGGCGCGATGCCAATAGTTGCCCATGGTAAACTATCATCTCGCCATAACTCGACAAACCCGAGCCGCACAACGCGGCCCGTCCAAGGAGCAGTTATATGAACGTTTCGCAAGCACTCGAATACGAGCGCCAACCGTTTATCCCCATGTTTATCTATGGCGATCACGGCACCATGGAATCCGAGCGTCAGAAAGGCGAAGAGGCCCTTAAGGTGCTCGAGACCGAGTACTTTACCGCCGAGGACGACCCCGGCTTCGACTTTGCCACCGTGCGCGACCTGGCCGACCGCAACCGCGACCTGTGCGACCAGATTGGCGAGGCGCGTCTGCGCAACGTGACGCCCGCGACGCTTTCGCGCGGCCTGTCCGACGCCGACACCTGCGCCGCCATCGGCAAGATGCAAAAGCGCACCGCCGCGTCCGTCATGCGCGAGATCCGCGGCGACCGCGACGCGCTCGGCGTCGCCTACGCCCGCAAGCCCATTCAGGGCACGGTGCTCGGCATCGACATCGAGACCACCGGCCGCGCACCCGAGCGCGGCTACATCATCAACGTGGGCTGGGAGATCATGGAGCTCACCAGCGACGCCGTCCCGCACGACGCCGAGGCACACTACTGCGGTCTGCCCAATATCTACCGCGGCGAGGATGTGCCGTTGTCGAATATCCACCACATCACCTGGGACGACATCGACGGCAAAACGCCCTTCCGCGAGAACAAGGAGCTGCAAAAGCAGCTGCTCAAGCTTATGAAGAAGTACCCGTACATGGCGCACAACGCCGCCTTTGAGGACAGCTGGTTCAAGATCCACCTGGACGGTTACGCCGAAGCACGCCGTGCGGGTAAGATTATCGTCATCGACTCGCGCCAGATCTGCCGCAGCCTGGACGCCGATGTGCGCTCGCTCCCCCGCGAGTCCGCGCCCGCCGCGCTCGAGAACTGGGCACGCCGTCGCGGCACCCTCGCCGCCGACGCCAACGAGCAGCACCTGGGCCTCGACGACACCGACCTCATGCTCCGTACCGTCCAGGCCGAGTTCAACCTCAAGAACCTATTTGCCAAGTAGATTGCCATGCAGAGGTGCCATCCGCGAGCGATACTCGCCAGACGATAGCGCCCCACGCAATAGCGACACGCCGAGACGCTCCTCTCAAGCGACGCAATGCGGGCCGATATCCAAGTGGATATCGACCCGTTTTTTCGGCACCGCACACGCGGCCCCCGGCCATCGGAGCCTAGCCGCCGCACAACTAAGTACAACTAAGAACTTCGTTTGCGCATGTTCAAGCCAAATTACACATCATTTTTGACGCCGCTTTTGAATCAAAACGGCGCTGACCGGCATCAGTTGTGGAGGCCTGCGTAGCCAGCGAGCTGCGACAATGTTCCAAATGGCATCTTTCTCCATCATTGGCGTCAAACTCTTGGACAGCTTTCGTTATGTCGCAACATTTTGCCTTGGCGTTTATCGCGAACCCCGCCGCCTGGTCTGCCATGCTAGCTGTATGAGTATCGTGCTTTCACATAACACGGCAAAAGCGGTCTACCAAGCCGCATACTCGGTATCCGCAATTGGCACCGAGCCCTGCAGCCCTGCCAAAATCTACGGGGCGCGCCCCAGCAAGGAACTGCTCGACTCTGCCGCCGACTGGCTCGCCAGGCACAATATCGCCCTCGATGACGACGCCCCGCTCGATACGACGGTGTTCGAGCGCGCAAACGTGCGCAACATACCGGGCTGCAAATGCCACGTATCGTCTAAGCGTTTCTCGGGCTCGCGCTTTATCGAACTCGCTGACGGCATCTATATAGTCGGCGTCGAACTCTGCGCGCTTCAGGCCGCAACCTATCTTCCCTTTCGCGAACTTGTGGAGTACTACTTCGAACTGTGTGGCGCCTATTCCCTTGGGCGCGATGCGTCGACAGCCTACACCGAGCGCTTCGCGCTCACTTCGACCTCGAGCCTCAAGCACTTTTTTAACTCCCTCACCGACTGCAAGGGGCTTGAGCTTGCCCGAAAAGCCATCCGGTGCGTGCGGGACGGATGCCGCTCGCCGATGGAAACGGCGTTTGTTATGATGCTCACGTTACCCAGACGCGAGGGCGGGCTGGGCATTAGCGAAATCGAGACCGACTACGAAGTAAAGGTCACAGCTGCCGCAAAAGACCTCACGCGGCGCGAAAAGTTCTATATGGATGCATATCTTAAGCGGTCCCGAACCGACATCGAATACAACGGATTTCAGCACGATGCCGAAGAAGACCGCGCCATTGACGAAGAGCGCAAGAACGCGCTGGCGTCCATGGGCTACGGAATCATTTCCGTCAGTCGCTATTCCTTTATGCACGCCAGCGCCTTCGCCAGGGTCATGGAGGCGATCCAGCGAAAGGAGGGCATTCGCCCATCGCGCCTACCCAAAGATTTTGCAATTAAGCAAGAAGAGCTGCGACGATTTGTGCTCAGGAGATTTATCGAGGAAAAGAAGCGTATTGATGAGCTCCTCTGTCAAGATGCAGAGCAGCGTAGTGTACTTGAGCTCGAACACGCCGTGCTCGAAGGCATCTCGCTGAACGACCCGACAATTAACGATGCCCCAGCCATCGACGACATGCAAGTCATCGAGTTGGATTGCCCGGAGTTCGCTCAAACAAGCACTTCCACGCCCGAAGGCAGGGTGTACGGGGCCAGAACAGAGGCGGACTGACGGGGTGGGTACCCAGGCGACGTGCAAAAACGGGAGTTTTCAGCAAAGCCGGGTATCCAAGGAGCTTCGAATTGATCTATTTTGCACCGATGCCGCTGATTTTGATGTATGTTAGGCAACAACTGGGGAACATCAGTCGGCACTTACACTCCAGTAAAGCCCTGCGGCGGCAAATGCCGCCGCATTATGCAATAAATAACCCCTCGTCAATGCTGAAAACTCCCGTTTTTGCACGTCGCTAAGGTACCCACGTTGGCATCGGCGGCCTTATCCGCGATCATCGATGCCTTTAGCCGCCACCAGGGCCATTCGATAGCAAAATATTTCGTGAATTATATTGACATATGAACATGCGCTCATATACTCGGAAGTAAGTTATATGAGCGCATGTTCATATGAAAGGATATTGCAATGAGCGATCACGCTGATGAAATAAAGTCCAGCATCGACACCACCATCGTGCCCGACATCCCCACCACCTGCTCGCCCGAGGACCTTCCCGACGAGGAGCTGCTGTACGACCTTGCCGACCTGTTCAAGGTCTTCAGCGACACCACGCGCATCAAGATCCTTTACGCCCTCATGGGCCGCGAACTCTGCGTGGCAGACATCGCCGAAGCGACCGCGACCTCGCAGTCTGCGGTGTCACACCAGTTGCGCACGCTCAAGCAGTCACACCTGGTCAAATTCCGGCGCGACGGGCGTAATATCCTCTACTCGCTCGCCGACGACCATGTCTACACCATGCTCAACCAAGGCATGAGCCACATCTGCGAATAGCGACCAACCACGGTACCAGCGCGGCCTGCACCCAAGCCGCAAATACAGGGAAAGGAACCCGCCATGAAAAAGCAGTTTAAACTCGACGAGATCGACTGCGCCAACTGCGCGCGCGAGCTTCAGGACGAACTTGCCAAGCTCGATGGCGTCAAGTCCGTTTCGGTCAACTTTATGACCCAGAAGTTGACGCTCGAAGCCGACGACGCCGAGTTCGACGAGGTCCTCGATCGCGTCGTGGAGTTTACCGCCGACGCCGAGCCCGACTGCGAGATCATTCTCTAGTCCAGGTTTACGCTAACCTGCAAGGCCGCGCTTGCCGCGGCTTTTGCTCGCGAAATTATATGAGCGAGTGTTCATACATTCAAATGGGAGGATTGAATCATGGCAACCGCCGATCCCAAGAAGAAAAAGAAGAAGCGCAAGAAGAAAGAGTCCCTTGAGCATAAGCGCAACCGTATCCTGGTAGCGCTAGGCATTTTTGCGGTGGTGTACGCCCTCGACGAGCTCGGCCCCCTCGCCGCCGCATTCGGCACCCCGGGCGACATCTACGCCAGCTTTGTGCTGTTCCTCGTGCCGTTTTTGATTGCCGGCTACGACGTACTGCAAAAGGCATTCAATAACATCCGCCGCGGCAAGGCCTTCGACGAAAGTTTCCTTATGGCCGTCGCGACCATCGGCGCGTTTGCCATGGTGCTCTTCCCCGACACCGACCCGCACATGGCCGAAGGCGCCGCCGTCATGCTGTTCTATCAGGTCGGCGAGCTGTTCCAGGCATATGCCGTGGGCAAAAGCCGCAAGTCGATCAGCGCCATGATGGACATCGCGCCCGATTATGCCAACGTCGAGCAACCCGACGGCACACTCGAGCAGGTCTCCCCCGATGACATCGCCGTCGGCACCGTCATCGTCGTCAAGCCCGGCGAGCGCGTGCCCATCGACGGCGTCATCGTCGAAGGCGAGACGCAGCTCGATACCGCCGCCCTTACCGGCGAGTCGGTCCCCCGCCCGGCCAAAACCGGAGACGATATCATCAGCGGCTGCATCAACATGACGGGTCTCATCCACGTGCGCACCACCAAGCCCTTTGGCGAGTCCACCGTCGCACGCGTCCTGGAACTCGTGGAAAACGCCAGCGAAAAGAAGGCGCGTACCGAGAACTTCATCACGCGCTTCGCCCGCGTTTACACGCCCGCTGTCACCGGCGCGGCCGCGGTGCTCGCACTCGGCGGCGGCCTGGTCACCGGCGCCTGGTCCGATTGGATCCTGCGCGGCCTGACCTTCCTGGTCGTCAGCTGCCCGTGCGCACTCGTGATTAGCGTGCCGCTGAGCTTCTTTGGCGGCATCGGCGGCGCATCCAAGCTGGGCGTCCTCATCAAGGGCTCCAACTACCTCGAGACGCTCGCCGATGTGGATACCGTCGTCTTTGACAAGACCGGCACGCTCACCAACGGCACGTTTTCGGTCGTGGCGGTACACCCCGAGGCCGACTATACCGAGCAGTCACTGCTCGAAGTCGCGGCCCTTGCCGAGTCGTTTTCCGATCACCCCATCGCGCAGTCGGTACGCACCGCCTTCCAGGGCGAGCTCGATCCCAAACGCGTAAGCGACTCCACCAATGACGCGGGCCATGGCGTGACGGCGAATATCGACGGCAAGCGCGTCATCGTCGGCAATGCCAAGATGCTTGCTGTGGCCGGTATCGAAGCGCCCAATTGCGAGATCGTCGGCACCATCCTCCACGTGCTGGTCGATGATACGTACGCCGGCCACATCGTAATTGCCGACACCATAAAGACCGATGCCGAGCAAACGATTCGCGACCTGCACGCCGCCGGCGTCAAGCGCACCGTCATGCTCACGGGCGACCGTGAGGAGGTTGCGGCGTCTGTAGCCAAGCAACTCGGTCTCGACGAGTTCCACGCGCAGCTGTTACCGGGTGATAAGGTCGAGCGTGTCGAGGCGCTGCTTGCAGCAGAATCGGGCAAGGGCAAGCTCGCCTTTGTAGGCGACGGCATCAACGATGCGCCCGTGCTCACCCGTGCAGACGTTGGCATTGCCATGGGCGCCATGGGTTCGGACGCCGCAATTGAGGCCGCCGACGTGGTGCTGATGGACGACAAGCCTTCCAACATCTCCCGCGCGATCCGCGTGGCGCGCAAGACCATGACGATTGTTTGGCAGAACATCATCTTTGCGCTGGGCATTAAGCTGCTGATCCTGGTGCTCGCGGCGCTCGGCATCGCCAACATGTGGCTTGCCGTCTTTGGCGACGTGGGCGTGGCGATCATCGCCATCCTGAACGCCATGCGCGCGATGGGTGTCAAGAACCTGTAGCATTCGTGGTCCCTCCGGCCGGGGCCGGGCTTGGTTTTGAAAACGTCCTCGACCAATGAAGTGCCCCCGTTCTGCTCCTTCGGAGCTACGAACGGGGGCACTTCTGGTCTGCGGGGTGTCTTCAAAACCAAGCCCGGCCCCGGCCTGCGGTAACGTTGCTGATGGTTCTTGGGCATCGCTTGCTGGCGAGGTTTCTTTGCTGAAATAGACTTAGCCGAAAGGGCCGCTGATCCCGATCGCTGGTTCGCGCTTTGCGTGAACTCCGCGCTACTGTGGGTCAGTTAGGCTTCTGTTGTTGAACCCGCTACATCTTCCCGGCCCAACATCGCCCGTAGCTTCTCAAAGCTCTCCTCGCTCAGGCAATGCTCCATGTGGCAGCCCTCTTGCGAGGCAACCTCGGGCGCAACGCCTGCGTCCTCGAGCAGCCCTACAAAAAAGCAATGGCGCTCCCACATTTGGCGGGCAACCTCAAGACCGCGTTCCGTCAGATGCACATCGCGTTTACCCATTTCGACATAGCCGTTGCTCTCCAAGGCCGCCATGGCCTTGGAGACGCTTGCCTTGGTTACGCCCAGGTATTCGGCAACGTCAATCGAGCGAACGACGCCCTGGCGCTCCGAGAGCACATAAATAGATTCGAGATAGTCTTCTCCGGATTCACGCAGGGCCATGGGCCGCCTTTCGCGATGGCTTCTAGTTAACCTTTGGATACTTTTGCTTGAATTACTTTACCGCAAAAGTTGCCCATGTCTTACTACGTTGTTGAAAAAGTTAACCGTGTTTCACAAAATGAGCGGGGTAAGTAAGGCGACACGGCACGCAACGCGCAAGGAGTGTCCCCGACTGCCGGCAGAAAAGGAACGTCCCCAAATGCCGAATTCGCAGCTACAGCAGGCCAAAGTGCTTCGCGGCGTTGTAGATCCCGTCGTCGTCCACGGCGGTCGTCACATAGGTCGCCGCAGCTTTCACCGTGTCCTGCGCGTTACCCATGGCCACGCTCGTGCCCACGGCGGAAAACATCGACAGGTCGTTCTCGCCGTCGCCAAAAGCAATCGCTTCGCTCGCGTCGATGCCCAGGCGCTCCAGCGTCGCCGCCACGCCCAAGTCCTTGCCGCCGTTGGCCGGAATAATGTCGCAGAACAAATCGCACCAGCGCGTAGTGAGCGAATGCGACACCGCATCGGTCACGATATGCTCGTCGGCCGGGTCCACAAAGGCGCAAAACTGGTAGACCGGCGCGTCAAAGGCGTGCTCAAACGGCTCCTCGTGGTAGACGATTCCCGCGTTACTGCCAGCCGTCACCACACGCTTGGACAGACGGTTCACAAACGAATTCTCGCCCTGCATGCACAGTGAGTCGTAGCGCCCCTGCGCCACCTGGTCCACAATCACCGCAACGTCTTCCGGGTCGATCGGACAGCTGCGGTAGACGCCCTTGGCATCAAAACAGTGCTGGCCCGAAAGCGTAATGTACGCATCCCAACCCAAGTCGAACAGCCAATCCGGCATCTGATAGGTCGGGCGACCCGTGGCGATTATGCACGCAATCCCCTGCTCGCGAAAGCTGTCGAGCACCTGTTGCGCCGACGCCGGAATCCGATGGGTCTTAAAGCTCAGCAACGTGCCGTCGATATCGAAAAATGCGGCCTTGATCATCCTCGACTACTCCTCGCCCTCGAGCTTCTCGCTCGCCTCGAGCCACGCCATCTCCAACTCGTCCATGGCGGCGTGGGCCTCGTCAATCTTTGCCTGCTGCTCGCCCAGCGCCGTGTAGTTGGTGGGGTCGACCTGGGCCATCGCAGCCTCGGCCTCCTCCACGCGGGCGCGCTGCGTCTCCATTTTGCGCTCGAGCGAGCTCACCTCGCGGCGGAGCTTCTGGCGCTCGGCGTTGGAAAGGCCATTGGGCTGGCCACTCGACTTGGGCTTTTCGGCCGCAGCCGCCGCGGCACCGGTGTCAAACGTGCCGGTCTTGGCGCTCGGCGCACCCACGGGCTCGCCCTCGGCGGTGGCGTTACACAGGCGCAGGTACTGGTCGACGCCGCCGGGCATATGCGTCAGGTGACCGTCGAGCAGCGCCCACTGTTGGTCGGTCACGCGCTCCATCAAGAAGCGGTCGTGTGTCACCAGGATCAGCGTGCCGGGCCAGCCGTCGAGCAGGTCCTCGACAATCGCGAGCATATCGGTATCCAGGTCGTTACCAGGCTCGTCCAAGATAAGCACGTTGGGCTCGTCCAGGATCGTCAGCAACAGCGACAGGCGACGGCGCTGGCCGCCCGAAAGATCGCCGATGCGGCTCCAGAGCTGCTGGGTCGTAAAGCCCAGACGCTCGCAGAGCTTCTCGGGCGAAGTCTCCTTGCCGTCGATGACGTAGTACTTCTTATAGTTGCCGAGCACCTCGCGGATCGTGTCGCCCATGTAGGGTTCAAGCTCCTCGAGCTGCTGCGACAGCACGCCAAAGCGCACCGTCTGGCCAATCTTCACGCGACCGCGCAGGGGCGCGATCTTGCCCTGGATCACGTCGAGCAAGGTCGACTTGCCGGCGCCGTTCTCGCCCAAAAGACCATAGCGGTCGCCCGCGCCGATAAGCCAAGTCACGTCCGAGAGCACCTGCTTGGGCGCGCCATCGGTATCCGCATAGCCGGCGTCCACGTCGACCACGTCGATAACCTGCTTGCCCAGGCGGCTCACCGCCAGGCGCTTGAGCTCCAGCTCGTCGCGCACAGGCGGTACGTCGGCGATAAGCTCGCGAGCGGCATCCACGCGAAACTTGGGCTTGGTGGAGCGCGCCTGGGCGCCGCGGCTCAGCCACGCGAGCTCCTTGCGCGCCATGTTGCGACGGCGTTCCTCGGTAACGGCGGCCATGCGGTCGCGCTCCACGCGCTGCAGGATGTAGGCCGAGTAACCGCCCTCGAAGGGATCGACCTGTCCGTCGTGGACTTCCCACATGCTGGTGCAGACCTCGTCCAAGAACCAGCGGTCGTGCGTGACCACGAGCATGGCGCCCTGACCGCGCTGCCAGCGGGCCTTTAAGTGACGCGCGAGCCAGTTGATGGTGCGCATGTCCAGGTGGTTCGTAGGCTCGTCGAGCATAAGCACGTCGTAGTCGCCGATCAGCAGGCGCGCAAGGTCCACGCGACGGCGCTGGCCGCCCGAAAGCTCGCCTACCGTGCCCTCCCAGGGCACATCGCTAATAAGACCGGCCAGAATCTGGCGCGTACGCGGGCTCGAGGCCCACTCGTACTCAGGCGTGTCACCGACGACGGCATGATGCACGGTGTCGGTATCAGCCAGGTTGTCCTTTTGGCCGAGCAATCCGATCGTGGTGTCGCGGCGGTGCGTCACGCGGCCGTCATCGGGCTCCAGCGTGCCGGCGAGCACGCTCAGCAGTGTCGACTTGCCGTCGCCGTTTTTACCGACGATACCAATGCGGTCGCCCTCACCCACGCCGAGCGTCACGCTATCGAAAATATGCTTGGTGGGAAACTCTAGGCTGACGGAATCGCATCCCAAAAGAATCGCCATATGCCCTGCTCCTTCGTAGAAATTCAACGTTGTCCATGATAGCAGCGAAAAGGCGGGCCGCACACGACACAAAAAGGCGGGCCATCTCCCGCAAGAGATGACCCGCCTCTCCAATCAGTCCCGCGGCAACCGTGGCCGCCGCGGGCCTCAAGCATGTCCCGGACTAGGAGAACATGCCAGTGAGGTAATCATTCAGCCGCTTATCCTTGGGCCGTTGGAAAATCTCGTCGGTCTCGTCGTACTCGACCATATCGCCCATGTAGAAGAACGCCGTGCGGTTGGACACGCGCGACGCCTGCTCCATGTTGTGCGTCACGATAACGATGGCACGGTCGGCAACGATCGACGACATGAGGTCCTCGATCGCCAGCGTCGAGATGGGGTCGAGCGCCGAGCAGGGCTCGTCAAACAGGATCACGTCGGGATTGAGTGCCAGCGTGCGCGCGATGCACAGACGCTGCTGCTGGCCGCCCGAAAGCGCATAGGCGCTTTTGTCGAGCTTGTCCTTGACCTCATCCCACAGTGCCGCACCACGCAGGCTCTCCTCGACCATGCGGTCGAGCTCGTCACGATCGGTAATGCCGTGGCGTTTGGGTGCAAACGTGATGTTGTCGCGAATGGACTTGCGGAAAGGATTGGGCTGTTGGAACACCATGCCAATGGAACGACGCAGCTCGTAGGTGTTTTCGGTCTTGGTGTTCACGTTGCGTCCGCGGTAGTTGATCTCGCCCTCCACGCGGCAGCCGCGAATCTCGCGATTCATGAGGTTGAGGCTGCGCAAAAAAGTCGACTTACCGCAGCCCGAAGGCCCGATGAGCGCCGTGATCTCGCCCTTGTGAAAGTCGAGTGATGTATTGTGCAGCGCATGGTGGTCGCCATAGTACACGTTGACGTCCTTGGTGGAGAGCACGACCTCGTCGCTCACGGCCTTGCCGCTCACGCGCACGCGCTTCTCGCTCTCTCCCACACTCGACAGGAAGTCTTGAGTGTCGGACGATGCCGCTTCGGTTGCGGGCGTTGCTTTCATCTCGCTCATTCGGCCGTCATCTTCCTTGCCAGTTGCTTGCCCACGATACGGGCGACTACGTTAAACAGCAGCACGCAGATCATCAGCAGCGCCGCGGTGCCCCAGACGATCTGCTGGGCCTCGGGGCTGCCCTCGCCATAGATCTTGTAGATGTGCACGGCGAGCGACTCGCCGGGACGGAACACGTTCCAGGCGCAGGTGGGGCTCGACAGGTTAAAACTCAAGAAGTTCAGACGCACCGGCGAGCTCATGCCCGAGGTAAAGAGCAGTGCCGCGGCCTCGCCAAACACGCGGCCGGCCGAAAGCACGATGCCGGTCACGATGGCGGGCATGGCCTCGGGGATCAGAATGTGCAGCGTAGCCTCCCAGCGAGTAAGGCCCATGGCCAGGCACGCATCGCGCTGGGCCTGCGGCACGTCCTCGAGCGCCTGCTGAATCACGCGCACCAGGATGGGGATGTTGAACATGGTGAGCGCGACGGCGCCGGAGATGATGGAGTACTTCCAGCCCAGCTGCACCGAGAACACCAGGAATCCGAACATGCCGACGACGATGGAAGGCAGCGAGGACAGCGTCTCGATGGCGGTGGAGGCGATGCCGCGGATGGGTCCGTCCGGCGCGTACTCAACCAGGAAGACCGCGCCGCCCAGGCTGATGGGCACCGAGATACCTAGGGTGATCAGCAGCAGATAGAACGAGTCGAACAGCTGATAGAGCACGCCACCCTGGGTCCCGTTGGCGCGCGCGGGCTGCGTGAGAAAGCCCGGCTGGAACAGCGTCGAGATGCCCTCGAACAGGATATAGGTCACCATGGAGACAACGATGAGCATGACGATGGCGACGATCGCCGTCAGCACGCCCGTGGCGATGCGGTCCTGCTTTTGGACGCGCCCGAACCTCGCCTCGTCGATATGGATGCGCGTGCTAGCCACGAGCCTTCGCCCCCTTGCGGCCGATAAGGTGGATGATCAGGATGAAGATGAGGCTCATGCCCATCAGCAGCAGGCCGAGTGCCCACAGAACATCGTCCTGGGCCGAGCCCTCGGCATAGACCGCCATAGACGTGGTGAGCGTGGTGGTGATGGTCGAGGCCGGCGACAGCAGCGACGCCGGCATGGCTTCGATGCCGCCGATAACCATGCGCACGGCTAGCGTCTCGCCAAAGGCGCGGGTCATGCCAAGGATGACCGCGGTCATGAGCGACGGCATGGCAGACTTGAGCACCACGTGCCAGATGGTCTGCCAGCGGGTGTAGCCCAGCGCGAGCGAGCCCTGACGGTAGCTGTCGGGCACGGCGCGCAGGCCATCGACCGAAAGCGTGGTCATGGTCGGCAGGATCATGACGGCCAGCACGATGGCGCCGGGCAAGATGCCTAGACCCGTGCTCACGTGGAAAACGCTCTTCATAAGGCCGACGACCACGTGAAAGCCGATCAGGCCAAAGACGACCGAGGGAATGCCGGTCAAAAGCTCAATAAGCGGTTGAAAGATCTTGGAACCAAACTTAGGGCTAATCTCGACTGCAAAGATGGCAGAGCCGATGGCGATGGGCAGTGCGATGAGCGTGGAGAGCACCATGACCGCAAACGAGGTGACAATCAGGGGCAGGGCGCCGGTGTAGGGCAGGCCGCTTTCGGCTGTGTTAGCCAGGTCCCACTTGGTGCCGGTAAAGAACTCGACGACCGAAACGCCGTCCTTGAAAAAAGCCGAGAGGCCCTTCTGGGCGACCATAAAGATGAGCGCGGCAACGACAAGCGTCACGAGCGCTACGCACGCGCCCGTGACGCCCAAGCCCACGTTCTCAAGGTCGCGCTTTGGCAGCTGTTTTGCCATTGCAAACCTTTCCGGGGCGATTACTTATTTAGCGGAGACCTTGCCGCTGGCATCCTTAACGACCTTCATGGCAGAGACGGGGATGAAGCCCTGCTCCTCGACGAGCTTGCCCTGGACGTCGTCGGAAAGCATGAACTCCAGGAAGGCCTTGGTGGCCTCGTCGGCGTCCTTAGCGCAGTACATGTGCTCGGTAGCCCAGATCTTAAAGGAGTCGTCGGTGACGTTTGCGCTCTTGGGCTCCACGCCCTCGACCTTGATGGCGTTGAACTTGGAGTCATCGAAGTGCGAGAAGTCCAGGTAGGAGATGGCGTTGTCGGTGCTGCCCATCTGAGTCTGGACATCGCCGGACTTGTCGAGCTCGGCGTCGCCCTTAAAGTCGACGGCCTCGTCGCCAAAGACGGCTGCCTCGAAGGTGGCGCGGGTACCGGAGCCGGCCTTGCGGTTGAGCACGACGATGGTGGCGTCGTCGCCGCCGACCTCCTTCCAGTTGGTGATCTGGCCGGAGAAGATGCCCTTGAGCTGCTCAAGGGACAGGTCGTCGACCGTCACGTTCTTGGAGACGACGGGACCCATGCCCACAACGGCGACCTCGTGGTCGACGAGGTTCTTGACCTGGTCGGCCTCGAGCTTGGTCTCGGCGAAGACGTCGGAGTTACCGATGGTAACGGTACCGGCGGCGACAGCGGTCAGGCCCTTGCCCGAACCGTTGCCCGAACCGGAGACGGAGACGTCCGGGTTGGCGTCCATGAACTTCTCGGCAGCGGTCTCGACGAGAGCCTGGAACGAGGAGGCACCGTCGTAGGTCACCTCGCCGGAGACGGACTCGGCAGCAGCGGCGCTACCCTTGTCAGCGGCGTTGGAAGCGCCTGCGCCACCGCAACCAACGAGACCGAGGCCGACGATGCTGGCAAGACCACCAGCGAGGCCGAGAAACTGACGACGAGAATAAGCCTGATCGAGCATGATCTTCCTTTCATACATGCGACTCGCGGGCACCCCGCCCGCTTTGCTGTTTGGAAAGATACGGCCCCGACCGGGCAGCGCCCGCGCCAACTGCGGTTTCTTACGGGCATCTGATAGACCCTTACCGCAAGCGCGGCTCGGCTTTACAAACGAATAACAAACCCGCCGCCAAACATGACCCGCCTTTTACACCAATAAAAACAAAGTTGCGGTGAAATAGTTCCTGTTTGGCCATCAAAAGGCCCATTCTAGGAACTATTCCACCGCAACTTAGATTGGGAAACCGCGTAATCTTAAAGTTCGAGCTCGTTGAGGCGCAGGATTGCCACGATGTAAATCTTGAGTGCTTGCTTGAGCTGCTCCTCGTTGGCGCACTCGTTGGGGCCGTGCATCTGGCCGCCCCATGCGGGCAGCTCCAGGCCGGTCTCCTCGGGGCCAAACGATACGGCGCGGGCAAAGTTGCGCGCGTACGTGCCGCCGCCCATGGCAAAGGGCTCGGCATGCTTGCCCGTAAACTCGTTATAGGTATCGATAAGCGCCTTCACGGCCGGATCGTCGGCAGAGACCGAGAACGGCACTTTTGCACGACCCACACGGTACGTCACGCCAAAGCGTCCCACGAGCGGCTCGAGCTGCTCGCAAATGGTATCGGCACTGGTGCTATCGGGGAAACGCACGTCAATGACCTGCTCGATGTGACCATCCACCACACGGATGACGCCGGGGTTGCAGGTGAGCGGGCCAAACGCGGGGCTCGTCGCATCGATACCCAGGCCGCGGCCATAGGCGTCCGCATGCACAAAGGCCAGAAACTTGACAAACTCGTGCTCGGCAGGCGTCAGTAGGCGCTCGTCACGGGCGCCAAACGCGTCTTCTGCCTCGCGCAGATACGCCACGATGAGGCCGACGGCATTGATCGTTCCTTCGGGCATCGAGGCATGACCGCCAATGCCGTGGGCGAAAATCTGCGCATGCCCGTTATCGAGCGTCGTGATCTCCAGGCGGTCGGCGTTCTCAACGGGTGCCGGAAGCTCATCGGCGGCAATCGCGAGCTCGCAGATAGACTGCGACGGAATGGCGTTGCTCGCCTCGGCACCGCTCCACGATACGATGCGCCCACCGTCGATCTTGGGGCTCACAAACGTCGCCCCAAACTGGCCCTTCTCGGCATTGCAGACCGGGAACTCGGCATCGGGCGTAAACAGAAAGTCGGGGTTCGCGTGGTTCTCCAGATAATGGTGAACGTCGGACATGCCCACTTCCTCATCGCAGCCCAACAGCGCGCGGAAGGTATAGCGCGGCACAATGCCGTGCTTGAGCAGGTAGGCGCCGGCGTAGAGCGACAACACCGCCGGGCCCTTGTCGTCGATCACGCCGCGGCCGAGCAGCCAGCCCTCGCGACGCTCCATCGCAAACGGGTCGGTGTTCCAACCGGGGCCGGCGGGCACCACGTCCACATGGCAGATAGTCGCGAGCTGCTTATCGCCGCGACCCGGAATATCGGCGATTCCCACAAAGCCCTCGTCATCGCTCGTCTGGTAGCCGAGCTTTTGCGCGATACCGAGTGCGCAATCGAGCGCATCACGAACCGGGCGGCCAAACGGCGCACCGGGCTCCGCATCGGCAGCAACGGCCACAGACGGATAGCTCACCAGCTGCTCGATATCAGCGACGACATCTTCCCAGACCTCGTCGACATACTCGGCAACGCTCTGCTCCACCTGATTCATGGACGACCTCCTTACCAATGAGCAGCGGGCACGCCCGCCCCTCACATCACGTCATTAGATAGCGAAAAGTTTAGCAAGCTCGGCCACCGAGTGCACCACCGCATCGGCACCCGCCGCCTCGTGCTCGCCCGGCGCCGCCGCGCCCGAATAGATGCCGACGCACGGCACGCCCATCGCGTGCGCGCCCTCCACATCGTTAAAGCGATCGCCGATCATCACGGCGTCGTCGGCCGTCGCGCCCAGAGCCGCCAGCGCATCGCGGACCGAATCCGCCTTGATCTCGCGTCCCTGCGGCGGATTCATGCCGACCACCGCCTCAAACTGAGAAAGCCCGAGCTCACGTACCATGTCGATGCACTTTGCCTCCATGCGCGACGTCGCCACGGCCATACGTTTGCCCTGGGCGACCAACCCATCCAGCAGCTCGGGGATCCCATCGAACACGGGGTACTCTTCCGGTCCCAGCTCATCAAAAAAGGCGCGGTACTCGTCGGCCACCACAAGCGACTCCTCGCGGGAAAAGCCGTAAAAGTCGTGAAAGCTCTTCCACAGGGGCGGCCCGATCATGCGGCGCAGATCACCCATCTGCGCCTCCGAAAACCCACGCGCAGTCAGCGTCTTGCGCGTCGAGGTCATCACCGCCCGACCCGTATCGGCCACCGTGCCATCGAAATCGAACAGCACGACCGGCCGTTTGCCTATCTCCAACGCCCCCATCGGCATTCCTCTTCCCCAGTTGACGATTTCCACACCGACACTTCAAACTGTTGACTATTCAACAATTGAACCTAGTAATGTGGAACGACTCTACTATACTTGTCGCACTTTGCTCTCAGAAGGCGGCGTGCAAGCGCCCCAACGAAAGGTGCAATTATGTCTTTTGCCATCATAACCGACTCCACGTCGGACATCTCCCCCGCCCGCGCCCAAGAGCTCGGCATTTACGTGATTCCGCTGCATGTGATTATCGAGGGCGAGGACCTGCTCGACCAGGTGCAGATTACCGCCCAGGAGTACGTCGCGCGCATGGCCGGCTCCGAGCAGCTGCCGCACACCTCGCAGCCGAGCGCCGGTGAGTTCAAGGAGCTCTTCGATCGCGTGCTCGCCGACGGCCACGACAGCGCCATCTTTATCTCGCTGTGCAGCGAGTGGTCTGCCTGCTACGCCAACGCGTGCCAGGTTGCCGATACCCACGAGCTCGACGTGCGCTGCATCGACTCGCGCACCGGCTCGGCTGCCGAGGGCCTGCTGGTGGAGTACGCGCTGGCCATGCGCGAGGACGGCCGCAGCCTGGACGAGACCGAGGCGCAGATCCGAGCGACGCTGCCCGACGCCCACCTGCTGCTGATTCCCCGCACGCTCGAGAACCTCGTTAAGAACGGCCGCGCGCCCAAACTCGCCGGCCAGCTCACGCAGATGCTCAACATTCGCCTGGCCGTTTCGCCGGAGTGGAAATCGGGCGAGATCAAGGCCATCAAAAAGGGCCGCGGCGCCAAGCGCATCGTTGCCAACACCATGGCCGATTGCCTCGCATTTTTGACCGAGCATCCGGGCTCCAGTGTGCGTGTGCTCACGACCGGCGCCGCCGAGGAGCAGGAGCTCGTCAGCCATGCACTCGCAGGCCAAGATTACGTAGACGCCGGCACCGGCCCCATCGGCTGCACCATCGCCACCCACGTAGGCGTCGACGCCATCGCCATCAGCTACTGCCCCCGCTACCGGCCCATCCACTAGGGGCACCTTTACCACTTGCGGTGGAATAGGGACTGTTTTTGGCTTATCAGCCGCAAATCAATCCCTATTCCACCGCAACTTAGAAGCAGTTCATTTGGGACGGGGCTAAAAAGAGTGGCATGCAACGTTACGCACCGGTCTTTTTAGCCCCGTCCCATTTTAGCTACCCTACATCAACCCACTTAGGGCAATGTCGACGGCCTCGTTGAGGTCGTCGGTGATGTGGACGAGGTCTGGATCGAGCGGGCTGATCATACCGGCGTCCATCACCGGGCCGTTGAGCCAGTCGAACAGGCCCTGCCAGTACTCGGTGCCCACCAGCACGAGCGGCATGCGCTTGACCTTGTGTGTCTGCACCAGCGTGAGCACCTCGAACATTTCGTCGAGCGTACCAAAACCTCCGGGAAACACGATGGCGCCCGAGCTGTATTTGACGAACATGGTCTTGCGCACAAAGAAGTAACGGAAGTCCATGCCGAGGTTCACGTATTTATTGAGCCCATGCTCGTGCGGCAATTCAATGCCCAGGCCAACTGACTTGCCGTTGACACTCGCCGCTCCCCTGTTGGCCGCTTCCATGATGCCGGGGCCGCCACCGGTGATGACCGCCACGCCGCGCTGGGCGATTTTGCGGCCGACCGTGCGCGCCGCCTTATAGAGCGGATCGGTCTTGGGCGTGCGGGCGCTGCCGAAGATGGTCACAGCGGGCCCGAGCTCGGCAAGTGCGCCAAAGCCATCGACAAACTCGGCCTGGATGCGCAGCACGCGCCACGGATCAGCATGCAGCCAGTCGGTCGACTCCTCGGGCGCCAGCAGGTTGGCGTAGGTGTTGTCCTTAGGAATCATGGGGCCGCGCATAACCACGGGGCCGCGGCGGTACGTCTCGTCGTAGGCAGGCTCGCCCTCGACATTCTCATTCTTAATCACGGGTACTCCTATCGAGAAAAAGAAAAACGGGCGGGGTCGACGCCATGCGCCAAACACCCGCCCGAACATCAACCATTCGGTATGGTACCCACCATGCATCAAGTGCTTGCAAGCTATCGGTCATCGATCGCAGCTCTTAGTAATCCACCGCCGCAGGGCTGTTCATCCAGTCGCTCACGAACGCGCCGTAACGGCCCTCGATAATGGCCTGGCGGGCACGCTGCATAAGGTTGAGCAGGTAGTAGATGTTGTGCATCGACAGCAGAATGCCGCCGAGCATCTCCTTCTGCGTGACCATGTGGCGAATGAGCGCGCGGCTGTAACCGCCCGCGCACACCGGGCAGGTGCAAGTGGGATCGATGGGGCCGTCGTCGTGCGCAAAACGCGCGTTGCGGAAGTTGAGGCGACCCTCGCTCGAAAACGCCGTGCCCATGCGGCCGGTGCGCGTCGGCAGCACACAATCGAACATGTCGATGCCCACACCCACGCCGCGCACGAGAGTGGTGGGGTTGCCGACGCCCATCAGGTAGCGCGGCTTGTGCTTGGGCATGTACTCGCTCACAAGCGGCGCCAGCGTCTCGAACATGGTCTCGTGGTCCTCGCCCACCGAATAGCCGCCGATGCCGTAACCCGGGAAGTCACCGCATTCCTCCAGATGGCGCAGCGAGCGCAGGCGCAGGTCCAGGTGCATGCCGCCTTGGACGATGCCAAAGAGCGCCTGGTCATCGCGGGTATGCGCCTTATAGCAGCGCTCGGCCCACATACTCGACAGCTCAACGGCGCGCTCAACGTAGGCGCGCGTGGCGGGATAGCCCGGGCACTGGTCCAGCTGCATGCAGATATCGGACCCGAGCTTCATGGCGATTTCCATGTTGTCCTCGGGCGTCCAGAACACGTGGCGGCCGTCGTAGTCGTTGACGATAAAGCGCACGCCCTCGTCGGTGAGCTTGACGGCGTCGTTGTGGCTGAACACCTGGAAGCCGCCCGAATCGGTAAGAATGGGGCCGTGCCAGTTCATAAACTTGTGCAGGCCGCCCAGCTCGGCAATGGTGTCCTCGCCGGGACGCATGGACAGGTGATAGGTGTTGGCAAGCACGATCTGGGCGCCGAGCTGTTTGACGGTCTCGGTAGGAATACCCTTGACGTTTGCCTTGGTGCCCACGGGCATAAAGATTGGCGTCTCGATATCGCCGTGCGGGGTGTGCAGTACGCCGGCACGCGCGTGCGTCGTCGGGTCCTCGGCGATCAGGTCGAATTTAAAAAGGCTCTGGTCCATAAACTGGAACTCCTTGGTTGCGGTTCATACGCAAACCATTATACGGGCAACCCGCAAATAGCACCGACTCGACAGAAACTGGTGCAAAGGGGACAGCAAACGAGCGTGGATTTTCGGACGCCTATCTCATGAGAGTGGATAATCTCCCACTTTTGCCCGAAACACAGACCAAAAACGGGAGATTATCCACTCTCGTTCGGCGGGTACTCATTTAAGTACGTCCCCAATGAGTGGAGCTATTTACCAGCCACGCCAACGCCGATGTTTTGGCAACGCCGATGTCTTGGGAATGTCAGCGAGCGGTCGCCAGGGCGAACAAATTGGCATGAAAAGAGGGCGGCATAGACCTTCTGGTCATGCCGCCCTCTTTGAATGACAGGTTGTCGCCCTGGCGACCGCGCAGCGTCGGCCCGTTACGGCGTTTGGCAAAACGCCGTAACTCCTACGGACGCTGTCCCATGCCACCCTCGAGGGTGACGGTCTCGCCATTCATGTACTTAAAGTCGGGACCGCAGAGCTGAACGACCACGCGGCCGATCTCCTTCTCGACGTCGCCGTAGTGGCCTGCCGGCGGCATGTGGACGTTGGCCTTAAACGCCTCGGGATAGGCATCCTGGAAGTTCTCGAGCGCAGCAGTCCAAGCAAGCGGGCACACGATGTTGACGTTGATGCCGTCCTTGCCCCACTCGTTGGCTGCAACGCGAGTCAGACCGCGGATGCCCTCCTTGGCAGCGGCATAGCTGCACTGGCCGTAGTTGCCAAACAGGCCGGCGCCCGAGGCAAAGTTGACCACGGAGCCCTTGGTCTCCTTCAGGTGCGGATAGGCCTTCTGCATGTACAGATAGGTGGCATACAGACCGGAATAAATGGCCAGGTTAAACTGATCCATGGTGTGGTCGGCGATGGTCACGCCCGAGGCGCTGGCCTGAGCATTGTTGACGACGGCGTCGATGCGGCCGAACTCCTCAATGGCCTTGTCGATGACGTTCTGAACAACGGCCTCGTTGTCCTGACCAGCCGAGACATCGGCCTGAACAGGCAGAACCTTGATGCCGTACTCGGCCTCGAGGGACTCCTTGGCAGCCTCGAGCTTGGCAACGTTGCGGCCGGTAATGACGAGGTTTGCGCCCTCCTTGGCAAAAGCGATATCAATGCCGTAGCCGATGGAGCCAGCGGAGCCGTCCTTAAGCGTGGCCTTGCCGCCGCCGGTAACGATTACGGTCTTACCAGTGAAAAGTCCCATACGAAGTCCTTTCGAATCGCGACGGGCACGCCCGCCGACTGCGCGTATCCAACTTCACGCGCCAAAAGCTGAAATGCAACTTTAGCGGGTTCAAGTGAAAAATAAAGACCGCACCAGGCGAACGGCGCAACGTCATTCGGCGAAGGGAATGTCAAGCGTAAACTGAATTTAGAGGACGAATTTTTGCTATCCAAGCGAGTCGTCGAACACGTTTTGAAACTTTGCTGCGGGGCGCGGGATGTCGGCGCGAGACTTTATCATAGGGTGACAAACAACGATGAGGAGCACATGCCTATGACAGACGAGCTGGACCCCCAGACTCAACAGCATATTGATGATTCAGCAGACGTCGCCGCAGATACTGACGCTGCGACCTGCAATGATACCGACGTCGACGACGCCACTCTGGATAACGGCGCTGCGACGGAAATCCCTACGGCCGAAGATGCCGACGAGCAAAACGACGATTCGGACGCTCAGGACAACGCCCCCGAAAAGGAAGCCGCCCCGCAAGCAGAAGGCCCTATCGAGGTGTCTTCGGAAGAAGAGCTCGATGCCGTCATGGACTCCATGATGGATGCCGTCAAAGCGATGAAAAACGCCGTGGCCGACGCCGATATTGACGCCGAGGAAGAGGAGGCCGCCGAGGCCGCCTCGACCTTCGTGCCTGGCGAGACCCCCGTTGCCGACCAAGGCAGCACTCTGCCCTCGTTCCTGCAGCTCGAGCACCCTACCATTGGCGCCGATGCAGTCGACCCGCACGCTGCCGGCTTTTCCGTGGTCGAGGGCGGCACCGGCAGCATCGCCACGTCACAGGCGCCCGATGCGGGCACGGCAAACGCCGCCCACCCGACCGCCCTGCACACCCCAGCAGCCAGCCGCGATCTGGGAGGCGCCGTCTCAAACACCGCCAGCGCCGTGGGCGCCTTTATCGCCCAGGGTGCCTCGGCCATGCGCGAGATGAACGCCGCAAAGAAGGCACTCGCGGACGCCCGTGCCCACCTGGCCGAACTTGAGCAGCGCATCGCCGATCAAGGCGAGGAACTCGAGACGCGTCAGGATATCGCAGGCCGCTACGACCAAATCGTCGCCGAGCAGCGCCAGACTATCGACACGGCACAAAAGGCCGCCGCGGCGGCAGAAATCGGCCGCGATACCCATGCTGCCAAGGCAACAGAGCTCAAGGCGCAGCTCGAGCAAATAAAAGAAGAGGACGATGCCACCGAGCGGCGTCTCAAAGCCGCACTCGATGCCGTGGAGGCGCGCGAAGCCAGCTCGCGCGAGACCGGTAACCGCCTCGTTCGCCGCCTCGAGGATTCCAAGCGCATCCGCGACAAGGTGCAGGCCGAGCGCGACGCCGGCGTTGCCGCAGTACAGCAAACCGTCGACGCCACGCGTGCTCAACTCGAAACGCTGCGCCACGAGTATGCCGAGCTGCAGCGCAATCCTTCGGCGAATCCCGCCAATTACACGGTGCGCACCAGCGAGCTTTCGATGCAGATCTCCGACACGGCCGATGCCCTGCGCAAAGCCGAGGAAGATGTCCCGAACATCACCGCCGATCTTGAGCACTCGCTCGCGGCCGCCGAGCACGCCGTCGAGCAGGCGCAAGCCCCCATCGCCGACGCCAAGCGAGCCCATCAGGCCGTGACGGCCGAGGCCGATGCCGCGCGCGACGAGCTGCAGACCGCAAAAGCCGCCGCCGCAACGCGCCAGCGCGAGCTGCGCGAGAAAATCGCCGCCGAGGACAAGGCACGTCGAGAGCAAGAGCAGGCTATTGCCAATGCCCAGGCGGATGTAGCGCATGCGCAGTCGATCATCGAGCAGGCGACCGAGGTGCACGACCATCCCGAGATTACCGAATCGCTCGCAGGCTCCTTGGCCCGCGATAAGGCCGAGCACGCCGAAACCGAGCGCGAAGTGGCTCAACTCGAAGCCGCCGAGGACGACGTGCGCGAGCGTACCCGCGACTCACGCATCAAATTCACCGGCGCCATCGTCTGCATTGTCGCCGTAGTCCTCGTGATCGTCCTGATCGGGCTCTTCGCGGGCAAGTAAACTAGCTGCCAAAAAACACTCAAGGCAGTTGCGGTGAGATAGTTCCTGTTTAGCCATCAAAAAGGCCAATTCAAGAACTATCTCACCGCAACTTTTTGATTGGTACAAGGTAGTCATTGGGGACGTTCTTAAACGACTAGTCGAACAAGAACGTCCCCAATGACTACACCTTTTGGCAGGTTGAATCACGGCAACGCCAATGTTTAGGCGAAGTCAGCGAAAACGCCCCTAAGCGAGCAAGGTGACGTGAAAGAGGAGGGCATTGACCTTCTGGTCATGCCCGACGATTGAACGTCAGATTGCCGCTTAGGGGCGTTTGCAGCGTCGACTAGTTACGCGGTTCGTAGAACCGCGTAACTACAAGATGAGCATGGCGTCGCCAAAGCTGAAGAAGCGGTAACGCTCTTCGATAGCAGCAGCGTAGGCATCCATGATCTGGTCGCGGGTGGCAAGTGCGCTCACGAGCATCATGAGCGTGGAGCGCGGTACATGGAAGTTCGTGATCAGAGCGTCGACCACGTGATAGGTCGAGCCGGGCATGAGGTAGAGCTGCGTTGTCGCGTTCTCGTGCACCACGATGTCACCGCGGCCGAGCGTGTCAGCGCCGTCCTCGCGGCCCTCAAAATAGCGCGCCGTCACAGCCGGATCGGACACCGGCGCCTCCGCATCGAACGCACTCTCGAGCGAACGCACTGCGGTGGTGCCGACGGCGATTACGCGGTGCCCCTCGGCCTTCGCCTTATGCACGGCGTCGACAACTTCCTGCGACACGTGGTAGCGCTCGGTGTGCATGACGTGCTGCGTAGGGTCGTCCTCCTCAACCAAGCGGAAGGTGTCGATGCCCACCTCGAGCTCAACGGCGGCAAACTTCGCACCCTTGGCCTCGATAGCGGCCATGAGCTCGGGGGTAAAGTGTAGGCCCGCCGTGGGAGCGGCAGCCGAGTGCTCCTCCTTCATGGCGTAAACGGTCTGGTACTTCTCGGGATCTCCCTCGTAATCGGTAATGTAGGGCGGCAGCGGCACGTGGCCGGCAGCATGGATGGCCTCGTCGAGCGTGCGCGGGTCGCCGGCGGCATTGCACCCGGCCGGCTCAAAGCGCACCAGGCGGCCACCGCGGCTATCAGTGACAAAGTCGACAACCTCGGCTGTCAGCACCACGGGAGCCCCCTCGGGCGCATGGGCGCCACCGGCGCGATACTCAATCTGAGCGCCGGGCTTCAGACGCTTGCCCGGCTTGACCAGGCACTCCCAAACGTGACCCAGCGGGTCAACATCTTCGCGGCGCTTGAGCAGCAGCGTCTCGACCACGCCACCCGAGCCGGCTTTGCGACCGATCAGGCGGGCCGGCATCACGCGCGTCTTGTTGATGACGAGCACATCGCCTGGCTCGATATAGTCGATGATATCGCGGAAGATACGGTGCTCAACGGTACCGCCGTGCTCCAGCGGCGTTCCCGCCTGGGAGCCCTTGCGATCCACCACCAGCAGACGGCAGGAGTCACGCGGCTCGGCAGGCGCCTGGGCGATCAGTTCCTCAGGAAGGTTGTAGTCAAAATCATCGGTACGCATAGACACGTCGGATTCTCCTTATATAGCTAAAGTCCGCTCTACATCCTAGCAGGCTGACGTCCCAAATGAACTACTTTTTGGCGGCTTTGCGCTCGTCGCGGATGCGGGCTCGATCCATGGCCGCCTCGACGGCCGAGAATCGGCAGGCGCAATAATTCTGCCCATAACTGCCCAGCTGGGAGGT
>UQMK01000012.1 GCA_900542085.1 uncultured Collinsella sp.
CCATGTTGAGTCCGTTGCCGCCGCAACGCTTTTGCAGTCGGCCCCGAGCGTCGAGAAGATTAACACCGAGACCACGCAGAAGTTCTGGGATATGGCAGAGAAGCTCAACGCCGTAAGCCACGAACGCTATCTGGACCTGCTGCACACCGATGACTTTACGCCGTGGTTCTCGACCGTGACGCCGCTGACCGAGGTTGGCCTGCTGCCGATCGGCTCGCGTCCCGCCAAGCGCGGCCTGGGCGCCAAGTCGCTCGACGACCTGCGTACCATTCCGTGGATCTTCAGCTGGAGCCAGGCACGCATTAACCTGGCCGCTTGGTACGGCCTGGGTACCGCCTGCGAGCAGCTGGGCGACCTTGAGCAGCTTAAGGCTGCCTACCAGGAGTGGCCGTTCTTCCGCACCTTTATCGACAACATCGAGATGTCGATCGCCAAGACCGATCAGCGCATCGCCAAGATGTATCTGCACCTGGGCGATCGCCAGGATCTGTCCGAGAAGGTCTTCACCGAGATGCAGCTCACGCGTAAGTGGGTCCTTGCCATCGTCGGTGACGAGTGGCCGCTGCAGCGCCGCCGCGTGCTCGGCTGCGCCGTTCGTGTGCGTAACCCCTACGTCGACGCCCTGTCCATCGCACAGGTCCGCGCCCTTCGCGAGGTGCGTATGAACCAGGACGAGATGGCCGAGGAGAAGAAGGCCGAGTACATGAGCCTACTTCTTTCGACTGTGACCGGCGTCTCGGCAGGTTTGCAAAACACGGGGTAATCGATAGCCCTGTGGCTCTCACCGGGACCCGACGGGTTTCCCTCTGAATGCGTCCTCGCACTTGAAGCCCCCTTATCCTGCTCCTTCGGAGCTGCGGATAAGGGGGCTTCGTGCTGACGCTCCTATTTGGCAAGGTGTTTTTTAGACTCCATTTTGCGCTCGGCCTCGAAGGCCTGCCTGTCCCAATCGAGCGGAAGTCCGGCCTCGACCCATGCCTCGTAGGCCCTCCTTATGGGCTTGAGCTCCCTTTGGCCCCTCTCCAGCATCGAGATGTACTTCTCGCTGGTTCCCAATATGGACGCCGCCCTCACCTGGCTGACCTTCGCCGCGCGCCTGGCCGCCACGAGCCCCGAGGCGTCCTCGGGCCTCCTGATCTCGTGCGGGCGCATCAGCGCCCGGTACGCCTCCCTGGCCACGTAGCGCTTGAGGCACCTCATGACCTCCCTGTCGCTCTTCCCCCGCGCCCTGGCCCTCTCGGCGTACTCGGCGGTCTCGGGGTCGCGCATGACCCTCTGCCTCGCGATCTCGTGCAGAGCGCTGTTCGCCTGCCGGTCGCCGCCCCTGTTGAGCCTGTGCCTCACGGTCTTGCCGCTCGAGGCGGGGATGGGGCAGGCCCCGCATATCGCCGCGAACGACGCCTCGGAGCGCAGCCTGCCCGGGTTGTCCCCGGCCGCGACCGCGAGCTTGGCCGCGCTCACGGGCCCGCACCCGTACATCGCCAGCAGCGCGGGGCAGTTCTCCTCCAGGGACGCCTCGATCGCGCGCTCCATGTCGAGCGCCGCGTCGCGCGCCGCCGCCCACAGGTCCGCCAGCGCGCCGAGCGCGGCGCCCAGCGCGCCCTCGGCGCGCACGGAGGGGAGCTCCTCCATCAGCCTCGGCCCTCCCATGCCGCGGAACCTCGACCTGAGCCCCTCCGGCGCGGTGGTGAGCAGCGACCTCGCGGTGTTGACCGCCGAGGTCCGCGCCTTCACCGCCCCGGAGCGCGCCGCGAGCATGCAGCGCACCCCGTCGACCCACCCGTCCTGGCTCTTGGGGGTCCCGAGCTTCGAGCCGGACATCGCCGCGCGGGCGGCCCTCTCCGCGTCCGCCTCGTCGCACTTTCCCTGCCCCGGGCGCCTCCTCTGCATCCCCGCCGGGGAGAGCGCCTCGCGCACGGGCATCCCCAGCGACGCGAGGTGCCTGGTGAGGCCCGCCCCGTAGGACGACGTCCCCTCCATCGCGACGCAGGCCGGCTCCCCGGCCGCCGCGATCGCCCCGGCGAGCGCCTCGTATCCCGCCGCGTCGGCGGGGAACTGGCGGGACAGGACCTTGCGGCCCCTCCAGTCCAGGACGCACAGCCAGTGCGAGTCGGCGTGGGTGTCGACCCCGCAGAAGACCGGCCCGCGGGCGCCGGGTGTCGATTCGGCTCTCATGTCTCGCTCCGTTCTTTCCGTGCTCGCCTGGACCGGGCAGACGGCACACTGACGGGGCGCGATAGAATGCGGTTGTTCGGGTCCGCGGTATCGCTCCATGCTCCTATTAGGTCATGCGGCGGTCTCGGCTCGCCGCGGGCCGCGCGGGACATGTCAGGAAACGAGGGCAGCCCTGTGGGCGCCAGCGGAATGTGGGGTCACCGCGCGGTCCGCATCTGATGGTGTCGACGTCAATGGTATACGGGTGCATCATCGACGTCTTCAATACAGAAAATATCAGTGCTGCGGATAAGGGGGCTTCGTGCTGCGGAATGCATTCAGAGGGAAACCCGTCGGGTCCCTTCGTCCTCGGTCTTCGGGAATTGGAGCTGAAGGGATTAAGGTGCGCTTCGCGCCTAATGCGGAGTGCGGCGAGGGCTTCTTGCGTCCTGCGGAGTGTGCCTAAAAGTAAGCTGATGGCGGGCCCTGCGATGTCCGGTCTTCGGCGGATTACTGGCTGGGGGAATAATGGCGCGCTTCGCGCGTTTTGGATGGGGTCTATCCCGGCGGCGCGTTTGGCGCTTCGCGCCTCGCGTCTTATCGATCGGGATTGAGATGCATTTGGCGCTTCTCGCCTTACGACTGTAGCGGCCGCGGTTCCAAGTGGGATCGCGGCCGTTTTGTTGTGGGTCAAATATGAACGTTGTGTTAATGAGTCGGTGGACGGTGGAGTTTTTCGGTGAGCGGCGTATCCTTCCAACGGTTTATCTAGTGTGTCAGTTGAAAGGAAGAGGGCGCTCGTCGTTGTTTGAATGTGAACTGCCGTTTGACCACAAGACGCTGCATCTGGAGCTCGAGGATAAGAACTTCGCGGGTGTGATGGAAGGTCATCAGAACGAGTTTAAGACTACAAAATCGCAGGAAGAGCTGGTGGAGGAGTCACTTGCCAACCCTTATGGCTCGCCTTCGCTCGAGGAGCTTTGCGCTGGCAAGAAGGATATTGTCATTATTAGCTCCGATCATACGCGTCCCGTTCCCTCGCGAGTGACGATGCCTATTCTGCTGCATCACATCCATTCCGCTGCACCTGAGGCTCGAGTGCGTATTTTGGTTGCTACGGGTATGCACCGTCCGTCGACGCACGAGGAGCTCGTCAACAAGTACGGCGAGGAGATCGTTGCCAACGAGGAAATCGTTATGCACGTCGCGACTGACGACAGCATGATGAAAAAGATCGGCACTCTGCCTTCTGGCGGCGAGTGCATCATCAACAAGATTGCTGCCGATTGCGATCTGCTGCTTGCCGAGGGCTTTATTGAGCCGCACTTCTTTGCCGGTTTCTCTGGTAGCCGCAAGTCCGTCCTGCCTGGCATCGCTAGCTACAAGACCATCATGTACAACCACAACGGTCAGTTTGTGAACGATTCCCATTCGCGTGCCGGCAACCTGTGCCACAACCACGTGAGCGAGGACATGTTTGCCGCTGCCGAGATGGCTCACCTTGCCTTTGTGCTTAACGTGGTGCTCAACGGCAAGCACGAGGTCATCGGCTCCTTTGCCGGCGACATTCACAAGGCGCACGAGGCCGGCTGCGAGTTCGTGAAGAGCCTTGCCGGCGTTGAGCCCGTCGAGTGCGAGATTGCCATCACCACCAACGGCGGCTACCCGCTCGACCAGAACATCTACCAGGCCGTGAAGGGCATGTGCTCTGCCGAGGCCACGCTTCCCGAGGGCGGCGTGATCATCGATGTCGCCGGTTGCGCCGACGGTCACGGTGGCGAGGGCTTCTATCACAACATCGCCGACAACGATCCGGCAGAGTTTGAGCGCGCCTGCATCGACCGTCCTAAGGACGAGACCCTGCCCGACCAGTGGACGAGTCAGATCTTTGCCCGCATCCTGGCGCATCACCCTGTGATCATGGTCACCGACCTGTGCGATCACCAGATGATCAAGGACATGCACATGACGCCGGTCAACACCCTCGAGGAGGCGCTCAAGCTCGCCTTTGAGATGAAGGGTGCCGATGCCAAGGTGGCCGTCATTCCCGATGGCCTGGGCGTTGTCGTCGCGCAGCACTAGTGCGCGGCCTAAACGAATCGTTTGTAACCGACAAGAAAGATAAGGTTTTATGCTTACCAAACTCCTCTGTGAATTCGGCGCAACGGCCCTCATGATCATCTTTGGCGTGGGCGTGCACTGCGATACCGTGCTCAAGGGCACCAAGTATCAGGGCTCCGGCCACATGTTTGCCATCACCACCTGGTCTTTTGGCATCTCGGTCTGCCTGTTTGTCTTTGGCGGCGCCGTGTGCATGAACCCCGCCATGGTGCTTGCCCAGTGCATCGTAGGCCTGGTGCCGTGGAGCAGCTGCATCCCCTTCATGATTGCCGATATGCTCGGCGGCTTTGTGGGCGCCGTGATCGCGTGGTTGATGTATGCCGATGAGTTCAAGGCTTCCGAGGGCGTCGTCGACCCCATTGCCCAGCGCAACATCTTCTCGACCAACCCCACCACCGAGGGCACGAACTATGTCCGCAACTTCTTCTGCGAGGCTATCTGCACTTTTGTGTTCATCAGCGCCATCCTTGCTGCTGCTAACCGTGCTGGCGAGAACGTCCTGATGCTCGCCATCTGCGTCGGCCTGATCGTTTGGGCCGTTGGCATGGGCATGGGCGGCATCACCGGCTTCGCCATGAACCAGGCCCGTGACCTTGGTCCTCGCATGGCCTATCAGGTGCTGCCGATCAAGAACAAGGCTGACAACAACTGGAAGTACGGCCTGCTTGTTCCTGGCATCGCTCCGTTTGTCGGCGCCGCTCTGGCCGCACTGTTTGTGCACGGTTTCTTGGGCATGTTCTAGTCCAAGGCTACATAGTTGTCCGCTGGCCGCATGGGGTAACTTCCCAGCGCGTCCTCGGACATGCAAAAAGGCTCGCTGCGCACTTCGTGCGGCGAGCCTTTTTGCGTCCTGCGGAATGCGCTGGGAAGTTACCCCATGCGGTCAGCTGCGGGGTCTTTGTTGCGTTCGTACAAGCAACCCAACATATATATATCTGAATTTGGATGGGAGGGGCTTGTTGCTGGTAGGGGCGTTGGGCTGTTGTCGATACTTTGGGATGATTGTGCTTTGGGTTGGGGCGGAACTTTGGGATGAGGGGTTTACTTAGTTGAAGAGAGGCTTAATGGCTGATAGGTAGTCTTTGGCTACGTCGGCTTTGTTTGCTTGGAAGTTGTGCCAGGCCCACCATTGGACCATTCCTACGAAGCTTGAGGCTATGTGGTGTAGTAGGAAGCTGCGGTCCATGGTGCCGGCGGGGCCTGCGGGGTCGACGGGGACGGTTTCGGCTGCGCGCGACATGATGGTCTTGCGGAGACAGTCGGCGAAGACGCGCGAGCCGGCGCCGGCTACGAGGGCGCGTACGCCCTGGCGGCGCTCCCAGAGGTTGTTGAGGATATGCTCGACCTGTACGAGTGGGTCATCGAGGGGCGTACCGTCATCGTCGAGGGCATGGGTGCAGATATCGCGCACGAGCTCAGCGAGCAGGTCATCTTTGCTCTTGAAGAGCCCGTAGAACGTGGCCCGACCTACGTGGGCACGAGCGATGATGTCGCCGACGGTGATCTTGCCGTAGTCTTTCTCGCACAGGAGCTCGGAGAACGCCGTAACGATGGCAGCGCGGCTTTTTGCCTTGCGGGCATCCATGGCTATGCGTCCGCGTGAACGAGCAGGCAGCGGAGCGTACCGGAGCAACCTTCGTAGGGGCGTTTGCCGGCGCCGTAGCCGACGGCTTCGATGCGGTAGCGTGAGGGCAGTTGGTCGGACGTGCGCAGCGCGGTGACGATGGCGGCGCCCGTCGGCGTCACGAGCTCGCCGGCGACCGGTGCAGGCGCGAGGGCGATATTGCCCGCCTGGCACAGGTTGACGACAGCGGGAACGGGAATAGGCATGAGGCCGTGGGCGCAACGGATGGTTCCGTGGCCCTCGGAGAGCGACTCGACCACGATATCCTCAATACCCAGATCGTCGAGGCAGATGGCGACAGAGCAGACGTCGACGATGGAGTCGACGGCGCCCACCTCGTGAAACAGGACGGTGTCGAGCGTTTTGCCGTGGGCCTTGGCCTCGGCGGCGGCGAGCGCGGTAAAGATGGCGAGCGCACGACGCTTGGCGCCATCGCTTAGCTGCGAGCCATCGATGATGGCGGTGACGTCCGCCAAAGAACGGTGGTGATGGTGGTGGGCGTGATGATGGCCCTCGTGGCCATGGCCGTGGGCCTCATGGTCATGGTCATGGTCGTGGTTGTGTGTGTGCTCGTGTTCGTGCTCGCCATGATCATGATGGTGATGCTCATGCTCGTGCGTGTGCTCGGCAGCTGCTTCGTTGCCGTAGAGCCAGATCATATCGTGATCGTGGTTCTCGAGCCCCTCTGCAAGCTGGACGTCGAAATCGCAGGCGACGATGCCATGCTTGTTTACGCGCGTCACGGCGATCGAAAAGCCGTCGACCGGCAGCGTGGCGAGCTGTTCGCGTAGGTGCTCCTCGCTGGCGCCCAGGTCGAGCAGGGCCGCGACGGTCATATCGCCGCTGATGCCCGAGGTGCCATCGATGATAAGCGTATGCTGATGGTTGGACATGGAATGCTCCTTAACGGGCGCGGGGCGTGCCGGCGCTCAGATGGTTGATAAGACTTGCCTGGTAGGCGGCACCAAAGCCGTTGTCGATATTGACGACCGAAACGCCGCTGGCGCAGGAGTTGAGCATGGCGAGTAGCGCGGCTACGCCACCAAAGCTCGCGCCGTAACCCACGCTGGTGGGAACGGCGATGACCGGACAGCTCACCAGGCCGCCGACAACGCTCGCCAGTGCGCCCTCCATGCCGGCAATGGCGATGACCACCTGTGCCTGGGCAAGCTCCTCGGCATGCGCGAGCAGACGGTGCAGGCCGGCGACACCCACGTCGTAGAGGCGGTCGACCTCGTTGCCATAGAACTCGGCCGTCAATGCGGCTTCCTCGGCGACGGGCAGGTCGCTCGTGCCGGCGCAGGCGACGACGATGCGTCCGTTGCCGGTAGGGGAGGGCTTGTCTCCCACGAGGGCGAGCTGTGCGTCCGGGACATATCCCAGGTCGATGCCGTTGCCGAGAAGCTCAGCGGTGCGCGCGGCTTTTTCGGCATCCAGGCGCGTGACCAGGATGCGCTCCTGGCCGGCATCGCGCAGCGCTTTGATAATGGCGGCAATCTGCTCGGCGGTTTTACCGGCGCCGTAGACAACCTCGCCGGCTCCCTGGCGCACCCCGCGCGAAAGATCGAGCTGCGCAAAACCCAGATCGGCGGTTGGCGCCGTCTGGATGCGCGTGAGGGCGACTGCCGGGGCGACTGCTCCGCCGGCAACATCGCTCAGCAACTGCTCAAGATCTCGCTTATCCATATATGTTCCCTTCGACGGCGCAAAGTCTAGCACTCAAAGGGTATGTTTCCGAACACTAAGACAAAATTGTTCGGAAACTATAGGACAGACTGATTCAATTGTTAGACGGATCGGCTAGTCGCGCAGGATGATGTCCATGGCGAGCATCAGGTTGCGCTCGTCGATGGCAAACGGGGCGGCTTCGCGCGTCTTGGGCTTGGCGCAAAACGCGATGCCCGTGCCCGCGGCCTGAATCATGGGGATGTCGTTGGCGCCGTCGCCGATTGCCACGGTGTGTGCCATGTCGACACCGCACTCAACTGCCCAATCCAACAGCTGGATGAGCTTGGATTCCTTGGTCACAATGTTTGCCGCCAGCTTGCCGGTGAGCCTGCCGTCCACGACCTCCAGGCGGTTAGCGAGGCAAAAGTCGATGCCCGCGGCGGCCACGATCTTGTCGGCGACCTCGTGGAAGCCACCGCTTACCACGCCGACCTTCCAGCCCTTGCAGTGCGCCGATCGCACAAGCTCCAACGCGCCGGGGGTAAACGTCACGCGCGCAAAGGTGCGTTCGAACACGCTCTCATCCAGGCCGGCAAGCAGCCCCACGCGCTCCTCGAGCGCCTGCTTAAAGTCAAGCTCGCCGCGCATGGCGCGTTCGGTGATCTGTGCAACTTGCTCGCCCACGCCGGCCTCCTCGCCCAACAGGTCGATGACTTCCTGGTTGATGAGCGTGGAGTCGATATCCATAACGATGAGGCGTGCGGTCATGACGGGCCTTTCCGAGTGCGGTTGTATTGGGGCACATTGTCGCACGCGGCGCGCCTTAGCGACGGCCAGGCCGCGTCAATTGTTTCGTCTCCGTCAAGTCTTTGGGCAAGAGCTACTTTTTCGCGGCACATCGACGCGGGTGCGATAAGATAGAACGCCATGTCTGGCTGCGCGGTTTACGCAGGCTGGGCAAATCTGTACGACGCCGCCCGGAACGACACGGGGCGGCACAGATCCATAAAGGAGGATCACTGGTATGAGCCAGACCCGTCCCATCGATGAGCATTCCATGCACACCCGTACCTGCGGCGAGCTTCGCTTCGAGAACGTGGGCGAAGAGGTCACCCTCACCGGTTGGGTGAGCCGTCGTCGCGATCACGGCGGCCTTATCTTCTGCGACCTTCGCGACCGCGAGGGCATCACGCAGCTCACCTTCGACCCCGAGCACTCCGACGGCGATGCCTTTAAGATCGCCGAGACCATGCGCCCCGAGTGGCCCATCAAGATTCACGGCGTCGTGCGCGCCCGTGGCGAGGAGACCACCAACACCAAGCTCGCGACCGGCGAGATCGAGGTCCTGACCGACCACGCCGAGGTGCTCAACACGTCCGTCACCCCGCCGTTCCAGATCGAGGACGGCATCGAGACCAGCGAGGACACCCGCCTGCGCTATCGCTATCTGGACCTCCGCCGTCCCGAGATGATGGCCAACCTCAAGCTGCGCTCCGACTTCACCTTTGCCATTCGCGAGGCGCTGCACAACCGTGAGTTCATGGAGGTCGAGACGCCCTCCCTGTTTAAGTCCACGCCCGAGGGCGCTCGAGACTTCATCGTTCCCAGCCGTATCCAGCCGGGTAACTTCTACGCCCTGCCGCAGTCCCCGCAGCTCCTGAAGCAGCTGCTCATGGTCGGTGGCGTCGAGCGCTACTACCAGGTCGCCAAGTGCTTCCGCGACGAGGACCTGCGTGCCGACCGTCAGCCCGAGTTCACCCAGGTCGATATCGAGATGTCCTTCGTGGACCAGAACGACGTTATGAGTGCGCTCGAAGAGGTCCTGGCCGATGCCTTCGGCCGCATGGGCGTCGAGATGCCCACGCCGCTGCGTCGCATGAACTACTGGGAGGCCATGGACACCTATGGCTCCGACAAGCCCGATACTCGCTATGGCATGCACCTGATCGACCTGACCGACATCTTTGCCAACTCCAAGTTCAAGGTCTTTGCGACCGCCGCAAACGAGGAGGGCTCCGTCGTCAAGGCCATCAACGCCAAGGGTGCCGGTGCCTGGGCACGTGCCAAGATCGATAAGCTCGCCGGCGTGGCCTCCACGTTTGGCGCCAAGGGTCTGGCCTGGATCGCTTTCCGCGAGGATGGCTCCATCAACAGCCCCATCGTCAAGTTCTTCTCGGACGAGGAGATGGCTGCTCTGCGTGAGCGCATGGACGTCGAGCCCGGCGATCTTGTGATGTTTGCCGCCGGCCCGCGCCTGCTCTCTGACGAGATCCTGGGCGGCATGCGTTCCCACATGGCCAACGCACTCGAGATCAAGCGTGAGGGCCACGACTTCCTGTGGGTCGTCAACTTCCCGCTGTTCCACTGGGATGAGGACCGCAAGGCCTACGCTGCCGAGCATCAGCCCTTCACGCTGCCGACCGAGACCGACATCGCCAAGATCGAGGCCGACCCGCTGGCGGCCGGTTCCTGCACCTACGACTTTGTCATGGACGGCTTTGAGGCCGGCGGCGGCGGTATGCGTATCCACAACGCCGAGATGCAGATGTCTATGCTCAAGCTCCTGGGCTTCACCGAGGAGCGAGCCGAGTCGCAGTTCGGCTTCCTCATGGAGGCGCTCAAGTTTGGTGCACCCCCGATGGGTGGTTTTGCTCTGGGCCTGGACCGCGTGTGCATGCTGCTCACCGGTTCCGACTCCATCCGCGACGTCATGGCGTTCCCCAAGACGGCCAGCGGCTCCGACCTTATGTCGGGTGCTCCGAGTGCCGTTTCCGGCGCCCAGCTCAAGGACGTCAGCCTGCGCCTGATGTAGGCGAGCGGCTACCTATTGCCAGCAACGAGGGAAGGACGTGTGCCTTCCCTCGTTTTTTGTGAGACGGGGGTGCGCCGGTAACGTACAATAGCTACCACATGGCTGGGTTTTGCCGGCCGAATGTACGACGTCGCGGGAGGGGACATGGTCGAGTTTACGAAGACGATTAAAGATCCGTTGGGATTGCATGCCCGCCCGGTTGCGCTGCTCTATGACATTATTGCCAAGCATCGTAGCGACGTGTCGGTCAGCATCGGCGACCGCCATACCGACGGTCGCGACGTTATGGGCCTCATGGCTCTCTACGGCGAGTGCGGCGAGAGCGTCGTCTTCCGCGTTTCGGGCGTAGACGAGGCTTCCTGCGTTACGTCGATCAGAAACCTCTCGCTTTAAGCATGACTGGGCGCGGCAAAGGACAGCTCTTTGCCGCGCCTTTTTGTTTCATATAGGAAACTTTTTCGAAATCTGAATAGGGACCCTTTCCAAAAAGTTAACCACGTGCTAGTTTACTAAAGCGAACATAGACGTGGTTAACTTTTATCGCGTCGATGTTGAGGACGAACTGACGTTAGGAGCCACTCATGTCTTGCGGACCGCAGATGCCGGCCATGCCGCTTTCGATGGTAAAAGCGGGCGAAACCGTGCGCGTGTCTCGTGTAAAGGGCAATGAGGACATGAAACACCACCTCAAGGACCTCGGTTTTGTCGAGGGCAACGAAATCCACGTGGTGAGCTCGAGTGGCGCCAATATCATCGTCACGGTGCTGGGCGCACGCTTTGGCATCGATTCCAAGGTCGCCATGCACATCATGACCGTCGGTTAGTCGACGGTATTTCTGTACGCACTGAAAGGGGGACAAGTAAATGAAGACGTTGGGTGACGTTAAGGTGGGCGAGAGCTCCACCATCGTCAAGCTTCACGGTGAGGGTGCGCTTCGCCGCCACCTTATGGATCTGGGGCTCATCAAGGGCACTTCGTTCAAGGTCGTGAAGGTTGCACCGCTCGGTGATCCGGTCGAGATCAACGTGCGCGGCTACGAGCTTTCCATCCGCAAGGAGGAGGCGGCCGTCGTCGAGGTCCAGTAAGGGCCCGAGGCGTATATTTCTGCAGATAAAGTTAGGTTTTTCTAACTTGATGCTGCAACTTTGAAGCACATTATCCAGCCTGCGCGGAGAAAGCAGCGCAGGCACACAAGGAAGAAGGATTGAATGGCGGATTCTCAGATCCATGTCGCGTTGGCGGGTAACCCCAACTGCGGCAAGACCACGCTTTTCAACCTGATCACCGGCGCCAACGGCTACGTTGGCAACTGGCCCGGCGTCACGGTTGAGAAAAAGGAGGCCAAGCTCCTAAGCGACAAGAACGTTACCATCACGGACCTCCCTGGCATCTACTCGCTTTCCCCCTACAGCCCCGAGGAGCAATGCTCGCGCGATTACCTCATGAGTGGCGAGCCCGATGTTGTCGTCCAAGTCGTCGATGCCACCAACCTCGAGCGTAACCTGTACCTGGCGCTTCAGGTTATCGAGACCGGCCTGCCCGTGGTCGTTGCCCTCAACATGGCCGACCTGGTCGAGAAGAACGGCGATAAGATCGACACGGACAAGCTCTCCAAGAAGCTCGGTTGTCCGGTCATGATGATCTCGGCTCTTAAGAACAAGGGCATCAAGGGGCTCTTCGAGCAGGTCAAGAAGTCCGCTGCTTCCAAGGGGCAGGTGCCGGAGCACAAGTTCGACTCCTCCATCGAGGACGTTCTGACGCACATCGAGAACAACCTTCCGGCGAGCGTTCCCGCTAACAAGCGTCGCTACTACGCGGTCAAACTGTTTGAGCGCGACGCGGACGCCTGCAAGCTCATCAACCTCACCAAGGAGAAAGCCGCTCGCGTCGAAGAGCTGGTCGCTCAGTGCGAGCAGGACTGCGACGACGATGCAGAGTCCATCATCACCGGTGAGCGCTATGGCGTGATTGCGCACATCATCGACGAGTGCATGACCAAGGCTCCGGCCAAGATGAGCACCTCCGAGAAGATCGACCGCGTGGTTACCAACCGTATCCTGGGCCTGCCGATCTTTGTCGTCATCATGTTCTGCGTGTACTACATTGCCGTTTCCACCTTGGGCGGCACGGTGACCGACTTCACCAACGATCAGCTCTTTGGCACCGACGGTTGGTATGTGCTCGGTCAGGGCCGCGATGCTTACGATGAGGCTGTCGAGGCCGCGGGTGACGACGCCGACTCGGTCGACCCGGCACAGTACGGCCCCTATGTCCCGGGTATCACCACCATGGTGCACGATGCCCTCGTGGCGGGTGGCACCGAGGACGGTGGCCTGGTCGATTCGCTGGTCTGCGACGGTATCGTTGGCGGCCTGGGCGCCATTTTCGGCTTTGTGCCGCAGATGTTCCTGCTGTTCGTGATGCTGTCCTTCCTGGAGGACTGCGGCTACATGGCCCGCGTCGCCTTCATCATGGACCGCGTGTTCCGCCGCTTTGGCCTGTCCGGTAAGTCGTTCATCCCCATGCTCGTGTCCTCGGGCTGCGGCGTCCCCGGCGTCATGGCCACCAAGACCATCGAGAACGAGAAGGACCGCCGCATGACGGTCATGACCACCACGTTCATCCCCTGCGGCGCCAAGCTGCCGATCATCGCCCTGCTCATGGGCTCCATCATTGGCGATTCTTCCACCACGGCCGCATGGATCAGCCCGCTCTTCTACTTCCTGGGCGTCTTTGCCGTCATCGCCTCGGGCCTCATGCTCAAGAAGACCAAGCTCTTCGCCGGCCGTCCGACCCCGTTTGTCATGGAGCTTCCTGCCTACCACTTCCCGGCGATCCGTTCCTGGGCGCTGCACGTGTGGGAGCGCTGCTGGGCCTTTATCAAGAAGGCCGGCACGGTCATCTTTGCGTCCACCGTCGTCGTTTGGTTCCTCTCCAACTTTGGTAGCTATAACGGTTCCTTTGGCTTCCTGCCTGCGATGGACGGCATCCCCGAGGAGTTTATGGACTACTCCGTGCTTGCCATGCTGGGCAACCTGGTCGCTTGGATCTTCGCCCCGCTCGGCTTTAGCACCTGGCAGGCAACCGCACTGACCGTCTCTGGCCTTGTCGCCAAGGAGAACGTCGTCGCCACCGCCGGCTCGCTGCTCTCCGTTGCCGACGCGGGCGAAACCGACCCGAGCCTGTGGACCGCGTTTGCCGGCATGTTCCCCACCATGGGCGCCTGCGTTGCCTTCGGCGCCTTCAACCTGCTGTGCGCTCCGTGCTTTGCCGCCATTGGCACCATCCGCAACCAGATGGACTCCGGCAAGTGGACTGCGATTGCCATCGGCTACGAGTGCGCCTTCGCTTGGGTTATCGGCCTGTTCATCAACCAGTTCTACAACCTGCTTGTTCTGGGTCAGTTTGGCTTCTGGACGGTTGTGGCTATCGTGCTGCTGGTCGCGATGCTCTTCCAGATTTTCCGTCCTATGCCCAAGCACGCATGGACCGACGAGGACGAGACCAACACTGCTTCCGCTGCAGTTTCCGCTTAAGTTCGAATAAGGATTAACCCCTTTCCACGAGCCCGGGTGTCCCAGCGACACTCGGGCTTTTTGGTGGGGGAGATGTGGCGTTTCCGCAGATAAAACCGACCAAAACAAACCTGTCCCTTTTTGGTAGGTGGAGAATGGGGTAAAGTAAGTGATGGTTAACTAGAGGAGGCTTGCTATGGCACCTATCGATATTGTTGTACTGGCTGTTATCGGTATTGCGTTTGTCGCGGTATGCGTGCGCATCTACCGCAAGGGCACCTGCGCCGACTGCGCTCAGGGTGGCGTTTGCACGGGGCATTGCTCCAACAAAAAGACGTGCGCCGCACTTAAGGGCGTGGACAAAATCGCCGAAGACTTGGGCCGCGGTATTAAATAAGGTCTAGGCATCCAAGCGCCTCGCGAGCATCCGTTCGCGAGGCGCTTTGCACATTTGGGGGCGAGCGCGGCGAGTTGAAGAGTGATTTTGGGGTATCGTTACCTGTACTGTTAATTGGCAACTTATCTATAACGGAGTATCCCCATGAGCGCTCGCGTAACCATGAAGGACATAGCCGCCGAGCTTGGCGTTTCCATCAATACCGTGCACAAGGCCCTGACGGGTAAAGCCGGCGTGAGCGAATCCGTGCGCTCCAAAGTGAATGCTAAGGCCGAGGCCATGGGTTACCATCGCAATACGAGTGCCTCGAGCCTGCGCCGCAAGGATATCAACCTGGTGTTTTGCCTGCCCCGCGCATCGCGCGAGGGAGCGTACTTTTTCCGTTACCTTTGGGAAGGCTGCAACCGCTTTGAGCAGGAGGTCATCGACCGGGGCATTACGGTTGAACGTGTTGAATTTGGCGTGGGTGGCTACGCCGATGCGCTCGAGCAGATTGATGAGCGCCTGCAGGTAGGCGAGAAGATTGATGGCCTGCTTGCCTATGTTCCGAGCGATGACCGCGCAACCGAGCTTTTGAGGCAGATTGCCGAGGCGGGTGTGGCGATCGAGCTCGTCGATGGCGACCGACCGCACCTCGATCGCCTGGGTGCCAGTCTGGCAGACTATTCCGCGGCGGGCAGTCTTATGGCAGAGCAGGCGGCAAACCTGGTTCACGCTTCTGGGGCTGACGCCCGCGTGCTCCTGTTGGCGGGCGACCCCTATACCGATTCACACTATCTGACCGCCCGCGCCTTCCATAATTACCTGCGCGAACGTGATATTCCATGGCAGGTTGAGGATCTTGCCGGCGCCCATGCGCAAGTCAAACAGCTCGAGCGCGAGCTTGAGCAGCGCTTGAGTGCGCCGGATGCTCCCGAGCTCATCTGTAGCGTTTTTGCCGTTGGTTCCGAGGTAGTCGCCAACGCGCTTGTTTCGAGCGGCAAGGCCGGCAAGGTCATGGTAATCGGCAACGACCTGTTCCCCGAGAGCGCCTTGGCCTTGCGTCGTGGCATCTTTACCAATATTGTCTATAAAGACCCGGTGAGCCTGGCCTACCGCGGTGCCAAGACCTTGGGCGAGTATTTGCTGTGGGGTAAAACTCCGGCGGAGCCCGTGCAGAAGGGTGCTGTGGAGATGGTGTTTGCCAGCAACGTTGATCGTTACTGCGAGCTTGCGGGAATTTAGCCGTTTGGTCTGGTACCCCCTCTTGCGACGTGCATTTTTTGGAGTATTCAGCAATGGCGTGTCCCGAAAGAGGCTCAGAACGACTGTTTTAAGTGCCGCCGATGGCGTAATTCGCCATCGGCGGCACTTATTTATGCCGATTGGGCGCAATATGAGCATCAAATAGGGCATTGAGGACGGTGCGTGGTGCGCTTCGATGTTGAATACTCCCAAAAATGCACGGCGGAACATGACCCACCTGGCCAAAAGCGCTCAAGTTCGGCATTCGGGGACGCCTGCCAATTCACAATACATACAAGTCACGGCTCTAGTAACCGTTGAACGGGCAAAATCGACCGTTCACCCCATGGTGGTTAGGTGAACGTTCACCTTTTAAGTCGCAATGAATTAGTATAGTGAACGTTCACCTAGAGGATAACGAGCGCATCGTGCGCCCGCTCCGCCAACAAAGGGGTTGTTTGATGAAAAACTTCATGGACGATCAGGATTTCCTGCTGAGCACCAAGACCGGCGAGGAGCTGTTCCACAACTTTGCCGAGGGCATGCCCATCGTCGACTACCACTGCCACATTTCTCCCAAGGAGATTTGGGACGACAAGCGTTTTGAGAACATCACCGAGGTTTGGCTGGGCGGTGACCACTACAAGTGGCGCCTGATGCGTGCAAACGGCGTTGATGAGCGCTTCATTACCGGCGATGCCCCTGCTCGTGAGAAGTTCCAGAAGTGGGCCGAGACCCTGGGCCGTTGTGTGGGCAACCCCGTCTTTGAGTGGAGCCACCTGGAGCTTAAGCGTTACTTTGGCTACGAGGGCGTCCTAAACGGCAAAACCGCTCAGGAGGTCTGGGACCTTGCCAACGCCAAGCTCGCTGAGGCCAGCTTTACCTGCCGTAACCTGATCAAGCAGTCCAACGTCCGCATGATCTGCACTACCGACGACCCCGCCGACAGCTTTGAGTGGCACAAAAAGATTGCCGCCGACGACAGTTTTGACGTTCAGGTCGTTCCCGCCATGCGCCCCGATGCCGCCCTGCGCATCGAGCGTGGCCAGGAGTTCGCCGACTACTGCAAGCATCTCTCCGAGGTTGCCGGCGTTGAGATCAGCGACTTCGAGGGCATGAAGGCCGCCATCTCCAAGCGCTACGATGTCGCCCACGAGCTGGGCTGCCGCGCTTCCGACCACGCGCTCGACTACGTTATGTACGTTCCGGCTACCGCCGACGAGATCGAGACTATCTTTGCCAAGGGCCTTGCCGCCGAGCCGCTTACCGAGGACGAGGTCCTCAAGTACAAGACGGCCTTTATGCAGTTCGTCGCCGGCGAGTATGTCCGCCTTGGCTGGGCCATGCAGCTGCACTTTGGCTGCAAGCGTGACAACAACCGCGCTATGTTCGCCAAGCTCGGTCCCGACACCGGCTACGATTGCATCTCCAACTACACGCCGTCCGACCAGCTGGCCGATTTCCTCAACTCCATCCAGGAGTCCACGGGTCTGCCCAAGACCATTCTGTACAGCCTGAACCCCATCGACAACACCATGATCGATACCGTGATGGGCTGCTTCCAGGAGGCTCCGACCGCAGGCAAGATCCAGAACGGCTCTGCCTGGTGGTTCAACGACAACGAGGTCGGTATGCGCGAGCAGCTCACGGCTCTGGCTAACGAGGGCGTGCTGGGCAACTTTGTGGGCATGCTTACCGATTCCCGCTCCTTCCTGTCCTACCCGCGTCACGAGTACTTCCGTCGCGTGCTGTGCGGCGTGATCGGCGAGTGGGTCGAGCAGGGCAAGTATCCGGCCGATATGGAGCTGCTGGGAGCCATCGTGCGCGACATCAGCTACAACAACGCGGTTCGCTACTTTGGCTTTGACCTGGATACCGTCGAGGCCTAAACCCGCATCGAATCACACTGAACCCGGGAGCGCCGTTGCCACACGCGGCGCTCCGTTTTGCTTGCACGCTAACAAACGCCTAAGGAGACACATAGATGGAGAACATCAGCTACGAGACGCTCAAGAAGATCGGCTACAAGGGCTACCTGCTGCCCAAGGACGCGCCCGAGAAGGTTCTGCAGTTTGGCGAGGGCAATTTCCTGCGCGCCTTCGTCGACCGCTTCTTTGACATGGGCAACGAGGCAACCGGCTGGAACGGCAAGGTTGTCATGGTGCAGCCCATCAGCGGCGCCTTTGGCTTTGCCGACGGCATCAATGCCCAGGACGACCTGTACACCGTGCTGGTGCGCGGCAAGGAGAACGGCAACACGGTTGACGAGTCCCGCGTGATCAGCGCCTGCAGCCGCTGCCTCAATCCGTATCGCGAGGACGACTACCGCGCCATGATGGAGGTTGCCGTCTCCGACGACCTGGAGATCATCGTCTCCAACACCACCGAGGCCGGTATCGCCTACGACCCGTCCTGCAAGGCCGACGACATGCCGCCCGCGAGCTTCCCCGCCAAGCTTGCCCAGGTGCTCCACACCCGCTGGGCTGCCGGCAAGCCGGGCGTCATCGTACTCGCCTGCGAGCTCATCGATCACAACGGCGAGGAGCTGCTGCGCATCATGAACCAGTACGTGAGCGACTGGGGCTGGGAGGACGAGTTTTCGCAGTGGATGGCCAACGACTGCACCGTCTGCACCACGCTCGTCGACACCATCGTCCCGGGTCGTATCCGCGACCCCAAGGAGGCCGCTGCCGTGGCCGAGCGCCTGGGCTACGAGGATCCCTTCCTGGCCGTGCGCGAGCCCTTCCAGATGTGGGGCATCCAGGGCGACGAGTCGCTTGCCGAGAAGCTTCCCTTCGTAAAGGCCGGCCTGCCGGGCGTCTTTGTGACCCCCGATGTCACCCCGTACAAGAAGCGCAAGGTCCGCATCCTCAACGGCGCCCACACTGCCTTTGTTCCGGGCTCCTGGGTTGCCGGCTTTGACATCGTGCGCGATTGCATGCACGACGAGACCGTCCGCGGCTTCATGAACACCATGCTCTACGACGAGGTCATCCCGACGCTTGCCGCCGACCTGGACGTCGAGGACTGCAAGGCCTTTGCTGCCGCCGTCGAGAACCGCTTCGACAACCCGTTTATCGACCATGCGCTGCTCTCCATTTGCCTCAACTCCACCGCCAAATGGCGTGCTCGCGACCTGCCCACGCTCAAGGACTATGTTGCCGAGACCGGCAACCTGCCCAAGTGCCTGGCGACGAGCCTCGCTACGCTCATTGCCTTCTATACTCAGGAGCTCGTTGCTCGCGAGGGCGATGGCCTGCACCTGCGCCGCGCCGACGGCACCGAGTACACCGCTCAGGACGATGCCTTCGTGCTCGATTTCTACGCCGCCCACGCCGGTACAGACGATGCCGAGCTGGTGCACGACGTGCTCACCAATGAGCAAATGTGGGGCGAGGACCTTACGAAGATCGCCGGTCTTGAGGAGTTCGTCGTCAGCACACTCGCCGTCGTGCGTGTCGAGGGCGCCAAGCAGGCCTTCGCCAACGCTCAGGCGTAAATTCCCGGTGCGGGCGCCAGGCGGCTTGCCCGCGCCTCGACTTCTGCTCAACCTGTAGGGTTAGGACCATTTGTAATGAACACTATCCAGATCAATCCGGCCGATAACGTGATCGTCGCGCTGTCGCCGCTTGCCAAGGGTGCCGCCGTCGCGGTTCCCGGGGTGGGCGAGGTCGTTGCCGCGGAGAATATTCCGCAGGGCCACAAGATGGCCGTGCGTGCCATTGCGGCGGGGGAGGACGTCGTCAAGTACGGTCTTCCTATCGGCCACGTGACGGGCGACATCCAGCCCGGTCAGTGGCTTCATACGCATAACGTCAAGACCAACCTTTCGGGCGAGGTCGAGTACGCTTACAACCCGACGCATCCGGTTGTTGAGCCGGTTGAGCCCGAGACCTTTATGGGCTTCCGTCGCGCCGACGGTCGCGCCGCCACGCGCAACGAGCTGTGGATTATCCCCACGGTCGGCTGCGTCAACGAGGTCGCGCGCGCCATGTGCGAGCAGGCTCAGGATCTGGTCGAGGGTTCGCTGGAGGGCGTTTACTACTTCCCGCATCCCTTTGGCTGCTCCCAGACCGGCGCCGACCACGCCCAGACACGCCGTCTGCTGGTGGCGCTTTCGCGTCACGCAAACGCTGCGGGTGTGCTGTTCCTATCGCTCGGTTGCGAAAACTGCACGCACCAGCAGGTGCTTGACGAGCTCGGTGACTTCGATCACGAGCGCGTTCGCTTCCTCACCTGCCAGAATGTAGCCGACGAGCAGGTCGAGGGCCACAAGATCCTGTCCGAGCTGGCCGACCTGGCCAAGCGGGCCAAGCGTGAGCCCATTCCCGCCTCCGAACTGGTCATTGGCCTTAAGTGCGGTGGCTCTGACGGTCTTTCGGGCATTACCGCCAACCCCACGATCGGTCGCGTGAGCGATATGGTCGTAGCCCGCGGTGGCACATCGGTGCTCACCGAGGTGCCCGAGATGTTTGGCGCGGAGAGCATTCTGCTCGATCGTTGCGAGAGCCAAGACGTCTTTAACGCGGCGGCCGACATGCTTAACGGCTTTAAGGACTACTTTATCAGCCACGGCGAGGTCGTCTATGAGAACCCGAGCCCCGGCAACAAGGACGGCGGCATTACCACGCTCGAGGACAAGAGCTGCGGCTGCGTGCAAAAGGGCGGATCTGCCCCCATCGTCGACGTGCTGCCGTACGCCGGTCAGGCTACCAAGCATGGTCTGAACATGTTGTGCGGTCCGGGCAACGACATGGTATCCACCACGGCCCTGACGGCTGCCGGCTGCCACGTGATCCTGTTCTCGACCGGCCGCGGCACGCCGTTTGGTGCGCCGGCGCCTACGCTCAAGGTGTTCACCAACCAGCGTCTGTGCGACCACAAGGCCAACTGGATGGACTTTAACGCCGGTGTGGTCGCCACCGGCGAGCGCACGCTCGACGAGGCTGCCCATGACCTGTACCAGCTGGTGCTGGACACGGCGAGCGGCAAGCTTACCAGCGCCGAGCGTCGCGGCTGTCACGAGATCAGCATCTGGAAGGACGGCGTCTGCCTGTAGCGATGACACGTTGAGCGCGTGATCGGGCAAGCTGTTGCAAAGACCGGACGACCCCGCTGAGGACATTCTCGGCGGGGTCGTTTTTTCGTTTCTCGTTGCGTTGTCGTGCACGGCTTTTTTGGGGAAGGGCGCCCGGCACCCCCCTCATCTCCAGAGAACAATGAACGTTCACCTAGTGGTTGCGTGGTGCTGAATCGACTTAATAATCAAAAATGCAGGGATCTTTTCATTTTCAGGTCCGTTCAACGGCAAAAAACGACCGTTCAAGGATAATATACAAGTGAACGTTCACCTATTATAAGCAATCGCGCATAATCTAGCTAAACGTTCACCCTGAACGGCATGCAGACAGACGTCGGTATGGACTCCAATGTCTTGTTCCAAGACAATCGAGAAAAGAGAGGGAGCTCGATGACTAACAAGATCGGTAAAAAGCGCAAGATCACATTCTGGACGCGCTTGGGCTTTGGTATGGGCGGCATGCTCAACTCTGGTGCCCTGACCTTTACGCACAGCTACATGGTGCTGTTCCTGTCCACGGAGTGCGGTCTGTCCGCAGGCGAGGCTGCGCTGATCAGCTCGTTCGCCATCTATCTCAACGCCATTCTGTGCCCGCTCATGGGCTTTGTGGCCGATAACTTCTACGCTACCAAGATCGGCCGTATCTTTGGCCGCCGCCGTTTCTGGATCTTGCTGGCAATCCCGATGATGGTCGCCGAGCCGCTCATCTTTGTGGCTACGCCGTTTGGTTTCCCGTACTACTTTGTGCTGTACCTGATCTACAACGTCGCGTATACGTTCTGCACCGCCAACCTGTCGCCGCTTACCATCGAGATGACCGACGACTTCAAGGAGCGTACGTACCTCACCGGCTACAAGCATCTCTTTGGTAACGCCGCCGGCTTCCTGATGGCAGCACTCGTCGGCTTTGGCTTTGGCACCTTCGGCGAGACCAACCCGTTCAGCTACTTCATCATCGCTACGGTCAACGCTTCGGTCATGGCGATCTCGCTGCTGTGCGTGTACCTGTCCACGTGGGAGCACACCCCCGAGGAGGTGGCTCAGGAGAAGATCGAGAGCGTCGGCGAGGGTATCAAGAAGTTCTTCATCGACGTTGTCTCTACCTTCCGCAACAAGTCCTTCCGCAAGGTCCTGTATGCACAGGTCTCCACGAAGCTCGCTGCTGCCTGCTGGTCTGCCTGCCTGTCCTTCTTCATCGTCTACTGCCTGCAGATTCCTAAGTCCTATGAGTCCGTGATGGAGATGCCCGGCAAGGTCGTCGCTATCGTCTGCACCGCCATCTGGGTTGCCCTCATGGCCAAGAAGGGCTTCCACAAGTCTTGGTACCTGGCCAACGTCGGTTGCGCTGCGTGCATCATCGCCTACAACTACTTCGCCTTTGGTCAGATCAACGGCACCTCCACGGTCGCCATCGCCATGATTGCCTACCCCATCATCTTCGCCATCTGGAAGTTCTTCTACGTTGGTTTCCAGTACCTGCCCGATGTTCTGCTCAACTACATTCCCGATGTCGATGAGCTCATCACCCTGCGTCGTCGCGAGGGCATCTACAGCTCCGCTCAGCAGCTCTGCCAGCAGATTGCTCAGGCTATCGCTGTAAACGCCTGGGCTATCGTCCTCGCTGCCTCCGGCTTCATTCAGACCGCCGGTAACAGCGACGCCGTGACCCAGCCCGCCACCGTGCCTCTGTACATCTGCGGCTACATGCTTATCGGCTGCGCCGGCTTCTTCCTGCTCGCGGCTATCCTTGCCCGCGGCATCAAGATCGACAAGGAGCAGTGCGACATCCTTTGCGACGAGATCAAGCGCGTCAAGGAGGGTGGCAAGATGGCCGACGTCAAGCCTGAGGTCAAGGCTCTTTGCGAGGAGCTCTCCGGCTTTAAGTACGAGGACTGCTTCGCTCACAACAATGTTGGCTTCCAGGACGGCAGCGTAATTCCCGCCGAGTAGGGCAGGCGCATCGTCCAAACCACAGGGCCGTGCCACCGGAGATCTACCGGCGGGTGCGGCCCTTTTTTAAAAACGAGTAGTATGAACTTCTGATTACATTTGAGGGAGAGACCCATGGAGACGAACGTTATCTGGCGCAACGCCCGCGCGGCCGTTATCGAGCTCGACGACGGTGGCTACTTTACCTGTGCCGATACGTGGGAGATCTTTGTCAACGATGAGCCCGTCGGTACCACGAATACGGTCGAGACCTATGTTGACGGCCTGGTTCCCGGCAAGCGCAACCTCGTCCGCTTTGTCTGCGGCGAGCGTGAGCTGAGTGTGGGCGTCACCACGCCCGCGGAGCCCTTTACCATCAACGTTCGCGACTGCGGCGCCAAAGGCGATGCCGAGCACGATGACACCACCAATATCCAGGCTGCCATCATGGCTTGCCCCAAGGGCGGGCGCGTGTTGATTCCCGCCGGTAACTACCGCATCAAGTCCCTCTTCCTTAAGAGCAATATCAACATCGAGCTTGCGGAGGGCGCGGTGCTGCTGGCCCGTCACGACCGCGCGGCGCTTGCCTACATTCCGGGCACGGTCACGGGTGACAAGGGCACCGGGTATGCCGGCACCGATATGCTGCCCCTGGGCCGCTGGGAGGGCGAGAGCTTTTCGACCTATTGCTCGACCTTTACGGGTCTGAGCGTGCACGACGTGTGCATCTATGGCCGCGGCGCCATCGACGGCCAGACCGATTTTGCCGAGGATAACTGGTGGAACAAGGACTTTAAGAATATCTTCCGCCCCGAGGAGGGCCGCGAGGTCGCCCGCCCGCGCATGATCTTCCTGTCCGAGTGCGAAAACGTGAGCCTTGCCGGCTTTACCGTCCGCAACAGCCCGGCGTGGAACATCCATCCCGTCTTGTGCGAGCACGTCGATGCACTCTGCCTGTCAATCGAAGGTCCCAAGAACTCCCACAACACCGATGGCTTCGATCCCGAGAGCTGCGGTTTTGTTCGCGTCCTGGGTTGCCAGTTCTCGGTGGGCGATGACTGTATCGCCATCAAGAGCGGCAAGCTGGGCATCGAGCCCGAGCTTCGTCCCGCTACGCACGATATGCTCGTCTCGCACTGCTACATGCACGATGGCCACGGCGCCGTGGTGCTGGGATCCGAGGCTGCCGGCGGCATCAAGGACCTTACCGTGAGCAAGTGCCTCTTTGAGCGCACCGACCGTGGCCTGCGCGTCAAGACCCGCCGCGGCCGCGGCAAGGACGCCGTCAACGTGGGTATCACCTTCGAGCACATTCGCATGGATGAGGTGCTCACGCCTTTCGTGGTCAATTCGTTCTACTTCTGCGACAAGGACGGCAAGACCGACTACGTTCAGAGCCGCGAGGCACTGCCCGTCGACGACCGTACGCCCGGCTTTGGCGCCACGACGTTCCGCGACATCGAGGCCACCAACTGCCACGCGGCCGCGGCCTATATCACGGGACTGCCCGAGAGCAAGGTGACGCGCCTGACGTTCCAGGATGTCCATGTGACCTTTGCCGCCGATGCCGAGCCCTTTGTGCCGGCCATGGCCTGTGGCGTGGAGCCGATGGTGCGCCAGGGCATCATCGCGCAGAACGTGAAAGTCCTCGACCTGCAAAACGTGGTGATTGAGGGTCAGGACGGCGAGGAGCTGCAGCTCCAGAACGTCGACAAGGTCGTCCGTTCCTAACTCGGGTTGATGGCCAGGGCTGCATTGTCGGATAGATCGGCAATGCAGCCTTTATGCGATACGGCCGTGTGCGCTGCGCTGCGCATCATGGTGAAAGGGAATGCATGCTCAATAAAACGATTCCTGTCGGGGTCGATGGCTCGTCTGCCACGATTACGTCTTATGTGTTTGCCCCGACCGAAGATGCTTATGCTTTAAAACCGCTGCCTGCAGTTGTGGTCGTGCCAGGAGGCGGCTACGACCATGTTTCGCCGCGCGAAGGCGAGCCGGTAGCGCTCCGTTTGCTGGCAATGGGCTACCAAGCGTTTGTGTTGAACTACTCGGTTGCTCCGGCTGTCTATCCGCTGGCATTGCAAGAACTCGCGCGAGCGGTCGATACCGTTCGAAGCCATGCGACGGAGTTTTGCGTCGATCCCAATCGAATTACGGTCATGGGTTTTTCGGCGGGTGGACACCTGGTTGGCTTGCTCGGGGCGCTTTGGGATAAACCTTGGCTTGCAGAGTCGATTGCGACATCGCCTGAGTCGATTCGGCCTGACGCACTTTGCTTGGGCTATCCGGTCGTAAGCTCGGGGGCCTATGCCCATCGTGGCTCGTTTGAACACCTAACGGGTGCCGATGACGTTTTGGCCCAAAAGTTGTCGATCGAGAACATGGTGGGCGAAGGCTTTCCCCGTACGTTTTTATGGCATACCGCCGAGGATGCATCGGTGCCAGTCCAAAATAGCCTTTTGCTTGCGCAGGCGCTTGCCGATCACGGGATTGGCTTTAGCTTACATATTTTTCCGCACGGAAAGCACGGAGCATCGCTCGCCACGGCCCAAACGGCATTTAAGGGTTGCGCCGAGCATATTCAGCCACAGGTTCAGGGCTGGCCTGAGCAGTTTGTCGCCTGGGAGCGTGATGGACGATGAACGAAAGCATCTATGAGCTGCGTGTTTCGAGAACTGCGTCAGGAGCGTATCCAACGATTTCTGATGCCTTGGCGGCAACCGATCAACTCTATCCGGACGCCGAGCAGGCGGTGACGATCCATATTGATCCGGGTGAGTACCGCGAGCGGGTCGAGATCCATCGGCCGCATGTGACGTTGGCGGGCGAGACGGCTGACAGCGTGCGCATCGTGGGCAGCCTGGGTGCCAAGATGCCCTCGGAGGACGGCTCGGGTGTCGACGGTACGCTCGGCACGTTTAGGACCTATACCGTTTTAGTCGATGCCGACGACGTGCGGCTCGAGAGCCTCACGATCGTCAACGACGCCGGGGGTGGTCGCGAGGTGGGACAGGCGATTGCCCTGTACGCCGACGGCGACCGTTTGGTGGTCGACGCCTGTTGTATTACGGGACGCCAGGACACGCTGTTTTTGGGCCCGTTGCCCCCGCGCGAAGTAAAACCGGGCGGGTTTATGGGGCCCAAGCAGTTTGCGCCGCGCCGGGTGGGCCGTCAGTATTTCCGACGCTGCCGGATTGAGGGCGATGTCGACTTTATCTTTGGCGGCGCGCGCGCCTATTTTGAGGGATGTGAGATTCGCTCACTCAACCGCGATATGGACGTGAACGGTTACGTGACGGCGGCATCGACGCCCGAGGGAGAGCCGTACGGCTTCGTGTTCCACGGCTGTTCGTTTACGGCTCCGGATGACGTGGCGCCGGATTCGGTCTACCTGGGCCGTCCTTGGCGCGAGTGGGCGCAAACCGTGCTGATCGATTGCTGGCTGGGGCAACACATCAAGCGCGAAGGTTGGTGGGACTGGAATAAGCCGGCGGCGCACGAGAGGGCGCGCTATGTTGGCACAAGTCTACATGGCCCGGCGGGTGATGCTGCTGGCTGGGCGCCGTGGACGCGCGAACTCGATGCGACGGCCGCTGCCCGGTACGCTCGCGAGCAGGTGCTTGCCGGTGCGGACGGCTGGGACCCCGAGGGCGGCGATGGTGATGCGGTGGAGACCGCCAGTCTTTCCGATAGCGGCCGCACAGTGCATATCGACATCTATTACGAAGACGAACCGGCGTTTCGCGACCGTCTTAAGCGCGAGGGGCGTTCCGCCGCGTTTAAGGGCGCGATGCCCGGTGACTTTGAGGCATGGCAAATTGCGACGAGGGATCGGCTGTTTGACCTGCTGGGCTTATCGATTATGGATCGCGCGCCAATCGAGGTGCGCGAGCTCGATCGAGTGCAGATTGCTGGCGGTATCGTGCGCACCCATGCGATGTTGCAGGTGGAGCGCGACGTTTGGATGCCGTTCTACCTACTGGAGCCGCAGGCGCCCAAGCTCGATGCGCACGGCTGCAAGCGCTGCTATATCTGCCCGCATGGCCACCAGGGCGCAGGCGCCGCAAGTGTTGCGGGCGTAACGGGCGTGCCGGCGGTCGACGATGCCGTACGCAAGTTTAACTACGACTACGGCCTGCGTCTGGCGCGCATGGGCTATGTGACCGTCTGCCCCGATGCACGTGGCTGGGGGAGCCGTCGCGACTGGAAAGGCCAGGGCGACGACGAGAACAGTTATCTGCGCGGGACCTGCCTAAACCAGGCGCGCATGGCGGAGCCGCTGGGCCTTACGGTTGCAGGTCTCAACGCCTGGGACAACATGCGTCTGATCGATTACCTGGAGGCGCGCGGCGACATTGCCATGGACGACCTGGGCTGCTTTGGCTTTTCGGGCGGCGGATACATGACGTTGTACCTGGCGGCGCTCGACCCGCGCGTGCGCAAGGCGTTTGTCTCGGGCTATCTGTACGGTGTCGACGATTCGCTGCTGCACCTCAACGGTAACTGCAGCTGCAACTATGTGCCGGGACTGTGGCGCCTGCTCGATATGGGCGATATCGCGTCGCTCATTGCACCACGCCCGCTGCTGGTGCAGAGTTGCGAGGGTGATCATCTCAACGGCGCCCGCGGACTTGCGAATGTTGATGAGCAGCTCTCCATCGTTCGGGACGCCTATGGCCTCGTGGGACATGCCGACGACCTGTTGCACGAGGTTTGCCCGGGCGGACACCATCTGGGCGTTGCGTACCTTGCCGAGGATATCGAATGGCTTGACGGGCATGCTGCCAGGGCCCGTTCCTAGGTCGTGGGCGTTGTTGCGGGCAAACGGTAATGACTGATGAGGCCAAAGGCCGCCGTGTGGGCGGGAAGGAGTATAAATATGAAACCGACGAAGACCTTGAGCGAGTCGACCATCTGCTGTTTTGGTGATTCGACCACGTGGGGCGACAATGGATGCGGCGCGGGCGGCAACGACATCTCCTGGACTTCGCATCTAGGAGCGCTGCTGGGTGGCGCAACTATCGAGAATTACGGCATCAAGGGATCGCGCATCGCCGTCAAGGCCGACCGTACCGATTCGTTTGTCGAGCGCTTGGACGGCATCGATCACGCGGCAGATGTCTACGTCGTCTTTGGCGGCGTCAACGACTTTAGCCGTAACGTGCCGCTGGGAGAGCTGGGCAGCACGGACGTGCATGAGTTCTACGGTGCGCTCGACTACCTGATTCGCGCTATCACGGCGCGTTCGCCTCAGGCAAAGCTGGTGTTTATGACGCCGTGCAAGACCAGCGGTAAACACGAGAAGGATATCCCGGCGAGCGATGAGCTCAACCATCTGGGCCTGACGCAGGTCGCCTACGTAAAGGCGATGCTGGAGGTCTGCGACTGCTACTCCGTGCCGGTGATCGACCTGTATGCGCAAAGCGGCATCAGCCCGTTTTTGCCGGAGCACCGCGAGCTCTACATGCCGGACGGTCTGCATTACAGCCCTTCCGGCTATGAGCGCCTGGCGCATCGCATCGCTGCGGGCCTCACCGCCGTTTGCCGCTAAAAGGCTGCCGTTCACTGGGATTATAGGGTTAACGTTCACCCTATAATCCCAGTTCGCGTTATACTAAGGTTAACGTTCACCCATCATTTTTGTCAGAGGGGACAGCAATGGGCTGCAATCAGATTCTGGACCGCTATATCGAGCAGTTGATCGAGACCTCTACGCCGCAGGCACCGGCCTGGAACATCGAAAAGCTCCGTGCCGGCAAGGAGAACACCTGGAACTATATCGATGGCTGCATGATCAAGGCGCTCATCGAGCTGTACGAGATCACGGGTGAGCAGCGCTACCTGATCTTTGCCGACGACTACATCGACTTTTTTGTCCAGGAAGACGGCACCATCAAGCACTACAAGCCCGAGGAGTACAACCTCGACAACGTCAACGCGGGCAAGACCCTCTATAAGCTCTACGATTTGGTGGGCAAGCCCAAATACCGCGCCGCCATGGACACCATTTACCGCCAGCTCGAGACCCAGCCGCGCACCAAAGAGGGCGTGTTTTGGCACAAGGCCGTCTATCCCAACCAGATCTGGCTCGACGGCATGTATATGGCGCAGCCGTTCTATATGCAGTACGAACTGAGCTTCCACAACCGTCGTGCCTGCTCGGACAGCTTCCATATGTTCCAGGTCGTGCACGATCTGATGCGCAATCCCCTCAACGGTCTGTACTATCACGCTTACGACGCGAGCCGCAAGCAGTTCTGGTGCGATCCGGTCACCGGCCTTTCGGCCAACTTCTGGCTGCGCGCCGAGGGCTGGTTTGCCATGGCGCTCATCGATACCTGGGAGCTCATGCCGCCCTCGATGTCGGCCGAGAAGGACGAGATCCGCAAGATGTTCCACGACCTGATCGACGCCATGCTGCCGTATCAGGACGAGAAGACCGGCATGTGGCACCAGGTCATCAACCTGCCCAATATCGCCCCCAACTACCTGGAGGAGTCGGGCAGCGCCATCTTTGCCAACGCTATCATGAAGGGCGTGCGCCTGGGCGTGCTGGGCGAGCGCTACTACCAGTACGGCCGCCGTGCGTTTGACGGCATCTGCGACACGTGCCTGTCCGAGCACGATGGTCAGCTGGCGCTTGATAACATCTGCCTGGTCGCGGGCCTTGGTAACACTGCGCACCGCGAGGGTACGTTTGGCTACTACATGAGCGAGCCTATCGTCAAAAACGACGCGAAGGGTGTGGCGCCGCTGGTGCTCGCCTATATCGAGACCATGCATCACGACAAGCTAGCCGGCAAGCGCGACCCGCTCGCTCCCTCGGGCGTGTGCTCGATCGATGACCCGTTTGGCGGATACACCCCGGGCATCAACGCCTGTAAGGGATGTGAATAGCGTGGGGGCCATTACCCCGGGCGTGCGTCTGCACGACCTTCCGCAAGGGACCGTCGAGGAGCGCATTCGCATGGCAGAAGAGCTGGGCTTTTCGTGCATTCAGCTGCCGAGCAAGGTGCTCTACGCATCGATGGGAATCGATCGAAGCGGTCTGACCCGCGAGCTCGCCGACCATTTGCGTGCGGTGCTCGACGAGGCGGGTGTTTCGGTCGCCGTGCTCGGCTGCTATAAGAATCTGGCGACGCCCGATCGACAACAGCTTATGGATAACTTTGCCGAGTACGAGGCGTGCCTCAACTTTGCCCAGATGCTCGGCGGATGCCCGGTTGGTACCGAGACCGGTCGTCCCAATGCGCAGAACCGCGTTGCTGACGACCGTATGACCGACGAGGCGCTCGATGCGTTTATGGACGGACTCGCACGCGTCTGCGAGTGCGCCGAGGCCGTGGGTGGGCAAATACTGATTGAGCCCGGCTGGAACGAGACGGTCAACACGCCAGATCGCTGCCGTGAGGTGCTGGAGCGCGTTTCGAGCCCGGCGCTCGGCGTGATCTACGACCCGGTGTCGCTGCTGCATCCCAGCGTCGTTGGCAAGGCACAAGAAATCACCGCGCGTATGCTCTACTTATGCGGCAGCAAGATCCGCGTGCTGCATGCCAAGGATTTTGAAGTCGTCGACAACGAGGACGAGGCCGGTTGGTGCGACGGTACAGGTTCGCGCCTGGTGTGCCACGGCGTGGGCGAGACGGGCCGTTATGACTTTGAGCCCGTGGTGGCCTGGGCGGCTGCCGCCCGCCCTGGGATTCCCTGCGTGGTCGAGAACAGCGTGCCGGCGACGGTGGCTGGCTGCCTGACGACACTCGAGCGCATGTCCGCTCGCTGCGGGGCATCGCATCGCGAGATATAGCATTGGCTTTTGCCGTGGCGGCAAATTGAGCTTGCCTGACTGGGGGCGACGGTGAAGGGTCTTTATCGTCGTCTCATTGGATTACATCAAAAAGGGGAGTTGCGTGGCTATCCACATTGTCGAAGAGGCGAATCGTTGCCTAGGTTGCAAAAGGGCGTTCTGCCAGCTTAAAGGCTGCCCGGTTCAGACACCTATCCCGCAGGTCATTGACCTGTTCAAACAGCGTCGTCTGGAAGAGGCGGGCGAGCTGCTGTTCCAGAACAATCCCATGAGCGCGGTCTGCTCCATGATCTGCAACCATTCGGGCCAATGCGAGGGCGCGTGCATCCAGGGCCGCAAGGGTACACCGGTGCATTTTTCGAGTATCGAGAACTATATCTCGACTGCATATTTGGACCGCAAGGAGTGGAAGCCCGCGCCGTCGTGCGGCAAGCAGGTTGCCGTGGTCGGTTCCGGTCCTGCCGGCATTACCGTGGCCATTAAGATGGCCCAGCTGGGCTGTGCCGTTACGGTGTTTGAACAGCGCCCCGAGATCGGCGGCGTGCTGGAGTACGGCATCCCCGAGTTTCGCCTGCCCCGTGCTCTCGTGCAAAAGTACCGTTACGTGATGTGCTCGCTTGGCGTGCGCGTCCGTCCCTCGACCACCATCGGTGGCGCGCTGCATATCGACGACCTGCTGCGCGACGGCTACGATGCGGTCTTTGTGGGTACCGGCACCTGGCGCGCCCGCAAGCTGGGTATTCCCGGCGAGTCGCGCGGCAACGTGCTGTTTGGTATCGATTATCTGGTCGATCCCACGAGCGTGGCGATCGGGCAGAACGTGGCGGTTATCGGCGCCGGCAACGTGGCCATGGATGTTGCCCGCACAGCCCTGCGCTCGGGCGCTCGCAAGGTCACCGTGTATGCCCGATCGCGCCATATCTCTGCCATCGATGATGAGGTGGAGCTGACCGAGCTTGACGGTGCCGAGATTATGTGCGGCAAGGCGATCTGCGCCATCGACGATAACGGTCCGGTGTTCGAGACGGCTGTCTTTGACGAGGACAACAACGTGGTGGGCTACGAGGAAGAGCTCGACCATGCGTCTGCCGACACGGTTGTGATTGCGGCGTCTCAGGTGCCCAAGGACAAACTCGTGCTTACAACGGGCGGTCTGGAGACCGACCATCGCGGCCTGCTTTCGGTCGACGAGCACGGCATGACCACCGTGCCTGGCGTCTTTGCCGCCGGCGACGTGGTCAACGGCCCGCTCACCGTGGTCCACGCCGTAGCTGGCGCCAAGCTCGCCGTCGAAGGTATGATTGCCTACCTGGGCCTCTGACTCCATCCCGCCCATCAGTTGCGGTGAAATACGGACTGTTTTGGCTGTTAAAAGCCTCGGCTGCCCCGTATTTCACCGCAACTTTTTTGTGAGGGTCAGGATTGAAGGTGGGGAGTGCGAGCGAGTGCGAATGCGGCGGATACTGATACGATAGGTACGTTAGCAACTGCCGCCGAGCGGCTCAAACGAAAGGAAGCCTGTATGGAGTCCTCTGCCTATCCGATGCTCTTTAGCCCGATCAAGGTCGGTACAACCGAGGTCAAGAACCGCGTCTTTATGCCGCCGGTGTCCACCAACCTGGCCGATCATGGCTATGTGACCGATGACTTGGTCGATCATTACCGTGCCCGCGCCAAGGGCGGCGTGGGCCTCATCATCACCGAGGTCGTGACGGTCGAGCCCACCTATACCTATCTGCCGGGTGACATGTGCTGCTACGACGACACGTTTATCCCCGGCTGGGAAAAGCTCGCCGCGGCCGTCCACGAGTATGGCTGCAAGATCATGCCGCAGCTCTTCCACCCCGCCTACATGGCCTTTAACATTCCGGGCACGCCGCGCCTGATCGCTCCGTCCTTTGTGGGCCCGTCCTATGCCCGCGAGGCGCCGCGCCCCATTACGGTGGATGAGATCCACGAGCTCACGCATCAGTTCGGTGACGCTGCCGTTCGTATGCAGAAGGCTGGCGTCGATGGCGTCGAGGTCCATGCGGCGCACGCCCACGGTATGCTCGGCGGCTTTTTGACTCCGCTCTACAACAAGCGCACCGATGAGTACGGCGGCTCGCTCGACGCCCGCATGCGCTTCCTGCTCGAGGTCATCGCCGAGATTCGCGAGCGCTGCGGCAAGGACTTTATCATCGACGTCCGCATCTCGGGCGATGAGTACACCGACGGCGGTCTGACCCTCAACGACATGATCTACGTCTCGCGTCGCCTGGAGAAGGCCGGCGTCGACATGATTCATGTCTCGGGCGGCACCACCATCAAGCGCGGCTCTGCGATTCCCGCCGCCGGTACCCAGCAGGCCTCGCACGCCGCCTGCTCGCGCGAGATCAAAAAGCACGTCAACATTCCCGTCGCCACCGTCGGCCGTATCAACGAGGCCTGGATTGCCGAGGAGCTGATCGAGGACGGCGCTGCCGACATTTGCATGATGGGCCGCGCCAATCTGTGCGATGCCGAGTTCTGCAACAAAGCCGCTGCCGGCAACGCCGACGACATCCGCCCCTGCATTGGCTGCCTGCGCTGCCTGAACGGCATTATGTTTGGCAAGCGCATCTCCTGCACCGTCAACCCGGACGTGGAGCGCGACGAGGCCGGCTACGAGCCTGCCGCCGAGGCTAAGAACGTACTGGTTGTGGGCGCTGGTCCTGCGGGCATGGAGGCAGCCTACATTGCCGCCAAGCGCGGTCATAACGTGGTGCTCGTGGACAAACAGGACGAACCGGGCGGCGAGATGCGCATCGCAGCCGTTCCGCCGGCAAAGCAGGAACTCACCCGCGTGATTAAGTATCAGTACCGTCGCCTGGCCGAGGTCGGCGTCACATGCGTCTTTGGTACCGAGCTTTCGGCCGAGGACATTCAGCGCGACTACGCCGGCTACGAGGTTGTCCTGGCTTATGGTGCCGAGCCCATCGCTCCGGCCTTTATGCAGGGCTTTAAGCAGGTTATGACGGCTGACGACCTGCTGGGTGGCAAGGCTTTCCCGGGCAAGAAGATCGTCATCGTGGGCGGCGGCACCGTCGGCTGCGAGACGGCCGATTATCTGGCCCCGCTGGTCAATGACCTCTCGCCGGCCAATCGCGATGTCACCGTCATCGAGATGACCAAGACGCTCGCCGCCAACGAGGGCGGCGCCGGCCGCGCGGTGCTCATCACGCGCATGCTCTCCAAGGGTGTCCACGTGCTGACCGAGGCCAAGGTGACCGAGATCACCGAGGATACCATCAGCTACGAAAAGGACGGCGAGGTCCACACCATCACCGGTGCCGATACGTTGGTGCTTGCCATGGGCTACCGTCCCAATACCAAGTTGGCCGACGACCTGGCGGCAGCCGGCGTTACCACCCACGTGCTGGGCGATGCCCAGAAGTGTGGCAACATCCGCGATGCCATCGGCGATGGCTACAAGGTTGCCTGCGAGCTCTAGTCAACCCCTTGATGCATGGCGCCTGTCCCCGCGGCGCCAGTCGACAGATAGCAAAAAGCGGAGGTCGTTCCGTACGTGGGACGACCTCCGCTTGCGTTGGCAGCAATGAGCCGTGCGATTAGAGGCCCAGGATCTCCTTGACCTTGGCGATGATGGCCTCGTCGGTTGCGTTGGCAAAGAAGTACTCCTGGAAGTGCTCGCCGGCAAGTGCGCCCTTCACCAGGTCCTGATCGATCTCGCCCAGGACGTCGACGAGCGGACGCATGGTCACAGCGCGCACGCCGTCGAGGATCTTCTTGTTGCGCTGCTCGGGCTCAACACGCTCGGCGGGGTAGCCGTTGCCCGAACCAAAGCCAAAGAGCTTCTCGAAGGTGTACTCAAGGTTGAGCTCCTGGCCCCAGCCGTTCTTAAGAGCGAAGGGCATGGCGACGGCGTTGCCGTCGTTGACCTGGGCAAAGGTGTAGGCGTCGAGCGGGTCGGCAACGTGGCCGCACAGCACGCCGGGGAAGGAGTTGCAGGCGAGCATGGCGCCCTCGCCGGTGCCGCAGCCGGTCACGACGTAGTCGGCAGCACCGGAGTTCAGCAGCACGGCGGCAAGAATGCCGTTCTGCACGTAGGTGAGAGGCTTGGAATCGGCGTCGGCGTACATGCCGTAGTTAAAGACGGTGTGGCCCATGGGATCGACAACCTTCTTAAGGGCAGCCTCGATCATGGGGTTCTTGGAGTTCTGAGAGTTCTCATTGATCAGAGCGATTTTCATGATAGATAACCTTCCACTATTTTCTAAATTAATTGTTAGTTATGTTGCGTGGCATCTCTAACAGAGAGGCCGCTCTGCGGGCGGTGGACGATAAGATCTGTCGCGAGTTCCGCACGAGCCGAAGAGCACTTAATGTGCTCTTCGTGCGAGTCAGGACTGTTCGAGCAGCAGACCTTATCGTCCGCCGCCTCGCCCAGACGTCTTACTGCGGTTGCTTGCCGATGTAGGCCAAGATTCCGCCGTCGACGTAGAGGATGTGGCCGTTGACGAAGTTCGATGCATCGGAAGCCAAGAACACGGCGGGGCCCTTCAGATCCTCGGGCGTGCCCCAACGGGCGGCCGGCGTCTTGGCAATGATGAACTGGTCAAACGGGTGGCGGCTGCCGTCGGGCTGCGTCTCGCGCAGGGGTGCGGTTTGCGGCGTGGCGATGTAGCCGGGTCCAATGCCGTTGCACTGGATATTGGCCTCGCCAAACTCCGAGCAGATGTTCTTGGTGAGCATCTTGAGTCCGCCCTTGGCGGCGGCATAGCCGGCGATGGTCTCGCGACCCAGCTCGCTCATCATCGAGCAGATGTTGATGATCTTGCCGTGGCCCTTGGCGATCATGCCGGGCAGGCAGGCCTTGGACACGATAAACGGTGCGTTGAGGTCAATATCGACGACGCGGCGGAAGTCCTCGGCGCTCATGTCGAGCATCGGGGTGCGCTGGATAACGCCGGCGTTGTTGACCAGGATGTCGGGCGTGGTGCCAAAGTCGGCCTCGATCTTGGCGATGAGCTCGGCGACGACGGCCTCGTCGGTGACGTCTGCCACGTAACCATGAGCCTCAAAGCCCAGCTCGCGGTAGTGCTTCTCGGCCTCGGCTACCTTGTCGGCGTGACGTGCGTTAAAGGCGATCTTGGCGCCAGCCCCTCCGAGCGCCTCGGCGATAGCCATGCCAATGCCATAGGTGGCGCCGGTTACCAGTGCGACCTTGCCGTCCAGACGGAAGCTGTCCATGCCAAACGTAAAGTTGTCAGAATTCTTATCGGCCATCTTGCTCCAATCTTTGTGGAATGACTGACAGTGCAAGTGTCGGCTAGTAAACCGGTTTTGTCAATGATGGTTTAGAATTCATCACTTTACGTGCCAAATAAAGATATTGCTCGGTAGGCAATATAGGTAAATTGGTTTTTCAATTTGTCATATGCCATGCGGAGGCGGCTCGTTTGCGGCAACAAGCGAGCCGCTATAGCCTGCATAGGGCTAAAGGGTGCTTTCGTTCCACTGAATATGGCAATCGAGTACCTGATGCGTTTCGACTTGCTCTTTCTCGGCAATTAGGTCGAGCAAGATGCGCGCCGCAGTCTTGCCTTCTTCGCGAGCGGGTTGTTCGACGACCGAAACCGAGGGGGAGGCGACGCCGACCCACTCGGTGTTGTCGAAGCCCAGCAGGCCCACGGTATCGGGCATAAGATGGTAATAGGCCTTGCAGCATTTATAAATCTCGGGCAAGGCCCAGCAGTTGGGGGCAAAGATGAGCGTCGGCGTCGTCCCGTCAATGCTCGATGTCAAAAAGCTTTCAAGCTTCTCGCTGTCTACCTGGTCGTTTTCAATCAAGAATTGCGTAAAACCAAGATCATGCGCCTCGAGTGCGTCAACAAAGCCGCTAAAGCGCTCAATGCGGCTGGAAATCAATCCCGGCGTTGCGGTAATGACCAAAAACCTTCGATAGCCCTTTTCGATGCATGCCTCGACGGCTCGGTACGAGGCTTCGTAATTATCCGTCTTGACCCAGTTGGAGCTAAAGTCGTACAGCTTGGAATCGATAAAAACGAGGGGTTTGCCGCTGTCACTGATAGATTTGCTAATTTCTTTAAAGCGGGCGGTCGGCTGCACGATAAAGCCGTCGACGCCTAACGCGATAAGGCGATCGATGTAGGCGAGCTCATCTTGCTTGTCAAAGTTGGAGGCGCAGACTAGCATGCGGTAGCCCTCCTTACTGGTGACAGTATCGATGCCTTTGACCAGCTGGTTTGCAAACGTGTTGGTGATGTCGCCGATGATCACGCCGATCATCTGGCTATTCTTGGCATTCATGCCGCGGGCGAGGGGGCTTGGCTCATACCCGGTATCGTGGATGGCCTTGCGGATGCGCGCCTGCGTATCTTCGCTCATGCGGTCGGTCTTGCCATTTAGGTAAAAGGAAACCGTAGTCTTGGACGTGCCAGCCATGGCGGCGATCTCTTTGATCGTCACACGCTTTTTCGCATTGGTTTGGCTAGCCATGGGAGGGCTTCTTTCTACGGGGGATTACTTGGATAAATTGTAAATCAGTTTACCATTGCACGTCGATAGCAGATAGGGGGCAAAGCGTTGGCTATGCGCTTATCAACAACGGGGGAATAATCGGTTTACGTAACCGTTTGCCTATACAAAAGATATGATGGGAAAAACCGTAAAAAGGGGGAGGATTATGGAGACAGCACGCCAGCGCTATTCGCTTTCGACGAGGGACGATCTTTTGTCCTGGGTGCTCGATCTGCTTCCTGATCCGTTTATGTGCCCCGATAATATTGGCGCTTCGTTTCGAGCGCCCATTCGTCGCTTTGAATGGGGTTCTCGCCCTCTCTGGGCAGTTTTTTCATTGGTAAAAGGTGGCGTGTCACCGGAGGAACCTCGTATTAAACCTTATTTTGACTACATTGCAAAAGGTTTAACGCCGGGTGACCCAAACGCGTTTACCGATCCTACGCTCGAAACACGACAAATCGTCTTTGAGCAGGTCGTGTATGGATATGGCCTGCTGTGTCTTGGTGACGAGCTGCTTGACCGTTTAAGTTCCGTGCAACAAGAGCGTCTTGTCTCGTGGCTCAACGTTGCAAATAAGATTGAACTTCCGTGGGGAAGCTGGTATCTCGCGCGCGTGCTTATCAACTGCGGCTTGCGCCAATGCGGCCTTGCCTATGATGCCGATCGCCTGGCGGCGGATGTCGCAGCCGTCGAGAACATGTATGTCGGCAATGGATGGTATGAGGATGGTACCCCTTTTCAGCTTGATACATATATCGGCTCGGCATTTCACCTCATTGCGTTGCTGCTTGAGCGCTATGCCCGTTCAAATCCGCTTGTTGACTGCATCGAGCGCGCAAAGGCTTTTGCGGCAGACTACCGCTACTGGTTTGATTCGTGTGGCAGGGCGTTGCCGTTTGGGCGCAGCTTGACCTACCGCTTTGCCCAGGCGGCATTTTGGAGCGCTGCGGCACTCATGGGTGAAAGGATCGCCCCTGCTGCCGAGATAAAAGACCTGCTATGTCGTCATCTTTCGTGGTGGTACGACTCTACTGGGCGTGACTGCCTTTCATCCATTGGATATGGCTACCCTGGCGCGCCCATACGCGAGGATTACTCCAGCCCCGGAGCCTCCTTTTGGGCATTTAGGGCGTTTGTCGTCTTGGCGCTGCCTCAGGACGATCCGTTTTGGGGCATTGAGCCGCATGCTTTCAAACTCAAGCAGTTGCATGTCGAAAACGAGCCTGGCGTGTTGATTGAGTCCGGCGAGCGCCATACCTATATGCTTTCGGCAAAACAGTACTGCGCCTCGGGCCTCATGGGGCGCTACTCAAAGTACGGCAAGTTGTGCTATTCGACGGCGTTTGGATGGAACGCGTCGGTCGATGGAACTGGAATCGGCAATTTTGCGGTCGATAGTTCCCTGGCACTTTCGGTCGCCGGGACCGATCAGTTTGCAAGTCGCGGCCGTATCGAGGGCTACGAAATCCATGACGGTTATGCCTATAGTCTGTGGGGCTATGGAGCGGTTGCACGTGTCGAGACCTGGTTAGTTCCGGTCGACGAGTTTAGGCATATACGCATCCACCATGTCGAGTCTTCGGTTCCCTTGGAGACCTACGAAGGTGGTTTTCCAGTATTTGGCTGGAGTTCAAAGTTTGACTGCGCCGAGCGAAATCAGGGGTCTATCAGGCTTGCACGTAACATGTCGGCGCCGGGCGGCGATGACGATAATTGCGGGCAAGTGGCGGGCATCGAGGATATTTTGGCATGTCGCGACGAGATAGAGCGCAAGCTTAGGCAGGTCGGTCTTGGAGCGCTGGTCGAATCGTTTGCCGGCGAATGGGATGGGCGTGAGGCGGTTGCCGTGCGCCAAAACCCTGCAACGAACATCTACAGCTGTGAGCAGAATGCCGTTCCGGCATTGAAGACCAGAATGCCTGCGACCGCATTTCACCTGGGATGCATGGTTTACGGAGATCCTGGAAGTCAAAATTGACGCACATGTATCCGGTAAACGGTAGGAAAATGACCGCCAACGGTCAAACGCCAAATAGTTTTTGAAAATGGCTGCATTTTCTTCAACATCTTCTGTACAATGCAAACCGGTTAGTAAACCAGTTTGCTAAACAAGAAACCAAGGGGAGACAGATGAGCAAACAGGTCGTATTGATTTCACACGGAAAGTTGTCCGCCGGTGTTGCCGATGCCGTCGCCATGGTGTTTGGCAAAAACGAGGAGCTCTCGTATTTGGGACTCGCGCCCGACGGAAATGTCGTCGAGCTCATCGGGGGCTTGCGCGATCGTGTGGCGGCAAGCCCGAACGATCAGTTCATCGTGATTGCCGATATCTTTGGCGGAAGCGTTTGCAACCAGAGCCTGCAGCAGCTCTCTGAGTTCGACAACGTCGTGCTTCTTTCGGGTCTGTCAATGGGTCTCGTGCTTTCGATCTTGGCAATGCCCGGCGAGCTTTCGCAGACTCAGATCGATCAGGCGGTCGCTGACGCGCAGGCAGGCACCAAGGTCGTCGAGCTTATTAAAGCAGACGCTCCGGTCGATAGCGGCGAGGACGATTTTTTCTAAGCGATAACGTACAGCACAAGACCGAACGGTTTGAGGTTAAGGAGTATCAGCATGATTAGTATGGCACGCATCGATGACCGTCTGATTCATGGACAGGTCGCCGTCAAGTGGAGCAAGGAGCTCGGTATTAGCCGAATCATCGTGGCTTCCGACAGCATCGCTAAGAACGCTGTCCAGGTCGCCGCTCTTAAGGGCGCTGCGCCCGCTGGCGTCAAGGCAGCCATCCTGCCGATCGAGAAGGCGCAGAGCATTCTTAACGACCCGCGCTCCAAGGATATGAAGATTCTGCTCGTCTCCAATGACCCGCGTGACATCCTCGCCGTGTTTAACGGTATCGAGGAGCGTCCGGTGCTCAACGTTGCCAACTATGGCCGTATCAATGGACCCATCGCCGGCAAGCAGAAAGTCTCCGACTCGGTTTATCTGACCGATGACGACAAGACTGTTCTGCATGAGATCGCGGACATGGGCGTCGAGATTATCCATCAGCCGGTCCCCGAGAACGACCGCAAGGATCTCATGAGCCTTATCTAGGCAACCGCGTTTGCGGTAGAGGCCTTGCCGCGAACGATTGCAATACGTATGAATGTGAAGGGAGAACGTAATGGACGTTACTGCCGCCCTTATCGTCGGCCTTACGCTGATGGGGGCAAAGTTCTTTGATTGGTGGGCATCTACCCAGCTTGCACGCCCGATCTTCTGTGTGGCAATTCTGGGCGCATTGCTCGGCCACCCCACCGAGGGCATTATCCTTGCAGCCCAGCTCGAGCTTGTCTTTATCGGCAACGTGAGCCTTGGCGGCGTTATGCCGTCCGACATTACCATGGGCTCGATCTTTGGCGGCGCGTTCGCCATCCTGCTGGGTCAGGATATCGAGGTCGCAATGACGCTCGCTATTCCTCTGTCCGCCCTGGGTACGCTGCTTTACTCCTGCATGAAGGTCGTCGTGACCTCGCTTGTTCCTAAGTTCGAGCAGCTGCTTGCCAACCATAACTATGCTGGCTACAACCGTCTATGGATCACCCAGTTCGTCTGCTTTGAGCTCTGCTACTTCATCCTCGGCTTTGTGTGCACGCTTGCCGGACAGCCCGTCGTGTCCGCCTTTGTCGCCGCTATCCCCGCTTGGCTTAACGCTTCCCTCAAGGTTGCTGCCGCGGCACTTCCTGCCCTCGGCCTCGCCCTGCTGCTCAAGCAGCTCTACACCAAGGAGGCCTTCCCGTACTTCTTCCTGGGCTTTGGCCTGGTTGCCTTCTTTGGCTACAGCAAGGTGACGGGTGCCACGCTCGCCGATAAGGCCATTACGGTTGCGAGCGCCAATACCCCGCTGCTGTCCCTGGTCGAGATTGCAGTCATCGGTGGCGTTATCGCCGCAGTGACGATCTTCAACGAGCTGCGTCGTATTGACGACAAGGCTGCCGCAAAGCAGATTTCCGCATCTTCTGCCGATGATGAGGAGGATTTCTTCAATGACTAACACCGCCGTCGCCATGGAGCCCAAAAACGGGCTGACCGAGCAAAAGAAGAAGAGCATCGTCCGTCGACTCTTCACCCGTGTTTGGTGGCTGATGTTCTGCACGTCTTACACCAAGCAGCAGGGCACTTCCACCGTCTGGCAGCTCGAGCCGTTCATTGCCGACATCTACGGCAAGGACACCGACGAGTACTACGACGCACTCCAGCGCCATCAGAACTTCTTTAACACCACCCCTATGTTTGCCTCGTTCATCTACGCCATCGTCATTTCGATGGAGTACGAGCGGAAGGCCGCCCTCGATGCCGGCGAGGAGTTTGATGACAACTCCATCGAGGCCATCAAGGTTGCCCTCATGGGCCCGATCGCCGGTATCGGCGACTCCATCCAGCTTTCCTGCCTGCGTGTTATCGCAACCGGCGTTGCCATTGGTTTCTCGCAGCAGGGTTCTTGGCTCGGCCCCATCCTGTTCGCCCTTGTCTACAACGTGCCCAACCAGATCATCCACTGGTTCTGCGGCAGCCTGGGAATGAAGCTGGGCACTGGCTTTATTACCGAGGCTATGGCATCGGGCAAGATGCAGGCCTTCACCAAGGGCTTTACGGTCCTGGGCATGATCATGGTCGGCGCCATGACCGCACAGTTCGTTACGGTCACCACTACGCTCGTTATCCCTACGGGCGGCGCCACCTTCAACCTGCAGGCCATGCTCGACTCGATTCTTCCGGGCATTGTCCCGCTGGCAATCACCCTTGGCTCCTTTGCTTACCTGCGTAAGTCCAAGTCCAAGAACAGCGCCATGGTTCTGCTCGCGACCATCTTGGTACTGTGTGTCGTCTTCACCCTGCTTGGTGTCACCGGCGGTACGGTCGCCTAACGATCAAAGTTCGTGTTTGGGCGAAAGCGGTGGTCCCATCCGCTTTCGCCCTTTCTCATTAGGAGGTAGGCCGCTATGGGTCTGGGATATGCAATCGCGCTTATTGCCGTGCTCGCAATCGTCTTTACGGCGGGTGGCTTTTACCTTCGCTACCGCATCTATCGTGACTTGAATGCCGCTGCGCGCGAGGGCGATCTGGACTGGTTTTTCTCCAAGATCGATGGCTTTGCGGCAAGGTTTGCCTTGTCGGTGTTTGCTCGCGAGCGCTTGCGATTTATCGCGCTGGCGCGCCGGGGCGATAAAGACCAAATGGTCGAGGCATTCAACGGCCTTATGGGCCTCAAGCTAAACGATGCGCAGCGATCGATGGTGCTTGCCGACGGTTTTGACGGCTTTGCCGCCAACGGGGACCGCAAGCATTGTCACCGCATCTTGATCGAAATGCCGCAGGCCGGCATGACCGAGCAGCAGGTCAAGACCTATCGATGCCATTTTGATATCGCCGTGTGCCATAACGGGCAGATGTATAGGACCGAGCTGGAGAACAAATACGCGACGCTTTCGGGGCGTCGACGCGGATACGCCGCATATTTGCTCTCGCAGATTTATAGCGAAACAAATCGTAAACGCTCGCGGGATTATCGCGAAGAGGCTTCGCGGCTTCTGGGGATTCCTGCGGACCAACTCACAAGGAGGATCCATGTCAACACAACCGTTTAACTTGTGTTCCGATGACGCCGCATGGCTGGACTCGACCTATGCAAAGCTCATCGAGCGCTTTAGTGCCGAGTGCGATCGAATTGGCGGTAAGATCCCCTATATCGCCGAGGACGGTGTCTACAAAAAGGATATGTCGGCTACGCCCGAAGATCTTATTTGGTGGACAAACGGTTTTTGGCCGGGCATCTTGTGGCAGTGCTACGGCGCGACCGGAGACGAAAAATACCTGCTGGCCGCTCGCGTGGTGGAGGACAAGCTCGACGGCGCGCTTGATCGCTATACCGGTCTTCATCACGATGTCGGCTTTATGTGGCTGCTTTCGGCCGTTGCCGATTATCGACTGACGGGCAACGAGCGCAGCCAGGCGCGCGGCCTCCATGCAGCCCATCTTTTGGCCGGTCGTTATAATCCGCGGGGCAAGTTCATTCGTTCGTGGAATCGCGATCGCGCCGGTTGGGTTATCGTCGATTCGATGATGAACATCCCGCTACTTTACTGGGCGAGCGATGTTATTGGCGACCCGCGGTTCACCTATGTTGCCGAAGACCACGCCGACACCGTGATGAACAATACAGTTCGCGGCGATGGGTCGTGCAACCATATTATTGTCCTCGACCCACACAATGGCGAGCTGCTCGATACGCCCGCGGGCCAGGGCTATGCCTCGGGTTCGAGTTGGAGCCGTGGTCAGGCGTGGGCGGTGTATGGCTTTGCACTTTCGTACCGCCATACGGGCGAGGCCCGTTACCTCGAAACGGCAAAGCGCGTGGCGAACTACTTTACCAGTCAAGTTTCGCTGACGGGCAATGTCGCCAAGCTCGACTTCCGCCAGCCCGTCGATATCGACTGGTGGGATGCGCTTGCCGGCTGCATCGCCGCATGCGGAATGCTCGAAATTGCACACTTCTGCGAGGGTACGGAGCACGACGAGTGGGTGACGTGGGCGCTTAGAATCCTGCGCGCGACCGATGAGCGTTTCTGTGATTGGAATCTCGAGCATGACGGCGTTGTCACCATGTGCTCAGGTGCCTATTTCTCCGAAAAAGATCGCCATGTTCCCATGGTGTACGGAGATTACTATTTCCTCGAGGCGGTTTTACGTCTTGTCGGAAGGGATACGCTGTTGTGGTAGACGCGACCATTGACAAGGTAGCCATCCCTGCGATCAAGCTGATCTGTATTGATTTGGACGGTACGGTACTCAATTCGTCGAAGCAGATAACGGCGGCTAACGGGCGCGCAATCGACCGTGCTCGTGATGCCGGCATAGACGTCGCCATCGCGAGCGGCCGCCATCCGTTCAATATTGCCGAGACCGCCGATAGACTGGGGTTGCCTCATACCGCCGTCTGCCTTTCGGGTGCCTATGTCATGCTTGACGACCATGAGGTGTTCCGTCACGGATTGATCGATGTGGATGTGCAGAAGGCCATCGATATCGCAGCAGAACATAATTGCTATATATCGCTTGCGGGTGGCGAATTTAACCTTTGCGCCGGATCTATCGAGCGCAAGGGCGGAGAGTCTCCCGCAACGCAACGGTATACCCGACTAGGTTCTTATGACGAGCTGCGCCAGGCGGCTCAAGCGCATGCCGGTCGAATCCTTAAGGGTGCCGTTCACCATGACGATCCCGAGGTCTATGGATTGGTCAAGCGCGAGCTGTCGTCCATTAAGGACATCGAGGCCGTTCAGTCCGATGTCTGCTGGTGCGATGCTATCGCCAAGGGCTGCTCCAAGGCCGAGGGCGTTGCCGCCTTGGCAAAGGAATTGGGTGTGAGAATCGATGAGGTTGCCGCGCTTGGAGACGACGAGAACGACGTCGAATTGATATCGATGGTGGGTCTCGGTATTGCCATGGGCAATGCGCTGCCGCAGGTAAAGGCCGTTGCAAATGCGCAAACGCTCGACAATAACCACGATGGCGTCGCGTATGCGATAGATAGAATTTTGAGGGAAAGGGTGTAGCCGATGACAACGATTGCCAATCCCGTGCTCCGAGGTTTTCATCCAGATCCGTGCCTGTGCCAGGCGCACGGGAAGTACTATCTCGCCACGTCGACGTTTCAATGGGTGCCGGCGGTTTCGCTCTACGAATCTGACGATTTGATCACCTGGCATTCCATTGGCGGCGCGCTGTCCGATCTGGACCTGCGCGGTGTCCGCGACTCTGCTGGCGTCTGGGCACCCGATCTTTCCTATGATGAGACAGGCGATCTCTTTTGGCTCACATACACTATCGCCTATCAGATCGATGGCGTATTCAAGGACGTGTGCAACTATGTGGTAACTGCACGCGATCCACACGGCCCTTGGTCTAAGCCGGTCTTTGTCAACGCATCTGGTTTCGACCCCGGATTCTTCCACGAGAACGGTCGGCATTACGTTATCAACCCCCAATGGGATCCCCGTCCCATTGATGACCATCACAAATTCAACGGCCTGGTAATGCAGGAGTTTTCGCTTGAGGACGGCTTAATCGGTGAAGCTCAGGTTGTTTTGGATAACGGCGATGCGGTGAACTGGCTGCGCGAGGGTCCGCACGTGCTCAAGCATGACCAGTGGTATTACATTGCCTGTGCCGAAGGCGGTACGGGTCGTCGCCATAGGATCCGCATGGCTCGATCGCGCGAACTTTGGGGGCCGTATGAGACGTGTCCCGAACCGCTCGTGTGCGCTTGGTTAAGCGACAGTCCGTTGCGTCGCACAGGGCATGGCAACTTTGCGCAGGCACCCGACGGTTCGTGGTACGTCTCGTTTTTATGCAGTCGCTATCTGCCTCAGCGCGATGGCTCCAAGCATACATTCGATGAACATGAATCGGGCTACTCTGTGCTCGGCCGCGAGACCGGTATGGCGCGGATTGTATGGCAAGATGGGTGGCCGCGTCTGGCAGAGGGTGCCTGCACGGCCCCGGCCACGTTTGATGTGCAGGGAGAGGTTTCCGCACCAAGCGAATCTATGTCCTACGACACAACTTTCGATGATGCGGATAGGCTCTGGCAGGAAGAGTGGCTTTGCTGCCGCTATCGCGATGGTGGTTGGTGGAGCGTCGGTCCCGAAGGTCTTACGCTCAAGGGCGGCGAGTCGCCGAGCTCGGCACATCAGCAGTCAAAACTCGTCCGTCGCGTTTGCAGCCATGCATGGACCGCGCGATGCACGGTGAGGTTTGCCCCGCGTCATTACAACCAAATGGCGGGTTTGATCTGCGAATACGACTCGCGTGCGTTCTATTATCTGCATCTTACGTGGGATGAAAAGCGGTCCTGTCGCGTGCTCCAGGTTATGACGTGTGAGAGGGGGGCCTACGGCATGCCTCTGGGCGATGCGGGCATCGTGGTTCCCGACGATGTCGAGGCGCTTGAGCTTGGCGTCGAAGTCGATGGCTACGACATGCGCTTCTTCTATTCGTTTGACGAGGACATTCGCAGATTTGTGACCGACGGGGCGGGGGCTCCGCTAGTGCTCGATGCTTCGGTGCTGTCCGACGAGCACGTCGGCTTTCCTGCCTATACCGGCATGGTCGTCGGTCTTTCCTGCATCGATATGTGGGACAAGAGCTCAACGGCGACATTCGGTTCGTTTTCATATCGCGATCGATAGAGAAGAGGATATATGTCTGTGCTCAGCATGAGTGTCGTTCGGGCTACGGGCGAAGTCGTGTATGCCGCTGAGCAAGAGGACGAGGTGACATTGGCATGGCGAGGGGAGTATCTACCCGGTGACAAGCTCGTCGTTCGCAGCGATACCCATCCGGTTCGCCTTGTGTTGAGGCTCGATGTCTCGCTTGCGGAAAGCCGCGTCCTCATGACCGAGGATTCGTTTGAATTTCCGATTCCACTCGGATGCCGCCAGAAAGCCTACGGCAAGGGATGGGCGTTTGAGGGCGATCGGCATTTTGCATACGTTCGACGGGAAGACCCTCGCGAAGCCGCTGCTTGGCGCAACCTTTCGCTCAACGCGTGCGACTGCGAGGACATGACAGGCGTTTATCCACACGTGACCTCAAATGTTCCCATGGATAACCCCCAGTTTGTTGCTCGCAACGTGATTGACGGCGTGATGGAGACGTCAAATCACGGAAGTTGGCCGCACGAGTCGTGGAGTGTCGCCGGACGTGCGGATGCATGGCTCAAGATTGATTTTGGAGAGCCGGTTAACGCAGATGAACTGCGGCTGTACCTTCGCGCCGATTTTCCGCACGATACATGCTGGCGCCAGGCACAGCTGGAGCTTTCGGACGGTTCTGTTATGGATCTGACGCTCAAGAAGATGGGAGCGCGGCAAACGTTTGAGCTGGGAGACCGTATCGTTTCGTGGGTCAAGCTGCAAAATCTTGTAAAAATCGATGAGGACGGGTTTCCCGGGTTAAGCCAGATTGAGATTTGGGGTCGTGTGCTTTCTGCCGCCAACGGTGAGGACCCTCGATGAGTGCCCAAAAGAACGGAACGCTTTGGCAAGATTCGAACGGTAGGCCCATACAGGCTCATGGCGGATGGATTCTTCCCATCGAAGTAGCGGGAAAAACCGTTTTTTATTGGTATGGGGAGGATAAATCGGGCATAACCATCAACCGCCGCATGGACGCGATCGGTATTCGCTGCTATCGCTCGACCAACCTTGTCGACTGGGATGACTGCGGCTTAGTGTTCTGCGCGCAGCGCGCGAGTGAATACGATGTCTTGAGGCCCTCGGGCGTGATGGAGCGACCGCGTGTGCTGTTTAATGCCAAGACGGGTCGCTATGTCCTTTGGTTTCATGCGGACGATGCGCGCTACCGCTTCGCCGGCGTGGGCGTTGCCGCGTCCGATGCTCCAACTGGCCCCTTTGAGCTTGTGGATGTGTTTAGACCCTGCGGCCAGGACAGCAGGGATTTCACGCTGCATGAGCAGCACGGAGGTCCTGCATACCTTGTCTGTAGCTCCGAGGGCAATAAAACGCTGCACGTCGCACCGCTTACCGAAGACTACGAAGGCGTCCTGGGCGGTTTCGTTCGCGTTTTTTCCGAGCAAGAACGAGAGTCTCCCTGTGTGTTGAGTGCATGCGGCCAGCTCTATCTGCTTACGAGCGGATGTACTGGCTGGCGGGCGAATCCGGCTCTATTTGGCACGGCGCCGCAGATGATTGGGCCGTGGAAGCTCATCGATAACCCCTGCGTGGGCGATTGCGCCAGAAGCACCTACGATGGCCAGGCAACTTGCCTGTTTAAGGCCGGTGGGCGTCATTATGTGCTCCTCGATCATTGGCATCCAGACGATCTGGGAGCATCGGGCTATTCGATACTTCCCGTTACGTTTTTACCTATCAAGCACGACCCGATTGAAATCGCATGGAGCGATTCTGGCCCCGATTTGTCGATCGATGGCCATTGATCCATTGAGAAACGAAAGGACTGATATGTCTCTCACTATCCTTCGTGTTCCTGCCGAGCTCGCAGACCGCAGCGGTTGCGTGACGGCTGAGTTTCAGGAGATTTTAGACCGTGCGCGTGACGCACGGGGTGCTCGTGTCGTGGTTCCCGCCGGTACGTATCGTGTCGGATCGATTCGCATGTACGGCGATACCGAGCTGTATCTTGAGGCCGGGGCGACCATCCAGGGCTCTGACGAGATTGCCGACTATACCGATTGGGATATCCCAACTACGCTGCGTTATGCGACTGACCCCGAGATCGTGCGCATTCAGCGTCTTCCCCCGCACTATACGCGTGCGTTGCTGACGGTGGCCGATGCCCAAAACGTTACGATCGTGGGCGAGCCCGGCAGCTTCTTTGACGGCGTCGATTGCACCGACCCGGCAGGGGAGGAGGGCTTTCGCGGCGCCATGGGTATCCGCATCTGCCGGTGCCGCAATGTGACGCTTAAGGGCTACACCTTTGTGCGCAGTGCAAATTGGAGCCATCAGATCGACTCGTGCGACAACGTGTTTATTGGGCGCGTGAGCATTCTGGGCGGTCACGATGGGCTGAACATCCACCACTGCAACAACGTCACGATCCGTTCGTGCACGCTCAAGACGGGAGACGATTGTGTCGCCGGTTTCGACGCACGCAATGTCGTCGTCGAGGACTGCCTGCTCAATACCGCATGCAATGCCATTCGCCTGGGTTGCATAAACCTGCTGGTCGATTCTTGCCGCTTTGTCGGTCCGGGCGAGTATGAGCATATCCTCGAAGGTACTCACCATATGCATGCGGCGGTCAAATACTATTCGCCCGCCGGTGATGTGTATCGTGGCGATTCGTGCAGTTGGCGCTTGCACAACTGTTCGTTTGTCAATCCGGGGCGTTTGATCAACTACGACTTTGGATCCGAGAAGGGCTATCAAACCGAGCGTCCGCTGGTAGATATGCACTTTGAGGGCTGCAAAGCGCAGGGCGTGACCATGAGCTCGTTCTTTAACGGAAACGAAGCGGTGCCCGGTCTGCTCGAGTTTAACGATTGCCAGATTTCGTACGAGCCCGATGCGATGAACGCCGGGAAGCCGTTTGTCCAAATGAGCGACAACAGCTCTCTTTTGGAAAAAGACGTCATATATGAGTGCGCTACCGACGAGCCGTTCCGTGGCGTTCGATGCGCAGAGCGGTCCGAGGTCGTTGCCGAGGTGCTGTACAAAAAGCAGAAATAGCATATGTATGGCAAACTGAGGCTCTTCGCTCGTGTGCGTAGATAGGAGTCGCTCTTTACGGCCGAGCTTGCTCTAGGAGGATTGAAGGATGGATAGAAAAGCGCTTTCGCAGATACTTTTCGACTATTTGAATCCGCTGCTGCCGAACTATGGCGACAGCGAGGCGTTGCTCTATCTTGCTGGTGGTGGAGCGCAGTACGAGGACGAGGTCATTCCCATGGAGGCATGGGCGCGGCCGTTGTGGGGCTTGGCCCCGTATTGGGCAGGCGGCTCCCAAAGTGCCGGCGGGACTTTCGAGCGCATTTATTGCGATGGGCTCATTGCGGGTACCGATCCTCAGTCGGGTGCCTATTGGGGCGATTGTCGCGACCACGACCAGAAGTTCGTTGAGATGGCTGCCATCGCATACGCGCTCTTGCTAGCCCCCAATGTGCTTTGGGAGCCGTTGAGCGATGGGCAGCGTGAGCGCGCTGCGGCATGGCTCGGAAAAATCAATGATCACAGCTGCCCTGCTGGTAACTGGCTATGGTTTCAGGCGCTCGTTAACCTTGCTCTGCGCGAGCTCGGTATGTCTTATAGCCAACAAATTCTAGACGAGGACCTTCGGGCACTCGACGATTTTTATGACGGCGACGGCTGGTACAAGGATGGGCCGACGGGCTTGCCCGATTACTACAATGCCATGACGTTTCAGTTTTTCTCAATCCTGTACATCTGGAAGTTCGGAAGCCACGATGCCGTGAGGGCTGCCGCTTACCTTAATAGGCTCAAGCTGTTTGCGGCCGATTACGTCAAGCTGTTCTCGGCGCGTGGCGAGGCGGTGCCGTATGGGCGCTCGATGGTCTATCGCTTTGCGCAGTCGGGCTTTTGGTCGATTGCCGCGGCAGCGGGCGTCTGTTTGGGGCATGATTTTGACATCGGAACGCTCAAGGGTCTCATTGTTAGAAATATAAAGGCCTGGGACCCAAGCAGCATCTGTGACAATGGCCACGTGCTTTCGCTAGGTTACAAGTATCCCAACCAGCACATGTGCGAAGGATATAACGCCGCCGGTTCGCCGTACTGGTGCCTGATGGCGTTTGCGTGCCTGGCGCTTCCCGAGGATGACCGGTTTTGGAGCGTATCCGAAACTGAACTTGCGCTTCCTCCGCGTGCTGCCGACGATGCGCTGGGAAAGACGGCTCTGGTTGCGCGCGATGATACAGGAGAGGTTGTGCTCTATTCGAGCGGCCGCGTCCCTGGACACCCATTTGCCCAGTCCGATAACAAGTACAGCAAGTTTGCCTATTCGACGCGGTTTGGCTTTAGCGTTGCGCGCTCGCAGCGTTCGCTCGGGGAAGCGGCGCCCGACAGCATGCTGGCATTTGTGGTTGGCGGGCGCGTATTTGTTCGTGACGGTGTGGATAAAAGCGAGGTCGTAACACTCGATGACGGTCGTCGCGCCGTGCGGACAAGTTGGAGTCCGTGCCCCGATATCGATGTGGTGACCGAGGTGATTCCTCTTGCGAACGGGCAACTTCGTAATCATGTTGTTAAAAGCGCTGTGGAGTGCGTCGCCTTTGACGCGGGCTTTGCGGTACCGGGTGATTACCATTGGGTGACGTTGGAGGATATCGATGTAGCCTGTCGTGTCGATGCCGTGGGCCAAACGGAAGGCGAGCGCGTCTTGCTTCGACCCGAGGCAAATACAAATATCGATTGCGGCAAGACGGTGATTCCGGCCGTGAAATACGTTATAGGCGCGGGCGTCAGCAAGCTCGCTACGTGCGTTGTCGTCGTTTAGTTGGTTGACATGTCGCTCTTGCCGCGCGGATGTCTATTCGCTCTGTGTCTGCGTGCCCTCCGCAATCATGTTGCGGTTATACACCAGGTGCAGATACATCGCGTCGTGCGCAGCGGTGGGATTGCGTGAGGCGATGGCGTCGGCCACATCGCGGTGCGTGCGGATAGTTTCCTCGACGAGCTTTTTGCCGGTCACGTCGATAAAGAGGGGGACGGATGCCTTGAGCACGCCCATCAGGCGGGGAACGACGAGGTTTCCGGAGCTTTCGGCAATGGCATTGTGGAACGCGGTGTCGGCGGCGGAGTAATCCTCACCGGCCTCGGCCAGGCGCTCGGATTCGTCGCAGAGATCTTTGATACAGACGACCTGGTCGTTGGTTGCGTGCTCGGCTGCCATGCGTGCAATCTGCGGCTCGATCATAAAGCGCACCTCGAGTAGGTCGCGCGCCAGGCGCTGCTTGTCGTCGATAAAGGTAAAGCCCAGCGGGTCGTCGGCAACGCCGGGGTTTGACGCCACATAGGTGCCCGAACCCTGCTTAATGCGCACGATATTGCGCGACTGCAGCAACTTCATGGCCTCGCGCACGGTGCTCCTGCCGGCGCCCAAGCGCTCGACCAGCACGGTTTCCTTGGGCAGGCGATCGCCTTGCTCAAGGTGTTCATCCAGAATCAATTGAATGATTTTCTCCGATATTTGCTCGGGGAGTCCCGATTCGGCGCGGGCCATAGCTATACCTTTCATTACAAAATTCATCTGAGCTATTTTAGCGCACCACGGATGCGATATTGGCCGCTGGATTTGAGTCGGGCGGCTTAGATATACCGTTCGCAGCGCAAATACGACCGTTTACCAAATACATCTGATGTATTTCGAACAAATTTCAAAATGAAACATCAGACCTTTCTAAAACACGCTATAGTCATCAGACGAATTCAAAAGGTCTGATGAATTGGAGGAAAGATGTCAGACCCAACGTTTATGGCAGACCCCACCAGACTGGTCATCGCCGCCATCGTGGGCATCGCGCTGCTGCTTGCGCTCATCATCAAGTTCAAGCTGCACCCCGTGCTGTCGATGATGGTCTCGGCGTTCGTGATCGGTATCGGTGCCGGCATGCCGCTCGACATGGTGGCAGACACCGTCACCAAGGGCGTGGGCACCACGCTGCAAAACATCGCCCTGCTCATTGGCTTGGGCTCGATGTTTGGTCAGATTCTTGAAGAGAGCGGCGGCGCCAAGAAGATCGCCCAGACCTTCATCGATACCTTTGGGCAGGGTCACTCCAGCTGGGCACTGGGCATTACCGGTCTGGTCATCGGCACTACGGTGTTCTTTGAGGCCGGCGTGGTCGTTTTGATCCCGCTTGCCTTTAGTGTGGCGTCGCAGACCAAGAAGTCGACCCTCTACTACGGCATCGCCCTGCTCGCGGGACTGGCGGCTGGCTATGCGTTCGTGCCGCCTTCGGCCGGTTCGGTCCTGGTTGCCGGCACGCTCGGTGTCGACCTGGGCACTATGATCCTCGTCGGTATCCCCACCGCCTTCATCGCCATGGCGGTAGCCGGCGTCGTGTGGGGCCGCAACGTGGGCGGCCGCATCTTTACGGACGTTCCCGAGCATTTCACTTCCGCCGAGGGGGCAAGTGACGACAAGGAGCTTCCCTCCTTTGGCATGGTCCTCGCGATCGTGCTCACGCCGCTTTGCCTAATTCTGCTTGGTACGCTGTCTTCTTACATCTCCATGCCCGAGCAGGTCGCCTCGATCCTTGCCTTCCTGGGCAAGCCGTTCGTCGCTTTGACGCTCGCCACGCTCGTTGCGATGTATCTGCTGGGTGCGCGCCGCGGTTATTCCGGCGCCGAGCTCAAGGCTCTGCTCGACCGTTCGCTTAAGCCCGTCGGCATGATCTTGCTGGTTATCGCCTGTGGCGGCGTCATTCGCTGGATGCTGCAAGACTGCGGCTTGGGCCAGGTTATCGGCCCTATGCTCGAGGCCTCACCGCTGCCTTTGGTGGTCGTTGCCTTTTTGATTGCCGTCATGGTGCGTGCTTCTGTCGGCAGCTCCATCGTCGCTATGACCATGGCATCGGGCATTATGGCCGCTATGCCTGCGGTCGCCGGCGCTTCGGTGCTCATGCGTGCCGCCATCTGTCTTGCCATCTGCGGCGGCGCCACGGCACTCTCGCACGTCAACGATGCCGGTTTTTGGATGTGCTCCTCGTTCCTGGAGATTGACGAGAAGACCACCCTCAAGTCCTGGACCGTTATGGAGACGCTCATCGGCCTTTCGGGTCTTGCCTGCGCCCTGGTGATTTCGTTCTTCGCCTAGTTCGCGTAGCTAAGCATCTTTTGCCGAGTGCATCGCTCGGTACCCATTTACACCTGATTCATTAACCAACGATTGGTACAACCGTTCAAACCAAAAGAGGAGAATATCATGGACGAGAAGACCAAAGCACAGATTCAACAGGAGGCCGCCGACCTGGTTGCCAAGCTGCAGCCGCGTTCCGGCAAGTTTCGCACCATCAGCCCCGAGATGGATCCGCTGCGCCTGGGCTCTGGCTGGAGCATCAAAGACCTGGACAAGCCGCAGGTCATCATCGAGTCGACCTTTGGCGATTCGCACCCGGGTTCTGCCGGCCTGTTCGACCTGGTCGAGGAGGTCCGTGCTGGCGTTGCCGAGGCCGGCGGTCACGGTGCCCGTTACTTCTGCACCGATATCTGCGACGGCGAGGCCCAGGGCCACGACGGCATCAACTACTCGCTGCCCAGCCGCGACATGATCGCCAACATGATCGAGATTCATGCCAAGGCCACCCCGTTCGACGCCGGCGTCTTTGTCGCCAGCTGCGATAAGGGTCTGCCTGCGAACCTCATGGCCATGGGCCGCATCAACATCCCCTCGATCGTCGTCACCGGCGGCGTCATGGATGCCGGCCCCGACCTGCTGACCCTGGAGCAGCTCGGCGCTATCTCGGCCCGCTACGAGCGCGGCGAGATCTCCCGCGAGGAGCTCGAGTTCGCCAAGCACAACGCCTGCCCCAGCTGCGGCGCCTGCTCCTTTATGGGCACCGCCTCGACCATGCAGGTTACCGCCGAGGCCCTGGGCCTCATGCTCCCCGGTACCGCCCTGCTGCCCGCTACCAGCTCCGACCTGCGCGAGTTTGCCCGCGAGGCCGGCCGCCAGTCCGTGTGGCTCTCTGAGCACAACCTGTGCCCGCGCGACATCGTGACCAAGGAGTCCTTCGAGAACCTCATCATGGTCCACGGCGCCATCTCCGGTTCCACCAACTCGCTGCTGCACATTCCCGCGATCGCTCGCGAGTTTGGCATCGAGATGTCCGCCGACGACTTCGATCGCCTGCACCGTGGCGCTCACTACCTGCTCAACGTCCGTCCCGCAGGCGAGTGGCCGGCGCAGTTCTTCTACTATGCGGGCGGCGTGCCGCGCATCATGGAGGAGATCAAGTCGATGCTCCACCTCGATGTCATGACCGTCACCGGCAAGACCCTCGGCGAAAACCTCGAGGACCTTAAGAACAACGGTTACTACGAGAAGTGCGGCCGCTACCTGGAGAAGTGGAACCTCAAGCGCGAGGACATCATTCGCCCGTTTGACCAGGCCTTTGGTACCGACGGCTCCATCGCCATCCTCCACGGCAACCTTGCTCCCGAGGGCGCCGTCGTCAAGCACACGGTTGTTCCGCGCGAGATGTTCCAGGCCACGCTTAAGGCGCGTCCGTTCGACTGCGAGGAGGACGCTATCCACGCCGTCCTGACGCACGAGGTCAAGCCCGGCGACGCCGTCATCATTCGCTATGAGGGCCCCAAGGGCTCCGGCATGCCCGAGATGTTCTACACCACCGAGGCTATCGCCAGCGACCCCGAGCTGGGCGCGAGCATTGCCCTGATCACTGACGGCCGTTTCTCCGGCGCCTCCAAGGGCCCGGCTATCGGTCACGTTTCGCCCGAGGCTGCCGTGGGCGGCCCGATTGCCCTGATCGAGGAGGGCGACCTTATCCAGATCAACATCCCCGAGCGCTCGCTGTCTATCGTGGGCATCGCCGGCAAGGAGATGGAGCCGGCCGAGGTCGACGCCGTCCTGGCCGAGCGCCGAGCCGCTTGGAAGCCCAAGGCTAATCGCTATACCTCCGGAACGCTCAAGTTCTTTACCGAGCATGCAGTTTCCGCCATTCAGGGTGGCTACATGGAGTAGCGCCCATGCGCATCAAATATCTCCTCTCATAGATGCGTGGCACGAAAAGCTCCGAGCTTGCATGAGCTCGGGGCTTTTTTGTTCAACCTTAGCTAAAAGCCTCGTCCCTAAATGACTGGTTGGAAGTTGCGCCGAATTGGGGATTGTTTGACGGCGCGGGTGTCGCTAGTGGCCCCTATTTCGCCGTAAATGAGGAGATGGGGGATGCGATAGTATTACGTGGTGATATTCGACAAACCGTGGGCTTCATCCGAGGGCTTTATGGAACAACACCAGCATTATCAGAGCCTGCAAGACCAGGCATACAACGCATTGCGCTCCAAGATCATCTATGCCGAGCTCAAGCCCGGCACGCGCCTTTCGGCGATTGGTCTGGAAAAAGAGACAGGAATCGGGCGTACGCCCATTCGCGAATCCTTTGTGCGCCTGCGCGAGCAGGAGCTGGTCGAAACACGTCCCAAAAGCGGCACCTACGTTTCTAAGATCAGCATGGAACACGCCGAGAATGCCTGTTTCTTGCGCGAAAAGCTCGAAAGAAGCGTACTCATTAAATGCTGTTCGGCTGCTACGCCCGAGCAAAAGCAGCGGCTTGAGCAGATTCTTGCCGAGTCCGAGTCGCTCGACCATGGCGAAACGCGTCGCTTTTTCGACCTGGACAACCTGTTCCATGAGACGTGTTTTGCGATTGCCGGCCGTCACATGTTGTGGGATTGGATGAAGAGCGTCAATACGCACTTTGAGCGATACAACTGGTTGCGTATGGTGTCGCAGGATCTGGACTGGGAGCCGATCCGTGGGCAGCATCGCCGGATTCTCGAGGCCATTAAGAAGGGCGATACCGACACGGCGAGCTATCTGGCAGAGACGCATTTGCATCTAATGCCCGAGGAGCAGGGTCCGGTTATTGCCTTGCATCCCGACTATTTTGAGCTGTCCAAAGACTCGGCCATCTAACTCGTTCCCTTCATTAGTTGCGGTGAAATAGGGATTGTCTTGCGGCTCTGATGGTGTAAGCAGTCCATATTTCACCGCAACTGCCGGGGCACATCGGGGCACGAAAAAGCTGCGGCGCCGCTTGGAGGAAAAGACCGTAAGCAAGGGTCCATTCCTCCAGACGGCGCCGCAGCTGTTTTGATGGCTCGGTTTTTGTCGATGTGGCTCAACTGGGCGCGGTTGCCAGCCGAGTAGGCAAAGCGGCTCGGGGGCGTGTCGCTTCCGTCACGTTCTATCAGCATACAAGACGGTTTCGGTTCTTGTTCGTGACGGAAACGGCGCGCTTCCGAGCCGCTTTAAAAGAAAGGGGGCGAGGTCTAGGGCACGCCCCCTTTCGCGATAGAGAGCTAGACCTAGCCGCGGACCTTCTTGACGACGTCCATGGCCTCGCGGGCGATCTGCTCGACCTTGGAGAAGTCGCCATCGGCAAACAGGGCCGGCTTGACCATCCAGGTGCCACCGCAGGCGATGATGGCAGAGGAGTTCAGGTACTCCTCGACGTTGGCGGTGCTCACGCCGCCGGTGGGCATAAAGCGGTGACCGACAAACGGAGCGGCGAGGGCCTTGATGGTGTTTAGGCCGCCATACTGGGACGCGGGGAAGAACTTGGTGACCTTAAGGCCCAGGTTCTCGGCGGCGGTGACCTCGGAGGGGGTCACGGTGCCGGGAAGGACGGGCAGGTCGATGTCGATGCAGTGCTTCACGACGTCCTCGTTATAACCCGGGGAGACGATGAACTTGGCACCGGCTGCGCGGGCCTGCTCAACCTGCTCGACGGTCAGGACGGTGCCGGCGCCAACGCACATCTCGGGCTCGGCCTCGGCCATAGCGGCGATGCACTCGGCGGCGCAGGCGGTGCGGAAGGTGACCTCGGCGGACTTCATGCCAGCTGCCATAAGGGCGTGGGCGAGTGGAGCGGCGTCCTCGACCTTGTCGAGCACGACGACCGGCACGATGCCCAGGGACTCGAGCGTGGTGTAGAACTGATCGAACATGATGTTCCTTTCGATGTATGGCGCGCTTGGGCGCGTGATTGCCAAATATGCTGGTCAGGAGCCGATTTTGGATTGGTTATCGGAGGCACTGCTTGGGGTTCAAGCAATTCCAAAACCGGCTGCTCGACCAGTCATGTAGGGAATGCCAGGCAAAACCGGAATGGGACTGGTGGTTTTGCCCGACCGGAGGAATCGGGGAGCGGGCCGCAGGGGTATGGGATTGGAAAGCTGCAGCTCGCGGAATGGGGAACGAATTAACGGGCGACGCGAGTGCCACCGTCTGCAGCGGATGCAACGGCTGCGATCTCGTCTGCGGTCACCAAGTTGGAATCGCCCTTGATGGTGAGCTTGAGGATCGAGGCCGCAATCGCGTAGTTGACGGCAGCCTGCGGGTCAAAGTCGTTGATGAGGGCATGGACGAGGCCGGCGTTGAAAGCGTCGCCGGCGGCAACGCCCTCGAGCACGTGCACGTCGTGAGCAGGGGAGAACCAGTGCTCACTGCTCTCGGCGTCAAAGAGCATGCCCATCCAGATGGAGCGTTCGACGCAGGAGATGTTGCGAACGACCGAGGCGACCTTTTTGCAGCCGTACTCGGCGCAGATCTGACGGGCCATCTCGACATAGGTGTCGCGCTCCTCGATGCCGTGGGCAAGGGAACCAGAGACGCAGGTCATGCCGAGGCCGGCAGGCGCATCCTCGTCGTTGGCGATGCAGATGTCGACGAGCGGCAGAAGCTCCTTCATGGTGGCCTGCGACTTCTCGGGCGACCACATCTTGCCGCGATAGTTCACGTCGCACACGGTGGTGACGCCCTTGGCGCGGCAGACGGCGAGCGCCTCCTTGCAGGCGGCGGCCATCTCATCGGAGACGGCGGGGGTCACGCCGGAGAAATAGAAGACATCGATGCCCTTGAGGATCTTGTCCCAGTCAAAGACGTCGCGCTTGGCCATGTTGATGGCGGAATACTTGCGGTCGTAGACGCAGCCGTTGCCGCGCTGCGAGGCGCCGACCTCAAACACATAGGAGCCAAGACGGTCGCCCTGACGCACGACGCGCGTGGTGTCGACGCCGTAGGCCTTCAGCGAGCGCAGCGCGCACTCGCCCAGACGGTTGGCCGGGACAACGGAGACGTAAGCGGCCTTGTCGCCTTGGTAAGCCAGGGAAAGCGCGGTGTTTGCCTCGGCGCCGCCGTAGCGGACATCAAACTCGGTCGCCTGCTCAATGCGCAGATGGTCTTTGGGCGAGAGCCTCATCATGATCTCGCCGAAGGTAAGAACCGTTTTATCCATGGTCGTGCAGCTCCTTCTTGCTCGTGCGTACACCTTTGATATGGCGTTGGCACGGAGGTGCCAAGACGGTAGGGTACATCTTTGCACCACCGTGCCAACGCTTGCCGAAATCGGTTTACGAAATCGGTTTCGTTTCGAGTTGTAGTATACTCACCTACAGCGTTTTGCAACCGGCATTTTTAAAAAATGCCTAAAATGGCTCAGACTGCTGACAATTGGGAAACGGGGTGCGCTATGGCGCAGATGAGGATTAAGGACATTGCCGCCGAGGCGGGCGTGAGTCCGGCCACGGTCTCGCGCTATCTCAACAACCGCCCCGGGCAGATGACCGAGGAAACCCGTGCTCGCATTGCGGCGGTTATCGAGCGCACCGGCTATCGCCCACGTGCCGCCGCGCGCAATCTGCGCAGCTCACGCACCAACCTCATCGGCGTGATCTTGGCCGACATCGCCAACCCGTTCTCCAGCGCCATGCTCGAGGGCCTTTCCGCTAGCGCCGCCGCGCGCGGCTGCTCGCTTATGACGGCCATTAGCGGCAACGATCCCGCTAAGGAAGCAGAGTCGCTCACCAGACTTATCGATGCCGGCGCGGACGGCCTGGTCGTCAACACCTGTGGAGGCAACGACGAGGCAATCGCCGCGGCAGCGGGGCGCCTGCCCGTTGTGCTGCTCGACCGCGATGTTGCCGACGGCGGCATCGATTTGGTGACATCTAACAACCGTGAGCTGGTCGCTGGCTTGGTAGACGCCTTGGCTGCTGCGGGCAGCGAGCGCCTGTGCCTGCTCACCGAGGCGAGCGACGACAGCCCCGTGCGTCGTGAGCGCGCCGAGGCCTTTACCGACGAGCTGTCGCGACGCGGCCTTGCCGGCGAGGTTGTCACCTTGGCCGATGGCGGTGCCACTGGCGTTGGCCGCTTGGACGAGACCATCCGCGGCTATGCGGGCAAAAGACTCGGCCTTATCGCTGTCAACGGCCTGGTCTTCCTACGTCTGACCGAGGCACTGGCACAGTTGGGACCCTCGTTGCCGGCCGGTCTTAAGATCTCGACGTTTGACGATTACCCCTGGAACCACGTGCTCTTTGGCGGCGTGACCACGGCCGCGCAGGACACCCTCACCATTGCCGAGCGCGTAGTCGAGCGTCTGTCCGAGCGTATCGACGTCGTTACCACTACGGTGGGCGATGCCGCAAAGCTCGCCCCCAAGCGCATCGAGATCCCCGGCCACATCGAACACCGCGCTTCGACCTCGCGTTAGCCGCTCGTTCGCAACGGCCTGTTCACACACGTTTTTTGAGCGCTTGATACGCTTTAACCCTGCGGAAACATTTTTCTGCGATAGTATCTGCGATATAGACCAGTCGAAACCCGCCCGAAAGAAAGGGGAGCGACATGAACCAGCAGAACATCGATTACGTACTCCGCTCCGTAGAGCAGCGTGACATCCGCTTTGTGCGTCTGTGGTTTGTCGACATTCTCGGCCGCCTCAAGAACTTTGCCATTAGCCCCGAGGACCTCGAGGTCGCTTTTGAGGAGGGTATTGGCTTTGACGGCTCCGCTATCGAGGGCTTTGCCACGCCCGAGGAAGCCGACATGCTCGCATTCCCCGATGCTTCGACCTTCCAGATCCTGCCGTGGCGCCCGAGCCATAACGGCGTTGCCCGCGTGTTCTGCGACGTGTGCACTCCCGATCGCAAGCCGTTTGCCGGCGACCCGCGCGATGCGTTGCGCCGCATGTTCTACAAGGCCGAGAAGGCCGGCTATCTGCTCAACGTGGGCGCCGAGCTGGAGTACTACTACTTCCCCGACGAGCACACCCCCGAGCCGCTCGACAACGTGGGCTACTTCGATCTTTCGGTGAGCGACGCCGCCCGCGACCTGCGTCGCAACACGGTCCTCACGCTCGAGAAGATGTCCGTGCCCGTGGAGTACACCTTCCACGCCGCCGGCCGCTCGCAACACGGCATGAGCCTGCGCCACGCCGAGGCCCTGAGCATGTCCGACGCCATCACCACGGCCAAACTCATCATTAAGCAGCAGGCCTACGAGAGCGGTTGCCATGCCTCCTTTATGCCCAAGCCGTTGGCGGGCGAGGATGGCAGCGCCATGTTTTTGCATCAGTCGCTGTTCGACCACGACGGCAACAACGTCTTTTGGGGCGAGGATGACGAGAAGTACCACCTCTCCGATATCGCCAAGCACTACATGGCCGGCATCCTGGCGCACGCGCGCGAGATTAGCGCCATCACCAACCCCACGGTCAACTCGTACAAGCGCATCACCACGGGCGGCGACTCCGTGCCACAGTACGCCACGTGGGGCCTGCGCAACCGCGCGAGCATGATCCGCATCCCGGTCTACAAGCCCGGCAAGCAGCTGTCCACGCGTATCGAGCTTCGTAGCCCCGACCCCATGGCCAATCCGTACCTGGTCAACGCCGTCACGCTGGCGGCTGGTCTCGATGGCATCGAGCGCAAGCTGGAGCTCCCGCCCGAGGCCACGGCCGAGACGCTCAAGCTTACCGACCGTCAGATGCTCGAGGCCGGCTACACGCCGCTGCCGCGCTCGCTCAAAGAGGCGCTCGACGTGTTTGAGGACTCGCAGTTTATGAAGGATGCCCTCGGCGAGCACATCCACGGCTTCTTCCTCAAAAAGAAGCGCGACGAGTGGCATAAGTTTGAGTCCACGATCACCGAGTGGGAGATCAAGCACTACCTGGCGAACTCCTAATCGCACTGGCTTGTTCCAGTACGATTGAGCTCATTTCTTTGGAGGCCGATATGTCCGAAAAGAGTGCCCTGTTCATGGCGCGCACGACGCGCTTCCACGAGTTTGCCCGCAGCTTGACGACCACCCTGGGTGTCGAGGTGAGCCTGGCCACCCCCGATTCGCCGACTGCGGCGCACGACTTTGACCTGCTGATCCTCGATTGCGATGGCATCCGCAGCGACCGCATCGATCAGATTGCCAAGTGGCTTGACGATCGCGGCGGCGTCCCCATGTTGGTGATCGTCGATGACGAGGCGCTCGGTACCTTGCGCCTGCCGAATCACGCGCATGCCGACTTTGTATGTCCCACGGCAACGCCCAACGAGCTCAAGGCTCGCGCGCAGCGTCTGATGGGCGAGGAGGAGACCGTCACCGCCGACGATGTGCTCAACATCGATAACCTCGAGATTAACCTGGCCACCTACCAGGTGACACTCGATAACGAGCCCATCGACCTGACGCTGATGGAGTACTCGCTGCTGAGCTTTTTGGCGACGCATCCCAACCGTGCCTACAGCCGCGAGGTACTGCTGCACCGCGTGTGGGGCTTTGAGTACTGCGGCGGTACGCGTACCGTCGACGTGCACATCCGACGCATCCGCTCCAAGGTGGGCCCGCAGATCGCGGCACATATCACCACCGTCCGCGGCGTGGGCTATCTGTTTAAGGACTAGCTTTTCACCACAAAGGGGACAGGCACCTTTGTGGTGGTTTTGCCGCATGCGTGGATCCCTTTCGAGTTTGCAGCAGAACTTAAGCCTTCCTAAAAGATTGCGTTCTCATACACGTTCACCCGCATATTGGGGTACAACTCAACGTGAACAATGATGGCCCGCCACGTGTTTGGCGGGCCTTTGGTTATTTGACGAAAGGATCGCAGCTATGAGCGAGAACGATTCCCAGCGCCCCCAGGATCCGGGTAATGCCGGCGAGACTCAGCAGCAGCCGCGCGTACAGGTGGAGTCGACGCCTGCCGACAGCAACATTCCCTACGTTCAGGCCTACGACACGCAGACCGGCAAGCCGCTGGGCGGCCAACAGGTCGTGAACAAGCACACGGTGGTCAAGACCAAGACCAAAAAGCTGCCGATCTTTATTACGGCACTCGCCGGTTGTGCCTGCGGCGCCCTGCTGGTCATTGCGCTCATTATGAGCGGCACGCTCGATATCGGCGGCGGCAGGAACGCCGTGACGGCGGGTGCTTCGGGTTCATCGACGCAAAAGATCACCATCGACTCCGAGGACACCACGCTGGCCGAGGCCGTCTCTGCCAAGGCCCTGCCCTCTGTCGTTTCCATTACCGCCACTTCGAGCGGCAGCCAAAATGGCTCGCTTTCGCAGTCTGCCGACGAGTCGGATGGTTCGGGCAGCGTCGGTTCGGGCGTTGTGCTCGATACCGAGGGTCACATCCTCACCAACAACCATGTGGTCGATGGCTATGACCAGTACGTGGTTACCATGGATGACGGCACCACCTATGAGGCCGAGTTCGTGGGCAACGACGCCTCGAGCGACCTGGCCGTCATCAAGCTCAAGGATGCTGACGCCTCCAAGCTCACGCCGATCGAGATTGGTGATTCCTCCAAGCTCAACGTGGGCGAGTGGGTCATGGCGATTGGCTCGCCGTTCGGCAACGAGCAGTCTGTCTCCACGGGTATTGTGTCGGCGCTGTATCGCTCCACGGCCATGAGCTCTACCAGCGGTAACACCATCTACGCCAACATGATCCAGACCGATGCCGCCATCAACCCGGGCAATTCCGGCGGCGCGCTCGTCAACGACAATGGCGAGCTGGTGGGTATCAACTCGCTCATCGAGAGCTACTCGGGCTCCAGCTCTGGCGTGGGTTTTGCCATTCCGGTTAACTACGCCAAGAACATTGCCGACCAGATTATCGACGGCAAGACGCCGGTGCATCCATACATGGGCGCTACGCTTTCGAGCGTCAATGCGCTCAACGCCCGCACCAACAAGCTGAGCACCGATAGCGGCGCGTATGTGGCAAGCGTCGTCGAGGACGGTCCTGCCGCCAAGGCTGGCATCCAAGAGGGCGATGTCATTACTAAGCTGGGCGACGATGAGATTACGAGCGCCGATGGCCTGATCATCGCGCTGCGCAGCCACGAGGTGGGCGAGAAGGTCGAGATCACGCTCGTGCGCGGCAAGGAAGAGAAGAAGGTCACGGTTGAGTTGGGCTCTGACGAGGAGCTGCAGAGCCAGCAGCAGGACGACAGCGCGACCGACACCGGCAACGGCGGCATCACCGACGAGCAGTTGCGCCAGTACCTGGAGGAGCTGTTGGGCCAGCAGGGCCAGGGTCAAGGCTACGGCCAGGGTTACTAGCGAGCCGTTTCGCACATATCGAGGCCAGAGGGGCTGTCCCATCAACGTGGGACGGCCCCTCTTTTCTTATTGATCCGTTGGGGACGGAGGAAAACGGATCATTTAGAGTTGATAAGAGCATGGTTGGATCGCGCGATCAACCCCGGTCTGGCGGCTGCCGATTCGGTGCGGTTCGAAAGGGTTATTCGGCGTCATGGTGACCGGTGGTACTCTAGTATCCGTTTGAAATCGAGCGAAGGAGTGCCGCTATGGAGCAATCGAGCCTGTTTGGTGACGGTGTGGACATCGATACCGAAACGCCCGCGAGCGCGGATGTCGCTGCACCGGCCGATGCCCGTGCCCAGGCGGCAGCGCGCGCGGCCGAGTTGCGCCACGAGCTCGATTACCACGCCTATCGCTACTACATGCTCGACGCGCCCGAGATCACAGACGCCGCCTTTGACAAAATGCTCGTTGAACTGCAGGAAATCGAGGCGACCTACCCTGACCTGGTGACGTCCGACAGCTATACCCAGCGCGTGGGCGGGTACGTGAGCGAGCAGTTTACGCCGGTCACGCATATGGCGCGCATGTATTCCATGGACGATGCCATGGATCTGGACGAACTCGACGCATGGCTCCAGCGGGCCGAGGATGCGCTCGGTGCCGGTAGCGTCACCTATACCTGCGAGCTTAAGATCGACGGCCTGGGCGTGGCACTTACCTACCAAAACGGCACCTTCGTACGCGCGGCCACACGTGGCGATGGCACCACGGGCGAGGACGTGTCGCTCAACGTCCGTACCATCAAGGATGTGCCCATGCACCTGTCCGAGCCGGCGCTCGCTCACATGGGCGCCGACCGCGACCGCGCCATCGAGGTGCGCGGCGAGGTCTACATGCCTAAGGGCAGCTTTGTTCGCCTGAATGAAGAGGCCGATGCCGAGGGGCGCGACCCCTTCGCCAACCCGCGCAACGCTGCCGCCGGCAGCCTGCGCCAAAAGGATCCCAAGGTCACGGCGCGCCGCGACCTAGCCACCTTTATCTACGCCATCGCCGATACCGATCCGCTGCACGTTCACAGCCAGCGCGAATTTCTCGACTGGCTGCGCAACGCCGGCTTTAGCGTCAACCCCAACGTGGCTCGTTGCGCCACGCCGGCCGAGGTTCACGAGTTCTGTGCCCAGGCGCTCGAGCACCGCGGCGACCTGGATTACGACATCGACGGCGTGGTCGTAAAGGTCGACAGCTTCCAGCAGCAGCTCGACCTGGGCTTTACCGCCCGCGCGCCGCGCTGGGCCATCGCCTTTAAGTTCCCGCCCGAGGAAAAGCAGACCGTCCTGCGCGAAATTCGCATCCAGGTGGGCCGCACCGGCGTGCTCACGCCGGTCGCCGAGTTCGATCCGGTGACGGTTGCCGGCTCCACCATCGCGCGCGCCACGCTGCACAACATCGACGAGATCCGTCGCAAAAACGTGCGCGAGGGCGATACCATCATCGTGCACAAGGCGGGTGACGTGATCCCCGAGGTCGTGGGCCCGGTGCTCGACAGGCGCCCGGCCGATTCGGTCGACTGGCAGATGCCCGAGGTTTGCCCCGTGTGCGGCAGCCCCGTGGTCCACGAGGATGGCGAGGTGGCCTACCGCTGCGTGTCCATCGACTGCCCCGCGCAGCTCAAGGAGCGCCTGCTCCACTGGGTGAGCCGTGGCTGCATGGACGTCGACGGCCTGGGCGACGAGATTGTCGACAAGATGATCGCCGCTGGCCTGATCCACGATGTCGCGGACTTCTACCAGCTCACGGTGGACGACATCGCAGACCTGGACACGGGGCGCACCTATGCCAGCTCCAACAGCAAAAAGGGCGTCAAGAAGGGCGACCCCATCCCGGTGGGCCTCAAGACGGCCGAGAAAATCATCGCCGAGCTCAACAAGTCCAAGAGCCAGCCACTCGGTCGCGTACTGTTTGCCCTGGGCATCCGCCACGTGGGCAAGAGCGTGGGCGAGGTCATCGCTGAGCGATTCCTGTCGATTGACAAGCTCATTTTGGCGAGCGAAGAGGACATCGCCGAGTGCGAGGGCATCGGTCCCAAGATTGCGGCGAGCGTCAAGCAGTTCCTGGCCGTGCCCGAGAACCTTGCCGTGCTGGAACGTCTGCGCCAGGCGGGCCTTTCGCTCGAGGTCGACTTGGGCGCTGCGCACGCGCAAGCCGCAGCCGACGCTGGCGTGGCGGGGGGGCGCGCCGCGGGGCCCACTTTGGTTATC
>UQMK01000013.1 GCA_900542085.1 uncultured Collinsella sp.
GCCAAGCACGAATAAAGAAGCGCCCGAGCAGCGTACGTGCTGCTCGGGCGCCTTGGTGTCAGATGCCGCTTTGCGTCTACTGGCCCGTAGAGGGGTTGGGCGTGGGCGTAGGATCGGGGGCAGGCGTCGGCGTGCCACCGTCGCCACCCGTGCCGCCATCGCCACCCGTGCCACCGTCGCCACCTGTCGTACCGCTATCGCCGGTGGTGTTACCGCCCGGGGTTTCAGTGGTCGTGGTTGTCGTTGTCGTTGTGGTGGTTGTGGTCTCTTCCTCTTCTTTTTCCTCGTCTTTATCCTCTTCGTCTTTCTTTTTGTTGTTTGTGCCGTAGAACTTCCAGACGTTATTGTTCTTGTACGTGGGAGCCGTTCCGGTCTGGAATTCCTCGCGCTCGGTGCCCGCAAGAACGGTGTTCATGAACTTCTTAAAGACGGGCAGGTTGGTGCTGTCGCCCAGCAGGTCCGAACCGTACTTTTGGATGGGAATCTCGCCTGCGGAATAACCGGTCCACAGGGCGCATGTCAGTTGCGGCGTGAAGCCGCAGAACCACAGGTTGGTGGTGTTGTCAGTGGTGCCCGTCTTGCCGGCATAGGGCTGATTGACGTTCAGCGCGCCGGCGGCACCCGTGCCGCTGCCCTGCATGACGCCGGATAGAACGTCGGTAACCGCGGCAGCCTCGCCTTCGGTGAGCACCTGCGTGGGATTGTCAGTGTGCTGGTACAGAACCGAGCCGGTACGCGAGTCGATCTCGGTAATGGCGATGGGCTGACGGTAGTAGCCACCGTTGGCAAACGTTGCGTAGGCAGATGCCATCTCGAGCGGTGAGATGGACCCGGTGCCGAGCGTCATGACGGGAACGTCCTCGATATTGTCCTTGGCGGGATCGATGCCGAGCTTTTTGACGAGCGACATGATCTTGTCATTGCCGATGGCTTCGGCCACCTGAATGTAGCCGGTGTTGGATGAGTATGCCGTTGCCTGTTTAAGCGTGATGTTGCCATAGCTCTGGTTGCCGTAGTTTTGCACCTCGGTCGTGGTGCCCTTGGCCTTGAGCGGCGAGTTGCAGTTGAGGGTGACGTTGGGGTTCATACCGTTTTGGATGGCAGTTGCCAGCGTAAAGGCCTTAAACGTGGAGCCCACGGGGCGCTTTGCCGTAGCGTGGTTCACGTGATTCTCGTCGGCGTTGTAGTCGTAGCCGCCTACCATGCACTTGATGTAGCCGGTCTTGGGGTCAACGACGACCATGCCCATGTCCAGGCCGTCGAGCGAAAGCGTGTCGAGCTGCGAGCGCACAGCCTCCTCGGCCACCTGCTGCATGGTGGGGTCGATGGTGGTCTTGACGGTCAGACCGCCCTTAAAGAGCACGTCGGTGGAGAACTCCTGCTCAAGCAACTGCTTAACGTAGGAGACAAAGTAGGGCTGAGAGTACACATCGACGCCACTGCCCGAAATCTCGGTCACGTTAAGCGTGATGGGCTCAGCCTGTGCGGCATCGTGCTCTTCCTGCGTGATGTGGCCCAGACGCAGCATGTTGTCCAGAACCTTATTGCGGCGGGACAGCGCCAAGTCGGGATTAACCGTGGGGTCGTACTGCGAGGGCGAGTTGGGAAGGCCGATGAGCAGCGCGGCCTCGCTCAGGGTGAGGTCGGCGGCGGTTTTGGACAGATAGGTCTCGGCAGCGGCCTCGATTCCATATGCTCCATGGCCGTAGTAGATGGTGTTGAGGTACATCATGAGGATCTCGTCTTTGGAGTACATATCCTCCATCTTGATGGCGATATAGGCCTCGCGCACCTTACGCTCGATGGTCGAGTCGAATTGTTCCTCCTGCAAGATGGTGTTGCGAACCAGCTGCTGGGTGATGGTCGATGCGCCCTCGTGGCCGCCGGTGAGGGTTGCCACCGATGCGCGCGCAATGCCCCAGAGGTCGATGCCGCCATGCTCGTAGAAGCGCTCGTCCTCAACGTCGACGGTGCCCTGCAGCACGTACGGGGACACTTGGTCCTTGGTGATGGACTTACGGTTTTGCGTGTAGAAGCTCGCAATGGTATTGCCGTTGCAGTCGACGATGTCGGTGGGCTCGCTCACCAGATAGGCATTGGCATCGGTGTAGTCGGGCAGATCGGACAGCCAGCGGTTGACGTTGCCGATCATGCCGATGCCAAACGCTACGCCCGCGATAAGCAGAAAGCCCAAAAACGAGAGCAAGATCATGGGAAGGGCATGCGTCTTAGAGCGACCGCGCCCCTGTCGTTGGCGAGGACCCATATATTGACCTCCAGGTATGTCGTGCCAGGCGGCAGGTATGCTACCGGGCAGGATGGACATAAGTTATTACACGATAAACCAATCGGGGCATGCGGGGCCTCGTGTATGCTGGTTGGCAGCAATTTTCAGAGTGAAAGCACACCTTGGCAAGGAGTTTACCGATGGCGATTCGGCCGATGAAACCGAGCGGACAATGCGAAAGCGAGTTGGCGGCGGCTGAAGTGGCGCTGCCCGAACTGCTGGCGCCTGCTGGCGGACTTGACCAGATGCTCGCGGCGATTGCGGCGGGTGCCGATGCCATCTATGCGGGGCTGGACGGATTCAACGCTCGAGTGAGCGCGCATGGCTTTAGCGATGATGAGTTCGCGCGCGGTTGTGCCGTGGCCCATGCCCATGGCGTGCGTGCTTACGTGACGCTCAACGTGTTCGTGTTCGATGATGAGCTTGCCGACGCCGTGGCGTTGGGGGCGCATGCACATGCGTTGGGTGCCGATGCGTTGATTGTGGCCGATGCCGGGCTGGCTTGTGCGCTTCGTGCGGCGATTCCGGGGGTCGAGATTCACCTGTCCACTCAGGCGGGCGCTCATAGCGAGGGCGCCGTGCAGTTGGCTGCCAAGGAGTTGGGCGTTGAGCGCGTGACGACTGCGCGCGAGCTGAGCGTGGCGGAGATTGAGACGCTTTGCGCTACTGGCGTGCCCATCGAGGTGTTCTGTCACGGCGCTATTTGCATTGGATACTCGGGTGCGTGCGGGTTCTCTGCCCTTCGACGTGGCCGCTCTGCGATGCGCGGTGATTGCACGCAACCGTGCCGTCTATCCTATGACTTGGTGGACGAGGCGGGGCAGAGTGTTGTCGCTGTCGAAGGGGATCGCCTGCTTTGTCCGCGTGACTATCTGGGCATCGCGCATCTGCCCGAGCTTGTTGCCGCCGGCGTGGCATCGCTCAAGATCGAGGGCCGCATGAAGAATCCCGACTACGTATTTAACGTGGTGAGGGTGTGGCGTCGGGCGCTCGATATGCTGCGCGACGGCACATGGGATGCCGATGCGGTACCGACGCTCGAGCGCGAGCTGGGAAGGTCGTTCAACCGCGGCTTTACCGATGCGTATCTGCGGGGTCGTTCGGGTGCCGAGCTCATGAGCTTTGAGCGCGCGATCAACCAGGGCGTGCGCGTGGGCCATTTGGTGGCGGTGGGCCACGAAGAGGTGACGGTTGAGCTTGATGCCGCCGTGGCGGCGGGCGATACGCTCGAAATCCGATTTTACCCGGGTGCCGACGCACGTCCCGATGTGCCCAAGCGCTGGCCACAGGTGCCTTGCCCCGTGGATGCCGCTGCGGGAGAGCGCATCGTCGTGCATTGCAAACGCAAGGTGGACGCGGACTGCGAGGTCTATCTGATTCGCAGTGCCGGCGTGCTGGGGCAGACGGCAACGGTGTTGGAGCGCATGCGGGTCGAGGCAGATGCGGTCGCGCCTGCTGAGCAGTCCGTTGAGGTGCTGCCGTTTGAGGGCGTTCTGGCAGATGGCGACGTGCCGACGGAGTTGGCGGGACCGGCAGAGCCGGCAAAGCATGAGGCTTTTGCTCGTATGGTCTTTGCCTGGGAGCTGATGGATGTGGATCCGCGCGATGAGCGGGATCTGTCCGATGCGACGGTGGTGCTCGACGAAGTGTGCCGCGCAGGCGACGCCGAGCGGACTCGAGCGCTTATGCAACGTGCCGGGCGCGTCGTCTGCCGCAATCTGGGACAGGTGGCGATGGCCCGCGAGCTGGGCACGACGTTTGACGTGGCGGCGCCGGTGTTCTGCGCCAATCGGGCCACGCTTGCCTGGCTGCGCGGGCTTGGCGCGGGGTGGGTATACTTGCCTGCCGAGTTGCTCAGCAATGACAGGGAGCGTATTGCCGAGCTGGCTGCTGAACCCGGCGTCTTGGGTCCGGTCGACACCGACCGTCCCGAGCTCATGGTGTGCGAGCACTGCCTGCTGACCGCCGAGGGCGTCTGCGCCACCGATGCGACGGGGCAGGCCCGTTGCCGCGACTGCTTGCGTCGTCGGCAGGTGCGCTATCTGGTCGAGCGTGACGGTACACGTCTGTCAGTTGCCATCGACGCATGCGGCAGGACGAGGATTTTCCTGTCGTAGATGCTGCGTCGCGTCAGTTTGTTATCATAAGAGAGTTTATGGACTTCCAGCACCGCCGTTTTCGGCGAGGGTGCTGTAGCAAAAGGAGGATACCCAATGCTGTCTGTTGACGAGCAAATGCGTATCATCACCTCGGGCGCCGCGCAGATCGTTCCCGAGGCCGACCTTCGCAAGAAGCTTGAGAAGGGCGAGCCCCTCAACATCAAGCTCGGCGTCGATCCCACCAGCCCCGACCTGCACCTGGGCCACGCCGTGCCGCTGCGCAAGATGCGTCAGTTCCAGGACCTGGGCCACAACGTCACCCTCATCATCGGCAACGGTACTGCGCTGATTGGCGACCCCTCGGGCAAGAATTCCACCCGTCCGCAGCTTTCGCAGGAGCAGATCGAGGCCAATGCCGAGACCTACGTGAGCCAGGCCATGAAGATCCTTGATCCCGAGAAGACCACCATCGTGCACAACGGTGACTGGATCTTGTCGATGGATCTGGCCGGCCTGCTGCAGGTGTGCTCCAAGTTCACCGTCGCCCGTATTCTCGAGCGCGACGACTTTACCAAGCGCTACCAGTCCCAGACGCCGATCGCCCTGCATGAGTTCCTGTATCCCGTGATGCAGGCTTACGACTCCGTGCAGATCAAGGCCGACGTGGAGATGGGCGGCACCGATCAGCTCTTCAACCTGCTCGCCGGCCGTGAGCTCATGGAGAAGATGGGCATGGAGCCCCAGATCGCGCTCACCATGCCGCTGCTCGAGGGCACCGATGGCGTCCGTAAGATGTCCAAGTCCTACGGTAACTACATCGGCCTGACCGACGCGCCCAAGGATATGTTCGGCAAGACCATGTCCATCCCCGACGAGATGATCGGCAAGTACTACCGCCTGGCGAGCTCGCTCACCCCGGCCGAGGTCGACAAGATCGACGCTGCTCTGGCCGACGGCTCTGCCGATCCCTATGAGCTCAAGCGCGCTCTGGGTCGCGACCTGTGCGACACCTACCACGGCGCCGGTGCCGGCGACGAGGCCCAGGCCGAGTTCGACCGCGTGTTCAAGGAGGGCCAGCTCGCCGACTTCCCCGAGAAGCATGTTGAGCTGACTGTTAACGACGAGGGCCAGATCTACCTCGCCGGCCTGCTCAAGGACCTGGGCCTTTCGGCCAGCGCCGGCCAGGCCCGTCGCGACATCGACGGCGGCGGCGTCAAGATCAACGGCAAGGCCGTGGCTCCCAAGAGCTACAACATCGACCCCAGTGCCCTCAAGCTGGGCGACACCCTCTCCGTGGGCAAGCGCAAGGGCTTCAAGCTGATTTAGTTCCGCCGTTCTACCGAACGGCGGACCGGCCGACGCTGCGCGGGCCGCATTTGGACAATCTGACGTTCAACTTCAAGGGCGCGACCAGAAGGTCAGCGCCCTTTCGTTTCACGTCACCTTGTCTCAAATGCGGCCCGCTCGCTGTCGTTGCCAAAACATCGGCGCTCCCGTTGTTGGCACTTTGGGACACTCCTTGTATTGGTGCTCAGCGGCAGCCCCCCCATTGCGCCAAGCGGCGTGTGCCGTTAAGCGGGGAGGCGTATTTTCGACCCCTCTTTTGGGCATACAATGGCTATTGGTTTGCTGCGGTGAAGGCCTGTCCGCTCCGCAGCTTTTTTCTACGGTTAAAGGAGTATGTATGTCCGTTGAGGTCATGAGATCTGTGATCGAGGCCGCCGAGGGTCGTGTACCCGTTGACACGCTGTTTGCCAACGCACAGATTGTCGATGTGTACGGCCAGCGCGTGGCGCCCGGTAGCGTTGCCGTCAAGGATGGCGTGATCGTCGGTGTGCTCTACGACGGTCGCGACGATGCCGCCGGTACGTATGAGGCTGCCGAGGTCATCGATTGCCAGGGCCGCTATCTTGCCCCCGGTTTTATTGACGGACACTTGCATATCGAGTCTTCGAACATCCGCCCTGCCGAGTATGCGCGCATGGCGGCGACGCGCGGTACCACCACCGCTATTGCCGACAGCCACGAGATCGCTAATGTTTCCGGCCTGGACGGCCTGCGCTTTATGATCGAGGACGGTCGTCGCGCTCCTATTTCCATCAAGTACATGATGCCCTCGTGCGTGCCCGCGCTGCCCGACGAGCAGGCCGGTGCCGTCATCACCGCTGCTGATATGCAGGCGTTTTTTGCCGAGCATCCGGGCGATGTCTTTGGCCTGGGCGAGATGATGAACCTGCCGGGCGTCTTTATGGCCGATCCCGAGACCTGCGCTCGCATTGACGCTGCCAACCAGACGCCGTCCAAGCAGGTGGACGGTCACGCGCCGCTCGTTGCCGGCAAGGACCTCAACGCCTATGCCGCGGCTGGCATTATCGCTGACCATGAGTCGACGATTCCCGAGGAGGCACTCGACAAGCTGTCCCGCGGCATGTACGTGATGCTGCGCGAAGGTACGTGCAGCCATGATCTGGCCAACCTGTCGCCGATGCTGCTGGAGAATCCTGCCCGTGCCCGCCGCTGCTGCTTTGCGACCGACGACCGCGCCCCTTCCGATGCGCTTGCGACCGGCATGATCGACAATGCCTGCCGCGTGGCGATTGAGGCCGGTATCGACCCCGTGGTCGCCATCTCCATGGCGTCCCTTTCCACGGCTGAGGCATTTGGCCTGGACCACGGCTGCCGCGACCCGCACGAGCTCCGCGGCGCCATCGCCCCGGGCAAGCGTGCCGACCTGCTGGTGCTCAATGACCTGACGTTTGCCACGGCTCCGCATCGCGTATATGCCGCCGGTGCTCTGGTGGCGCAGGACGGTACCTTTGTGGGCGAGATTGCACCCGAGATGGCCGAGGTCGCAGCCCTTGCCGATGAGCTGCGCGCCTCCGTTAAGCTGCCGAAGCTTTCGCTCGACGTGTTCGACTATGCCTTTAAGCCGGGCGAGGCCGTGATTGACGTGGTGCCGGGTAAGGCCATCACGGGTATGGCTCGCCCCGAGAGCGCCGAGGGCCTGCGTCGCATTATGCTGATTGAGCGCCATGGCCGCGGCGTGTCGTTGCAGGCCGAGGGCGCCGACGGCGATGGCCCCGCTGGCCTGGGCCTGGTCGGCAAGCATATCGGTCGCGGCTGGGTGCGTGGCCTTACCATCACCGGTGGCGCCATTGCCTCCACAATCGGCCACGACTCGCACAACGTGTGCGTCGTGGGTGATAACGCTGCCGATATGATGGCGGCTGTTGAGGCTGTGGGCCAGGGCGGTCACGTGCTGGTGCGCAACGGCGAGGTCGTGGCGCGCATCCCGCTGGCGCTCGGTGGCCTGATGAGCGAAGGCACGGCCGAGGACGTTGCCGCGCAGCACGACGACTTTATGGTCAAGGCGCGCGCTATGGGTATTGAGCCGCCGCTCGACCCCATCATGGGCATCATCTTCCTGCCCCTGCCGGTTATCCCGACGCTCCGCATCCGCCCCGAGGGCATGTTCGACGTCACTACCTTCACCTACGCCGACTAGTCATCGGGGACGTTCTTAAACGGCTAGTCGTCGGGGACACTCTTTACGTGTTGCCAGGCGCTGCGACTGTGGGACCCCTGGCGCGCGTGAGCTATTTGCTAGGTCCTTGTAACGTTTGCGCCCGCGGAGTCTTACCTGAGCTCCCTTTGGGTACGTTGGAATTGGATACACGTTCGATTCCAACAAGCCCGAAGGGAGCTTTTCCATGTTTAAACTGATTGCATCCGATATGGACGGCACGTTGCTTGACGAAAACAGCCAGGTGCCTCCCGAGACCTACGAACTGATTCTGGCGCTACGCGAGCATGGCGTGCATTTCGCCGCATCGTCAGGTCGCCGCTACGATCGCCTGTGCGAGTTCTTTGCGCCCGTTCGCGACAAGATGGACTTTGTCGCCGCTAACGGTGCCCAGGTCTACGCCGACGGCAAAATGGTAGACCGTGAGGTGTATTCGCACCTGGCGATTCGAAGGCTCGCCCAGGCTGTCGCGACGTTTCCCAATCTGCATCTTGCGCTTTTTGACCGAACCAAGTCCTTCCTGCTCGATGACGAGTGCAAGTTCGTGCGTGAGGTCGATAAGGACCTTCCCAATGCCGAGCGTATTTGGGAGCTGCCCGATCCCAGCGTAAATATCATCAAGGCGAGTATCTTTTGCGATGACGGTGTCGTTATGGACAGCGCCTACGTGCTACAGCGTGAACTTGGCCAGCTCTTTACTTTTGCACCTTCGGGCAACGCGTGGATCGATGCCATGCAGCCCGGTGTGTCGAAGGCCTCGGGCATCGCACAGCTCGCGGAGCATTACGGCATTGGACGCGACGAGATCATGGCGTTTGGCGACTCGATGAACGACTACGAGATCATTCGCTTTGTCGGCACGGGCTGCGCGATGGAAAACGCGCGCCCCGCGCTCAAAGCGGTTGCCGATCGCGTCGTAGGCTGCAACCGCGACCACGCCGTTCAGCAGGAGCTCCGTCGCGTGCTGGAGAGTCTCTGCTAGACCGGTAGTTGGGGACATTCCTTATGCGCCGGCAGTTGGGGACAGACTTAAGTGAGTGAAACCACTCATTGGGGACAGACTTAAATGAGTGCCGCCAGCGACTAGCCATTTAAGAACGTCCCCAATGACTACCGGGTTGCTGCTGCTAGGCGAGGGCGGCCATGATGGTGCGGGCGACGCCGTCGTGGTCGTTGTCGTATTCGGTTATGGCGTCGGCGGCCTCGCGGTCTTCGGGTTCGCCGTTGATCATGGCCATGCCGTGGCCCGCTGCCTGCAGCATGGGGATGTCGTTGATGTTGTCGCCGAAGGCCCAAGCATCGGCAAGGGGTTCGCCCAGATGCTCGCACAACCACGTGAGGGCCGTTCCCTTGGTGGCACCCGCGCCCATGACCTCGATATTCATGGCGTACGAACGCGTGACCTCGATGCTTCCGAGCGTGTCGAGCGCCGCCGCGATGGCGTCGCGATCGGCCGGGTCGTGCCAGTACATGGCGATGCGTTCGAGCATCTCGACCTCGTCGATCTTGCTGTCGATATCCAAGTCGATCGGCGTTCGTGTGCGCTTGAGCGAAGCCGCGATGTGGGGGTCGCCGCCGCAGAACTCATCCAGGCGCGTGTAGAGCGAGCGGGGGAGGAAGCACTGCCCGTCCGCGAAGATATCGAAGGTGACGTCATGGCCGGCGGCAATGCTATGGACGCGGTGGGCGATGGTGCGGTCGAGCGGTCGGCTCAAAATGCGCGTAGCACGTGAGGTATCGGTGGGCACATCGTCGTCGAGCTGCCAGACGCTGGCGCCATTGGCACAGACGGCATAGTGCACGGCGGGATGGGCGAGGATGGGCTCAAAGATGCCCGACAGCGGACGTCCCGTGCACGGTACAAACTCAATGCCGCGACGTGCGAGCTCGTCGAGCATCGCCCAGGTGGCGTCGCTCATCTGCTTGTCGCTCGTCAACAGCGTTCCATCCATATCGGAAAAAACAATCATTCGATGCAGCCCTTTCTGCTGGCATAAAAAGCGTGGCCGAGGGCGGTGATGCCCTGGCCACGCTCGAGTTCTATAACGGTCCGCGTCCTAGCGGTCGGCGAGCGGCTTGTACTCCAGCGGCTCGATCACCGGACGATAGGCCGGACGAATAATACGGTGCGCGCAGAAGAGCTCTTCCATGCGGTGTGCCGACCAGCCGGCCATGCGGGCGACGGCGAATAGCGGCGTAAAAAGCGTCTCGGGTACGCCGAGCATCTTGTAGATAAAGCCTGTGTACAGGTCGATGTTGGCGCAGATAGGCTTGGTCATGCCGTGGTCGCGCATCACCTGCGGTGCCAGGCGCTCGATGCGCTCGATGAGCGCGAACTCATCGCCCAGGTCCTTCTTGGCGGCAAGTGTGCGTGCGTAGTGGCGGCAGACCTCGGCTCGCGGGTCGCTGAGCGTGTAGACGGCGTGGCCCATGCCGTAGATGAGACCCGTGCCGTCGAAGGCCTGCTTGTCGAGAATCTTGCCCAGGTAGGCTGCGACCTCGTCCTCGTCCTCCCAATTGGAGACATGCGCACGGATGTCCTCGTGCATGGACACGACCTTGGCGTTGGCGCCGCCGTGGCGCGGGCCCTTGAGCGAGCCGATAGCCGCGGCGTAGGCGGAATACGGATCGGTGGCCGAGGAGGATAGTACGCGGCAGGCAAACGTGGAGTTGTTGCCGCCGCCGTGCTCGGCATGCAGCATGAGCATCACGTCGAGCAGCATGGCTTCGTCGCGGGTGAATGCCATGCCGCCGCGCAACACCTGCAGGATGGTCTCGGCGGTGGAGAGACCGGGCGTGGGATGCGGTACATGAACCTCGGAGCCGCGGCGCTTGGCGACCGAGGCCATATGCGCGAAGGCGGCGATGCGGGGGAGACGGGCGAGCATGGAGATGGCGACATCGATTTCGTGCTCGGGTGTAATGGCGTCGGGCTCGGCGTCGAAGGCGTAGAGCAGCAGCACGGCGCGCTGAAGCACATTCATGATGCTCGACGACACCGTGGTCATGGGGAACTCGCGGACGTATTCGTCGCTCAGATGCCTAAAAGCACCCAGGCGTTCGCAAAAACCGTCAAGCTCTTCCTTGGTGGGCAGGGAGCCCGTGATGAGCAGATAGGCGACTTCTTCGTAGCCGTAGCGGTTCTCGGCTTGGGCGTTGTTGACCAGATCCTCGATGCTGTAGCCACGAAGCGTGAGTTTGCCCTGATCGGGCACGACCTTACCGTCGACCTTGTTGTAGCCATGCACGTCCGAGATGCGAGTGAGGCCCGCGACCACGCCCGAGCCGTCGGCATTGCGCAGGCCGCGTTTGACATTGTGTTCGACAAACAGGTCCTCGTCATAAGGGTCGGTCGGCAGGCCGTGGTAGAGGTTTTCGCTTTCGGGCGAAATCTGACGGCTCGCCTCGTAATCCAAGACCAGGCGGCTCAGGTGGTCGTCGAAGCGGTAATAGATTTTCTTGGCGTCGTAGGCCATGCGCGCTCCTCTCCGGGCCGCATCGGGGTGACTTGCATGGGCATGCGCGCGTCAGGCTATCCCCAGCGGCTTGCTCGCTACAGGCGGTACATAAAGTTGAAGACGTCCTCGCGCTGGATGGACACGTTGACGCCCGAAAGCTCGCCGGCCTCGGCCAGCGCCTTCTGCAGCTCGGCGAAGTCGAGCTTGGACTCGGCGGTATCGGCCAGCATGGTCATGGTGAAGATGTCCTCGATAATGGACTGCGTGATGTCGCGGATGTCGACGTTGGCCTCGCCTAGGACACGGGTGACGCCGGCGACGATGCCGGGGCGGTTCTTGCCAAGGACGGTGATGACGATACGGGAGGACGAGATCTCGGCCATGGGAAACCCTTTCGCGTGATTGCGGCGCGCGCGGGGCGCTCCGCTACGGTACAGTGTTCATCATTGTACCTGTCTGGCGCAAAAAAGGCGCGCTCGCTGCGGCGTTACATGCCTGCAACATGAGCGTAAGGGGGAAGGCCGTACGGGGAAGAGCCGTCTGGCGCGTGTCCGGCTCGTGTTGGGTTGATTTCCGATCTCAGCCGAACACATTGAGCGGACAGGCCGTTCCCGCAGTCAGCCGAACGCCTCCGACGGCTGATTCCGAACTGGAAGCGGAGGGCATCCCCGCCCTTCGGTAGGGGATACCGCTCCGCGGCGCATGCCGCGGGCGGCGCCCCTATCGGACCACCGTGACCTCAGTTGGGATGGGCCCAGCACTGCCGCGTACTCGGTGAGCTAGAGCCAACTGTTCGTCTTCACGTCGTGTATGGCGATATTTCGGTCGTCCGGCTCGGTGATGCCGTAGCCGAACGCCTGGAGCGTCTCGATGGACTCCTGGATCCTCTGTTGGAACATGGGACCCGGATCGACCCTCGGCCCGAGGTGCCCGCGCCAAAGGCACGGCGTGGCGCGCAGCATGTTATGGATTTTGGAGATGGGCTCGATGTCGGCGTAGACGTTGAGCGTCGCCATGGCGTCCTTGTGGCCGAGGATCGATTGGAGCGCCTTGATATCGCCGCCTTGGCGGATCCACTGCGTTGCGAACGTGTGGCGAAGGCCGTGGAACGTGATCAGCTCGTCGTTGGTGCCCATGAGGCCGTTGGTCTCCGAGAACGTCTTGAACGCCCTGCGGATATAGCTTGTCGTCGCGAAGGTCGCGCCCGGCTCCGACAGGATGTAGCAGTCCCCGATCTCGACCGCCCCGGTAAGGCCGCGCAAGCGCAGCTTTCCGCAGTCGATCTCGTGGGTCTCCTTCAGGAAGGGGAGTAGGCCGACCGGGTCGATGGGGATACCCCTGGCGTCATGGGTCTTGGTGTCCTTGATGAACGAACCCATTCCCTTCGCGTACGCCACCGAGTGTCTGATCGAGATCAGGCCCGTCTCGAAATCCACATCGCACCACCGAAGGCCGCAGACCTCGCCGATTCGCATCCCCGTGTGCAGGGCGAGTACGACCGCCCTCTAATCCTCGGCGGACCAATCGAGTCCGAACTCCTTTCGGGCATCCTCTTCGCTCATGACTTCGAGAAGGTCTCCGGGTTGGCAACGAAGGGCGAGGCATAGCTGCTCGAGTGTGTTGAAGCGAATGCCGCGAATATGCCCTTTTTTAATACGGGACAGGTTCACGGGCGTGGTTCCAATCCTTTCGGCAAGTTCGTTCGAGGAAATCTTTCGCTCGGCCATGATCTTGTCGAGGCGAACAATTACGGGCATGGCGTTTCCTTACGCAATCTCGTCGGAGTCGAGGTACAGCTCTCGGGCGTACAAGAAGAGCTGGGAAAGCATGAACAGGACGATGCCGAGAACCAGAGAGGTCCAATCGAATGATGAAGCGATCTCTTGGGCGCCGACGGCCCCCTCGCCGCCAAACATCGAAACGGAGGTTTTGAGTGAGCCGGCGTAGAGGCTGGTGGCAGCTTGAACAACGAAGAGAATGCCGAGCACCTTCAAGCATGTCGCAGACCCTTTCTTGAAGGGGTCTCCGCTCTTGATCGTCCACACGAGAACGGCGCTGAGGATGGTCGTAGCGATACCGATGACGGCAGGGACCAATGTCGAGATCGCAAGGGCTGGATACGCGGGGGAGTCTGCAATTACAGGGTTGTCGAGCACTTCGATTGCTGGCTTTAAGGAGAACGCCACTTGTGCGATGGCGGTGGCGCAAAGGGTCGCAGAGGCTATCGCACATGCGATGCGGAAGGAATGAAGCCGGGGAGTGCGATTGTCGGAACTCATAATAACCTCCGAAGAATTTAAAAAACTCAGGTTACTTTTTAACAGTTTATGTTAAATTGACTTTGCCGGCAAGTAATAAGGGCCGAGCATTTTGTTCGGCCCCTCTGTTCCGACTGGATGAGGTTAAGGTTGGCGATGAATATGCTCAAAATCTCGAAGGCGATCTTTAGGTCGCTTCTCTCCTCCAGGTCGCTCTGTGTTGTCGTTGTTGCGTTGATGGTTCTTTGTGCTCTGCCCGTCTTCAGGAGCGCGGCTGGCATCGACGGACGGGTCGAATACCTCGAGTCGGGAATAACCCGTGTTGAGCAGGAATTGTCAGCATCCTATGCGGATGCGCTTGTGAATGCGGGGGAGGACGGTGTCTATACCTCTTCATCAAGCATGCCCGCGCTTCTGTACCCTCTTGCCGCGGGACGTCTTATCTTGGCACCGCTCTCTCCCCTACTTCCGTTTCTGCAGATATCGGATGGAGAGTACACCTATTATGACGGATCGAAGGAGTACTTGCTATGGGTCGCAACGGCCGTTGCCGTCTCGTTCTTTGCCGCGCGTCTTAACAAACGTGAAAAGCTCATCATCCAGGCACCGATGGGCGAGCTGGGTAGACTTGTTGCATCGAGCGTATGGGCGAGTGTTTTTGCAATGCTTGCCGTCCTCGCCATCAATCTTCCAGGGATAATCGCCGCGCTTGTGAAGAATGGCCCGGGCTCGCCGTTCTATCCGATAGGCTACATTCAATATGCGACTCCGGTTATCAAACCGGCTTGGCTGGTGTTCGCGCAGACGGCCATCTTGCAATTCTTGGTGGCAGCGTTCATCTCGCTTGTCGTTCACCTTGCCGTGAAGATTGCCAATAACCCTACGCTTGGAATCGTGTTCGTATATGCCCTGATGGGGGTGACGATGGTTCCCGGGTATTACGGAAGATCCATCGCTTTACGTGAGTTCGCCCTGTTGAATCCCCTTACGTATGCGAACACTGAGTTGACCGTCGGCGCCTATAGCCCGTACCCGACAACGCAGATAGTGAATCTGCCTGGACTTTGCTTCGAGCGTGGCGCGATTGCCCTCGTATGCGCAATCGGGATCGAGGTGCTGGCAATTAGCCTGCTTTGCGTTGCTGGAAAGAGCGGCTGCGCGTGCCCGATATCCCCGATTTGTCTTGAGAGAGGTTCCTTCACTGCATCGAGAACGGCAACTCGTTCGAGCGCTTGTGCCTCCGCCGTTGCATACGTAAGAACGATGGGGAAACTGCTCCTGCGTTCTCCTGCCCTCGCCGTATGCGCGATTGCAATGTCGACGACGATGCTGGCCCCGGCTCTGGTCGAGATGTTTCCTGACGCTGATAACGTTTCCGCTGTTCGGTATAGGGATGGGGAGCTCCGTTCAATAGATCGGTATCTAGAGCAGAACGCTGCGAATATGGACGTCGAGGGCAAAGCGGCCCTGGAAGACATGCGGGATGCTCTTTCGGGTTTCGTGTACGCGCCTATGCCTGCGGAGGGGTTTCGAAGCCTTGCGACGTACGAGCGCGCTCGAGGTGAGCTGGGCGCGGCAGATGCGACTCTCCTGCAATCGATCGGAATCGAGCCGGAGACTCCTTCTCGTGCGGAGGCGCGCGCCCTTCTGCTTGAGTCGATCGCGAGCTTGCCGGACCCCAAGGTTTACGAGTTAAGTACGAAGATGCCCCCATTAATCCTCCTTTCGTATCTCCAGGCAGCGCTTCCCTCCTTATTTTTGCTGTTGCCCGTGGTTGTCACATCGCTCGCGTGCACCCACCTGCAGTGTCGTTCCCTTCTGGTTCTCCAGATCCCCGCAACAGCGCATGTGCGTTTTCTGACGGCTGTTGCGCTGGCTCTCCTGCTTGGCTTGGTGCTGCTTTTGGTGTCGATGGTTCCCGCTGTCGTTGTGTCCGTGATTAAGAACGGTGCGGGTGGATCGGAGTATCCCGTCGCTCTCATTCGGGCGGGGGCTTCGACAACGTCCACGGTGGGGGAGGCGGTGTTGTGCAGTATTCCGTTGCTGGTCATGGCATACGGCGTGATTTCCGTCGTCGCTGCGTTGACAGCAGCGATTAGCCGCAACCCCGTTGTCACCGGAATGGTTTGCGCGGTTCTCTTGGTGTTGGGTTCGTTGAGCGCTCATGTTGAGAGCGTGGGCATGGGCGTCGCGCTGCTGGCTCCATTCGCCTCGTTTGATTCCGCTTCCCAGGTGGGGACGATTGGGTTCCTTGGGCGAGGGACGAACGCGATGCCTTTTGGAGAGGTCGTCGGCGCATCGGGCGCTCTGCTGGTGGTCTTGGGCGCCGTATCTCCGTTGATGGTGCGCCTGAGTGTTCCAAAGATCGAAAGGGGATGATCTCGATGATTGACCTTCAAACGCTGACGATCTCTTATGGAAAGAAGGTGCTCGTAGATTCGGTGAACGCTGAGTTTGCCCCGGGTACGGTCTACGGTCTCGTCGCTCCGAACGGGCATGGAAAGACGACGTTGCTGCGTGCGATGGCAGGTTTGCCGGGTCCTCGCGTGGACGGGAGCATCGTTCTGGATGAGGTGCAGGGTACGGGTGCGAGAGAGGTCCGTTCTATGATCTTCTATGCACCTGGTGAGGGGACGCTGCTGTATCCCGGATTGCGTGCGGAAGATCACCTCAAGATGGTTTGCGATATGTGGCCGCATGCTCGCGATATCGAAGAGATAGTGGAACAAACGCAGATAGGCGAGTTCGCGAAGATGAGGATCCGCACTCTGAGCCAGGGCATGAAGCAGCAGCTTACCCTGGCGATTGCGTATGCGACGGGCGCGCGGTACCTTCTATTAGATGAGCCCATGAACGCGCTCGACCCCAGCAGGGTGGACTTGCATTCCGAGATTCTCAGGAAGCTGGCCGATTCTGGTACGTGCATCATCATGTCATCCCACATCTTGGATTCGGTCGATAGGCTGTGCGATGAGATTCTGTTTTTGAAGGATGGGAGGCTCATTAGAAGCATTCCGCAAGATGATGCTGCGCCGAAGTCTCCTGGATCCCATTTCGCAAAGCCTGCCGGACGCGCCGAGGGTGCGCTAAGCACGTGTCGGCGACTCTACGAAAAGGGCGGGTAGAAATGCAAGTTAAAAATCTATGTGGCCAATGTGATACCGTTGAACCCGCATATCGATACCGTTCAGCCATTCGCCTCGCCCCCGCCGCGCGCATCTTCATTCAATCTGTTACTTTTAATCTAACGATTCTTTGAGGAATGCAGGTGCTTCTGAATGTACTGTCGACTTCTTCTCAAACTAATCCTAAGAGACAAGGCCGTATGGATTTGTACGCTCGTTCTCGCCGCAGCCTTCTCCATCCCCATTGCGTTCAATTCACCCATCTACGGGCCCTTCTTTATGAAGCAGGGCATGCAGGGCTTTGTCGACGCATTCAATACGCGCGCGCCCCAGGCCAGCGGCACAGACCTATCGCCAGAGCAGCAAGATGACGCTGAGCTTGCAAGATACGCGAACGCCGCCCTCGCCGCTCAAACCGACGCCGCCTTTCTCGACTCTGCCGAGAGCTACTACGCGCTCATGGACGAGGGCTTCCAATCCGGGTCCATCGTGGGGGACCAGGAGACCAATGACGCAGAGCTCGCATATTGCCGTGCCCTGAGCAGCTCCGGCATCGCGGATATCCCGGCCTCCGCAAACGACCTGCCGTTCCTCTCCTTCCTGCCCTACGCCATTGCCCAGGCGCCGTCCTTCCTTCCCTTCATCCCCTTCCTTCTCTCGTCGATACTCGTGCTCGGCGCCACAAGGCCCGGGACCCTGGCGGCAAAGGCGCCCGTGCCCAAATTCCGGCGCCTTATCCAAACCGTGTTTTCGATAATTGGCGCGGGGACCGCGATGCTCCTCGCCGGCCTTGCGCCCGGGAGTATTTACGCCTTGGCCCTAAACGGCTTCGGGCAGATCGGGTACCCGATCGCCTTCTTCCATGACGGCGCGCTCACTACCACGACCGCGGGAAACGTCTTCACGACCATACTTCTCGCGCTGCTCGCGGGTGGAACCTTGATATCCGTTTGTTCCGTCGTCCTATCGACCGCAACGAGGCGCGTCTTCGCGGGCCCCCTTACCTCCGCGTTGCTTGTCGCGGCCCCGGCATTCCCGTTATTGTCCGATTCGGCACTGGGGCATAATGCCGCGCTCGAGCTCCTGCCGCTGGCCGTGTTCTCGCCTATCGAGGCAACGGGTTACGTAGGATGCTTCCCGACAGAATTCATTGGCTCCGGTTCGGGCGGCGCATCGATGCTTGCCGTGGCCCTGGTATACGTCGCGGTCCTTTTCGCGGTCGGCGCCGTTGCGACGCGTTCCCCCAAACAGCCTGGACCCGCGAAAAAGCACCATGGGCTCGAGCTTCTGGACGCGAGCGTGGGATACGGGAGCACGACGATACTTTCGATCGGGTCGCTTTTCCTGAGCCCGGGAACGGCGGCGGGGCTCGTCGCTCCCAACGGCTCGGGGAAAACCACCCTTCTTGAAGCGCTGTCGGGCCAATTTCCCACCCGTATCCACTCGGGAAGCCTGGCGGCAGACGGAATCAGCCAACGTCGATCAGCCGAATTTGCAGAACTCGTCTACCTGAGCTCTTCAGGCGGCACGGATCTCTATCCCACGCTATCGGCCATCGAGCACCTTGCTTTCGTTAGGGAGGCGTGGAAATCGGCCACCGACATCGACTCGCTCTGCAGCTCCCTCGGAATCTCCCCATATCTCGACAAGCCGACCCGTAAACTCTCGACAGGAATGAAGCAGCAGGTAAAGCTTGCCATGGCGATAGCGACCGATTGCCCGTACCTCATCCTCGATGAACCGCTGAACGGCCTCGATCCGGGAAAACGGAAAACCTCCTGCGACGCGATGCGCAGCGAGGTGGAGCGGGGACGCAGCGTGCTCATCTCAAGCCATCTGCTCGACGACCTGGCAGACCTCACCGACTCGTTCTACTTCATCGAGGCCGGCACGCTCGTGGAAAAGACCGAGTCGTCCTCGCAGACGCTCAAGCAGGAATACCTCGATACATACGAGGGAGGTGAATGACATGAAACTATTTGAACAGCTGAAGTCCAATGCGTCGCGCATGGCTGTCTACGCCATCCTCGTGGCAACCGCTTTATGCGGAATCGCGGCACCCGTCTATGCGCTCAACGGAGAGAAAGGCGATGTCGAACCCGCGTACATGGCTTCGACGGTTAAGGACCGGTACAAAGCCTTCTCTGGAGACACGTTTTACGTAGCAGAGTACGACACGACCTACCGTCAGCTTCGCTACAACAAGGGCTACGACTATCTAGGCGCAGAGGCAATCAGCTATACGTCGGGTTGGTACCGCTCCAACTATGGACACATAACCCAGTTCAAGTGTAACTACCGTGTGTACAACTAAAGCAACCGGCCGGGACGAGGGGTGACGCAAAAGCGTCGCCCCTCGTTTTTAACCATGTCAACTGAACCTAGTTCAGTTTGGTTGATTTCCGATCTCAGCCGAACACATTGAGCGGAAAGGCCGTTCCCGCAGTCAGTCGAACGTCCCCGGGGCCCTTCTCAGGCCCCGGGGACGGCATTTTCCCAGTTGAAGGAACGGTGGAGATGTGTTTCGATGGGTCAGATTCGTGTCGTTCCGAAAAGACCGTGAACCTTTTGTGGGACACGCGGCGCCGTGGTACCATAGCCGAGTTTGTTGTCTTGGTCGGAAACCAAGACGCCTTATGCGCTGATCGGTAACCAGCGCCTGACCAATAAGGAGTCCTACCATGAAGCAGGGTATCCATCCCCAGTATGTCGAGTGCACGGTGACGTGCTCCTGCGGCAACACCTTCAAGACGCACGCTACCGTGTCCGAGATGAAGGTTGAGCTTTGCAACGAGTGCCACCCGTTCTACACCGGCCAGCAGAAGTTCGTCGACACCGGTGGACGCGTCCAGCGCTTCGCCGACAAGTTCGGTGGCGCCGCTGCCGCCCAGCTCAAGAAGGCCGAGGAGGCCAAGGCTGCCAAGGCTGCCAAGGCTGCTGAGGCCGAGGCCGCTCGCAAGGCCGCCGCTGAGGCTAAGGCTGCCGAGAAGGCCAAGCGTGCTGCTAAGTTTGCCGAGGAGGCTGCCAAGCAGGCCGCCGAGGCTCCCGCAGAGGCTCCCGTCGAGGAGGCCGCTGCCGAGGCCGAGACCACCGAGGCTGCTGAGTAAATAGCTCGCCGAGGAATCGCTCGCATTCGTGGCTAAAGGGCCGCGTATCCATTTGGGTGCGCGGCCCTTTTCCTTTATTGGTGCAAGCTAACCCGTCCCCATTGCACCAGATTGGTGCGAAGGGGACGGGTTCGTTTGCACCAAATGGCAGAGATACAGCGTTTTCCCAGATAAAAACTGCCAAAATAAACCAGTCCCCTTTTGGCAGGTTGGTCGTAGTTATTACGTGGCGGTCGAGGTCGACCGTATAGGCCGCGCCTTGTTTGGCTAAAGTACAATCATCTGTGTTTAACTCGCCCGCAGCTGCACGGCGTGGGCGATGGCCAAAAAGGAAAACCACATGGGATTCATGTCAAAGCTGCTGTCCTTTGGATCCGATAAGGACCTTAAGCGCTACTACAAGATCGTCGACAAGATCAACGGTCTTGAGCCCCAGTTTGAGAAGATGACCGAGGAAGAGCTCCGCGCCCAGACCGATAAGTTCCGTGAGCGCTACGCCAACGGCGAGTCGCTCGACGACATGCTCCCCGAGGCCTTTGCCACCGTGCGCGAAGCTTCCAAGCGCACCATGGGCATGCGTCACTTTGATGTACAGCTCATCGGCGCCATGGCGCTGCACGAGGGCCACATCGCCGAGATGAAGACCGGCGAAGGCAAGACCCTCGTCTCCACGCTGGCCGGCTATCTCAACGCTATCGCCGGTAAGGGCGTGCACGTCGTCACCGTCAACGACTACCTGGCCAAGCGCGACTCCGAGTGGATGGGTCGCATCTACAAGTATCTGGGCATGACCGTCGGTCTGCTGCAGAACAACATGCCGCTCGAGCTGAAGCGCCCAGCCTACCAGGCCGACGTCACGTACGGCACCAACTCCGAGTTCGGTTTCGATTATCTGCGCGACAACATGGTTACCCGCCCCGAGCAGCGTGTTCAGCGCGGCCACAGCTACGCCATCGTCGACGAGGTCGACTCCATCCTGATCGACGAGGCCAGAACGCCGCTCATCATCTCGGGCGCCGGCACCAAGTCCGCCAGCACTTACAAGGACTTCGCGCGCGCCGTGCGCGGCCTTGAGCGCGGTGAGGACGTCTCGCACGACATGCTCACCGCCACCGAGGACGTGGAGCCCACGGGCGACTTCGTCATGGACGAGGCCAAGCACACCATCGCCGCCACCGAGCGCGGCCTTAAAAAGATCGAGCGCCGTCTGGGTATCGATGACATCTATGCCGATCTCTCCGGCCAGCTGGTCAACCACCTGCAGCAGGCGCTGAAGGCCCAGTACATGTTCCACCGCGACAAGCAGTACGTGGTCACCAACGGCGAGGTTAAGATCGTCGACGAGTTCACCGGCCGTATCATGGAAGGCCGCCGCTACTCCGAGGGCCTGCATCAGGCCATCGAGGCTAAAGAGGGCGTGCTCGTGCGCGAGGAGAACCAGACCCTTGCCACCATCACCCTGCAGAACTACTTCCGCCTGTATGACAAGCTCTCCGGCATGACCGGTACGGCGCTCACCGAGGACGCCGAGTTCCGCGAGATCTACAAGCTGCCCGTCGAGGTCATTCCCCCCAACAAACCCGTGCAGCGTGTTGACCACGAGGACCTGGTGTACCGCACCATTCAGGCTAAGTACAACGCCGTTGCCGACGACGTTGAGCGTCGTCACGCCAAGGGCCAGCCGGTCCTGGTGGGCACCGTCTCCATCGAGAGCTCCGAAAAGCTGTCCGCCGCCCTTACCAAGCGCGGCATCGCGCACGAGGTCCTTAACGCCAAGCACCACGAGCGCGAGGCCCATATCGTGGCCCAGGCTGGTCGCTATGGCGCCGTGACCATCGCTACCAACATGGCCGGCCGTGGTACCGACATCTTGCTGGGCGGCAACCCCGACGAGCTGGTGCGCGAGCGTCTGGAGTACGGGGGCCTGACCATGGAGGACGTCACGCCCGAGCAGCTCGAGCAGTTTAACGCCGAGGCCAAGGAGACCTGCAAGGCCGAGCGCGAGCGCGTGCTTGCCGCCGGCGGCCTGACCGTCATCGGCACTGAGCGCCATGAGTCCCGCCGTATCGACAACCAGCTGCGTGGCCGTTCCGGCCGTCAGGGCGATCCGGGCGAGACCCAGTTCTACCTGTCGCTCGAGGACGACCTCATGCGCCTGTTTGGCGGCGACAAGATGGACCGCGTCTCCAAGATGATGGTCACGGCCGATATGGGCGACGACATGCCGATCCAGCACAAGATCATCTCCAAGGCCGTTGAGAGCGCCCAGCATAAGGTCGAGAGCATCAACTTCTCCATGCGTAAGAGCGTTCTTGAGTACGACGACGTCATGAACAAGCAGCGCCAGGTCATCTACGCCGAGCGCAACAAGATTCTGGATGGCAAGGACCTGACCGACCACATCACCGAGGTCATGCACGATACCGTGTACCGCTGCGTGCAGGAGTTCTGCACCAAGGACAGCCACGAGGGCGAGCGTGATCTTGAGGGTCTGCGCAAATGGGTCGTCGAGCTGACCGGGCATATCGATACCCCTCAGTTCCCCGACGAGGACTTTGAGGCCCTGGCTGCCGATGTCCTGGCCTATGTTGAGAAGTGCTACAACATGAAGGCCGAGCGTCTGGGCGAGGACCTGATGCGCGAGCTCAACACTCAGGTCATGCTGCGCGTCATCGATACGCGTTGGATGAACTACCTGCAGGAGATGGACTACCTCAAGACCGGTATCGGCTTGCGCGGCTTTGGCCAGCGCGACCCGCTGGTCGAGTACAAGACCGAGGCCTACAGCGCGTTCCAGATGCTCGTCGATACCATGTACGAGGATTACCTGCGTACTGTTCTGCGCATTGAGATCAAGGCTGCCCCGCAGGCTGTGGAGCACAAGGAGGAGCCCGCCCTTAAGGGTGCGCGCTTCTCTGGTCCCGCCGATGTCGATGGCGACAACAGCGATTCGGTGCTGCGCAAGCAGGCTCAGGTGCAGGCCCGTACCGCCGTCCAGGGTGGTCCGGCTGCCGTTAACAACGGTGGCAAGGTGACGACCTACCGTAAGTCCGAGAGCGACGACCCTTATGTCAACGTGGGCCGCAACGACCTGTGCCCTTGCGGTAGCGGTAAGAAGTTCAAGTACTGCCACGGCAGGAATCGTTAATGGCCGAGACTCTAGAGGTGACGCCCGCCGAGTTGGACGCGTTTGCGGACCGACTCGGCGAGGTCGAGTCGTATCTCCATTTGGACGAGAAGCGCACCCGCGTAACGGAGCTCGAGGCCAAAAGCGTCGCCCCGGGCTTTTGGGACGACGCCGATGCCGCTCGCGCCACGATGGAGGAGATTGCACGCGCCAAGGAGGACATCACCGCCGTGGATACGGCACGCGGTGAGCTTTCCGATGCTCGCGCCGCGTTGGAGCTTGCCGAGGAAATGGGCGATGACCCCGATGCCGCTGCACTGCGTGAGGAGGCCGCCTCCACGGCGGAGCGCCTATCCCGCGCCATCGACGAGCTTGAACTTGCGAGCTGGTTTACCGGCGAGTTCGATCACGGCGACGCAATTGTGACCATCAAGCCCGGGCAGGGTGGCTTGGAGGCCCAGGACTGGACCTTCATGCTCTTTAAGATGTACATGAAGTACTGCCAGCGCCGCGGTTGGAAGGTCACCATCAACGATTGCCCCGCGGCCGAGGTTATCGGCATCGATCGCGCGACCTTTACCGTCGAAGGCAAGGATGCCTTTGGCATGCTTCGTGCCGAGGCCGGAGTTCACCGCCTGGTGCGCATTAGCCCCACCGACGACAAGAAGCGCCGCCAGACTACGTTTGCCGGCGTCGAGGTCATTCCGGTGCTGCCCGACGATATCGATATCGAGATTAGCCCCGATGACATTCGCGTCGACGTGTACCATGCAAGCGGCCCGGGCGGTCAGGGTGTCAACACCACCGACTCCGCCGTGCGTGTGACGCATTTCCCCAGCGGTATCGTGGTCACGTGCCAAAACGAGCGCAGCCAGATTCAAAACAAGGCCGCGTGCATGCAGATCCTCAAGGCGCGCCTGTACGAGATTGAGCTCGAGAAGCGTGCCGAGGCCCTGGATGAGATTCGCGGACCCAAGACCACAATTGGTTTTGGCAACCAGATCCGCAGCTACGTGCTCTACCCGTACCAGATGGTTAAGGACCTGCGCACGGGCGTGGAGACCAGCAACGTCGAGGCCGTTCTTGACGATGGCGACCTGGATCCGTTTGTAATTGGCTATCACCGTTGGGCTACCGGCAACGCTGACGCGGAGACCCCGTCTGCCTAAACCGCTCGGTTTATGTGGAAATGGATTAAAACCCTCCGAGCAGGGTGGTTTTGTATCCAGAACAAACCCTGCGCAGGGGTGGTATTTGTTGGGCGAATCGGTAGAATCGAATACAAGAAGAAGTTCAAAGCGCATCCGATGGGGTGCGCTTTTTTGAGGGAGGCAGCATGGCATATCGTCTGGACATCAAGCGCATTCTTTCGATGAACTTCTTTCACGATCTGCCCCAGATCATGTTGGGGTGTGCCTTGGCCGCCATCGCGACCGACCTGTTTTTGATTCCCAACGGGCTTGCCGCCGGTGGCGTTACGGGCCTTGCGACGATTATCCAGGCGGTCGGCGCAGCGCGAGGCGTGTCGCTTCCCGTCGGTATCCAGACCATCGTGATGAATGCCTTGCTGCTGCTGATCGTTATGCGCGAGGGCGGCATGTTCTATGTGGTGCAGACGGCGACGGGCTTTGTGCTGCTGGGCTTCTTTACCGATCTGTTTGCCCCGTTTGTAGCGCCTCTGGCACATGCGGACCTGATGCTTCCCGCTATGTGGGGCGGCATTATCACGGGCATCGGTTACGGCATGGTATTGCGCGCCGGCGCCAACACCGGCGGCTCGGACACGATTGGCCAAATCATCTCGCGTAACACCTCGCTGCCGGTGGGCTCGACCGTCATGGCAATCGACGTTGCCGTATGTGCGGCGTCGGCCCCGGTCTTCTCGCTCGAAAATGCTCTGTACGCAGGACTTTCGATGGTGATTAGCGGCTATGTGATCGATGCCGTGGTCGATGGCGGCAATAAGCGTCGTATGGTCCTCATCATCTCGGACAATTTCCCCGATATCGCGGCCGACATCATGTATGGTCTGGGACGCGGCTGCACCAAATTAAAGGCGACCGGTATGTATTCGGGCGTCGAGAAGCCGGTGATCATGGTGATTGTTAGCCGTCGAGAGCTCAACACCCTTAAAACGATCGTGCGCGAGCGCGATCCTCATGCCATTGTGACGGTCGCCGACGTTACGGAAGCCTTCGGTGAGGGATTCAAGGACATTAACGCGTAGGCTGAATTTCGGTTTGCGGATCATTTTTGTGCCGGGGCGAGAGGCAACCACCGCATCCAAAAGACGTTCACATTGATAAACCGTTTCATCAGCGGTTCTGCCTGCCAAATTGTTCAAATAATGATAAAAACTCTGGTAAAGCCATCAGTTTCCAGCATAATGAATGACGTACGTGCATTGCGGCTGTGTTGGGGTTACCTTCTGTGCCGTGCGCATTTTGCCTAATGAGGATGAAAGGAAGGCACAATGAGCGACGAAGAGCTCAAAAAGGTTGCCAACGAGGTAAGGAAGGGCATCGTCACCGGCGTGCACGCTGCCAAGTCCGGCCATCCGGGCGGTTCGCTCGGCGCCGCCGACATCATGACCTATCTGTACTTTGAGGAAATGAACGTCGACCCGGACGATCCCCGCAAGGCCGATCGCGACCGCTTTGTGCTCTCCAAGGGCCATTGCGCTCCGGGCCTGTACGCCGTACTCGCCGAGCGCGGGTTCTTCCCTAAGGAGGACCTCGAGACGCTGCGCCATATCGGCAGCCACCTGCAGGGTCACCCCAACATGAACGACACCCCGGGCGTCGACATGTCCACCGGCTCGCTCGGCCAGGGCATCTCCGCTGCCGTGGGCATGGCCGTTGCCGCCAAGCACTGGGGCGATACTTACCGCACGTACGCCCTGCTGGGCGATGGCGAGAGCGAGGAGGGCCAGGTGTGGGAGGCCGCCATGTTTGCCGGCAACCAGCAGCTCGACAACCTCTGCGTGATCGTCGACCACAACGGCCTGCAGATCGATGGCCCCGTCGAGGAGGTCAACGACCCCATGCCGCTCGCCGACAAGTTCCGCGCCTTTAAGTTCCATGTGGTGGAGCTCGCCGACGGCAACGACTTCGACCAGATCCGCGCCGCCTTTGCCGAGGCCCGCGCTACCAAGGGGCAGCCGACCGCCATTATCGCCGAGACTATGAAGGGCAAGGGCGTCTCCTTTATGGAGAACCAGGTGGGTTGGCACGGTAAGGCCCCCAACGATGAACAGTTTGAGCAGGCCATGGCAGAGCTCACGGCCGCCGGAGAGGAGCTCTAGGATGGCAGACGTCAAGAAAATCGCCACGCGTGCAAGCTACGGCGAGGCCCTCGTCGAGCTCGCCAACGAGCACGATGACTTTGTGGTCCTCGACGCCGACCTGGCCGCCGCCACGCAGACCGGCAAGTTTAAGGCAGCCTGCCCCGACCGCTTTTTCGATGTGGGCATTGCCGAGAGCAACCTGATGGGCGTCGCCGCCGGTATCGCGACCACCGGCCGCGTTGCCTTCGCGAGCACCTTTGCCATGTTTGCCGCCGGCCGCGCCTTTGAGCAGGTCCGCAATTCCATCGGCTATCCGCACCTCAACGTCAAGATCGGCGCCACGCACGCCGGTATTTCGGTGGGCGAGGATGGCGCCACGCATCAGTGCTGCGAGGATATCGCCCTTATGCGCGTTATTCCCGGCATGACCGTCATCGTTCCCGCCGACGACGTCGAGGCCCGCGCCGTGACGCGCGCCGCCTACGAGTGCGATGGCCCCGTGTACATGCGCTTTGCTCGTCTGGCTTCGCCGGTCATCAACGACCCCGAGACCTACAAGTTTGAGCTGGGTCGCGGCATCGTTATGCGCGAGGGCGCCGACGTTACCATCATTGCCTGCGGTCTGATGGTCGGCGAGGCCCTTGAGGCCGCCGAGCAGCTCGCTGCCGAGGGTATCGACGCCGAGGTCATCAACATGCACACCATCAAGCCCATCGACGCCGACCTGATCGTCAAGAGCGCCACCAAGACCGGTCACGTCGTGACCGTCGAGGAGCACTCCGTGATCGGTGGCCTGGGCAGCGCAGTTGCCGATGTCCTGTGCGAGCAGTGCCCGACGCCGCTCAAGAAGATCGGCGTCAACGACACGTTCGGCGAGTCCGGCCCGGGCGCCGAGCTCCTGCACAAGTACGGCCTGGACGCCGCCAACATCGTGGCGACCACCAAGGAGTTCTTGGCATAAGGCAAGGCGGATCTCAAGGACTGCTTCGCCAGTACTATGGAAACCCGGCAGGGGCGCTCTCTTGGAGGGCGCCCCTGTTTCAGTTGCCGTGAAATAAGGACTGTTTTGCCAGCCTAAAGGCTCAATTAATCCGCATTTCACCGCAACTTTCGAAGGCGTTCCCGCTTGTGCTGGCTCCGTCGCGACGATTGATTGCGGCTTGGCACAGTGCAACGACATCGGGGGCATCGCTGCCTCGGTATGTCATGGCGAGCAAAGCGGCATCATAGATTTCGTCATTGGTCACATCGGCGGCATCAATGGGGCAGAAGGTGAGAATCGAATCCTGTTCTGCAAGCTCGGCCAGATCGATCGTTTCACCCATGGCAAAGGCATCATCGAGGACGAGTGTGGCACTCGTGCATGGAATTTGATAGATCGTGCCATCCGCAGCGATAGGGGAACCTGCTGCCTCGAGCGTGTAGACACCTTGTATGAGATTGATGCCAGAGCCATCGGAGGCGACGAACTCAATTCTGTCGACCGTTATTCCGTCGATGGTCTTGCCCGTAATGTGTATCGGAACGCGCGATGCCCCGTTATCGGTGTCCCAGCCCGCAGCCGTGACATCCAGCACAATGGCGTGCTCCGAATGGGCGGATACGAAGTGCGACAACACCTGCCGCAGATGAAGGCCCATACAGCTACCGCCGACAATGCCAATTACCAGCATGCAGACAAGGATGACCGCAACGTGGTTCCGAGGCTTTACCCGAAGCCCAGAATCAGCAGAGATGCCATTGACGGCAGCCCCGCACGCCGTGCAGTACCTCACGCCATCGCGCAACTCAGCTCCACAATAAGGACAATTCATACTGGCCCCCACAACCATAGGCGTTCCTATCGAGGCCACTGTAAATCGACAATCCAAATCCGAGTTGCGCAACAATGAGCCCCAATATAAGTTGCGGTGAAATAAGGACTGATTAGGGCTTTTAACTGCTAAAACAGTCCCTATTTCACCGCAACTTTTAAAGAGGCCGTATCAAGCAGGATTTCTATTGGGATAAGGGCCCAGCACAACAAAGTGCAATTCAGACCCTCCCAACTTTGTGTGCGCAGCATCTCAAGTTGGTGCGGCGGCCCCTTAGTAGCCGCAGGCCGTGCGCAGGGTTACCTCCCAAATCTTTCCGCAGGACGGAGGAGCCCCCGCCGCACGTAGTGCGCAGCGGGGGCTCCGACATGTCCGAGGACGATTTGGGAGGTAACCCTGCGCACGGCCGGTGGGACCAAAACCCCGCCATGCTTCTTATGTGCAGCGAAGCTAATGCTGCTAAAATACAAAGCGCTCATGTAGTTTAAACGTACGACGATAAGGAGCACCAGTGGGTAACCACTTCCGTACCTCCGGTGCGGGCGATGACGCCCCCAAGACGCAGCCAGGCGCCGCGGGCACTCGTTTCGCCACCCCGGATTCAGAGGATCAGCTGTTTAGCCCGATCCCCGCACAGCCGGCAGATCAGGCACAGCCGGCATCAGATCCCTTTGCCTACAATCCCACCAATGATGTCGAGCTTTCCGAGGCCGCGGGTTTTGAGCCCGTGCAGAAGGTGACCGCTCGCGTGGATCAGCCCCAGGCGGACGCTGTCGCGCCGCAGCCTGTCATGGCCGGTATTCCCGATCCCATGGCTCCTGCGACTCCGGCGCCACAGCCTGCGCAGTCCGGCCTTTTTGCCGGTATTCCCGATCCTACGCAGCCCGCGGCTCCCGTAGTCGAGAGCGATCAGGCCGCCGAGGTCGCAAGCCTCGACAATGCGCTCAACAACCCCGACTTTACGTCGGTGTTTGCGCCCATCGATCCGCAGGCCAGCCGCAAGAAGATGGCCAAGCAGGCCGGTGTCGAGCCCGTCATCCTCATGGAGCACGTCACCAAGATCTACCCGGCACAGCCCAACAAGCCTGCGCTCGACGACATCAACATCGAGATCTATCCTGGCGAGTTTGTCTTCTTGGTCGGTCACTCCGGCTCGGGTAAGACCACGCTGCTTTCGACGCTCAACCGCGACGTCAAGCCGACGAGCGGCCGCATTTTGGTCGCCGGCCAGGACCTCATGAAGATCAAGAACCGCAAGGTTCCGTTCTTGCGTCGCCAGATCGGTGCCGTGTTCCAGGACTTTAAGCTCCTGCCGCAGAAGACCGCCTACGAAAATGTGGCGTTTGCCCTGCAGTGCATCGGCAAGCCCAAGGGCGTCATTCGCAGCCAGGTGCCCGAGGTGCTTCGCCTGGTCGGTCTGGCCGATCAGATGGACTCTCTGCCCGATCAGCTGTCCGGTGGCGAGCAGCAGCGTGTCGCCGTTGCCCGCGCTATGGTCAACCGTCCGCCGCTGCTTATTTGCGACGAGCCCACGGGCAACCTCGACCCCGCGATTTCGCTGGGCATTATGAAGCTGCTCGAGCGCATTAACCGTACCGGCACCACCGTGATCGTCGCCACGCACGACCGCGAGATGGTCGATAGCATGCACCGTCGCGTGATCGCCCTCGAGGGCGGCCACGTAATCCGCGACCAGGAGAGGGGAGGTTACGGCAACTATGGCACCAACTAACGTGGGCTATTCGCTCAAAGAGGCTATCAGCCACTTCTTCCGTAACTGGACCACCTCGCTCGGCGCCGTCATCACGATCTTCCTTTCGCTGTTTATCATCGGCCTGTTCATTATGGGTTCCGCGATGCTGAACTCCGTGATCGGTACCGTCGAGGATCAGGTTGTCATCAATGCCTTTATTAGCGATGACGCCGATCAGGCAGACGTCCAGGCCTTTGAGGCCGAGCTCAAGACGTGGAGCAACGTCAAGTCCGTGACCTATAAGGATAAGGACGACGCGCTGGCCGAGTACACGAGCAAGATGTCGGGCAACGCCGACGCCACCATGAGCGCGCTCGACGGCCAGAACCCGCTGCCCGCCTCGTTTGCGATTGAGATGGACGATCCGTCTCAGGTCGAGAGCACGGCCAAGAAACTCAAGAAGAACGCCGACTTCCAAAAGATCGCGGACGACGGCGACGTCAACGCGAGCGTGCTGTATGGCCAGGAGGAAGTGAGCCGCCTGTTCCAGGTGACCAACTACATCCGTATCGCCGCCGTGGTGCTCGTCGGTCTGCTGACCTTTATTGCATTCATCTTTATCAACAACACGATTCGCCTGTCCATTACGGCGCGTCGTCGCGAGATTGCGATTATGCGCCTGGTGGGCGCCAGCAACGGCTTCATTCGCGGGCCGTTCATTACCGAAGGTGTGCTGCAGGCCATTCTGGGCTCGCTGCTTTCCATCGGTGTTTTGGAGCTGCTGCGCAATCTGATGATTCCGCGCCTGCAGGCGAGTGTCGGCTGGATGTCGTTTGCGCTGCCGATGCAGTACTACCTGGTGACCTACGCCGCGCTGATTCTTGTCGGCGTCATTATCGGTCTCTTTGGTTCTGCCATCGCCATGCGCCGCTACCTGCGCGTGTAAGCGCTGCGGATATGCTGTCTGCAACGGGTCGTCTCTTTTGGGGGCGGCCCGTTTTTTGATCCCTAGGGGACGGAGGAAAACGGATCATAGCGGCGCTGGTCTATCTATGTGATCCGTTTTCCTCCGTCCCCTAGGGATCATTTGGGTAGACTCTTGGGGTGTAAACGGCTATCGATAGTAAGGAGGCGCCATGGGGCGCAATAACAAACATAAGCGTAGCGCACGCAATAAACGCGGGCCGGTGCGCAGCGAGCGTCGCCCGAGCATGACTGGCCGCGTGCAGCTCCATGAGCACAGTGCCTATGTCATAACCGAAAACGGCGACTACAAGGTCATGGGCCGCGGCAAGCGCGAGATCATGGATGGCGATACCGTTGCCGTGAGCATTAAGAACAGCCCGCATGGTGAGCGTCGCGCCGTGATTGAGGGCGTCATCGAGCGTGCCGCCATCAGCGTGGTGGGTACGTATCAGACGGCCGGCCCGCTTGGTGTGATCGAGCCGCTCGATTCGCGTCTCAAAGCCGATTTCTTTATTTTGCCCGAGGACACTTCGGCGGAGCGCCTGGGCGTGCGTCCTGGCGATGTCGTCGTCGCGCGCATCCTAACGTATCCGACGCGTTTGGAATCGGGCACGGTGACGATCGATCGCCGCATTGGCGGCGATGACGCGCCCGATTTGGGTGTTCAGTATGTGATGGCGCGTTATGGCTATACCGACAGCTATCCCGAGGCGGCACTGGCGGAGGCCGAGGCGCTTACGCTCGATGTGACCGCAGCGCTTAAAGACCCGCTTCGTCGTGACCTGCGCGATCGTTTTGTCATCACCATCGACCCGGTTGATGCGCGCGACTTTGACGATGCCATCTCGCTCGAGCGCACGCCCGAGGGCGGCTATAAGCTGGGCGTGCATATCGCCGACGTTTCGCACTATGTTGCCTGGGACGGGCATATCGACCTGGAGGCCCGCCATCGCACGACGTCGGTGTACCTTGCCGATCGCGTGCTTCCCATGCTGCCCGAGCGCCTGTCTAATGACCTGTGCTCCCTACGCCCCGATGAGGATCGCCTGGCGTTTACCGTCGACATCGAGCTCGACGCGCAGGGCCGTGTGCGTCATTATGACCCCTATCCCAGTGTGATTCGCTCGCGTGTGCGTATGGACTATGACGGTGCCGAGGCGCTGCTGGTGCGTGCCGGCGCAGTTGAGTATTCCGTGTTGGAGGGCGCTGCGGAGGATGTCGCTGTGGCCGAAGCCTCGCGCGAAAAAGCGCTTGAGCGCGGGCTTGCGTGCGAGGACACTGCTCACAGCTGTAACGTTGACCTGGCCGATTTCCTGGTCGCCGCAAACGAACTCGCGGAGCTTCGGCGTCGCATACGTCGCGCACGCGGTTCGGTCGACTTTGATACGGCCGAGATTCGCGCGCTGCTGGATGAGGACGGCGTGCCCGTGCAGATTGTGGCACGCGAGCGCTCCTGCGCAACCTCGCTTATCGAGGAGGCAATGCTGCTGGCTAACGAGTGCGTCGCCGAGTGGCTGGCCGACCGCGATATCGAGGCGTGCTATCGCGTGCACGATGACCCCAGCCCCGACAGTCTGCACGGTGCTGCTGTGGCGCTGGCGCAGCTCGGTATCATCGATGATCGCCGTGCGGCGGGCATTGCCCTGGGAAGTCCTGATGAGTTGCAGGCGACGGTTGACGCCGCTGCCGGCACGGCTAACGCGCCACTCGTCAACACGCTCCTTTTGCGCAGTATGCAGCGTGCGTTGTATAAGCCTCGCAACGAGGGCCACTTTGCGCTCGCTGCGCCGTGCTACTGCCACTTTACAAGCCCCATTCGCCGTTATCCCGATCTGGTGGTGCATCGCGTACTCAAGCTGCAGCTGGCATACGAGCAGCTGGGTGGAAAAGACGCCTTGGTGCGTACGCCGAGGCTGATCGGAAAAGGCCGAGAGTCGCTTCCGCGCATCCTGCCGCAAATCTGCCGCGCGTGCAGCGATGCCGAGCGTGCGGCCGACGCTGCCAGCCATGCGACGCAAAAAATCAAGATTGCGCAGTACTACGAGGATCGCCTGGGCGAGCGCTATGCCGGAACGGTCTCATGGGTCAGCAGCATGGGGCTATTTGTGCGCCTTGATCTAACGCAGGTCGAGGGACTGGTTTCCATTAAGAGTTTGGGTAACGAGTGGTTTGAGTTTGACGAGGACGCGCTCACGTTGACGGGTGCCGACACGGGGCGTCGTTTTGAGTTGGGGCAGCGCGTGATTATCGAGGTCTCGCGCGTCAACACTACTCGCGGACATTTGGACTTTAAGCTCATTCATTAACCGGCACGCAGTGAGTATCGGCAGAGCGTAGAGGGCGGTCTTTCGGGGCCGCCCTCTTTGCGTGTCTCTTGATTACCCTGCCATGAGCTCGGCCTCTTCTTCATATGCTTTTGGGAGATAGGACCTACCAAAACAAACCTGTCCCTATTTGGCAGGTTTACGAGAGAGCGGGGATGTTGTGGCAACGGTATATGGGTATGCGCGGGTGAGCACGCGTGATCAAAATTTGAATCGCCAGTTGGATGCGCTGAGCGCCTATGGTGTGGAGCCTGCGAATGTCTTTGCCGACCGTGCGAGCGGTAAGGACTTTGATCGACCACAGTATCGGGAATTGCTTCATGCCTTGGCTTCCGGCGACGTGCTGGTGGTACTCTCCATTGATCGGCTGGGTCGAAACTACAGCGAGATACTCGAGGAATGGCGTCGTATAACCAAGGAACTTGGTGCGGCCATCGTTGTGCTGGACATGCCGTTGCTCGATACGCGTGCGAGAGATTGCGGCGGATCGGATGTGACCAGCACGCTGATCGCCGATATCGTTTTACAGTTGTTGAGCTATGTGGCGCAGGTGGAACGAGAGAACATCCACCGTCGTCAGGCGGAGGGAATCGCGGCGGCGCGGGCGCGCGGCGTGCGTTTCGGTCGACCTCGCAAGCCGTGCCCTCCGCAATTTGAACGAGTGCGCGATATCTATGAGGCGGGCAATATTACCCGGAGTCAGGCGGCAAAGCGCCTAGGTGTGTGCGTGGGGACCTTCGATCGCTGGATGCGCGAGACGGAGTAGGGGCGCCGGGGATGCGGACTCAGTGACTACCGCCGCCCACCCCGACCCGCTTGCCCCCGTTCGCATGTGGATGGGCACCAACATCCGTCGTGTCGCCCATACCGTAGAGTTCTTCTTTGTTGGGCTGTTTGCCTCGTCGGCGGCGGTGTGCTTGGATAAGCGCGTGTCGCCCGCTCGATTGCGGTGCGTGCCCGTCCTGGCCTTTTGCGCCGTTTGCTCCGTCGGCGATCAGGTGCATAAGATTTTTGTTCCCGGAAGGCATTTCGACGTTATCGACTTAGGCTTTGACGCCGCGGGCTACGTCACCGCCATGCTGTTGATGCTGCTGGCGGCCGCGCTGGCTCAGCGCGCGACCTGTCCCGCTGGCACCCACGCGAGACGCCGTTAACAATCCTGTTACGATTAATGCGATCTCGATGAATCATTTTGTGTCGCGCGTATTTCCGAGCGGTCGGATTTGAGGGGCGAGCGGTAGAACGCTCGCCCTTTGTGCGCCATGATGCGGCACAATGTACCGCAAAAGCTGTTTATACCCGGTACGAATCGTTCGTTGGTCTTTAATTCTTCTCAACGGAGGTGTTTGAGATGGCAAACGGATTGCTTTTAAGGCTTCGCGAGCGTGAGCTCAGCGCGAGTCCGGCGGAGCGCAATGTCATCGCATACGTGAGTGCTCATCCGCACGAGGTGGTCGGGCTGTCCGTCCGCGGTCTTGCCGATGCCACGTTCTCCTCGCCCTCGAGCATTTTGCGCTTTTGCAAGCGCTTGGGTTTTGCGGGCTACAAGGAGTTCCAGCGCGAACTGATTGCCGAACTTGCGCTCTTGGGCGACAGAAAGGACGTTGCCCTCGAGGACATCTCCGTGGATGACAGCGTCGAACGTATCGTGGGGAAGGTGATGAAGAGCAACGTGCGCACGATCGAGGCGACGGCGCGAACACTCGATTACACCGTTTTGGAACGATGTGCAGCCTATCTTAAGCGGGCGCGCATGGTCAATCTGTTCGGTATTGGTGCTTCTCGCTTGGTTGCGCACGATCTGGCACAAAAGCTCATGCGTGTTGACAAAGAGTGCCATCTGTACGACGACTGGCACGACCAACTCTTGTGCGCCAAAAACATGCACGAAGGCGATATCGGCATTGCTTTTAGCTACTCGGGCTTAACGCAAGAAGTGCTGGACTGCACTGCAGAGGCCCAACGCCACAACTGTCCCGTTGTGGCCGTAACCAAGGTAGACGGATCGTCCAAGCTTGCCGCCATGGCCGATGCCGTGCTCGGCGTTGCTGCAAGCGAGCCCTTGGTCCGCAGCGGTGCCATGGCTTCGCGTATGGCCCAGCTTATGGTTGTCGATGCCCTGTACGCTGCTTACGTTGCCAGCGACTACGAGCGGGCGACGCATGTCATCAAGCAAAACTACATCGAGAAACAGGAAAGATGAGGTGAATGAAATGCTCGATTTAACAAAATTCACGACAGAACAGCGAAATCAAAAGTCAATGGACCTCGACACGATGACATCGCTGCAAATCGTCACGACGATGAACGATGAGGATCTTCGCGCCGTCCAGTCGGTCACGAAAGTGTTGCCACAGGTTGCCACGGCAATCGACTGGGCTGCCGAAGCGCTCGAGCGTGGCGGACGCATCTTTTACATGGGCGCGGGCACGAGCGGTCGTTTGGGCGTGCTCGACGCCTCGGAGTGCCCGCCTACGTTTGGCGTATCGCCCGATCTGATTGTCGGACTCATTGCCGGAGGCGAGAGGGCGTTTATCAAGGCTGTCGAAGGTGCCGAGGATAGCGAGGAACTTGGCGCGAGTGACCTGCGGGAACATGGGCTCTCCTCCAAGGATCTCGTCGTTGGTTTGGCGGCAAGCGGTCGTACCCCCTATGTGGTGGGCGGCCTCGCGTACGCCAAGGCAACCGGGTGCAAGACCATTGCTATCGCCTGCAACCAGGGGTCGAGGATCGGGGAGGACGCAGATCTTGCCATAGAGCCCGTGCCCGGCCCCGAGGTACTTACCGGCTCAACGAGGCTCAAGGCAGGAACGGTCCAAAAGCTTATTCTCAATATGATTTCGACCGGTGCCATGGTCAAGATCGGCAAGGTATACCAAAACCTGATGGTCGATGTGCAGCAAACGAACGAAAAGCTGGTGGTGCGCGGCCAGAACATCGTGATGGAAGCGACCGGCTGCACACGTGAGTGCGCCGTTCGGGCACTTGCGGATGCCGGCGGCCACGTTAAAACCGCTATTGTCTCGGTGCTGCTGGGCTGCGATGCCGAGCAGGCTGCGGTAGCTCTTGAACGGACGCGCGGCCATGTCCGCGCTGCGGTGAGTGGCCATGAGAAGGGCAATGCCGATGCCCAATAGGTGCACGGCGTGAGCAGATATGACATCCAGAAGAGATACCCAATACAAGGAGGAGTTATGACGAACAAGGAGCTTGCCCAAAAGCTGCTGGACCTTTTGGGCGGTAAAAGCAATGTGCTGGCAAATGCGGCGTGCATGACGCGTCTGCGCGTGACCGTCAAAGATACGGGCAAAGTCGACACGGAGGGCATTAAGGCGCTCGATGGCGTGATGGGCCTGGTCGAGGACGACACGATGCAGATCGTGCTGGGTCCGGGCAAGGTGAATAAGGTGCTTGAGGAGTTCTCCGGGCTTACCGGTCTTGCGAAGGGCGTTGCTGACGAGAGCGTGGTTGACGCTGCGGCCACAAACAAAGCCGCGCAGAAGGCCAAATACGAGACCAAACCGGTTCAGGCCTTTCTTAAGAAGATTTCCAATGTCTTTGTCGCACTGCTTCCCGGCATCATTGCGGCTGGCCTTATCAACGGTATCTGCAACGTCATTAATGTCTCGACGGCCGGTGCGCTTGCAGGTGAGTGGTGGTATCAGGGTATTCGCTCCATGGGCTGGGCCCTCTTTGCCTATCTGCCCATTTTGGTGGGCTATAACGCGGCGCGCGAGTTTGGTGGCTCCGCTGCGTTGGGTGGTATTGCCGGCATGATGTGCATCGCTAACAGTGCTATGCCTCTGCTCGCGCCTGGCGCCGCCGATCCCAGCGCCGCTATTCTGCTGCCGCTCACCAATGCACAGTACAATCCCGCCGCGGGCGGCATGATCGCAGCTCTCATCGCAGGCGCATTTTTCGCCTGGATGGAGCGTCAGATTCGCAAGGTCATGCCCAACGCGCTCGATACGTTCCTGTCCCCGCTGCTGGTGCTCATCATCGGCGCCTTTGCTTTGATGCTTGTCATCCAGCCGGTTGGCGCTTGGCTGACGACCGCGATCTTTAGCGTCCTCACCTTTATCTTTGAGAAGCTGGGCGTTCTGGGCGGCTATATCCTGTCGGCAGGCTTCTTGCCGCTGGTGTCCGTTGGCCTGCATCAGGCACTTACGCCGATCCACGCTATGCTCAACGATCCCGACGGCGCCACCAAGGGCATCAACTACCTGCTGCCCATCCTTATGATGGCTGGCGGCGGCCAGGTCGGTGCCGGTCTGGCGCTGTACTTTAAGACCAAGAACGCCAAGCTTAAGAAGTATGTCGCAGAGTCCATTCCCGTTGGCATCCTGGGCGTTGGCGAGCCTCTGATGTATGCCGTTACGCTGCCGCTTGTCCGCCCGTTTGTGACGGCCTGCCTGGGTGCCGGATTTGGCGGTGCGCTCGCGGCACTGCTTCACATCGGCACGGTTTCTCAGGGCGTTTCCGGTCTGTTTGGCCTGCTGATTGTCGTTCCCGGCCAGCAGCTCGGCTACGTTGCCGCTATGCTGCTTGCCTATGTCGCCGGCTTTGTCCTGACGTGGTTCTTCGGCGTCGACGAGCAAAAGATCAACGAGTTCTTTGGCGAGTAGCCTGATGCTGCGCGCTATGTCATTCGAGCGTCATGACGTGCCGCAGATCTCTTGATGCTATGGTTGTGCCGGCGGGGCTAACTGCTCCGCCGGCCTTTTTTAAAGGAGAATCGAAGCGTGAGAACGGGTATTTCTGTCTATCTTTCCAGTCCTCTGCAGGATATCGAGCGGACGATTGAACATGGTGCCGCGGCGGGTGCGCGCTATGCGTTTACCTCGCTGCATATTCCCGAGGATGGGGGAGCGGCATATGCCGATAAGGTTCGCCAGGTGCTGTCGCTGCTTTCCGCTCGCGGTATTGCGCTCATTGCCGATGTGGGGCCGCGCACGTGCGATTTGCTGGGCCTTGAACGCATGGAGGATTTGCGCGATCTGGGACTGGAATACCTGCGCCTGGATTACGGCTTTAGTGCCCAGCGGGTCGCGGAGCTGTCCGGTGTATTTCGCATTGTGGTCAATGCATCGACGGTGAGTCCTGATGAAATCGCATCGTGGCGAGAAGCCGGCGCCGATGTGACTCGTTTCGCCGCCTGCCACAATTTTTACCCCAAGCCTTATACCGGTTTAGCTCTTGAAGATGTTGCTCGGACGAATCTTCGTCTTGCGGCGCTCGGCTTTGAAATCATGGCTTTTGTGCCGGGCGATGCCAACGTTCGCGGTCCGGTATTCGAGGGCTTGCCGACGGTTGAGGCGCAGCGCGGTCGCGCGTCAAAGGTTGCCCTCAACATGCTTGAGCTCGCACATGGCGCCGATTGCGACATTGTTTTGGTCGGCGACCCCGATCTTTCCGAAGCGGGTTGGGCGCAGTTTGCCCAGATTTCCGCGGGGTATGTTGACATGCCGTGCCAGCTCGACCCCGGATACTCCTATTTTTTGGGTCAAGTCCATCACGATCGGCCTGACTCGAGCGCCCTTATTTTTAGGTCTCAGGAGTCGCGTACGTCGCTTAAGCCGGATTCCGTGCCGACGGATGCCGGTGCAGGTCTGCCGCGAAAGACGGGGTCGATCGCTGTGAGCAATAGCGGCTATGGGCGCTACGAAGGCGAGCTTGAGATTGCGCGGGTCGATCTTCCCGGTGACGAGCGCATGAACGTTGTAGGCCATATAGCGCCCGAGGCGATGGAGTTGCTGCCGTTTGTTAAGCGAGGCTTTGGGGTGCGGTTCGTTTAGCGTGTGGCGCATGGACTACAATTGCCTCATTGCGCGAATGCACCACGTTTGTCGCGTGCTCGCATTGGCCGATCTATATTTGGAGGATTCTCATGACCGTACTCTTTGTTGAATATCCCAAATGCTCGACGTGTAAAAAGGCCAAGGCCTGGTTGGACGAGCATGGGGTTGAGTATGTCGATCGCGATATTGTTACAGATAATCCTTCGGCTGAGGAACTTGCGACCTGGATTGCTCGTTCGGGGTTGCCGGTGCGACGCTTCTTTAATTCGTCGGGCATGAAGTATCGAGAGCTTGGTTTGAAGGCGCGCCTGGACGCGGGGATGACGGATCAGGAATGCTATGAGCTGCTGGCGACCGACGGTATGCTGGTTAAGCGCCCACTGCTGGTGGGCGATGATTTTGCGATTCCTGGCTTTAGGGAAGCGGCCTGGGCCGAGGCGCTGCTGTAGCAACTGTGGAAAGTGCATCCCGTTCTGAGTGCAGATTCCGGGATGCGCTTTCCGTCGGCGGGTTCGCTCCGGTCAGTCCTCGAACTGTGCCCACTTATGCGGGTCGTAGATCTTTACCTGTTTGTTGGGCTTGCCGCTCCAGTACTCTTCGTCCATAAAGGGCAGATATGCCTGAATGCCGGGGCAGATGAACGGAATCCGCTGTTGCTGCAGGCGTTCGCGCTGTCGTCGCCCCAGATGCGTCTCGGATATGACGGTCGGCATGCCGGATAACTTGACGAGGCTCGCCTGGATGCGCTTGAGGTCGGGGAGCGCCGCGTGCCATGACGTCCGCATAATTAAAAACGGGGCGTGACGGTATTCCGCTTGCATTACCGTGATGGCGGGACGGAGCGTGGGGTGGATTTTGTCCCGGCCGGGCCAAGGTCTGGCGGATATCTCGAGGTCCAGGGTCTCCCATAGGTAATCAAGCTCATCATCCATGTCGCCTCGATGTCCGCGCGATAATTGGCATCCTGATTGTGTCACTATTGACGGCGACCAGAATGCAGCAATCTGCCAACGGTAATTACGGTGCGCTTGCGGCATTTTGCCACTTGCATGCGGTTTGGCTTCACAGGTCCTTCATGGGTCGGGGCAAATTGGCCGATTTTCAAAAAAGTTAAAAATGGGGCTTGCGTCACCGTAGAACTTCCCGTATATTTCTTTCTTGCGCAAAGGCACAGCCGAGCGCAGCGATGCAGTCATTGGGATGTCGTCTAATGGCAGGACAGCGGATTCTGGTTCCGTCAATGGGGGTTCGACTCCCTCCATCCCAGCCATTGCATTTGCTACATATGGCCCGTTCGTCTAGCGGTTTAGGACGCCGCCCTCTCAAGGCGGAGATCACCAGTTCGAATCTGGTACGGGCTACCACAAAATGAACGCCCGGGCCTCGTAAGAGACCCGGGTTTTGTGTATTGACCGTATATGCGGCGTCTGCCGTGTTTCGCTCAGATCGAGGAGTTGCCATGGACCTGCCCATCAGCCTACAAGACATTACGTATGCCGAGAATTACCTGGCGCAGGGAGACTTGGCAACGGCGACGCCGCTTTTGGAGCGTCTGGTTGAGCTCGCCGAGGAGTATATCGATGCCGAGTGCAAGACGGAGGAGAACCGCCAGTACTTTAGCTTCGATAGCAAGTTTGAGCGTCTGGCCTACCGCCGCGTGGAAAAGGATCCGCGCGAGCTGGTGCAGGTCGAGGTGCCGTTTGACCGCCTGTATTCCGACATGGCGTATGCCTACATTCGCCAGCAGGATTATGTGAGTGCTCGCAACGCCTTGATGCAGGCCGTGCGCTGGGACCCCATGAACTGCAACTACCGCCTGGATCTGGCCGAGCTGTTCCGTGCGCTCGAGGACAAGCAGGAGTGGGCATCGCTTTCGTTTTCGGTGCTAGAGCGTGCGAGCGACGGCAAGTGTGCCGCCCGCGCCTACGCCAACTTGGGCCAGTATTTCCTTGAGCCCGAGACCGAGAACGTCTCGGCGGCCGTGGGTTGCGCGCGTCTGGCGCTGCGCTTGGCTCCTGGCGATGCGCATACGACGCGCCTGCTCAACAAGATCCATACTGCCTATCCCGATGCCGCCGAGGAGAGCGACGAGCACGTGATGGGTGAGTTGGCGTTGCAGGGCGTGCCGACCTCGCCTTCGGCCGAGATTGCCATTTGCCTCATCATGTGTGCGACCGACGCTGCGAGTGACGGTGACAAGCAGGAGGCTACGCGCCTGACAGTCCGTGCCCGCGACCTGGTGGGTGAGGAGGCATGCGCGGCGATCATTAAGCTGGTGCGCGAGAGCGATGCCGAGCTCAACGCCGAGCGCAAGGCAAAGCGCGCAGGCGCCGACAAGGGAGCCGACGGCGTCAAGGAGGCCGGCGATGCCCAGTAAGCGCGAACGCAAGCTCATTTCCAAGAATCGTTCGGCGCATCACGAGTACTTTATCGACGAGACGTTCGAATGCGGCATTGAGCTGAGCGGTACCGAGGTCAAGTCGATTCGCGAGCGCGCCTGTCAGATCACTGACACCTTTGCGCTGATTCGCGGCGGCGAGTGCTGGCTGGTGGGCCTGCACATTCACCCTTACAGCCACGGTGGCGTGTGGAACCGTGACCCCGATCGCCGTCGCCGTCTGCTGCTGCATCGCAAGGAGATTGATTTTCTTGACGGCAAACTGCGCAACCGCGGCTATGCGCTGGTGCCGTTGGAGCTCTACTTTAATACCGATGGTCGCGTAAAGTTGCTGTTGGGCCTGGGCCGCGGCAAAAAGCTCTACGACAAGCGCGAAGACATGGCCAAGCGCGATATCCAGCGCGAGATTGACCGCGCCCTCAAGGAGCGCAACCGCTAGGCGCTCTGTATAAGTTGCGGTGGAATACGGACTGTTTTGCCTGTTTGAGTGGCTATTCAGTCTCTATTTCACCGCAACTGCGGGCGTCTCATCTTGCTTACTGTTCTGACACATATGTCTCAAAGGCGGCGTCCGGTATGGGCGTCGCCTTTTTTATGGGTACATACATCCATGAGGTTCCAACCCGGGTTAGGGGAGTGGTTGTTATGGACAAAACTGCGTTCTTTACCATGCCGAGCGGTCTGTACGTGGTGAGCGCCGCGGCCGACGGGCTGCGTGCCGGCTGCGTCATCAACACCGCGGTGCAGGTGACGTCCATGCCGCCGCGCATTTCGGTTGCCGTGAACAAGGAAAATGTCACGTCTGGTGTTATCTCGTCTGCCAAGGCCTTTGCGCTGACCGTGATCGATCAGACGGCCGATATGCTCTACATTGGCAACTTTGGATTCCGTACCAGCAGCGACTATGACAAATTTGCTAAGTACGAGACGCGCGAGACCGCACTGGGCATGCCCTATGTTCCCGAGCATGCGGCGGCCTTGTTTGGCTGCCGCTTGATTGACACTGTTGACGTGGGCACGCACCTGCTCTTTATTGGCGAGGTCGAAGATGCCGAGCGTCTGAGCGGCGAAACGCCGTTGACCTATGACTACTACCACAAGGTGCTGAAGGGCAAGACGCCGCCCAAGGCGTCTTCGTACCAAGGGTAGAAATGCTGCAAAACTACTTGCATAATATTATTGAGAATATATACTAATAAGCAAGTACACCAGCAGTCACGTTCGAGAGGAGAACATCATGGCTGAGGAGAAGAAGACGTATAAGTTCGTTTGCGTCGTTTGTGGTTACGAGGTTGAGGTCGATACGCCCGAGCTGCCCGAGGATTACGTGTGCCCGGTGTGCGGCGTCGGCCCCGATCAGTTTGAGCTCGTCGAGGAGTAACTCGCAGGCACACGGCGAAAGCCGAACATAGCTCTGTCCAAGGACCCCGGTCGGATATCCCGGCCGGGGCCCTTTTCCTCCGTCCCCAAGGGATCACGGCTGCTGTTAGCCGATCCTGTCTGTCGTGAGTCCGGCCGACCTTTGGTCTTAATCTGTAACATCTAACGGCTCAAAACGGGTCTATCTGTTACAGATTGAGACAAAAGGTTGGAGCTGAAGAAATGTCTCGATCTGTAACATCTGGAAGTGGAAATTGGGCCCACTTGTTACATATCGAGACAAACCAAAACCGTCCGGCAGAAGATCTCGATCTGTAACATCTAGCAGTGAAAACGGGGTCTATCTGTTACAGATTGAGACAAACGGAGCTGCCCCTCGGAATGATCTCAATCTGTAACATCTAGACATCAAAAGCGTGTCTAGATGTTACAGATCGAGACGTTTGCCTGGGTAGGTGCCCCGTCCCATTACATCCCTGTCAACAACACGACATCGAGAATCGTCACGATGGCGCCGATCCCTACGAGCAACGCGTTGAGCGGGCGCGAGTTGGCGTATTTGCCCATGACGCGGGGCGAACTGGTGAGTCGTATGAGCACAAAGACCGTAATCGGCAGCTGAAGCGATAGCAGCGCCTGACTCCAAATGAGACCCTCGAAAGGATTCGGGACGACCAAGCACGCCACCACTGCGCCGACGAAACAAGCCGCCACACCGATCGAGGAGTGTCGGTCGTGGATGTCGTATTCCTCGTCGAACATGCCCGCGGTGATGGTGCCCGCCGCCATGCCCGCCGTCACACTACTCGAGAGGCCCGCAAACAGCAGCGCCACGGCAAAGATGGTCGAGCTTGCCGGACCCAGAATGGGGGAGAGCGTGGCCGCTGCGACGGCGAGGTCGTCTACGACAATGCCATGCGCAAAGAAGGTCGTTGCGGCCAGGATGACCATGGCTGAGTTGATTGCCCAGCCCACGCCCATCGAAAAGAGCGTGTCGAAGAGCTCGTAGCGTAGACGTTCTTCGATAACCTGCTCGCCTTGGCCTTCGAAGTGCATGGATTGGATGACCTCGGAGTGCAGGAAGAGGTTGTGGGGCATAACGACCGCGCCTAGGACACTTACGATAATCGCTGCCGAGCCGGTGGGCATACTGGGTGTGATCCAGCTTGTGGCGGCTTGCGGCCAGTCGATCTTGACTAGTGCAAGCTCGGCTAAAAACGAAAGTCCCACCACGCCCACGAAGGCGATGATCCAGCGTTCGGCACGCTTGTAGGAGTTCGTCATGAGCATCGCCATCGATACTGCCGCCACGATGATGCAGCCGGCGCGTACGGGCAGGCCAAAGAGCATTTGAAGCGCGATCGCACCGCCCAGCACTTCGGCCATGGCGGTGGCGACCGTGGCTAGATACGCGCTGCCGAGTATCGCACGCCCGACGAGGCGGGGCAGGTGGCGCGTCGTGGCCTCGGCAAGACACATGCCCGTGGCGATGCCCAGGTGCGCCGCGTTGTGCTGCAGCACGATGAGCATGATCGTGGACAGCGTGACGATCCACAGCAGCGCGTAGCCAAACTGCGAGCCGGCGGCCATATTGGAGGCCCAATTGCCCGGGTCGATAAAGCCGACGGTCACGAGCAGCCCAGGGCCGATATGCCGTGCGATGTCGAGTCCGCCGTGGCCACCGGTGCGTCGGGAACCAAAGTGTTGTTTGAGATGGTTGATCATGGTGCGCTCCTGCGTGCCGTTTGCTTGACGCCGCAAAGGATACCCGTTTTAGGCTCGAAGTTAACCAAGACTAACAAAATAGCTGTATTTGAATAGGATGAGGAAGGGGGCTGCCGAAATGTCTTGATCTGTAACAACTAGGGATGGAAATTGGGCCTAGGTGTTACAGATCGAGACAGGAAGAAATGGTCCTATGGAAAATCTCGATCTGTAACAGCTGACCGCCAAAACCGGCCCTTCGTGTTACAGATTGAGACATTCGGAACCGTCTCTCGAAAACATCTCAATCTGTAACAGTTAGTCGTCGAAATTGGGTCTTCCTGTTACAGATCGAGATGTTTGAAGCGGTGAGCTTACAGGCCGAACTTGGGGCCCTTGTTGTCGCTCTTGAGGTCGGCGGTGTCCACTCGCAGGGCGTGCGTTACGCGATTGTTTCGAAACGGGCGGGAAACACAACGGGCCGGCGATGCTCCTAGTATGCCTACTCAACTGACTGTCTAATATTTAGGGGAGGATCGCGATGCAGGCAGATTCCGCTCAGCAGCAGGGCCTTTATCGCCCCGAATTCGACCACGATGCATGTGGCATCGGCGCGCTCGCCGATATCAACGGTGAGCGCCATCACCAGATTCTGGACGATGCACTGTCCATTCTGGTCAACTTGGAGCACCGCGGCGGCACGGGACTCGAGAAGAACACCGGCGACGGCGCCGGCATCCTGTTCCAGGTTCCGCATCACTTTTTCCGTAAAGAGGCTCAAAAGTGCGGCCAGATTCTGCCGGCAGAGGGCGACTATGGCGTGGCCATGCTGTTCTTCCCGCAGGACGACAAGGGCGTAGAGGATGCCCGCCGCGTGTTTGAGGAGGGCTGCGCCGAGGCCGGCGTGCCGCTGCTCTTTTGGCGCGAGGTGCCGGTCGACCCGCACGACCTGGGCGAGACGGCCCGCGCCTGCATGCCTACTATCCTGCAGGCCTTCCTGGGCCGTCCGGACGACACACCGGCAGGTGACGCCTTTGAGCGTCGCCTGTACGTGTGCCGCCGCACCATCGAAAAGAAGGCCGACGCCGAGTTTGCCCTGCGCGACAAGATCTTCTATGTGTGCTCGATGAGCTCTCGCACCATCGTATACAAGGGCATGCTGGTCGCCACGCAGATGCGCCGCTTCTTCATCGACCTCAATGACGCCGCCGTCAAGACGGCCGTGGCGCTCGTCCACTCGCGCTACTCCACCAACACCACGCCCAGCTGGGAGCGCGCGCACCCCAACCGCTTTATCATCCACAACGGCGAGATCAACACCCTCAAGGGCAACGTCAACTGGATTCGCGCCCGCGAACCCAACCTGTACAGCCCCGTGCTGCAGCATGATCTTGAGCGCGTGATGCCCATCATCAACCGCGAGGGTTCCGACTCCGCGATTCTGGACAATGTGCTTGAGTTCCTGGTCATGAACGGTCGTCCGCTCACGCGCGCCGCATCCATGCTGCTGCCCGAGCCGTGGGACCACAACGACAGCCTGAGTGAGGAGCGCCGCGCCTACGACGCTTACCAGTCCATGCTCATGGAGCCGTGGGATGGCCCGGCGGCCATCGCCTTTACCGACGGTCGCACGCTGGGTGCCGCCCTCGACCGTAACGGCCTGCGCCCCGCCCGCTACTATGTGACGCGCGACGGTCGCTTTATGCTGGCAAGCGAGGTGGGCACCATCGAGGTGAGCCCCGAGAACATCCTGACGAGCGGGTGTCTGGGGCCGGGCCAGATGCTCGAGGTTGACTTTGCCCGCGGGCGCGTCATCTACAACGACGAGCTGCGCGCCCGTTATGCCAAGGAAAAGCCCTACCGTGATTGGATTGCCGAGGAGACGCTGACCGTTGACGCGCTCGATGAGCCCGTTGCGGCAACGCCCGCCGAGGACGCCGAGGTGCCCGCCGCCGTGCGCATGGCCAAGCTCGGCTACCACTGGGATGACGTCGACGAGGTCGTGCGTCCCATGGCCCAGCAGGGCAAGGCCCCGCTCGCCTCGATGGGCATCGACGCACCGTTGGCCTGCCTGTCCAAGAAGACGCGTTCGTTCTTCGACTACTTCTATCAGCTGTTCGCCCAGGTCACGAATCCGCCGATTGATGCCCTGCGCGAGCATATGGTGACTTCGACCACGCTCTACCTGGGCAACCACGGCAACCTGCTCGAGGACTCCCGCACGGCCTGCCAGCTGGTGCGCTTGGAGCGCCCGTTGCTCAACGAGGAGGAGTTCGACCGCATCTGCGCCATCGACCGCGTGGGCTTTAAGACCCGTCGCTTCCGTGCCGTCTACCGCCGCGATGCCGGCGAGGGCGCGCTGCAGGCTACGCTCAAGCAGCTTGCCGAGGACGTCGAGGCTGCGGTCCGCGACGGCGTGAACATCGTGGTGTTGAGCGATCGTGCCGCTGCGGGCGAGGTGCCCGTGCCGTCGCTGCTCGCTGTGGGCTGCGTGCACAACCACCTGATCCGCGCCGGCGTGCGCACCTTTGCCGATATCGTGGTGGAGTGCGGCGATGCCGTGTCTCCGCACGACTTTGCGGCGCTGGTGGGCTACTCCGCAAGCGGCATCTATCCGTACAACGCGCATGCGTGCATCCGCGATCTGGCGGCGCGCGGCGATCTGGACGTGACGGCCGAGCAGGGCATCGCCAACTACAACAAGGCTGCGACCGCCGGCATCGTCTCCATCATGTCCAAGATGGGCATCTCCACAGTGCAGAGCTACCATTCGGCGCAGATCTTCGAGACCGTGGGCTTTACGCCGGAGTTCGTCAGCGCGTACTTTGCCGGCACGGTGAGCCGTGTGGGCGGTATGGGTGTCGAGGACGTCGAGCGCGAGCAGAATGAGCGCTATGACGCCGCGCTCGCCATCCTTAAGAGCCCGGCTCCCGATCAGCTGCCCACACTGGGCCTGACCAAGTGGCGCCCGTTCGGTGGTGAGGATCACCTGATCGACCCTCAGACCGTCTACCTGCTGCAGACCGCCTGCCGCGAGGACAGCTACGACACCTTTAAGGAGTACAGCGCCCGCCTGCACCGCACCGGTCGTGCCGTGCGCCTGCGCGACCTGCTCGACTTTGATGCCAGCGGCCGCACTCCGGTGGCGCTCGACGAGGTCGAGCCCGCGCTCAACATCGTCCGCCGCTTTAACACCGGCGCCATGTCGTACGGTTCCATCAGCAAAGAGGCGCACGAGTGCATGGCCATCGCCATGAACCGCCTGCACGGCCGTTCCAACTCGGGCGAGGGCGGCGAGGACCCGCGTCGCGAGACCCCGCTGGCCAACGGCGACTCCAAGAACTCCGCGATCAAGCAGGTGGCAAGTGCGCGCTTTGGCGTGACGAGCCGTTACCTGTGCAGTGCCTTCGAGATTCAGATCAAGATGGCCCAGGGCGCCAAGCCCGGCGAGGGCGGCCACCTGCCCGGCAAGAAGGTCTACCCCTGGATCGCCGAGGTCCGTCAGTCCACGCCCGGCATCGGCCTGATCTCGCCTCCGCCGCACCACGACATCTACTCTATCGAGGACCTGGCAGAGCTGATCTTCGATCTTAAGAACGCCAACCCCGGCGCGCGCGTGTCGGTCAAGCTGGTCAGCGAGGCCGGCGTCGGCACCATCGCCACCGGTGTGGCCAAGGGCGCTGCAGACAAGATCTTGATTAGCGGCCATAACGGCGGCTCGGGTGCCGCGGCGCGCGATTCCATCTGGCATGCGGGCCTGCCGCTGGAGCTCGGCCTTGCCGAGGCCCAGCAGACGTTGCTGCAAAACGGCCTGCGCTCACGCGTGGTGCTCGAGGCCGACGGCAAGCTCATGGACGGCACCGATGTTGCCGTCGCCTGCCTGCTGGGTGCCGAGGAGTTTGGCTTTGCGACCATGCCGCTCATCTCCATGGGTTGCCTCATGCAGCGCGACTGCCAGCAGGATACCTGCCCGGCCGGCATCGCCACGCAAAACTGCCGCCTGCGTCGCGGCTTCCGCGGCAAGCCCGAGCACGTTGAGCACTTTATGCTCTTTGTTGCCGAGCAGCTGCGCGAGGTCATGGCGAGCCTGGGCTTCCGCACCGTCGACGAGATGGTCGGCCATCCCGAGTGCTTGCGCCAGATCGAGGTCCCGGGCAATCGCAAGGCCAACCTGCTCGATCTGTCGCCCGTGCTGGCGAGCGCGACCTGCGAGTTCGGTGCCCATATCCCGGGTGCCGACGGTCGCCACTTCCTGCCGCAGATGGCCGCGGACAGCGAGCTCGACAAGACGCTCGACTCCACGTTGTTTGTGCCCTATACGGCCGATGCCCGTGCGCACCTGCGTCCGATTCGCTTCCGCGCCGATATCGCCAACGTCAACCGCTGCGTGGGCACTATTCTGGGCAACGCGGTGACCAAGGCGCATCCCGAGGGCCTGCCCGCCGGTTCCATCACCATCGATTGCGATGGTTCGGCCGGTCAGAGCTTTGGCGCCTTCCTGCCGCGCGGCATTACGCTCAACGTGTGCGGCGACGCCAACGACTACTTTGGCAAGGGCCTTTCGGGCGGCGAGGTGTCGGTGCGTCCCAACCCGCATGCGACCTACAAGTTCGACGAGAACATCATCGTGGGCAACGTTGCGTTCTTTGGCGCCACGAGCGGCCGCGGCTTCATTAACGGCCTGGCCGGCCAGCGCTTTGGCGTGCGCAACTCCGGCGCCACTGTGGTGGTCGAGGGCTGCGGCAACCATGGCTGCGAGTACATGACGGGTGGTCTGGCGCTCATCCTGGGCGAGGTCGGGCAGAACTTCGCCGCCGGCATGACGGGTGGTGTGGCCTATGTCTTTGACCAGTACGGCACGCTCGATGCCCGTGTGAACCACGAGAGCGTTGAGCTCAAGGCCCCGACGGCCGGCGAGCTGGCGCAGATTCGCGCACTCATCCAGGAGCACGTGGACGCGACGCAGAGCCCGCGCGGCATTAAGCTGCTCTACAGCTTTGAGACGATGAGCAAGCACTTTGTGAAGGTCATTCCGACCGAGTACGAGCGCGTGCTGGCGATTGTCGCCGCGGGCGAGGCTGCTGGCAAGACGCATGCGCAGGCAGGGGAGCTGGCGTTTGACATCGTGACCGGTCGTGCGAGCGCCGCGGATGTCGCTCGCTTCGATGTCGCGGGCGGTGCTGCGGGCACTGCGCCTGTGGTCGCTACCGGTTCTGTTGCTTCGACCAAGAAGGAGGCGTAAGTGCCATGGGTAAGCCCGGTGCTTTTCTTGATATCGATCGCGTGACCCACGAGCTGCGCCCTGTGGAGGCGCGCAGCCGCGATTTTGATCCGCTGTACGTGGAGCTCGACGACGACGCGCGCCGTGCCCAGGCGAGCCGCTGCATGATGTGCGGTGTGGCGTTTTGCCAGATGGGTGCGAGCTTTGGCAAGGCGCGCCCGAGTGGCTGCCCGCTGCATAACCTGATTCCCGAGTGGAACGAGCTGGTGTACCGCGGCCGCTGGGACGAGGCTGCCGAGCGCCTGTCGCTCACCTCGCCCATGCCTGAGTTCACGAGTCGCGTGTGCCCGGCGCTGTGCGAGGCCGCGTGCAACCTGGGTTCGGTCGACGGTCAGCCCACGACGATCCATGACAACGAGCGTGCGATCAGCGACCATGAGTGGGCAAATGGCGGTCCGCGTCGCTTTGAGCCGGCAGGGGAGGGCGCACCCACGGTTGCCGTGGTGGGCTCCGGTCCTGCTGGTCTGGTGGCAGCATGGGAGCTTGCGCGTCGTGGCGCTCGCGTGACGGTGTTTGAGCGCGACGATCGCCCGGGCGGCCTGCTCATGTACGGCATTCCCAACATGAAGCTCGAGAAGTCCGTGGTCGAGCGTCGCGTGGCACTTATGCGCGAGCTGGGCATTGTGTTCGAGCTGGGTGCTGACGTTACGAACCCTGCGGTGGCGGCCAAGCTCAATGGCTTTGACGCCGTCGTGGTGGCTGCCGGTGCTCGTGCCCCCCGCGGTCTTTCGGCTACGAATGTAGATGCCCCGGGCGTGGTGTATGCCGTGGACTACCTGACGGCTTCGACCGTCTCGGTGCTCGATGGTGGTGAGCCCGCGGTGAACGCGCGCGGCTTGGACGTTGCGGTCATTGGCGGCGGCGATACCGGCAACGACTGCGTGGGCACCGCGGTGCGCCAGGGTGCGCGCAGCGTGCGCCAGTTTGAGTTCTTGCCGGCCGCGCCTGATGCGCGCGCGGCGAGCAACCCTTGGCCGCAGTGGCCCAACGTTAAGAAGACCGATTACGGCCAGCAGGAGGCCATCGCTGCCATGGGCGGCGAGATGCGTGCTTGGGGCGTGGATACGCTCGAGGTGCTGCTGGACAAGAAGGGCGCGGTCGCGGGTCTGCGCGTGGTCGACCTGGATTGGTCGGCTGGCAAGCCCGAACGCATTGCGGGCTCCGAGCACGAGGTGCCGGCACAGCTGGTGCTGATCGCCTGCGGCTTTACGGGTCCGGAGCACAGCGTGTTCGAAGCTGTCGGCGTGCCTGTTGCCACGGCGGGCCGCCCGCTGCCCGTGATGGCTTCCGAGGGCTCGCACCTTGCGGCTCGCGTAGATGGCGTTGCTGTGGATGCCGCGCCGGTGTATGTGGCCGGCGACGCCCGTAACGGCAGCTCGCTCGTGGTGAGCGCCATGGCCGATGCCCTCGCCTGCGCTGCCGAGGTCGCCGAGATCTTGGGGCTGTAAGGCAATCATTCAAGACCGTCCCCAACGACTAGTCATTGGGGACGGTCTTTTTTTGTCTAGTCGTTGGGGACACCCCTTAACGTCTGACTGCTCATTTGCTGACGTGCGGGCTCGCGGTGCCTTGCTGTTTTCGTGATGGCTGCGGCTGACAAGCTCAAAATCTCTGTTTATTTGCCTATGTTTAACTGGGGTTTTGCTTCGGTATAACGTATCGGTCAAGCGTTCCGTCAAGTATTCGGTCAGCATCTGGTTTGCAGCCTGATGCCCATTTCGCCCGCGCTGGCGGCGACCACCGGCCCTCCTCGTAAGCTCAAATTGAGGTTCATCAGTTTGAGGAGGATGCCATGGCTGATCATGTTTTGGACTGGGGACGTCTGGCCGAGGCCGTCGGTAACGATATTGCCGACATGGCCCAGTTCTGGATGCTGCGCAAGTTTCAGTTTTTGGAGTCGGCGCGCACACAGTTCGAAGTGATAGTCGATCCATGGCTCAGCTATTGCGAGGAGCCTTCGCAAAACGAAATCATGGCCTATAACATGGCATTTACCGATTGGCTGCTGTTCGAGCGTCCCTATTACCATGACAAGACGCTGCTGGAGCTGTATGTGGACGAGCCGCCGACGTCGCTTTCGCCTGCTTCGCTCAGACGGCTCGAACAGGTGCGCGACACGCAGTATTTCTCGCGCTTTGGCATTTTGGACAAGGATCCTGCGACTGGTGTGGTCGCGCTGCGTGACACGCGCACCGACCGTCGTTTTGATGTCTACGACCCACATATCGTGCAAAAAGAGCACTGGCGCGATGGTGCGATTGCGGTGCGTCTCGCGTGCGTCGACGATGTCTGGCTGACGGCGGGGCAGCTCTACCTCTACGACATAGCGCGCCTGAGCGATACGGCGATCGACGGGCCTGGCGCCGTCCATCCGGAAGACCTGGAAGACGGCTTCGATACCTCGTGTATCAGCTTCTTTCTGAGGCTGGTTCGCGACATCATGGGCGCTCAGGGGCGCTACGTAAAGTCCCTCAACATCTACGAACAGGAATGGGAGTAGGGGTGGGCTGTCGCAGCGCCGCCGCCCGTCTATTAGTCTCGGTCTGTAACGTTTAGGGACAAAAAACCGGTCTACCTGTTACAGATCGAGACGAATACTTGGGCGCCGCTGATTTGTCTAAATCTGTAACGTTTAGGGGTCTGGAGGACGCCTAACTGTTACAGATCGAGACAAAGGTTGGACGCGGTGCCGAAAGATCTTGATCTGTAACATCTTGCGGCCAAAAATCGGTCTACCTGTTACAGATCGAGACAAAGAGGTGCAATGCTGCGCGAACGTCTTGATCTGTAACGCTTGGCGGCTGCTTGTGCCCGTAACTGTTACAGGTCGAGACGTTTGACGGCGGCGGCAACAGCGGCGATGGCCCATTTCTCCGATATGGTGGTGATGGAAGTGTCTAATACCGTTTTCAAACACAAGCATGCAACACGTAACACCTTGGCGCGGAATAGGATGCTTGCCAGGCTCACGGAGGTGGCTGAACAAGGCGTGCTGCTTGTGACGCACGACAATGCCGAGCTCATGTGGCTGCGGCGCCATGTGGGCACAGACGATATTGCGGAGCCCGAATCGCACCTATTCTGTTTTCAGCATGAATGGGATGCATTGACGCCGCCGGAGCGAGCGAGGTGGACCATCAAGGGGCTGGCCGAGTTTCACCCCGATTGGGCGTTTTGGGGGTATGACGCCGCACTGATATGGGGTCTGGAGGTGCCGAATGATCTGCTCGGGCCGCGTTACTTGGTCAAGACGGGTTGTTCGGTGGCGTTGAGTACGGGATGTAGACTGCTGCGTCCGCAGGCGGCGGGTGCGCTTGAACGCGTCGATGGCGTGCGGGTGACGCCGTTTTGGCGCACGGTGGAGGATTGTCTGCTGCGTGCGCCGTTTTCGTATGGTCTGGCGATCGCCGATTCTGCATTGCGGGCGAAGGGCATGTCGCGCGACGACCTCTGCGAACGGCTCCAGGCCGATTGCGAGGGCAGGCGAGGATATCGCAGAGCTCAGGTGATTGCGTCGCATGCGGACGGCCTGTCCGAAAACGGTGGCGAGTCTCGGTTCCGAGCATTCTTTATTGCATACGGCTTTCCGGTTCCGGAGTTGCAGGTGGAGTTTCGCGATCCGCTCGATTCGAGTCAGGTGTTTCGCGTTGATTATTTCTGGAGGCTCGAGGACGGGACATGTGTCATCGGCGAGCTCGACGGAAAGGGGAAGTATACCTTGCAGAACGGCGAGGGTCGGGAGTCGGTCGACCCGTTCGTGGCAGAGCGTCAGCGGGAATCTCATCTGACAATGCTCGGGCACAAGGTGCTTCGGTTCACGTTTGATGAGCTCAAGAACCCGGGGAAATTGGTTGAAAAGATGGGGCTAGCAGGTATTCCGCGACGGGCCGATTTGGCTGAGGAATGGAGACGTCAGTGGTATGGGCACTGAAGCGGACCGTCTCAATCTGTAACAACAGGGGACCGTTTGGCCTTCTAACTGTTACAGATCAAGACGGAAGGTTGGCTACCGCTAAAAGATCTCAATCTGTAACATCTAGAGGCCGAAAACCTGTCTACTTGTTACAGATTTAGACGTTTGACGACGGGGCTGGGAATATCTCGATCTGTAACATCTGATGGCCAAAATTCGACCCAACTGTTACAGATTGAGACAAAGGCTGGAGGCACGACCGAAAATCTCGATCTGTAACATTTGGAAGGTTAAAGACGGTCTATTTGTTACAGATCAAGACGTTTTGCTGGAACGACCGAAGCATCGCTGCACTGGTCTGTTCATCCTCACGCCCTTCTCTTTCTCCCGTTAGCCGATATGTCCGCAGCAACCCTGTCGCGCTGGGTGATAATGGACAAATGTTCATGTTAATCGTGAGGGAGGAGCTCGATATGGCGTCTGCCGATCGTTCCACGTTGTTTATCAATACGACCGTCTTGGATGGTTCGGAACATATGGAGCCGCAGCCCGACATGGCGGTCGCCGTTGAGCGCGGTCTTATCACGTGGATGGGGCCGAGTGCTGTGGCGCAGGCGCCTGCAGGTGCCGAGGTCATCGACCTGGCAGGGGCGTATCTCATGCCAGGCCTCATCAATATGCATGTGCATCTGTGCGGCTCGGGCAAGCCGGTTTCGGCGGGCGATGCGGGCGCGCTGATGAAGAAGCTCGATAATCCCGTGGGGCGCGCCATTGTCCGCCATATCCTCAAGGGCAGCGCCCAACAGCAGCTGGCAAGTGGCGTGACCACGGTGCGCGGCGCGGGCGACCCGCTGTTTGCCGATCTTGCCGTGCGCGATGCTATCGATGCCGGTAAGTATCAAGGTCCTCGCCTGGTGGCGCCGGGAACGGGCGTTACGGTGCCGGGCGGCCATGGTGCGGGCTTGTTCGCCCAGGTGGCCAACAGTCCCGCCGAGGCAGCCGAACAGGTGCACGACCTGTATGCGCGCGGTGCCGACGTCATTAAACTGTTCGTAACGGGCGGCGTGTTCGATGCGACTGAGGTGGGCGAGCCGGGCGTGCTGCGCATGTCGGTGGAGGTTGCCGCGGCGGCGTGCAAGGCGGCACACGATATGGGCCTTCCGGTTATGGCTCATGTCGAGAGTACCGAGGGTGTGAAGGCCGCGCTTGAGGCCGGCGTTGACACGATTGAGCACGGCGCTCCGTTGACGCCCGAGATTCTGGGGCTGTATCACGGTGCCGCGGGTACGCAGCTTGAGGGGCGTGTGCCCAGCGTTACCTGTACGATCAGCCCGGCGCTGCCGTTTGTATTGCTCGACCCGGAAAAGACCCATTCGACCGATACGCAAAAGAAGAACGGCGACATCGTGTGCTCGGGCATCATCGAAAGTGCTCGTGCCGCGCTGGAAGCTGGCGTTAAGGTGGGCCTGGGCACGGACTCGAGCTGCCCGTTTGTGACGCAGTACGACATGTGGCGTGAGGTGGCCTATTTTGCCAAGTATGTCGGCGTGAGCAATGCCTTCGCGCTGCATACGGCTACGCAAGTCAATGCCGAGCTGCTGGGGCTGGACGGCGAGACCGGCACGATCGAGTGCGGTAAGGCCGCCGATATCCTGGTGACGCGCAAGAACCCGCTCGATGACCTGTGCGCCCTGCGTGAGCCGATGCACGTGATGTGTCGTGGTGATCTGGTGCGCAAACTCAAGGTGAAGCGTATTCCCGAGGTGGACGCCGAGCTCGACGCGATTATGGCCATGCCGGCCGAGGCGCTGGCCGAGGAGCTCGCCCGCGACGGCGTGGCGTAAGCGCGCGATATGGCGACGCGACAAAGGGACGGTCCCTTTGTCACATTCAAAAAAGCCGAGGTCTCAACACGAGGCCTCGGCTTTTATTTTGTCCCATGGTGTAGCGGCTATGAGCGCGTCTCCATCTTGGCGTGGCACTTGGGGCAGGTGACGCGGATCTTGCCCTTGCCCTTGGGGACGGAGAGCATCTGACCGCAATTGGGGCACTTGAGGTATGCCGTGGTCTTGCGACCCTTCCACATCTTCTTGGCCGTGCGCTTGGCACGCTCAAAATCTTCCTTACTGGTGCCGGCCGCGCGTGAGGTGCTGGCCGCTGCAGCGCCACCGCCCAAGCTGGCGACGAACTTGCCTAGGCCGGGGACGTTCGCGGTCGCGGCGACAAAGGTCTCGTTCTCCTTGCGACGTGCATCGATGTTTTTGGACAGGCCGCGCAGCACACCAATCACGATGACGGCGATGGCGATCCAGCTGAGCCACTGGATGCGGGCTATCGATCCGATCATCGCGATGATGATGCCGGCAAAACCCATTACGATGGTGAGCTCGTCAGCGCCATTGCGACCTTTCATAAAGTCATTCATGCAAATTGCCTTTCGTTTGATATGCTGCACGCCTTTATACCCGATTTAGAGCAAGGGGGACAGGTTAATCTGCATCAAGGTGGTGCAAACATACCTGTCCCCGGAACACCAAGACGGTGCAAAGAAGTCTGTCCCCAATGCCCCAATTACTTGGAGAGCTTGTCGACGACGCGTTCGATCTCGGCGAGCTTGGCGGCTTTGAGGTCTTCGTCGCCCGATTCGATTGCCGAAGTCACGCAGCCCTCGATATGCGCCTTGAGCACGTCGGCGTTAATGCGCGCGAGGAGCGCCTGTGTGGCCATGAGCTGCGTGGAAATATCGACGCAATAGCGGTCCTCATCGACCATCCGCAAGATGCCGTCGATCTGGCCGCGTGCCGTCTTGAGCATGCGGGTCACCGATTTATGGTCTGCCATCATGGCGGGTCCTCGTTTCTGGTCGATCTTCCGGATGCCCCGTCAGTTGCGGTGAAATAGTTCTTGTTTGCAGGCTTGAAGCGCTAAAACAGGAACTATTTCACCGCAACTTTTGAAGGGTTGGTTGAGTGGCGGTTGCTGGGCGGCTATGTCGGCCGACAGCGGTGCCTGCTGGTGCGGTGGCAGCTAGGCTGCGGTCACGGACAGGGCGTGGAACTTCTCTCCGGCGCCCTCGACAGCGGCGGCGAGCTGCTCGGCGGTCACGGTGTCGGCGCACTCCACCTGGACGGTCTGGGTCTCGTGATCGGCGTCGGCGTCGGTCACGCCGGCCACGTTGAGCAGCGCCGTCTCGACGGTGGCGTCGCAGTGGCCGCACATGAGGCCGGAAGTCTTGATTGTATAACGCATGGGTATTCCTCTCTGTTGTGTCGGCTTTCCCAGGCACCCGACCTTGACCTTCAAACCGTCGCTCGCGTACCAAAGTACGCGTCGCTCCTCTTTCAGGCCAATCTCGGGCACCTGGAAAACCCGTTCTAAATGGACTTAGTGGTGAGCCTATTTTGCCACTTTAGGCTTAAAGGATTTCAGGCGCAGCGCGTTGCTTACGACGCAGACACTCGACAGGCTCATGGCCGCGGCGCCAAACATCGGCGAGAGTTGCCAGCCGGTGAGGGGGAAGAACACGCCCGCGGCGAGCGGAATGCCGATGCCGTTGTAGAACAGCGCCCAGAACAGGTCCTGCTTGATGTTGCGAATCGTGGCGCGCGAAAGCTCGATGGCGCGGGCGACGTCCATGAGGTCGCTGCGCATGAGCACCACATCCGCCCCCTCCTTGGCGATGTCGGCGCCGGTGCCGATGGCCAGACCCACGTCGGCTCGCGCCAGGGCGGGGGAGTCGTTGATGCCGTCGCCCACCATGGCGACCTTGCCGCCCGCATCCTGCAGTTCGCGCACGTGGCGCTCCTTGTCGGCAGGCAGGACGTCGGCGATAACCTGTTCGCTGCTCAGTCCCACACGGCGGGCGATTGCTTCGGCCGTCACGCGGTTGTCGCCGGTGAGCATGCGCACGTCGACGCCGAGCGAACGCAGCGCGGCGATTGCCTCGGCGCTCGTCTCTTTGACCTCGTCGGCCACGGCAATGGTGCCGGCAAGCTCGCCGTTCTTGGCAAAGAACAGCGGTGTCTTGCCTTCGGCGGCGAACTGTTCGGCAAGGCCGGCGGGCACCTTCGCGCCCAGCTCGTCCATCAGGCGCACGTTGCCGGCTGCGATGACATTTTGTCCCTCGCGCGCCGTCACGCCACGACCGGGCACGGCGGCAAAGTCCTCGACCATGCGCGCTACGATTCCGCGCGCCTCGCACTCGGACATAATCGCCTCGGCCAGCGGGTGCTCGCTCGAGCGCTCCAACGCGGCGGCCAGCTTGAGCAGCGCCTTTTCGCTCATGGCGGGCGAGCCGGCGGGGCGCGCGGGCGCCCCGCACGATCTCGGCT
>UQMK01000014.1 GCA_900542085.1 uncultured Collinsella sp.
TCGATCGCGAGTTCCGCACGAGCCGGAGAGCACTTAATGTGCTCTCCGTGCGAGCCAGGACTGTCCGAGCAGGCGACCTTATATATTTGCCCTCCCCGGGGCTCCTCGCCAGTCCCCCTCAGCTAGTTCTTCAGCGAGTTCAGCGGCGCCGGGAAACGTCCACCGCGATGGGCAAGCACGGTGCCGGCGTTGGGGTTCACCGGCATGATGGGTGCACGGCCGAACAGGCCGCCGTACTCGACGCAGTCGCCCACGCCCTTGCCGATGGCGGGAATCACGCGGACGGCCGTGGTCTTGTTGTTGATGACGCCGATGGCCATCTCGTCGGCGATGATGCCGGCGATGGTCTCGACCGGGGTGTCGCCGGGGATGGCGATCATGTCCAGGCCGACGGAGCACACGCAGGTCATGGCCTCGAGCTTCTCGAGCGAAAGCGCACCGGCTTCGACGGCGGCGATCATGCCGGCGTCCTCGGACACGGGGATGAAAGCGCCGGAGAGACCGCCCACGCTGGAGCTGGCCATGACGCCGCCCTTCTTGACGGCATCGTTGAGCATGGCGAGCGCGCAGGTCGTGCCCGGGCCACCGCAGGTGCCCACGCCGATGATCTCGAGGATGCGCGCGACGGAGTCGCCGATGGCAGGCGTGGGAGCCAGCGACAGGTCGACGATGCCCTTCTCGACACCCAGGCGATGGGCGGCCTCGCGGCTCATGAGCTCGCCGGCACGGGTGATCTTAAAGGCGGTCTGCTTAATCTTTTCGGCGACTTCCATCATCGATGCGGAATCGGGCAGCGTCTCCAGGGCTGCGGCCATAACGCCGGGGCCCGAGACGCCTACGTTGATGACGGCGTCGGCCTCGCCACCGCCGTGGACGGCGCCCGCCATAAACGGGGAGTCCTCGACCATGTTAGCAAAGCAGACAAACTTGGAAGCGCCGACGGAATCCTGGTCGGCCGTGAGTTTAGCGGCATCGATGATGGTCTGGGCGGCCATAAGCACGGCGTCCATGTTGATGCCGGCGCGCAGGCTGGCGACGTTGACACTGGAGCAGACACGGCTCGTGGTGGCGAGCGCCTGGGGGATGGACTGGATGACGCGGCGGTCGGCGTCGCCGATGCCCTTCTGGACGAGTGCGGAGAAGCCGCCCAGGTAATCGATGCCGAGCGTCTCGGCCGCGCGGTCGAGGGCATGCGCGATGGGGGTGAGGTCCTCATCCTTGCAGCACGCGGCGATCTGCGCCACCGGGGTGACGGAAACGCGCTTGTTGACAATGGGGATACCGTACTCGCGCTCGAGGTTCTCGGCGGTCTCGACCAGATGCTCAGCCGTGTGCGTCACATGGTCGTAGATCTTCGTGCACATGCGGTCGAGGTTCTCGTCACCGCAACCCATGAGCGAAACACCCATGGTGATGGTCCTGATGTCGAGGTTCTGTTCCTCAACCATGCCGCGGGTTTCCGCGATTTCTGCGGGCGTGATCGCCATCCTTGCGCTCCTATCTGCCAAAACGAGCATAGTCTTATCTATTCTAACGTGCCGCACGTGCCAAGTGGCGCGTGCGGCACGTTTTGGTGCTCGGTTGTTTCCGTTGTGTTACTTCCCAAAGACCTCTTCGGCGATACGAGCGCTCTCGGCGGCGTCCTTGGCGTAGTAGTCCGCGCCGATTTGCTTGGCGTATTCGGGGGTGAGCACGGCGCCGCCCACGATGATCTTGACGCCCGGAACCTCGGCATGGAGCAACTTGATGGTCTCTTCCATGGCGACGACCGTGGTGGTCATAAGCGCCGAGAGGCCGACGAGCTTGATGTCACGCTCCTGCACGGTCTTGAGCACCTCTTGCGGGTCGACATCGCGGCCTAGGTCAAAGACGGTGTAGCCGTAGTTATCGAGCAGCATCTTGACGATGTTCTTGCCGATATCGTGGATGTCGCCCTTGACGGTGGCCACGCAGATCTTGCCCTTGTCGGCGATCTCGCCGGCGGGCATCAGGCGCTTGATGGTGTCGAAGCCCACGCGTGCGGCTTCGGCCGAGGCCATGAGTTGCGGCAAGAAGAACTTGCCCTGGTCAAAGAGGACGCCCACCTCGTCGAGGGCGGGGATAAAGTGGTTGTTGATAAGGTCCATGGCGTCGTGGTCTGCCAGCAGACGCTCGGTCTCGGCAGCGATCTCGCCTTTGCGGCCCGAGACGACCATGTGGCGGATGGGGTCGTCGTTGCCGTCGGTGCCGGCGGTGTCAGCAGCGGGCGCGGCGTCGGTCGATGCGGTCTGGGCCGCTGCCGGGTTCGCGGCGATCTTATACGGATCGGTCCAGCCAGCGTAGCGCTCGATGTATCCGGTCGAGCCCTCGTCCTCAACGCTCAGCACGCGATAGCTGTAGACGGTATCCATAAAGCGCTTGGAACCCGGGTTCATGATGGGGGCGTCCAGACCTGCACCAAAGGCGGCGGCCAAAAAGACCGAGCCCAGCAGCGGCCGCGCGGGCAGGCCAAAGCTGATGTTCGACACGCCGAGTGCGCATTTGACGCCCAGGCGCTCCTTGCACATAGACATGGCGCGCAGGATCTGCTCAGCCTGGCGCTGGTTGGTCGAGGCGGTCATGACCAGGCAGTCGATGAGGATACGGTCCGGGCCGATGCCGTAGCGGGCGGCCTCGGCCACGATGCGTTCGGCGATGGCAAAGCGGGCCTCGGCGGTATCGGGGATGCCGCCTTCGTCGAGCGTAAGGCCGACGACGTTGGTTCCATAGTGGGCGACCAGCGGAAAGATCTCATCCATGATCTGCTGCTTGCCATTGACCGAGTTGATGATGGGCTTGCCGGCGTAGCGACGTACGGCGGCCTCGACGGCGGCGGGGTCGGTGGAGTCGATCTGCAGCGGCAGCAGCGTGGAGCCTTGGAGCTGCTCGGTCGCTTGCTGGATGACCTTGACCTCGTCGATCTCGGGCAGGCCCACGTTGACGTCCAGGATGTCGGCGCCCTGTTCTTGCTGGCTGATGCCCTGGCTCACGACGTAGTCCAGGTCGCCGTCGCGCAGGGCCTGCTGCAGGCGCTTTTTGCCGGTGGGATTGATGCGCTCGCCGATGACGGCAATCTTGTGGCCGTCGCAGGGAAGGTCCACCACAGTCTGGGCACTTGTGACCGACATGCTGGGCTTGCGGTGGCGCGGACTGGGCGTGTGGTTATCGATAAGCGTGCGCAAGGCGGCCATGTGCGCCGGCGTGGTGCCGCAGCAGCCGCCCACGACGCTCACGCCGTCCTCAATCATGCCGGCGACGGCTTTGGCGTATTCGGGGGCCTGGATGTCAAAGACGGTATTACCGTCGTCGTCCACGTGGGGCAGTCCCGCATTGGCCTGCACCATAACGGGTTTGTCCGTAACGGTGAGCATACGTGCGGCGAGCCCTCGGAGCTCGGCCGGTCCCTGGCTGCAGTTGATGCCCAAAACGTCGGCGCCGATGGCGTCGAGCGTGATGGCGGCCACCTCGGGACTCGTGCCCAGGAACGTGCGACCGTCTTCCTCAAAGGTCATGGTGGCAAAGACGGGCAGGTCGGAGTTCTCGCGGCAGGCGAGGACGGCCGCCTTGATCTCGGCAAGGTCGGTCATGGTCTCGATAATAAAGAGGTCCACGCCCGCATCGACGCCGGCGCGCACTTCCTCGGCAAAGAGGTCGTAGGCCTCGTCGAAGCTGAGGGTGCCCAGGGGGCGAAGCAGCGCACCGATGGGGCCGATATCGCCGGCGACGTAGTGGGCACCGGCTGCGCGGGCGCAGGCGACAGCGGCGGCAAAGACATCTGCCACGGTGGCGGTACCGTCGAGCTTGTGGGCGTTGGCGCCAAAGGTGTTGGCGGTGATCACGTCGCAGCCGGCCTCGACGTACTGTCGCTGAATGTCGGTAATGACCTGGGGCTCCTCAAAGTTGAGCAGCTCGGGCAGGGCGCCTGCCTTCATGCCGGCCGCCTGCAGCATGGTGCCCATGCCGCCGTCGAACAGCAGATGCCCCGTGCCCTCGATGGCCGCACGCAGGCGATCGTCCTTAATGCGCAGATCGTCGATCGTGCGCGTCTTGTACGTGGCACCGTTGCGACGTGCGGCATCAACGGGTGCCGCCAATGCAGTGCCGTCAGAATCATGAGTGATAAGCGGAGTAAACATCGAGGGCTCCTAATGGCTGGAATAGCAGGTGGTGTGGGCGGCGCGGAAGCGACAGTGCTCGCGCATGCGGCAGATATTGCAGGTGGGGCGGCTCTGGGCGTCGTGGACCTCGCCGTCGAACAGACCGATTACCGCGGTCACGCTCTTGGTGGGCATGAGCAGGCTGGTGGGCGTGACGGTAAGCCCGATGAGCCGCGTGGCGTTGAGCGCGTCCACGATTGAGCGCTGTGCCGTAAGCGGGCAGTCGCCGTAGCCGGGACTGAAGCGCCAGTTACCGGCGAGTCCGTGTGCGGCGGCCGCAGCCTTAACCTGCTGGTCCATCTGCTCGACGGCGGCTTCTACATAGGCAGAGCATGCGGCGTCGAGCACGGCTCCCTCCAGGGGCTGCTGGGCTCCCGTGGTACGCAGGCGACGCTCGGCGTCCATGCCGAGGGTGCATGCCATGAGTGCGGCAAAGCGGGCGTCTTTGAGATGTCGATAGATATCACGACCGCGCAGCTCAACGTTGGTGCCGACCAGGCGGATGCAAGGCTCGCCCTGCTCGTCGACGCCCGTGGCATCGACGGCAAACACGCGTCGCACGCCACGGGGCTCAATGTCCAGTTCCAAACGTTCAACGACAAGCTCAATACGCTGCGACAGCTCGGGCTCAATCTGCTGGCCGCCGTAGCCCAGATACCGCAGCATCTCGGCACGGTCGACTCGGGGGCGATGGGCAGCATCGATACGGTAGAGCGCCGGCGACGCAAGGTCGGCCGGCACTTCACCAAAAGCTGTATCGATGTGCGGTTTTTCCATTACCCCAGGCGCTCCATAATGGTTGCGGCGATCGCAGGACGATTCATAGTGTACAGGTGCAGACCGTCGGCACCGTGCTCCTTGAGGTCGCAAAGCTGACGGGCGGCATAATCTACACCGGCTGCCTGCAGGCTCTCGGGGTCGTTCTCGTACTTGGCGAGGATCTTGATGACGGGGGAGGGCAGCGACGCGCCGCACATAAAGACCATGCGGCTGATCTGCGACTTGCCCATAAACGGCATGATGCCCGCGGTAATGGGCACGGTGATGCCGGCCTTGTCGGCAAGCTCGCGAAAACGGTAGAAGCACTCGTTGTCAAAAAAGAGCTGCGTCACAAAGAAGCTCGCGCCGGCGTCCTGTTTTTGCTTGAGGTATTCGACCGAGAGGTTGAGATCCTCGCAGGCAATGTGGCCCTCGGGGTAGGCTGCGGCGCCCACGCAAAAGCCGGCATCGACGAGCTCCGGGATGAGGTCGCAGGCGTAGGCGTAGTCCGAGGCGGGCTTGTCATCTTCAGTCGCGCCAGCGGGCAGGTCGCCGCGCAGGGCTAGCACGTTTTCCACACCGGCCGAGCGATACTCGTCAATCTTGGCGGCGATGTCGGCGTGGGTGCGGCCAACGCAGGTGAGGTGCGCTACCGAGGGCGTATCGAATTCGCTCGTAATCATATGCGCGATGGGGGCGGTGGTGGCACCGTTGCCCGAGCCGCCGGCCGAGCAGGTGACCGAGACAAAGCTCGGCGAAAGCTTGCACAGATTGCCTGCCACTTCGCGAGCCGTATCGAGGGTCAGCTCGCCCTTGGGCGGGAACATCTCAAACGAAACGGGCGCGGTGCCCTGGGATGCTGCCTGCTTAAAAACCTCGTCGACGCGCATATCGTGCTCCTCTAGATACGTAATAGTGTGATGTGTTGTAAGGATTCTACTGCACCACTGTGCCACGGTGGAGTTTCACTCGCTATTTGGGGATACCAATCAAAGATGCCTTGCTATCGGCATTTCCTATAACAGAGCGGTCAATGTAGGATGGGGCTATATTGAATGGTATCTGATGCGAAATACCAGTTAATAGAGCCCCATCCTACATTGACCACCCTTAAACCATGGGGAGAGGTCTGCAATTTATGCAGTTGATTGACTGTTGAGGGTGGCAACGCCGCCTCGATAGGGTAACCTCATTGATTGGTTTCGCGACGGCAACATAACGGTAATGTCGCGGAAACACGGCGAGTCTAAGCTATGACTCGTTCGTTAGTAATCAACACCGCTTCTCACGCGGTGCCGATACGAAGGGAGTTCCGTATGGCCGAACTTACTGACCGCTTCGGGACCATGGTGTTCTCTGAGGAAGTCATGAAGGACTACCTCCCCAAGGACATTTGGAAGCGCCTTGCTGCAACCCTCGAGGGCGGTGAGCCGCTCGACCTGGATGTGGCCAACGCCGTTGCCCACGCCATGAAGGTCTGGGCCATCTCCAAGGGCGCGACGCACTACGCGCACTGGTTCCAGCCGCTTTCGGGTATTACTTCCGAGAAGCACGACAGCTTCCTGGAGCCCAACCACGACGGCACCGCCATTACCAAGTTTACGGGCAAGAACCTCATCCAGGGCGAGCCCGATGCCTCGAGCTTCCCCAACGGCGGCCTGCGCGCTACCTTCGAGGCCCGTGGCTACACCGCTTGGGATCCCACTAGCCCCGCCTTTATCAAGGACGATGTCCTGTGCATCCCCACGGCTTTCTGCTCCTACACGGGCGAGGCCCTGGACAAGAAGACCCCGCTGCTGCGTTCCATGACCGCGCTCTCGCGTGAGTCTAAGCGCGTTTTGGCGCTGTTTGGCAAGACCCCCAAGAAGGTCGTTCCTTCCGTGGGCGACGAGCAGGAGTACTTCCTGATCAAGAAGGACGCCTATCGCAAGCGCAAGGACCTGGTCATCACCGGCCGTACCCTCTTTGGTGCCGCTCCCTGCAAGGGCCAGGAGCTCGAGGAGCACTACTTTGGCGCTATCCGCCCCACCGTCTCGGCCTATATGAAGGATCTGGACGATGAGCTGTGGGCGCTTGGCATTCCCGCCAAGACCAAGCACAACGAGGTTGCTCCCTGCCAGCATGAGCTCGCCCCCGTCTATGGCGAGGTCAACGAGGCCATCGACCAGAATCTGGTCATGATGGAGAAGATGAAGCTCATCGCCTCCCGCCACGACTTGGTCTGCCTGCTGCACGAGAAGCCCTTTGAGGGCATCAACGGTTCGGGCAAGCACAACAACTGGTCGCTTGGCACCGAGTCCGAGAATCTGCTCGATCCGGGCGACACCCCGCTCGACAACCTGCAGTTCATCGTCTTCCTCACCGCGGTGATCGAGGCCGTCGATAACTATCAGGAGCTCCTGCGTGCCTCCGTTGCCTCGGCCGGCAACGATCATCGTCTGGGCGCCAACGAGGCTCCTCCGGCGATTATGTCCATCTTCCTGGGCGACCAGCTTACCGAGGTCGTCGAGAAGATCATCGATGGCAAGGCTTCCGTCCATGCCACGCGCGGCGTGCTCGACCTGGGCGCCGATACCCTGCCCAAGCTGATGCAGGACAACACCGACCGCAACCGCACCTCCCCGTTTGCCTTCACCGGCAACAAGTTCGAGTTCCGTGCCTGCGGTTCCGAGCAGAACGTTTCCGACTCCAACCTGGTGCTCGATGCCGCCGTGGCCAAGTCGCTCAAGTCCTTCGCCGACGCGCTTGAGGGTACGCCCGAGGATGAGTTCCAGGACGCTGCGCTCGAGTACTGCAAGAAGGTCCTGACCGACCACCAGCGCATCCTGTTCTCCGGTGACGGCTACTCCGACGAGTGGCCCGTTGAGGCCGAGAAGCGCGGTCTTGCCAACAACAAGACCACGGCCGACGCCCTGCCCGCCTTTGTTTCCGATAAGGCCATTGCGCTCTTTGAGGAGACGGGTGTCCTGACCAAGGCCGAGGCCCAGTGCCGCTACGACTGCAAGCTCGAGAAGTACAACAAGCTCATGAACATCGAGGCCACAACGATGGTTCGCGAGGCGCGTCGTACCTATCGCCCGGTCATTACCGCCTATGCCACCAAGGTCGCTAAGGGCCTTGAGACTATTCGTGCCGCTGGTGCGGAGGCCGCCATGCAGTGCGAGCAGAACACGCTCAACAAGCTCTGCAACGGCATCACCACCATCAACGACTCCATCAAGGCACTCGACGCCGTGCATCAGAAGGCCGAGGCCCTCGATGGCCAGGAGCAGGCCAACGTGTATGCACACGAGGTCGTTCCCGCTATGGATACGCTGCGCGCCGCCGTGGATGCCATGGAGGAGATTGTGGCCGCCGACTACTGGCCGGTCCCGACCTACGACGACATTCTGTTCTATGTGTAACAGACACGTTTGATTTTGCGTGTGAAGGGGTCTCGCCTGTGTGAGGCCCCTTCTTTTTTGCCGCTTTGACCTGCTTTGAACTTGCAGCCGAGCGAGCGTTTCGCGCGGGGCATCTTAAAAGTTGTAACCTGTTTTGGCATGCGGACGTTTCGGGCGTTTGTTCATAAAGGGGAGGATGATCCGATGAGGGTATTCGATATCGTGTTTAGCCCGACCGGCGGAACGGAAAGGGCGTCTGGCTACATTGCCAATGCGTTGGAAGGGGAAACCGTTGCTGTAGATCTGACCGATAGCGGGCTTGGTTTTCGCACGGTTGCGATGACAAAAGAGGATGTAGCCGTGATCGCGGTGCCCTCGTATGGCGGGCGAGTCCCGGCTGTGGCTGCGGAGCGCTTGGGTATGATGCGGGGAAACGGTGCGCAGGCGGTTCTGGTTTGTGTTTACGGAAACCGCGCGTATGAGGACACGCTGGTCGAGCTTGAGGATGCGGCAAAGGGCGCGGGCTTTCGGGTGATCGCGGCGGTTTCTGCCATCGCCGAGCATTCTATTGTTCGCCAGTTTGCAGCCGGTCGGCCAGACCCACAGGACGCGGCGCAGCTCGCTGGGTTTGCGAATCAGATTCAGCAAAAGATATCTGCAGGAGATGCTTCTGAGCCGGCTATTCCGGGCAATCGTCCCTATAAGAAGGCCGGGGGCGCCGGTATGGTGCCCAAGGCCACAAAAGAGTGCACCGCTTGCGGGGCTTGTGCCGCAGCGTGCCCTGTTGGCGCTATCGATAAAGACGATCCCAAGCGGGTGGACAAAAAGGCCTGCATTTCCTGCATGCGTTGCGTTGTCGTGTGTCCGTGGGGCGCTCGCGCGGTAAATCCCGTCATGCTCTCTGCGGCTACCAAGATGTTGAGCAAAGTCTGCGCCGAACGGAAGGAGTGCGAGCTGTTTATCTAGCACAGGGGCTTTGAGTCTTCTTCATCTAATGTCAAGAAAGAACGAACCCGTGCGATGGTAACTCGCACGGGTTCGTACATTTTTGAGTTGGTGCCCCCAGCGGGATGTCCGCGTGCGGCTTCCGCCGCTCGCTTCCGCTGCGTCGCTCCGCTCCTTGCGTGCTGCGCTGGAAAACGCTTGCGCGTTTCCTCAGCTCCGCACCCTGTCGGGTTCGAATCCCGGCGCATGGGTAGCAAAAAGCCCGCTACCGAATTGGTAACGGGCTTCTCAGATTCTGTGGTGCCCCCAGCGGGATTCGAACCCGCGATATCCACCTTGAAAGGGTGGCGTCCTTGGCCGCTAGACGATGGGGACAGCGGGAAAGAGTATAGCAGACTTTTCTATCCGTTCACATATCGTTGGCAGATTGAAAAACCACCACACAGGAGTGGGTTTCTATTCCGATATTCAAATATCTCAATCTGTAACATCTGGGCGGGCAAATCGGCTCTATCTGTTACAGATCGAGACAGACGGCGGGCGTCGGGACGAATATCTCAATCTGTAACAGTAAGACGACTTTCAACGGCCTAGATGTTACAGATCGAGACAAACAAACGTGGCAGGTCAAAACCACCACAAAGGTGCCTGTCCCCTTTGTGGTGGCGGGGCGTTAGGGGAGGAGCTTCATCGCGGCGTCGTGGGCGGCGTGCTCGTAAGTGTCGTCGAGGGGCTTGAGCGGCAGCAGGGCGGCGGCCTGTGCGTCGCCACGGCGCTCGAGGGCGTGGGCGATGAGCCAGTCAGCGAGCGCGGGGTTCTTGGGTAGTGCCGGTCCGTGTAGGTACGTGCCGATGACGCCCTTGTAGATGAGGCCTTCAAAGCCATCGTCGCCGTTGTTGCCGGTACCCGTGACGACGGACGTTCCGAGCGGCGTGGCCTCCGCATCGAGCAGGGTGCGGCCGCCGTGATTCTCGAATCCCACAAAGGACTCGGGTGCCAGGTCGGTCTTGACGGCGACGTTGCCGATCAGACGGTCGGAGCCGCGCACGGTTTCGGCGGCAATGACGCCCAGGCCCTCGATGCGATTCTCGCCCATATAGTACGAACGGCCGAGCAGCTGATAGCTGCCACAGATAGCGAGCAGCGAGCCGCCATCCTCAACATAGGCCGCGACCTTGTCTTTTTGAGCGAACAGCTCGTGTGCTACGGCCAGCTGATCGCGGTCGGAGCCACCGCCCATCATGACGATGTCGGCGTCGGTGAGATCGAGCGACTCGCCCATACGGACCTCGTCCACGCACACGGGGATGCCACGCCAGGCGCAGCGGCGCTCGAGGGCAATGACGTTGCCGCCGTCGCCATAGAGGTTGAGGGCATCGGGATACAGGTAGACGATGCGTAGCGGGCGCGAAAGCTCGACCGGCGCAATGTCGGTGGGGACAGCGCTGCCATCGGCGCGCGTTACGGCGTGGGAGGCGACCGAGCTCGCATCGGTGCCCTTAAGCTCGTCGAGCTCCTTGACCAGCGGCGGGAAGGCCGTGTAGTTGGCGACTGCGTAGAAGATGTCATCGGCGATCTCGTCTGCCACGGCGCCGATCGCCTGCTCGATATTCGAGATGATGGCGGCGTCGATGCCGGCGTACTTCAGACGTACCTGCATATCGTGTGCACGCGTGCCGCCGGCAAAGGCGACAAGCCCTGGGGTATCGGCGATGCGCTCGAAGTCGACGTCGTAGATCCACGAGACATCGTGGCCGTCGGCGTCGTTGTCGTTCAGGAAGAAGGCACAGAGTCTGCCGCCCGCCGTCTTAATGGACTGGATCTGTCGATCGAAGCCCACGGGATTCTTGGCCAGGTTTGCCTCGACGGTACGGCCGGCGATCTCCCAGCGGCCCATGCGTCCGCCGGCGGGGACGTAGGCATCGAGCGTGGGCTGTAGGTGAGCTGCGTCCACGCCCAGCTCGCGCGCCGCAAAGAAGGCGGCGGCAACGTTGTAGACCATGTACAGGCCGTTGTAGCGCGTGACGATGTGCGTTGCAGGTGCGTCGGTATCGGGTCCAAAGTTCAGGTCAAAGCCGTAGCCACTGCAGGTGAGCTCAACGCCTGTCACGCGACGGACCAGCGCGGGACGACCCCAACCGCACGAAGGACAATGATAGGCACCGAGCTGGCCGTACTGCACATAGTCGTACTCCAGCGGCGCGTTGCACTGCGAGCAAAAACGCGAGTCGCTAATGCGATCGGACTCGGTGCCCGTGGCGCCGTCGATGCCAAAGGCGATGCTCGTATTGGGGACGCGCGCGGCGATCGAGGCGCACAGCGGATCGTCGGCGTCATAGATGAGCGTCGTTGCCGGCGAAAGCTCCAACGCGTGGGCGATGACGTCCTGGGTGTGGTCGATCTCGCCGTAGCGGTCCAGCTGGTCGCGGAACAGGTTGAGCAGCACAAAGTACGTCGGCTTGAGCTTGGGCAGGACGCGCACCGTGTAGAGCTCGTCGCACTCAAAGACGCCTACGCGCTTGCCGTTGCCGGCACGCTTAAGATTGCTGCGGGCTTCGAGCAGGGCACCTACTACGCCCGGCTCCATGTTGTTGCCAGCGCGGTTGCATACCACGGTAGCGCCGCTGGCGGCAACGGCGTCGGCGATGAGGTTGGAGGTGGTGGTCTTGCCGTTGGTGCCGGTGATCACCACGCTGCGGTCGACAAGGCCCGCGAGGTCGCTTAGCAGCTCGGGGTCGATCTTCATGGCGATGCGGCCGGGGAGTACGCCACCCTGGCGCTTAAGGACGGAGCGCAGCCCCCAGCGGGCGATATCGCTCGAGGTGCAGGCGAGAGATGAGCGGAAGTTCATGAAGCCGTTCCTAACGTGAATGACATGGTCGTGGCGTTTGCGCCGTTAAAAGCCGTAACGGCGCGCAAATTCCTGGGCAAGCTGCGATACGTCTTCGCAAGCGTTGGCCCAGGGGGCAAAGTCGGGAGTATCCGAGATGATACCGTCGGCCTCCCAAACTGCCTGATGCGAAAGGTCCCAGGGGTCGTGCGGTTCGGGCCGGCAGGGAAGGTACGGCGTCTGATACATGGGGTTCAGCAAAAAGAACGCGCCGCCCTCGCAGCGGTTGGCAAACTCACGCAGCGCGCGTGTCGCCGGGCGCATCTTGTTCGTTTTGAACAGCAAGATCGTGCGGGCGAGCAAGTACCAGGGGGAGTTCTCGAGGGCATTGGTCCCCATCTGCTCCTCGAGCTGGTGGGCCAGGGCAAAAAAGCCGTCCTCGTCTTCCAGGCGAGCGAGGGCGAGTAACACGGTGCCTGCAGCTCGGGTGGGATAGCCTTCCGCCTTAAGAACGCGGCGAGAATAGTTGACGGCAGCACGGTAACGAGCGCTCGCCATGCACAGCTGCGAGATGGCCTCGAGCGTGTGGAGCCACCCGATAAGCGCCGGCTCGCTTGCGGTGAGATCGGCCGCCGTCACGCCGTCTGCCAGCACCTTGTTGGCCCAGTAGTGTGGGGCTTCCATATCGAACCCGGGCACGCTTTGCTGCAGGTAATCGGCCGTGGTCGCCTCGAGCTTCAGCAGGTCGCCCAGGCAGGCGTCGACGGGCGTGTCCGCCAAAATGATGGCGAGCAGCTGGGCATCGAGGACATACGCATCGATGCGGACGATCTTGAGCAGCTCATCGCGCATGTCGTCGAACAGGCGGTTGCGCGTCTGCTCAAACTCCTCGTCGCTGCCCATGTCTTCGATGCGATGGAGTTCGTCGAGCAGGTGGCGGTGAACGCCGGCATAGGACAGCAGCGCCTGGGCATGCTCGGTCTGCGCATACTTATGAGGGTTGACGCTCACGTCGTTATGGACAAGCTCGCGTGCTGCATCGGTGAGTTCGGGGTGCGACGCAAGGTAGGCGCGCTCCAGGTAGGCGGGGATGTAGACGCTCGGATCCATTAGAGGTCTCCTCCCTTAAACGGCAAGCCCTGCTCGGCCGCCCGCAGGATGCGCTCGTCGATCTGGGAACGCACGATATCGTTGGTGGCGACCCAGGCGGCAAAGCTGGCGTTGTCGGGGGCGCCCAGGCCCTCCTGCAGTACCGGCGTTGCCTCGGACAGCGCAAGGACAAGCTCGTCGGTGGAGCCCACACCCACGTTGACGCGGGCATAGACGCCATCGGGAAACTCGGTTTGGAAGTAGAGTGCCTCGGCTGCGTGCGGGCACGAGCGTGCAAGGATGCGCAAGTAGTGCTCGGCACTCTCGTAGTCCAGCTCGCGCCAGGCAGCGCTCATCAGCGCGATGAGCGTCCATGGGTCCAAGTCACGCTCCGCATCCTTGGGACGACGGCGTAGCGGCGTGTTGGCGAGATAGGGGACGGAGTGGGCAGAGCGAAAGCGCTTGAGCTCCTCGGCGGGGTATTCGAGCTTTGCCATGGCGAGCATCGCAGTGTGGCGGACGCCGGCCGGATCGTTGGGGGCAAAGTCGAGGCTGCGGTTTGCAGCTTCGAGCGACATGCGATAGCGGCCGCTAATGAGGGCGCGTGACGCAAGGGCGGCAAGCCAGCGCAGGTAGGGACGGCGCATAAGGTCGCCTGCGGCCTCGCGCTCGTAGGGGTCCTGCGCCGAGGCGATCTTGAGTGCCAGGTCGTGCTCGACTTCATCGCGCTTGGATACCAAGTACTGTACGTACTCCTCGTTGGAGTTGGCGGTGAGGGCGGTCAGCATGCGCTGGGCATCCCAGTTGGTGGGGTCGAGCGCGGCTGCCTCGCGAAGCATGTTCTCGGCAGCGGCCTCTTCTTGCTCTGCCTGGGTATCGTCAGGGATAAAGGGAATGCGGTAGTCGACAGCCTCGACTACCTTGGCAATGAGGTGCCCGGCGCGGTCGCGGTCGTGCACGATGAGCGGCGCGGGGTTGCGGGTGAATTGTTCCATCAGACGCTCTACGGCGGCACCGTCGGTGAGCGGGATATTGTCGCGGCGCAAGGCCTCAAGAACGAGGCGATGGCAATCCTCTTGAATGGGATCGAATGCCATGGGGCCTCCTTTGCTGCGGTTAGGGTTCAAATTTCTCTATTTAAGGCTCTAGTTTACCCGCATGTGGCACACCGGGGGTGCCGCACTTGGACATGCACCTTTGCACCACGAAGACGGATGTCAGACGGATGTCGCACAAATGTCGGCACCTTGGACGACTGAGTGGTATCACGGTGCCGCAAACGGTCGATTTTTGGCGGCGAACGGGGCGCATTTTGGAGTGGCACAGTCCTGCCCGGGATATGTGGTCAACCTTGATAAAACGTTTGCCCAGCTTGGGAGTATGGATGCCGCACAAGGGTCTTCAGGGATAGAAAAAACGTTTCATCATTGTTGGCTTTAGGTGAATAACTGACCAACTAGAACGGTAAAATAGTGTTTGTCTGAGCGTTGAGACGTTTAGACATCGCGCATTGTCATCGCCGGCAACGCGCAAAACGGTCCTAACGGAGCCAATCGGGTGCTCCGTTATATACGCAAGTCTAAGAGGGGCTTGTTTAGGAGGCACAGTATGGGACGTTTTACCAATCCTCGCGATCTGTACTTTGGTGAGGGCGCTCGCCACGAGGTGAAGAACCTCAAGGGCAAGAAGGCCATCATCGTTTCTGGCGGCAGCTCTATGCGCCGCGGCGGGTTCCTGCAGGACGTTGAGGCCGACCTCAAAGAGGGCGGCTTCGAGGTCAAGCTGTTCGAGGGCGTCGAGTCCGATCCGTCCATCGAGACGGTCATGAAGGGCGCCGAGGCCATGCGCGAGTTCGAGCCCGACTGGATTATCGCCATCGGCGGCGGCTCTCCCATCGATGCCGCTAAGGCCATGTGGGTCTTCTACGAGTATCCCGAGGAGTCCTTCGATAACATCATCCAGCCGTTCAGCTTCCCTGAGCTGCGTCAGAAGGCTCACTTCTGCGCCATCTCCTCTACCTCCGGTACCGCTACCGAGGTCACTGCCTTCTCCGTCATTACCGACTACGCCAAGGGCATCAAGTACCCGCTGGCCGACTTCAACATCACCCCTGATGTCGCCATCGTCGACCCCGAGCTCACCTACACCATGCCCGCCAAGCTGTGCGCTCATACCGGCATGGACGCTCTGACCCACTGCATGGAGGCCTACGTTTCCACCTGCGCTTCCATGTTCACCGACGCCAACGCTCTGCACGGCATCCGCGAGATCGTCGAGTGGCTGCCCAAGTCCTATGCTGGCGACCATGAGGCCCGTCAGCACATGCACGAGGCTCAGTGCATCGCCGGTATCGCCTTCTCCTCGGGCCTGCTCGGCATCGTTCACTCCATGGCTCACAAGACCGGTGCAGCCTTTGAGAACGGTCACATCATCCACGGTGCTGCCAACGCCATGTACCTGGGCAAGGTCATCCAGTGGAACTCCAAGGACCCGCGCGCTGCCGAGCGTTACGCTTACGTGGCCAAGGAGATCCTGCACCTTCCCGGCGAGACCAACGAGGAGCTCATCGCTGCGCTCGTCCAGAAGATTCGCGACCTCAACGACCAGCTCAACATTCCGCAGTCCATCAAGGATTACGCGAATGGTGGCGTGAAGGTCGACGCCGAGAACCCGCAGATGGTTTCCGAGGAGGAGTTCCTCGCCAAGCTGCCCGAGATCGCCGCAAACGCCGAGCAGGACGCCTGCACGCCCGAGAATCCGCGTGAGACCAAGGCTGCCGACTTCGAGAAGATCCTCAAGGCCTGCTACTACGACACCGACATCGATTTCTAATCGACTCTTGTTATCGTAGCGAGGGGCTCCGCACGTATCTGTACGGAGCCCCTTTCTTTTTTCTTTTAGAGAATGGGATAGTTATGGCTGCAATTTTCAATAGCCCCAGTAAGTACATCCAGGGCCCGGACGAGCTGGCCAAGCTCGGTTCCTATGTCGAGCCGCTCGGCGCTAAGGCCCTCGTCATCGTGACGCCTTCGGGCAAGAAGCGCGTCGGTGCCAAGATCGAGGGCGGCTTTGCCGAGGCTAAGGCCGAGCTGCTGTTTGAGGACTTTAACGGCGAGTGCTCCAAGGGCGAGGTCGATCGTCTGGTTGCGCTCGCGCGCGACAACGGTTGCGACATCATCGTCGGCGTCGGTGGCGGCAAGATCCTCGACACCGCGAAGGCCGTCGCCTATTACCTGGAGTCCCCGGTTATCATTTGCCCCACCATTGCTTCGACCGACGCACCGTGCTCGGCGCTTTCGGTGCTCTACACCGACGACGGCCAGTTTGATAAATACCTCTTCCTTAAGGCAAACCCCAACATTGTCCTGATGGATACGACGGTTATCGCGGCGAGCCCGGTGCGCCTGACGGTTTCCGGTATGGGTGATGCGCTCGCAACCTACTTTGAGGCCCAGGCGACGCATGATGCCGACGGTGGCACTTGCGCCGGCGGCAAGGGCGGCATGGCCGGTCTGGCGCTCGCTAAGCTCTGCTACGAGACGCTTATGGCCGATGGCGTCAAGGCCAAGGTCGCGCTGGAGAAGGGTGCACTGACGCCTGCCGTCGAGCATATCATCGAGGCCAATACGCTGCTTTCGGGCATTGGCTTTGAGAGCTCGGGCCTTGCTGCTGCTCATGCCATCCACAATGGCCTGACGATGCTGCCCGAGTGCCACGGCATGTATCACGGCGAGAAGGTCGCCTTTGGCACCATCGTCCAGCTGGTACTCGAGGATGCCCCGACTGAGAAACTCGAGGAAGTCTTGGGCTTCTGCATTGAGCTAGGCCTGCCGGTCACGATGAAGGAACTTGGCGTTGCCGAGCTTACGCGCGAGCAGGCCATGATTGTTGCCGAGGCCGCCTGCGCGCCCGATGACACCATGTGCAACATGCCGTTTGAGGTGACGCCCGAGATGGTCGCAAACGCCATCCTGGGTGCCGACGCGCTGGGTCATTATTACCTTATGGATGAGTAAAACATATCTAAGGAAGGGGCAGAGCCGACAGATGGCTTTGCCCCTTTTTGCTGTGGTGCAAAGCGGCCTGTCTCCAATGCACAAGTTGGTGCAGGGGGCAGGTTACTTTGCACCAATCGTTGTTTGATGAAGGGCGGATTCTCGTATGGCGCTTCCCATGGTTTATGGCGGTCCCGGCCGGTATGTTCAGGGGCCGGGCGAACTTTCGCGTCAGGGCAGGTATTTGTCATGGTTGGGCTGCGCTGCCTATGTCTTGTTTGACCAGGGCACTGAGGATCGGCTGTGCAAGCAGATCGTCGATGGATTTCTGGACGACGATCTAAGCGAGCCGTTCTTCAAGATTTACAACGGTCCGTGTACGGAAGACGCCGTTGTCGAAATGGCTAAGGAAGCTCAGGCCGAGTATTGCGACATGGTGGTGGGTATTGGCGGCGGCAGGATGCTCGATATCGCCAAAGCCGTTGCGTTTTATGCCGAGTTGCCGTTGTGCGTATGTCCCACGGCGGCTTCGATGGACGGTCCGTGTAGCGCGATTTCGGTGCTGTATCACGAGGATGGGTCGTTCGACCACTACCTGATGCTCGAGAAGAATCCAGATCTGGTCGTGGTCGATACCAACGTGGTCGCGGCGGCCCCGCTGCGTATGACGGTCGCTGGCATGGGCGACGCACTGGCAACGTACTTCGAGGCGCGTTCGTGCGCCGCGGCGCACGGCACCAACGAGCACGGTGGCGCGCCGGGGCACTTGGCCTTGGTTGCGGCTCGCGCCTGCTATGACACACTCATGGAGTGCGGCGTCGCTGCCAAGCGCGATCTCAAAAAGGGCCGTATATCGCCGGCGGTTGAGCGTCTGATCGAGTGCAATATTCTGCTCTCGGGCGTCGGCTTTGAGAGCGGTGGCCTGGCGTTGGCGCATGCCATCGCCAACGGTCTGACGATCCTACCCGAGTGCAAGGCGATGCATGGCGAGGCCGTGGCATTTGGCCTGGTGGTGCAGCTGCGCCTGGAGCGTGCGCCCGAGCTTGATCAGGTGCTCGAGTTTTGCCAGCGCATTGGTCTGCCGACCACGCTCGAGGAGTTGGGCCTTGGCGAGATTTCCGATGCCGATCTGCAGGGTGTTGCAAATGCGGTCTTTAGAAATGAGCGTAATATGGCCAACGAGCAGGCAAAGGTGACCCAACAAAAGCTCGTGCAGCTCATGTGCGAGGCATATTTGGCGCTTGATTGACCTTGTGCAATCGAGGCGGCGATAGGCCATGGGCTATTTGCCGCAAAGATGCGCCGCGTGTAATTTGCCCGAGGCGTGGGCCGATAGCGTATCATTATCTCTTGCTTGTTTGCACTGCTCAGGGAGGGGCCGCGCATGGCGCAGGAACACGATCTGTTTGATGACATTATCGAGATCAGCAAGGGTTTCGACTTTCTTAAAAACCCGCTTGGCGGTGTGACCGATGCACTCGATCCATCGGCGCCGCAGTGGAATCCTGCCGACTATAAAGAGCGTCCGCGCGGCAACACCATTCCGTGCCTGACCTGCAAAAACGAAAAGAGCGGCTGCACCGCGTGCATGGACGTGTGCCCGGTCAACGCTATCGAGGTCGAGGAAGACGCCATCGAGATCCTCGACTCCTGTCGCAAGTGCGGCCTGTGCGCTGCTGCTTGTCCGACCGAGGCGATCATCTCGCCGCGCCTGGCGCCTAAAAACCTGTATGACGATATCGTCTCTGCTGCTACGAGTCACGAGACCGCCTACGTCACCTGCACGCGTGCCCTCAAACGCATGCCGCGCGAAAACGAGGTCGTCGTTGCCTGTGTGGGCGATATTACGGCCGAGACCTGGTTCTCGGTACTGGCGGACTATCCCAACGTGAGCGTGTACCTGCCGTTGGGCGTGTGCGATAAATGCCGCAACATCGGCGGTGAGGACATTCTGGGCGAGGCGATTGCGAAGGCCGAGGAGTGGTCTGGCACGGGTATGGGCTTGGAGGTCGACCCCAAGAGCCTCAAGTGCCATAAGCTTCGCGAGTATGAACGCAAGGAGTACATGGAAAAGATTGCCCGTACCACGGGCCTGACGGTGACCAAGCTCAATCCGGCGACGGCGGCGCTGGCCTCGGTGACGCAAAAGCTCAAGGCCCATCGCCATCAGATTACCCAGCTGGAGCGCACGCTCAACACCATGTGCGGCACCACGACGACTAAGCGTCGCCGTTCGCTCACGCACGGGCGCCAACTGGTGCTCTCAACGTTGCAGAACCATCCCGAGCTTGCCCAGAACATGCAGGTGAGCACGCCGGAGTGCGATTTTGACAAGTGCACGTCGTGCGGCGAGTGCGTCAATGTATGCCCCACGTTTGCCTGCGATTTGGTGGGAAGCGGCCGCTTTGCGTTGGAGTCCACGTATTGCTTGGGCTGCGGCGCCTGTGTCAAGGTTTGTTCCGAACATGCGCTCAGGCTTGTTGAGCACGATGCATCCAACTTGGTTGTCGTCGACCCCGAAGCCGAGGAAAAGGCTGCCCAGAAGGCGAAGGCTCACGAAGAAGCCGAGAAGGTCAAGGCCGAGGCAAAGGCCAAGCTGGACAAGATGCTCGACCAGGTGGAAAAGCTCGCGGACTAGCTAAAAGAGCGTAAATGATGGCCGGTGGGACAGATGCTGCCCCGCCGGCCAAAAAAGTTGCGGTGGAATAGTTCCTGTTTTGCCCTTAAGCTGGCCATTCTAGGAACTATTCCACCGCAACTAATAAATGGTTAGTTCATGCTGCTTTGGTGGCCGGTTCGACCGGTACCGTTGCGCGTCACGGTTTCATGGAGCAAAAAGAACCCTGGGACCTGTTTGGTCTCGGTGTATTCCATAAGGATGCCGTCGGCGTTGTAGGTCTGCCCGCGTATAACGGCGAGTGCGTTAAAGTCGTCGAGATCGAGCACGCGCGCATCCTCGGGCGTGGGATGCTCAATCGTTACATCGCGTTTGCCCGTGGCAATCTTAACGCCAAGATCTTCTTCGAGGTAACGATAAATCGAATCGTTGACAATCTCGGCTGTCAGTCCCGGTACCTGTGAGCTTAGGTAATAGGAGTCGTCGGAGCACACGGCTTGTCCGTCTGCATAACGGATGCGTTTGGCGCGTGTGAGCTCACAGCCTTCGGGAAACCCGGTAATCTTGGAGAGCGCCTTGCTGCAGATGAGGAGCTCAAAGACGGTGGTGACAGTCTTGAGCTCAAAGCCTCGGTTGACCGCGATTTCCTTAAAGGTCTCGAGTCCGCCGCCACCACGACTCTTCTCGTCACTGATGTTGCGAATGACGCGCATGCCTTTGCCTTGCTGGGGGAGCACGTAACCATCTGCCGCAAGCATCGAGATGGCGCGACGGACCGTCATGCGCGAACAGTCAAACAGCTGCGTGAGCTCAGTCTCCGAAGGCAGATAACTCTGATAGGCGTATGTGCCGTCGTCAATCGACTGCTTCACGTTGTCATAAATAGTTTGGAAGATGGCTCGCGCCATGACGGTCTCCTAGAGCTGAGTGCGCGAGCGGTGGATGAGGACCGCTCGCGCAGATGTCGATCGATTTACTTGCTGGGGTCGATTATATATTTACCCATGGCACGCAGAGCTGGGTCTGACAGGATGGCGCCGAGTTCGTCGAGGGAAGCCACCTTGGCGACCATCGAGGATACGTCGAGCCTGCCAGAGTCGATGAGCTCGAGCGCGCGACGCTGCGTATAAGGGTTGATGTAGGACGAGGTAAGCACAAGCTCCTTCTGGAAGACCTCGAAGGGCTTGACGGTGATTGTCTCATCGGGCTTGGTGAGGCCGAACATCATGACCGTAGCCTTGTGGCCGGCGATCTGGATGGCCTGCTCGATGGTGACGGGCTTGCCAACACACTCGATAACGACATCGACGTTGCCGACGCCCTCCTGCTTCAGGCGGGCCGGTACATCTTCGTGGATGGAATCAATTGCCAGGTCGGCGCCGAGTTTGAGCGCAACCTCGCGCTTGCCTTCGACAGGCTCGAGCAAGACAACCTTGGTGGCGCCGGCGTTTTTAGCAAGCTGCATCATGAGCAGGCCGATCATGCCACCGCCGATAACGACAACTGTGCTGCCGGGCTTGATGTTGCACATATCGATGCCGTGCAGGCAGCAGGCGACGGGCTCGGTCATAGCACCCTGCTCAAAGCTGGTGTGATCGCCCAACTTGTAGACTTGCTGCATATCGACGGAGCAGTACTCGGCAAAGCCGCCGTTAACGGTGGTACCGTAACCGGTCATATGCTCGCAGTAGTGGTTGATTCCGTCGCGGCAGGGTTCGCAGCAGCCGCAGGGATGGTTTGGGTCGATGCACACGCGATCGCCCGGTTTAAAGCCAGCGACGTCGCTGCCCACGGCCTCGACAACGCCCGCAAACTCATGACCAAGGATCGTGGGCGGGGTAACGTCGGCTGCACCCTTGTCGCCTTCATAGATATGAACGTCGGTACCGCAGACGCCGCAAGCTTTGACGTTGATCAGAACGTCGCGCCTGCCCACGGCCGGCTTTGCCGATTCCTCGACTCTGAGGTCGTGCTTTCCATAGAAGACCGCGCTTTTCATGGTGACTCCTTAACGTGGCGGTGAATGTTGTAATGAAGTATAGGATTGTCTATAGATATAGACAAGCACATCTAGACAAGTAGAAAAGAAATTTAAAATTCAGCCATCAGCTATGCCAGATTTAGCAGGCGAAATACTGGACATATACCGTTTACGGCCAATAATCAACCGTTTACCGACCGTAGTATTAATGCTAACTTGTATAGATAAGTGATGTGATAAAACGTAAGTGCAAGAAGTCAGGGAAGCGGGCCCACCCGTCCTATTGCACGAGGTACACGCAAACGGCGCGTCTGCGGTCTCGAGTGAAGCCAAAACCGCAGCGCTCCGAATGAAGAGAGGGGGATTCCCCGTCATGATGCAAAAGATACAACGTTTCGGCGGTGCAATGTACACGCCTGCAATTCTTTTCGCATTTTCCGGAATCGTCGTCGGCCTGGGTACGTTGTTTACCACCGAGGCGATCTTTGGCGAGATGGCCACTGCGGGCCATCTTTGGTTTGATTGCTGGAATGTGCTGCTCCAGGGTGGTTGGACGCTCTTTAACCAGATGCCGTTGCTGTTTTGCGTAGCGTTGCCAATCTCGCTCGCGAACAAGCAGAACGCTCGCTGCTGCATGGAGGCTTTGGCCATCTACCTTACCTTCAACTACTTTGTAAGCACAATCTTGGGGCAGTGGGGCCCTGTCTTTGGTGTCGACTATTCTGTCGAGGCGGGCAGCGGTACTGGTCTTGCCACTATCGCAAGCATCAAAACGCTTGACATGGGCATCATGGGCGCGCTCATTATCTCTGGTATCGCCACGATGCTGCATAACAAGTTCTTCGACACCGAACTTCCTGAGTGGCTGGGCGTGTTCTCGGGTTCCGTGTTCATCTATATGATCGGTTTCTTCGTTATGGTTCCGGTCGCTCTTATCGCCTGCCTGGTGTGGCCGCATGTTCAGGCTGCTATCTCTGCCTTCCAGGGATTCATCCTTTCCGCCGGTACGTTTGGCGTGGGTGTCTTTGCTTTCTTCGAGCGCGTGCTGATCCCTACAGGCCTGCACCACTTTATCTATACGCCGTTCTATTACGACAACGCGGCGGTCAACGGCGGCATCTTTGCTGCTTGGGCCAACATCCTGCCCCAACTGGCTGCCGATCCGAGTATTGCTCTTAAGGATGCCGCACCCTGGGCTGCCTATACCTGCCCTGGTTGGACTAAGGTCTTCGGCTCGCTTGGCGTCGCCATTGCGTTTTATATGACCGCCAAACCCGAGCGCAAGCAGCGCGTCAAGGCTCTGCTGATCCCGGTCACCCTTACCGCTATGCTTTGCGGTATTACCGAGCCGCTTGACTTCACCTTCCTGTTCATCGCGCCCGGCCTGTTCGTCGTCCACTGCGTGCTCGGAGCGCTTGGCTGCATGGCTCAAAACCTCCTTGGCGTCGTGGGTATCTTCGACGGCGGCATCATCTCGATGCTCTCGTGGGACTGGCTGCCCCTTTGGGCCGCACACGGTCTGCAGTACGCCATCTCCATCCTTGTCGGTCTGTGCTTTACCGCTCTTTGGGTTGTGGTCTTCCGTTTCCTGATCGTCAAGTTCGACTTTAAGACCCCCGGTCGCGAGGATGACGATGTTGAGGTCGAGCTCAAGTCCAAGGCCGACTACAAGCAAAAGCAGGGCGGTGTTGCTGCTGGCAAATCGGCCGCCCAGAGTAAAGATGATGAGCGCTTGGTGCTTGCCGAGAACATCCTCGATCTGCTCGGTGGCACGGATAACATCATCGATGTAACGAACTGCGCTACCCGTCTGCGCGTTAACGTCAAGGACAAGAGCGTCGTTGCACCCGAGGCTTCCTTCAAAGCGATCGGTACGCATGGCTTGGTGGTCCAAGGTCAGTCAATCCAGGTCATCATCGGCCTTAGCGTCCCGCAGGTTCGCGAGAAGTTCGAGAGTCTTCTGAAGTTCGAGAGTCTTCTGTAAACCATCGTCCATCGAAACAATCGGCCTTGCAGAGCCGGTATGCACCGCAAGGCCGATTCTAGAGATAAAAAACTCCACTTCTAGGTAACAATTCCAAACCGTGCAGGCCGCGTACGGGGATGGATTGAGCAAGCGGCCAGAATGAGGAGGACATCATGTCCAAGAAAAACTATGCCGTGACCATTGCCGGCGGTGGCTCTACCTTCACCCCGGGCATCGCTCTGATGCTGCTTGAGGAGCGCGACCGCTTTCCGGTCAACAAGGTGACCTTCTACGATAACAACGCCGAGCGCCAGGAGACCGTGGCCAAGGCCTGCGAGATCTACTTCCACGAGAACGCCCCCGAGGTTGAGTTCAGCTACACCACCGACCCCGAGACCGCATTCACCGGGACCGATTTCGTCCTTGCTCACATCCGCGTCGGCCTGTACGCCATGCGTGAGCTCGACGAGAAGATTCCTCTCAAGTACGGCTGCGTTGGCCAAGAGACCTGCGGTGCCGGCGGTATCGCCTACGGCATGCGCTCCATCGGCGGCGTTATCGAGATCCTCGACTACATGGAGAAGTACAGCCCCAACGCCTGGATGCTCAACTACTCCAACCCCGCGGCCATCGTCGCCGAGGCTTGCCGCGTGCTGCGCCCCAACAGCCGCATCATCAACATCTGCGACATGCCGATCGACCTCATGGATAAGATGAGCCGTATGTGCGGCATCAAGGATCGTCGCGAGCTGCAGTATAGCTACTACGGCCTCAACCACTTTGGTTGGTGGAGCAAGATCTACGACAAGGACGGCAACGACCTCATGCCGCAGATTAAGGAGCACATGGCTAAGAACGGCTACCTGGACGGCATCGAGCACGAGGCCGGCAAGGAGCAGCATGTCGAGGAGAGCTGGATTCACACCTTTGGCAAGGCCAAGGATGTCTATGCTGTCGATCCCGAGACGATTCCCAATACCTACCTCAAGTATTACCTGTACCCGGACTATGTCGTCGAGACGTCTGACCCCAACTACACTCGCGCCAATGAGGTTATGGACGGCCGCGAGAAGAAGGTCTTTGGCGCTTGCCGCGACATCATCGCCAAGGGTACGGCTAAAGACGGCGGCTTTGAGCCAGATGTACATGCCAACTACATCGTCGACCTTGCCTGCGCACTGGCCGAGAACACGCTCGAGCGCTTCCTGCTGATTGTCCCCAACGATGGTGCTGTGCCCAACTTCGACCCGACGGCCATGGTCGAGGTGCCTTGCATCGTCGGCTCCAACGGCTTTGAGAAGATCTGCCAGGGCCCGATTCCGCAGTTCCAGAAGGGCCTGATGGAGCAGCAGGTTTCCGTCGAGAAGCTCGTTGTCCAGGCTTGGGTCGAGGGCAGCTACCAGAAGCTCTGGCAGGCACTCACGCTCTCCAAGACCATTCCTTCGGCGAGCGTTGCCAAGCAGATCCTGGACGAGCTCATCGAGGCCAACAAGGATTTCTGGCCCGAGCTTAAGTAAGGACTACTGTCTCGAACCTCACGCATCTCTGCTTCATTTGCGCCGCCGCGGTGTCCGGATTCGCCCGGATGCTGCGGCGGCGCTATACTTATGAGGTTTGAAGTACCTGTACCAAAAGGAGCTGTCGTGTCCCTTTCCATCGGTATCGTGGGCCTGCCCAACGTGGGCAAGTCGACGTTGTTCACCGCGCTTACCAAAAAGACCGGCCTTGCCGCCAACTACCCGTTTGCCACGATCGACCCCAACGTGGGTATCGTCGATGTGCCCGATAGCCGCCTGCAAAAGCTCGCCGACATCGTTAACCCCGGCCGCATTGTGCCGGCTACGGTCGAGTTCGTCGACATCGCTGGCCTGGTGAAGGGTGCCAACGAGGGCGAGGGCCTGGGCAACCAGTTCTTGGCAAACATCCGCGAGACCGACGCCATCTGCGAGGTCGTGCGCTACTTTAAGGACCCCAACGTTATGCGTGAGGTGGGCCGCACGGGCGAGTTCGTCGACCCCGCCGGTGACGCCGACACCATCATGACCGAGCTCATCCTGGCCGACATGGGCACGCTCGAGAAGCAACTGCCCAAGCTCGAGAAGGAGGCCAAGCGCGACAAGGAGCTCATGCCCAAGTTCGAGGTGGCCAAGCGCCTGCTTGCCTGGCTCAACGAGGGCAAGCGCGCCGCATCCATGGAGATGACCGACGAGGAGCGTGCTGCCGCCAAGGGCCTGTTCCTGCTCACCATGAAGCCCATCCTGTATGTGGCCAACGTGGACGAGGATATGCTCAACGAGGACCTGGCGCCCATCGATGGTGTCAAGCCGTTGCCGATCTGCGCCAAGATCGAGGCCGAGCTTTCCGAGCTCGATCCCGAGGACGCCGCCGACTACCTGGAGAGCCTGGGCCTGGAGCAGCCCGGTCTGGACGTGCTCGCGCAGGCGGCCTATAAGCTGCTCGGCCTGCAGTCGTTCTTTACGGCCGGCGAGATGGAGGTCAAGGCCTGGACGGTGCGTCAGGGCGCGACCGCCCCGCAGGCCGCCGGCGTCATCCACACCGACTTTGAGCGCGGCTTTATTAAGGCCGAGGTCATTGGCTACGACGACTACATCGAGCTCGGTGGCGAGCAGGGCGCCAAGGCTGCCGGCAAGCTGCGTATTGAGGGCAAGGACTATGTCATGGCCGATGGCGACGTCGTGCACTTCCGCTTTAACGTGTAAGGACGACGCATATGTTTAAATATGGCAAAAAAGCTGGCTACATGGGTATTGCGCTGCTCGTACTTGCGGTGATTCCGCTGGTGGTCGCAGCGTGTGTTATCCCCAACATTGGTCCCGAGGTGGCAACGAAGTTTAATGCCGCCGGCGAGGCGACGCGCTGGGGCAAGAGCTACGAGCTGCTGGCGTTGCCGGTGCTCAATCTGCTGCTGAGCGTGGCGACGTACTTTACGGCGGGACGCCAGGCAAAGAACAATGATGACTCCGCCGCCATGGCGCGCATCGTGTGCGAGCGCTACCTGCGTAACGGTTGCATCACGGGTGTATTTCTCAACGTAATCAACGTCTACTTTATGTATTCGGCGATTACCGGTATGGGCTTTGGCCTGGGCTTTTAGCTTGCGCCTTTAGGCAACGAGCCTGCAAGCATATTCGATGGCTGCTGCGAGGCCGCCGCTCGATCGTGGTTGAAAGACCATGTCGGCGGCGGCCTCGTTTTCGTATCCGGCACCGCGAAGGGCGAGCGCGACGCCGGCTTCCAGGAGAAGGGGCAGGCCACGCTGGCTGGTTACGATTACGGCAGCCTGATTGAGCGAGCGGCTGTGCGCTTGGCATTGGATGGCAAGTTCACCTTGCGCCGGGCAAGGGACCAGAACGGCGGCGACGCGACTTGATAGCAATGCAAATGCTGTGCGCTCATCGGGCGAAAGACATTCTGCTTCAACGACGACGAGCTTGGGCGGTGCGCTGTTTGTGCGAAGCGTGGCTCGGTACGTGCGGACCGAAGAACCCGACATAGAAAACTCCTGTGTATTCGGCAAAACGTAAACTATAGTTTACGTTTATGTTCGGCTCCATTTCAAACTCGGCTGCATGGACGAACGTGCGAAACAGATTCTTGGCAGGCGGGTCGAAGAGACACGCAGAGACCTTGGTATCTCCAAGGTTGATTTTTGTGTGGCGACAGGAATCAGCCGACCCTACCTCGACCGAATCGAAGATGGGACGGCAAATTTCACGCTCAAGGTTCTATTTAAGATCGCGCCCGCACTCGGCATGACGGTGTCAGAGCTTCTCGAGGGTATCGAGTAGCCTTTTTTGCTAGATTTGCCGCTTGTTGAACGGGTCCCCCCGACGGCGGCGTGCAAAAACGCGAGTATTCAGCATCCCTCAATAATTTGACGGCAGCCGGGGCTACAAATACGACGCGTAATGTTTTGGATTATCCACAAAATTCAATAATATGAGGAATAACAAGCGCGCGGAACGAGTCTTTCGAGTCGAAAGGCAATTTACAGCCAGCGGTTTTAACGTTCCCGGAAGGGGCGGATGCTGAAAACTCCGCTTTTTGCACGTTCCGAGGGCTACCACGTGCCCTACAAGGCCCAAAGAGGCGGATTTTGTTTTAGCTACGCCATCGGGATACGGTCGTGGTTGACTTGGCTGTAAAACAGGCGCTGAATCTCTGCCGCATCGCGTGACTGGCCGAGCGCCCACATGGTCTTGGCCACGAGCGTTTCGGTGGTCATGTCGTCGCCGCGCAGAATGCCCGGATGATCGGCGTAGGCACGGCCGACCTCATAAACACCCAGGTCAAGGCCCTCCTCGGGGACCTGCGTGGTCATAACGACGGTGCGGCCCGAATCGACCCAGCGGAAAATCGCCTCCTGGAATGATTCGCCGGACTCGCCGAACTCGGGGATACCGCCAATGCCAAAGGTCTCCAGAATCACGGCGTCGTAGCTATCGGCCAGGGCGTCCAGGATACCCGGGTTCACGCCGGGCGTGAGCTTAAGGACAAACACGCGCGGGTCGATGCTGTCGTAGAAACGCACCGGGTTTTCGCCCTGATGCGTGCCGTGAAGCCCGTTGCGCACAATGCGGTCGTTGCGGATGTAGGCAATGGGCGGATAGTTGACACTAATGAACGCGTTAAAGCTCATGGTGCGCTGCTTGCGGGCGCGCGTGCCGGCAATGGCGACGCCGCCAAACACGATCGAGACGTCGTGTGAATGCTCGTCGAGCGCATAGAGCAGGCTCTGGTACAGGTTGAGCTTGGCATCGGTAAAGGGGTTGCCCATGGGCTTTTGCGAGCCGGTGAGTACGATGGGCTTGGGACTGTCCTGAATCAGATAGGAAAGCGCTGCCGCGGTGTAGCTCATGGTGTCGGTGCCGTGAAGGACTACGAAGCCGTCGTGATCGGTATAGCCTTCGACGATGACATCGCGGATGCGCATCCAGTCGCTCGGGCGCATATTGGTGCTGTCGATGTTCATGGGCTGCACGACGTCGAGCTCGCAGAGGCCCGAGATCTCGGGGACGCTCTGGGCGAGTTCCTCACCGGTCAGGGCGGGGGAGAGGCCGTTACCGTCCTCGGTCGATGCGATGGTGCCGCCCGTGGCGATGAGAAGGATGCGCTTCATGCTGGTATTCCTATCGTATTTGCCGCCACAGAGGCGGAGTCGTTCGGCAGTATTGTGGCACAGGGCGTCCAATGTTCAAACGTATTACATCATCTGTAACGTTTGGTAACACTTCAATTGCCGTCAAATAGGGGCCCTGGTCGTGCGTTTGCCGTGCACTGATGGCTGCGAGGGACGAGAAACCCCATATAACGTGTACACTATGAAAGCAATTTTCGTTTATTCGCGCGGGTGGGCACCGGCTCCCCGCCAACAAGAGGGGGAAACCATGGATCAAAAGGCTTCCGCAAAGGTCCTCGTACTCGACTTTGGTGCGCAGTACGGTCAGCTCATTGCCCGTCGCGTCCGCGACCTCAACGTGTATTCCGAGATTGTGCCCTGCGACATCTCGGCCGATGAGATTCGCGAGATGAACGCCTCTGCGCTCATCCTTTCCGGCGGCCCGGCTTCCGTGTACGCCGAGGACGCTCCGTCCATCGATCCCGCCATCTTTGACCTGGGCCTTCCCGTCCTGGGCTTTTGCTACGGCCATCAGATCACGGCCGTGACGCTCGGCGGCAAGGTCGGCCATTCCGAGGTAGGCGAGTACGGCCGCGCCACCATCACGCGCACGGCAGGCGCCAAGCTCTTTAACTCCACGCCCATGGAGCAGACCGTGTGGATGAGCCATCGCGATGCCGTTTCCGAGGTGCCCGAGGGCTTTACCGTTACCGCCAGCACCGACGTGTGCCCGGTCGCTGCCATGGAGTGCGTCGAGCGCAAGATTTTCACCACGCAGTTCCACCCCGAGGTCAAGCACTCCGAGTACGGTCAGCAGCTGCTGAGCAACTTCCTGTTTGAGATCTGCGGCCTGGAGCCCAACTGGAGCATGGACAACCTGGTCGAGACCATGACGGCCGAGTTCCGCGAGAAGGTCGGCGACGACCGCGTGATTCTGGCTCTGTCCGGTGGTGTCGACTCCTCCGTCGTGGCTGCGCTGGGCGCCCGCGCCGTGGGCAAGCAGATGACCTGCGTGTTCATCAACCACGGTCTGCTGCGCAAGGGCGAGCCCGAGCAGGTGGAGGAGGTCTTCACCAAGCAGTTTGACGTCGACTTTATCCATGTTCACGCCGAGGACCGTTATGCCGAGCTTCTGGCCGGCGTGACCGAGCCCGAGGAGAAGCGCCGTATCATCGGTACGCAGTTCTGGAAAGAGTTCTTCGCGGTTGCTCAGCAGCTCGAGACCGATGGCAAGCCGGTCAAGTACCTGGCTCAGGGCACCATCTACCCCGACATCATCGAGTCCGGCGCTCGCAAGACGGGCGGCAAGACGGCCACCATCAAGAGCCACCACAATCTGATTCCGTTCCCCGAGGGCGTACACTTCGATCTTATCGAGCCGCTCGACCACTTCTTTAAGGACGAGGTCCGCGCACTTGGTCTGGCACTGGGCCTGCCGGGTCACATCGTGTTCCGCCAGCCTTTCCCGGGCCCGGGTCTGGCCATCCGCATCATCGGCGCGGTCGACAAGGAGAAGCTCGAGATCCTCAAGAACGCCGACGCTATCGTGCGCGAGGAGCTCGACGCCTACAACCAGCGTCTGTTTGAGCAGACCGGCGAGCGCAACTCTGAGCACAGCTGCTGGCAGTATTTCGCGGTTCTGCCCGACATTAAGTCCGTCGGCGTTATGGGCGACGAGCGTACCTATCAGCGCCCGATCATCCTGCGTGCCGTCGAGTCCAGCGATGCCATGACCGCCGACTGGGCCAAGCTGCCCTACGACGTACTGGCCCGCATCTCCGGCCGTATCGTTGCCGAGGTTCCCGGCGCCAACCGCGTGTGCTATGACATCACGTCCAAGCCGCCCGCGACCATCGAGTGGGAATAGAACAGACGTTCGAAAAAATAATATAGCATAAGATAGCGGGCACGGTTTCAATCGAATCCGTGCCCGCTGCTGTATGTGTGTCCTTGCACGCCCAATATGCGCCGTAAAAGCCGTCTTCTTCAACGTCAAAGTGAATGCGCTTCATTTTTTCCTCTCAAAATCTTATTTTCACGATTTGCATTTTCATCCCGTTGTCACCGACCCTTGCGAGAAACCGGAAAAAGCCGCTGACAGAAGGGTCTCTCAAATCGTTGTAACCCAGCATATAGTCGCGACTTGTGACCTGCAGACGGCTGTCCCACGTGCCGATTTCCTTGGCGGCATCCGAAACCGCAAAATATGCCCCCACATCTTTGATTTTTGCAGTCTTAAGCCATGTTTTTGCGATCATCTTTACTGCCGTCCGATTGGCAGCATCAAAGACCAGCACACCGCCGGGGAAAGCGTCCGCCATCCCCCGCACCAGTTCCCGGACCTGCTGGGTCAGAAAGTAATAGAACACCCCGGAGGCAAAGAACACCGCCCCGCCGGAGGCATCGATTTTGCCAAACCATGCGGTGTCTTTCAGGTCGCAGGGGATATTTTGTTCTCGATCCCCGGCGGGCAGTAGCTGCTGCCGCAAGGCAATCACATCCGGGAAGTCCAGATTGTAGATCTTGCATCTACCGTTGTCGCAGGTTCTGCCGGTGTTGTCCAGTCCGCAGCCCAGATTGACCACCGCCGCATTGGGGTGGCCTTTCAGGTAATCCTGCACCTCGAAAGCAAGATCACTCTGCCGCATGGCCACCTCCAGCGCACCAAAGCGCTGCATCAGGCTGCGGGAGTTTTTCTCTGCCTCTGAAAAGTCGTAGTCGATCTGGTCGAGCAGACGAACCGCTGTTTCATCCCTGTAAAGGTTCGGGTACAGCTCCGTGCACAGCTTTCGGGAATACAGCGGGAGGATCAGCGTCTCCTGCACGGTGTTTTTCTCAATTTTACATTTCATAGGTTCCTTCCTCAGTGAATAAAAACTGTCATAATTGCCGCCAGCACAGCCGCTATGACCGTCATGTCTATCGCCATGTGTAGGATGGATGCAAAAATACCCGTGCTTGATGCCCTTACTTCCGCGCCGTGACGCAGAGCCACTTTTTCTTTTTGTGTATCTGCACCTCGTGAAAACCCGCCTGCTCCAGACATGCCTTTAATTCAATGTCCTTGTAGATGGTCATGCCGCCGATGATCTGCGTCCACCTCTCGTCCTTGTCCGTATCGCCATTGCTCTCGTTGCAGATAAGAATTGCCCCGCCTGGCTTCAGCGTCCGCCAGACCTCACGGAAGCATCGGGGCAAATCGGGCCAAAAATAGACGGTCTCAAAGGCCGTGGCGGCATCGAAGTAGCTATCCTCAAACACCATATCCGCCACACTGCCTTGCAGAACGGCGCAACGCCCCTCCTGAATTGCAATTCGGTTGAGCTTTCTAGTCTTCTCCACGCTGACGGGCGAATAGTCGATACCCTTGACGACGCCATGCGAGCATTTTTTCAGCAGCCGTTTTATGTTCGCCCCGCCGCCGCAGCCGCAATCCAGCACCTTAGCATTTGGCGCAAGTCGTAGAGATCGAAGTCCCCACTGGGCCACAGGGCTGTGCCCCAGATTCATCATGGCAACCATAAGTTTTCCGCCGAGTCCTACGGGCTTGCGGGTGTTTTCAAAGAACGACATCTGACCCCTCCGATTTCGTGTATTCCGCATAGGTCAGCGGGAACGAGGCCTTCAGCACCGCGCTTTTCTGCACCACCCAGCCGTTTTGACGCAGGAAACGTAGGTATTCCTCGCTTGTCCACCTGCTGTGGAGGGGGAATCCCGCCATACTCATGAAAAAGGCTTTTGCCTTGCCGGAAACCGAGTTTTCCGCGTGGGTAAAGGTTGGTGCGATGAGCACGCCGTCGTCCTTCAGAACCCGCCTGATTTCTTGCAGGGCCTTTTCCGGATGCGGCACTATGTGAAGCGCGTTGGACGCGATCACCACTTCGAAGGACTTCTGTGCATAGGGCAGGCGGAACATATCTTGTACGGAAAAGTGCAGCTTTGCGGATTGATTGTCCCGCTTTGCTTCAAGGACCATCTTTGCAGAAGCATCCGTAGCCTCGATGTGCGCCGCCGCATTCACAATGTTCTTTGCGATAAGCCCCGTGCCGGTGGCAACCTCCAGTACGGTTTTTGCTTTCACAACCGGCCTGATCAGCTCATATATCTTCTCATACGCCGCCCGGTCCTTTCGCATGAAACGCTCGTACCGACCGGCATTCTTGTCCCAGAAGCCCTTGCGTTCGTGCATGGCTATCGCCCCCAAACAGTTAGAGCAATCTAACTATAACACACGAATCATGAAGTAAGATAAGGCTAACCTTATTTCTTGGCCAAGACGCATCTCTCCGACCCTTTGAATCACCCCTTTTCACGCTGCCCGCTACGAACCCCGGCGGAAACCAGGGAGTGATTAAAGGAGCGACCTGCGGTTTTGCGAATCAATTGAGTCATTCCCGAAATCGTGAATCAAGGGCCTGATTCGCTCAAATTGCGCACGAATCAGCCCTCGGGCGGTACGACGCGACACGCATCGACAACACTCGGACTGGATTAGTCATCGAGTGGGAGTAGTAATAGAACATTTGCTCTTGTTTTTCATACGGTTTCGTACGGTTCCGATGGCGACCGATGGGGGCGTTTCGGAACCGTCGCACCTGCAAACCGCATGGTTTCACAATCGGGTAAAAACTCAGAAGGCTCCTCGGGAAAAACGAGGAGCCTTCCTGTTTCCTTCGGCGCGGGCTGATCGGGACCCCCGCCGATCTAGAGGCACTCGGTCAGAATCTGGAACACCTCGCTGCGCTCCAGTTTCTTGGCGCAGCCTCCGGTGAGCACGCAGGTGTCTGCAACCTTGTGCAGTGTCTCGTCGGACGCGTCGGAGCCCATCTCGGCGAAGCTCGTGGGAAGCCCCATCTCGCCGATGAACGTCTGCAGGCGGTCGATGCCCTCGAGCGCCACCGTAAGGTCGTCTTTGCCCTTGGCGTCGACGCCCCACACCTCGCGCGCCCAGCGGGCGAACTGCGCGGGTGCCTCGGGGGCCAGGTGGCGGTAGAGCGCAGGATGGATGACCGCGAGGCCCATTCCGTGGTTGGTGTGGGTGTACGCGCCGTACTGGTGCTGGATCATGTGCGCCTGGAAGTCCGTTGACTTGCCGATCTTGAGCACGCCGTTCTCGGCCATGGCGGAGTCGTATACGAGCTCGCTTCTGGCATCGAGGTTCTGGTCGTCGTCCGCGATGACGCGCATGTTGCGGATGACGTTGCGCTGGATGGCGAGGTTGATGTCGTCGGTGACGTTGCGTCCGCGCGGGCTTCCGAAATAGCTCTCCATGCAGTGCGAGAGCGTGTCGAACGCGCCGCTCATGAACTGCGCGTGCGGTACGGTGAGCGTGAGCGCCGGGTCGAGCGCCGCCCACATGGGCATCGCCCCCAGATAGGCGCCCTTCACGTGTGTCTCCTCGTTGGTGATGACGGCCCCGTTGTTCTGCTCGGCGCCCGTGCCGGAGAGTGTCACGATGCAGCCCATGGGGATGAACGAGCTCGGCATCTTGCCGTCGACGTGCTCGAACGTCTCGATGTCCTCATCAAGCATCGCCTGCGCGGAGACCACCTTGCAGCAGTCGAAGACCGACCCGCCGCCGACGGCGAGAATGAAGTCGACCTGCTCCTCGCGTGCGAGCGCGGCGCCTTCCTGGCACTTCTCGTAGGTCGGGTTGGGCATGATGCCGCCGAAGTCCACCACGCGCTTGCCCGCGCTCGTGAGCTTATCGACCACGTGGCCGTAGACGCCGGCTCGCTTGACCGAACCTCCGCCGTAGGCGAGCATCACTGTCTTGCCCATGGCACCCATCTCGGCGTCGAGTGCCTGGTCCATGGCCCCCTCGCCGAAGTAGTTCCTGACCGGGTAGTCGTACGTGAATGAGTTCATGGCAATTCCTCCTAGTAAGTTATCAGTGCGGTCTGACGCTCGTCTACACGTTGCGCACGAGCCCGGACATCCATTCGATGGTGGCGGGGTCGTGGTGGTCGAAGAACGCGCTGCGCCCGGTATCGAGCGCGGCGATGGCGACCATCTCGTCGTCGCCCAGCGCGAAGTCGAAGACGTCGAAGTTTTGCTCCATGCGATCGCGGTGCGTGCTCTTAGGGATACAGACCACACCGCGCTGCAGCAGCCAGCGCAACACGACCTGGGCGACCGTCTTGCCGTGCGCCTCGCCGATGCGAGCGAGGACCTCGTTGCGGAAGAGGTCGTTTCTGCCCTCCGCAAAGGGCGCCCAGCCCTCCATGGCCACCTCCTTGCCGGCCATGTACTCCTGCGCCTCGCGCTGCTGGAAGAACACGTTGCACTCGACTTGGTTCACGGCGGGGGCGATGCGGTTGAACGAGATGAGGTTTGCGAGGTGATCGGGGTAGAAGTTAGCTGTGCCTATGGCGCGGATAACGCCCTGCTCGTAGAGCTCCTCCATGGCGCGCCACGCGCCGAAGACGTCGCCGAACGGCTGATGGATGAGGTAGAGGTCGACGTAGTCGAGCCCCAGCCGCTTGAGCGACGCGTCGAAGCCGCGCTTGGCCCCCTCGTAGCTCACATCCGACATCCACAGCTTGGTCGTCACGAACACCTCGTCGCGCGGCAGGCCGCTCGCACGAATGGCGGCCCCGACCGCCTCTTCGTTGCCGTAGCTCGCGGCCGTGTCGAGCAGCCGGTAGCCGACCGAGAGCGCGTCCTCTACGGCGCGCTGGCATTCCGTGGCGTCCGGGATCTGGTACACGCCGAAGCCGAGCTGCGGCATCCTGACGCCGTTGTTCAAGGTGATGTAGTCCATGGTACCTTCCTTCCTCGCAACTTGACGTATCCACCATACGAGGGGCGCCGTACCGGCGGAAGTTTCCGTTGGTGAGGGTTCTATAACGCTGGGGTGCGCACGGGGTTATAATCCGCGGGTTCTAGGCGTCACCTCAAAGAGATCGGCGCCGAGCTCGTCGGCGATGGCCTGAGCTACGACAGCGGTGTGGCCCTGTGCCGAGTAGCAGGCCACGAGGACGTTGCCGTCTGCAGCGGGCACTGCGGCGGGCTCGTCCTCGACCGCCGACTGGTCCTCGGCGGCGGCTTGGTTGGTCCGTTATCGTCTGAGCGCTACTCCTGCGCGTCGAAATCGGGGCGTATGGCCAGGTAGCCCTCGAGTGCTTCCTCAGTGGCGGTGTAGTAGGTCATGGTCCCGTCGAGCTTGGCAATCTCGGCCATCTCGTCTTCGGTGAGGGAGAAGTCGAAGATGTTCGCGTTGTCGGCGATGTGGGCGGGGTTCTTGGAGCCGGGGATGATGGAGGTGCCCATCTGCACGTGCCAGCGCAGGATCACCTGGGCCGGGGTCTTGCCGTACTTCTCGGCGAGAGCGACGAAGATGGGCTCCTCCAGAAGACCTTTGTCGCCGTGGCCGAGCGGGTACCACGCCTCGATCACCGTGCCGTACGGCGCGAGGTAGGCGCGCAGGTCGCGCTGGGCGTGATAGGGGTGGCACTCAACGGTCACGAGCTGCGGCATGATGTCGGCGACCTCGATGACCTCGGCGATCTTGTCTTGCGGGAAGTTGGAGAGGCCGAGGGCGTGCACCTTGCCCGCGCGGTACGCCTCCTCCATCGTGCGCCACGCGGCCAGGTAGTCGCCTACCGGCTGGTGCAGGATGAGCATGTCGACGTAGTCGAGCCCCAGGCGCTGGAGCGTGGCGTCCACCGCCGGCATGCCTGCGTCGTAGACGCTCGGCCAGAGCTTGGTGGAGACGAAGATCTTGTCGCGCGCGATGCCGCTCTTGGCGATGGCACGGCCCACGGCGCGCTCGTTCATGTAGGCGTTGGCGGTGTCGATGTGCTCGTAGCCAGCCGCGAGCGCGGCGGTTGCGGCTGCCTCGGCCTCGGCCGGGGCCATGAGGAAGGTGCCCAAACCTTCGATGGGCATCTCTACGTCGTTGTTGAGCTTCAGATACTCCATGGTCTCCTCCTTAATGGTGACTTTTCGAATGCAATGCTACGGCGTTTACTGACGTGCGAGAAGTTCACGTTGGAATGATGGATATAACCATGGGGTATATACGGCACATAATGCGTGACAGGAGGATCGATGTACAACCCACAGCTTGACACTTTCATCCGCGTGGCGGAGGCGGGCAGCTTCTCCAAGGCGGCACAAGAGTCCTTCATCACGCCCACGGCCGTCATCAAGCAGATGAACCTGCTGGAGTCGCGGCTAGGCCTTACGCTGTTCCACCGATCGCATCAGGGGCTTTCGCTTACGCGAGCAGGCAGGTCGCTGCTCGCCGACGCCCGCCATATCGTGCAGTACTCTCAAGAATCAATCGCACGCGCCCGCGTCGCCGAGCGTGGAGAGAAGCGCATCATCCGCGTGGGAGTGTCGCTCATGACGCCCAGCACGCCGCTCGCGAAGCTGTGGCCGAAGGTGAAGGAACGTTGCCCTGGCATGAGCCTTCAGGTGGTCACGTTTGAAAACACACCCTCGGCGGCACGCGGTTTGGCGAACCTCGGGCAAGACATGGATATCGTGGCGGGGATTTTCGACGATGCCTTTCTTAAAGAGCGCGGGTGCCTGGGCCTCGAGCTTTCGCGCGAGCCGCTCTGGTGCGCCGTTCCCGTCGACAACGAACTCGCCAAACGCGACATAGTCACATTCGACGACCTCCACAATCACAGTCTTATGCTTATACGCCGGGGCTGGAACGCCGAAATCGACCGCGTGCGCGACGAGATACTCTTGCATCATCCTCAAATCGCGCTCGTAGACTTCCCGCAATATCGGGCGGAGGTGTTCAATCGCGGCGCGAACGAGGACCTCGCGCTTGCGACGCTGCCGTTGTGGGCCAACGTCCACCCCATGCTCAAAACCGTCCCTACCGATTGGGACTGTCTCGTGTCTTACGGGCTGCTTCATTCGTCGCACCCCGCAGACCATGTGCGGGAGTTCCTCGATGCGGTGTCTGCCGCGCTCGAGGCAAAGCATCGATAGACAGTTGCGAGCAGATGCGCTTATGCCTATGGGAATAACGGGAATAACAGCCTCCGAGCCCTCTGGTTCGGATGCTTTCTTTTTGCATGTCTGCCTAAAACGACTCCTTGCCAAAGCCCCTTGAGCATCGGGCGGCATTATTGAGCGTGGGCGTTATCGTAGGTATCTTTGATTTCTTCCGGCAAATCGTCGGGAATCAGTGTCTTCACTCTATCCTCGTTGCCATCCTGAATCGCCTGCTCGTAGTACCAGCACTTGAACCTTTGGTGCTCATCGCCGGCTACTTAAGTGCTTTCGCCGCCTCGCGGGCGCGCCGCTTGGGGTTCTTCGCGGGTTTGCTTGTTTCAGTGACCTTGTCGCCGAAGAACGAGAGCTTCTCCCATTCGCTTGTAACGAATTGCAGGATCTCCTCATCGGGCGGCTCCGCGCCGAAGACGATGCGGGCGACGCCGTACCTCCCGTCCTCGACATGCTCCGCCAGCCCGACCCAGAATTGGCCGTCGTGATATACGGTCAGGGTGGACGACATGCTGATCTGCATGGTTGGTTCCTCCTTTATGTAGATGACCATGCAGAGAAGGGACAACCAAGGAGGCAGGTTACTGATGCGGACTCCCGCACGCCCACGACTAGTCGATGTAGACTGTGTTTTCATCTATGACGCGATATCAAGTGAGCATGGAAGAGCTGGAATAAGGTTTAAGAAACCAATTTCTGTAAAATCGAAAAAATAGGTGCCTTAACTGAGGATTATCATCATCTCTGATAAGCTAAGCAGGGGAGGCGATTTCCATGAAACTGTATCATCGCGAGCAATACTTGAAGAAGATTCGACCGTTCTACGATGACGACCTGATCAAGGTGATCACGGGTATCCGCCGCTGCGGCAAATCGTGCCTCATGTCGACGATTGCCGAGGAACTGAGAAACCGTGGTGTCGAAGACAAGGACATCATCTACCTCGACCTCGACAAGCGCGGCAACCGCTCAATTAAGACGCCTGATCAGCTGGAGGAAAAAATCGAGTCGCTTCTGGCTGACAATGACTTCAAATACCTCTTCATCGATGAGGTGCAGAACGTCCGAGACTACGAGGAGGTCGTGAACGCCTATAACTCGGATGGCGGCTTCTCGATCTTCATCACTGGCTCCAACTCGTATCTGCTGTCTGGCGAGCTGATGACCAAGCTCACGGGTCGATACGTGGAGTTCGAGATGTTCACCCTATCCTTTTCCGAGTTTCTCGACATGAAGAGGTTCATGGGCAAGGAGGTCGGTGACGCGCGAATCGAGTTTGACGAATATCTGCGGTATGGCGGGTTTCCCCGGTCTCTGGAATACGACGATCCCGAGGCGAAGGCTCGCTACATCGAGGATGTCGTTGGACAGATCGTCGACAAGGACATCAGGACTCGCAACAAGATCCGGAACATTGATACGTTCAACCGTGTCATGACCTATGTCATCAACAACTACGGTGCGCCGACGAGTCTCACCAGCCTCCACGACTATTTCACCAAGACGGAGCGTATCGCCGTCGAGCGGCGGACGATCGCCGCCTATATCCAGATGCTCATCGATGCCAAAGTGCTCTACAGATGCGAGAGATTCGACCTTAAGTCCCGCAAATCGTTACGCGGCGAGGAGAAGTACTACCTTGCGGATCCGGGTATCTATTTTGCGCGCAACGTCGATGTTCGGTTGAACTACGGGCCCTCGCTGGAAAACGCCTTGTACATCTATCTCCGCGCGAGGGGATATAAGCTATCCGTGGGCCGCATCGGGAAGCTGGAGTGCGACTTCATCGCGCGTAAACGCAACGCCTACGCCTACATTCAGGTTTCAATGACAATCGCCGATAGGGACGTGGAAGAGCGTGAGTACAGGCCGTTCGGCTACATCAGGGACGGATATCCGCGCTACCTTTTCACGCTTGACCCCCTGTTGCAGGAGAGGGATGGCGTCAGGCATCTGAACATGGTGTCGTTTATGAAAGATGACGGCGGCCTAATTTGAGTGGCGGCCGGATTCCTTGGCTTCCGGGTGCGTAGGTAGCGTGAGTATCAAATGGGAACTCTTGCCTCACGAAGAATCGGCAGGCCGAGAACTCACATTGAAATTAACGAGCTTTTGACCAGTGGCTCCTGTTACCGAATGGGAATAGCAGGAACTGGCTTCTGAACTCACGTACTGGTGTTGCCGAGTAACGCCTGATACTGTTCGTCGTCGCAAGGCAAAGCCACCGGCAAAGTAGCGGGAATAACGGCCTCCGGACCCTCTGGTTCGGAGGCTTTCTTTTTCGTTCTGCGCGGAAAGAGCTCCTTGTCGGAGTCCCATGGGTAGCGAACGGCTTTAGCGAGCGTGCGCGTTCTCGTAGGCGCCTTTGATCTCTTCCGGCAAATTGTCGGGAATCAGCGCCTTCACTCTATCCTCGTTGCCATCTTGGATCGCCTGCTCGTAGTACCAGCATTTGAACTTCAGCATGTCCAGCGCACGGTTCATGTTCGCGATCTCCGACTCCATGTGGGCCTTTCGCTCCTCAAACATGGCCTTGCGCTGGGGATATGTTGATGGGCCTTCCGCGCACCATTCCATGAACAGCCGGATGTCCTTGATCTCCATCCCCGCCTTCTTTAGGCATTCAATGATTCGAAGTGCCTCGAGTTCCGTATCGCCAAATCGGCGAATGCCGGACGCCCGCTCCAATCCCGGGAACAATCCCTGCTTGTCGTAATATCGCAGCGTGGAAGCGGGCAAGCCGAACATCTCCGCCACTTGTCCGATTGTGTACATAGCTCCTCCGGATAAATTTTGAGTTTATTCCTTGACCTAAAGTCAGGTTTAGGTATTACCTTCATTCTCGTCAATACAAATCGGGAGCGCAAGGGGTGTTCCGTAATCGCCGGGCACCCTGCTCTTGAGCAGGCGCGACGAATGGGCACGGGAATCTAGGCGGACCGCTTGGCCGCGCGAAGACAGATCCATGTCCAGAACTATCAACGGGAGGAAAAAGATCATGGCAATTAAACAGACGGCAGGCAGAGATGCCCTGGGGGACTTTGCCCCCAAATTTGCACAGCTCAATGACGATGTGCTGTTCGGCGAGGTGTGGGGCCGAGAAGACAGGCTCTCCCTTCGAGACCGCAGCGTGGTGACGGTGGTGGCCCTGATGGCGCAGGGGCTGACGGACTCTTCGTTCCGCTTCCATCTGATGTCCGCAAAGAACAACGGTGTGACCAGGGCTGAGATAGCGGAAATCCTTACGCACGCGGCGTTTTATGCGGGATGGCCCAAGGCGTGGGCGGCCTTCCGCATGGCGAAGGAGGTCTGGGCAGATGACGATGCCGCCGACGCAAAGGCCGAGCACCAAAACGAGATGACCTTCCCCATCGGTGCCCCCAACGACGCATTCGCGAAGTACTTTATCGGGCAAAGCTACCTCGCGCCCCTTTCCACCGAGCAGGTCGGCGTCTACAACGTGACGTTCGAGCCCGGCTGCCGCAACAACTGGCACGTCCATCACGCCAAAAGCGGTGGCGGACAGATTCTCGTCTGCGTGGCTGGTCGAGGGTTTTATCAGGAATGGGGCAAACCGGCACAGGAGCTGTGCCCTGGCGATGTAGTAAATATTCCCGCGGGCGTAAAGCACTGGCACGGTGCGGCGCCCGACAGCTGGTTCTCCCATCTCGCGGTAGAGGTTCCGGGCGAGGAGACCTCCAACGAGTGGTTGGAGCCCGTGGACGACGAGCAATACCCTAGAGCGACTGACAAGGAAGCTTAGGCATGGAGCAGTTGAAACTGACGCAGGAATGGGACAAGGTATTCCCCAAAAGCGACAAGGTTGAGCACAGCAAGGCAACCTTCCGCAACCGATACGGCATCACGCTGGCTGCCGACGTGTACGTACCTAAGAAAGCGGAAGGCAAACTGCCCGCCATCGCCGTCAACGGCCCGTTTGGCGCGGTGAAGGAGCAGTCCTCCGGTCTGTACGCGCAGAAAATGGCGGAGCTGGGATTTTTCGCAATTGTCTTTGACCCGTCCTATACCGGCGAGAGCGGCGGCACGCCTCGCTATGTAGCATCCCCGGACATCAACACCGAGGACTTCTGCGCAGCGGTGGACTTCCTCTCGGTACAGGAAAACGTCGATCCAGGGCGCATCGGCATCATCGGCATCTGCGGTTGGGGCGGCATGGCAATCAATGCTGCATCCATCGACACTCGTATCAAAGCTACTGCTGCTATGACGATGTACGACATGACCCGTGTGACCGCCAACGGCTATTTTGACGCTGAGGATTCCGAACAGGCGCGCTTCGAAAAGCGGAAAGCGCTGAACGCGCAGCGCACCGAGGACTATAAAAACGACAGCTATGCGCTGGCGGGCGGCGTGGTCGATCCGCTGTCGGAGGACGCGCCGCAGTTTGTGGCGGACTATTACGCCTACTACAAGACTCCGCGAGGCTACCATCCCCGCAGCCTGAACTCCAATGGGGGCTGGAATGTGACGTCTTCGCTGTCCTTTTTGAATATGCCGATTTTGCAATATAGCAGTGAAATCCGCTCTGCCGTGTTGCTGGTGCATGGCGAGAAGGCGCACTCCCGCTATTTCAGCGAAGCCGCGTACGGCAAGCTGACCGGGGACAACAAGGAATTGCTCATTATCCCTGGTGCCAGCCATACCGACCTTTACGATCAGATGGACATCATTCCGTTTGGAAAGCTGAAGGCATTCTTTGAGGAGTATCTGAAATAAGGCGTGCCTTGATTTAATGCCAAGTCTCCAGCAACGATTCTTCTAAAGAGAGGGAGTAGCTGAAACGAGGCGATTGATTAACTCCATTCGTTTTGGTTACAAGAAAACATGCTGCGCGCCTGCAGCATGAAGGAGAGGGAATCCTATGAATATCGTTGTATTGAGCGGCAGCCCGCGTAAGGGCGCCAATACCGATACCATGGTCGAGGCGTTTGCCGAGACTGCGCGTGAGGGCGGCAATACGGTCGAGGTCGTCCGCGTTGCCAGCAAAAAGATTGCCGGCTGCTTGGGATGCCAGTACTGCTTCGCCCATGAGGGCGTCTGCGTGCAGAAGGATGACATGGCCGGTGTGATCGAGTCGCTGAAAGACGCAGATATGGTCGTCTTCGCCTCGCCTATCTACTGGTTTGATATCACTGCGCAGGAAAAGGCCGCCATCGACCGTCTGTACGCCTTCGGTGCCACGGGATTTCCGTTCACCAAGACGGCTCTTTTGCTCGATAGTCACAGCGAGGGTGTCTATGACGCGGCGATCGCCATGTACAAGTCAACCTGCGCATACTGCAAGTGGGAGGACCAGGGCATTGTCACCGTCAGCGGTATGACCGAGCGCGACAGCATGGTGTCGTCGCCCAAGTTAGAAGAGGTGCGAGAGCTCGCCCGCAAGCTGGCCTAGCGCGCATTTCTAATAACGAACAAGGCCCGAAAGGTTCATTAGAACCATTCGGGCCTTGTTGCGTTGCAAGGGAACTGGGCTATCGGAATCGGCCAGTCGGCTGTTAGTCAAACAAGCTCGGCATGTCGTTTTCCTTCATGAGGGCACCGGCAGAAGGCAGGCTCTGCGCTGTGAACTTCTCGGCCGAGACGCCGGCGCCAAGAATCTCCTCGGTTGTGCCGACGGTGGTGACCGAGCGGCCCTTCTTGGCTGTAAAGGCCTGGACGCCCTGCGTGTTGGTGGTCGTCTTGGTCTTGAGCAGCGACGTGTTGAAGTTCATCAGACGGTAGTCGCTCGAGACCAGTGCGATGTCGCGATCTTCCTTGAGCACCTGGGCATACAGCAGCTTGCTGCCACCGTAGATAGCGTTCTTCAAGCGTTTGCGGTTGGTCTTGGTAACGTATCCGGCAAGTGCGACGCGCACCACGCGGCCGTTCTCAAAGACAAACAGCACGTCGGCCTTGTAGTCCTCGGGGTCGATGACCCAGATGACGCTTTCGTCGGGTTCCATCTCGAGATCGGTCGGCAGGTACGAGCCCAGCTGGGCCGACTTGGTGTCCTCAAACGCCGCAACCTTGCACTTGTACACCTGACTCTTATTGGTAAAGACCAGCAGCTCGTGGGTGTTGGAGGACGGGAACTCGATAAAGGGTTTGTCGCCGTCCTTGTACTTGAGCGTGGTCGCCTTCTTGAGCACGCGGTCCGTCATCTTCTTAAGGTAGCCATCGCGCGAGAGCATGATGGTGACCGGGTACTCCTCGACCTCGGGCTCCAGGCTTACCTCGATGACCTCGTGGGGCTCGATCCTGCCCGTGCGACGCGGCATCACATATTTCTTGTTGACCGCGGCCAGCTCGTCGCTGATGACTTTCTTGATGTTCTCCTCGCTCGAGAGGATCTCCTCAAGCTCGGCAATCTCGCCCTCGAGCTTGGCAATGTCCTTGGTGCGGTTGAGGATGTACTCTTCGTTAATATTGCGGAGCTTAAGTTCGGCAACAAACTCGGCCTGGGTCTCGTCGATGTCGAAACCCTTCATAAGGTTGGGCACGACCTCGGCTTCGAGCTTGGTGCCGCGGATGATGGCGATCGCCTTGTCGATGTCGAGCAAAATCGCTTCGAGGCCGTGCAGTAGGTGCAGGCGCTCGGACTTTTTGCCCAGGTCAAAGTTAATGCGGCGACGCGTGGACTCAATACGCCACTTGACCCACTCGTGCAGAATCTGGCGCACACCCATAACGCGGGGATAGCCGTCGACGAGCACGTTGAAGTTGCACGAGAACGAATCCTGCAGCGTGGTCGAGCGATAGAGCTTGGCCATGAGCTTGTCGGGGTCGACGCCGCGCTTAAGGTCGATGGCGATGCGCAGACCCGAAAGGTCGGTCTCGTCGCGAATGTCCGCGATCTCTTTGACCTTGCCCTCTTTGGAAAGCTTGACGATGCGCTCGATGATGACATCGGTCTTAGTGGTGTAGGGAATCTCGTAGACCTCGATGATGCGCTCTTCGGGAATCCAGCGCCAGCGGGAGCGGATTTGGAAGCTGCCAAGGCCGGTCTCGATAATCTTTTCCATCTCCTCGCGGCGGTAGATGATCTCGCCGCCGGTAGAGAAGTCGGGCATGGGCATATATTCGAGCAGGTCGCAGTCGGGATCCTTGAGGTAGTGCATCGTTGCGGTACAGACCTCGTTGAGGTTGAAGCCGCAGATGTCGGAAGCCATGGCGACGCCAATGCCCTTGTTGGCCGAGACAAGGATGTTGGGGAACGTGGTGGGCAGCAGGCGCGGCTCCTTCATGGCGCCGTCGTAGCTGTCGACGAAGTCGACCGGATCCTTGTCGATGTCCTTGAAGATCTCGGCGCTGATGGGGGAGAGCTTGGCCTCGGTATAACGCGAGGCGGCGTAGCTCAGGTCGCCCGAATAGTACTTGCCAAAGTTGCCCTTCGACTCCACGAAGGGGGCGAGCAGTGCCTCGTTGCCGGTGGCCAGACGCACCATCGTCTCGTAGATCGCGGCGTCGCCGTGCGGATTGAGCTTCATGGTCTGGCCCACGATGTTGGCGCTCTTCTGGCGCTCGCCCTTGAGCAGACCCATCTTGTACATGGTGTAGAGCAGCTTGCGGTGCGAGGGCTTAAAGCCGTCGATCTCGGGGAATGCACGCGAGACGTTGACGCTCATGGCGTAGGGCATGTAGTTCGCCTCGAGCGTCTGCGTGATCGGCTGGTCGGTGACCTCGGAGTGCAGGCCGATGACGTTCTCGGCGTTGACCTGCTTTTTCTTTGGCTGGTTCTTCGTCTTCTTCTTTGCCACGATTTCCTCTTGAACTTCTTATGGGCCGTCGTTATCGATTTGCTGCTATTGCAGGTCCAGCTGGTCCAGGTATTCCTTGCCGTGCTCGGAGATATGGCGCTTGCGGCCTGCCTCGTCGTTGCCCAGCAGCAGGTTGAACATGGTTTCCATCTTGGTGACGTCCTCGGGCTCCACCTTAATCAGGCGGCGCGTCTCGGGGTTCATGGTGGTGAGCCACATCATGTCCGGATCGTTCTCACCAAGACCCTTGGAGCGGTTGATGGAACACTTCTGGTCGCCGATCTCTTTAAGGATGCCGTTCTTCTCGAGCTCGGTGTAGGCAAAGTAGGTCTTTTCTTTGCAGTTGATCTCGTAGAGCGGCGACTCGGCGATATACACGTAGCCCTCGTCGATAAGTGTGGGCACCAGGCGGTAGAGCATGGTGAGTACGAGCGTGCGGATGTGATAACCGTCGACGTCGGCGTCCGTACAGATGATGACCTTGTTCCAGTTGAGGTTGTCCAGGTCAAAGGCGCCAAGGTTCTTGATGCGCTTGTCCTTGATCTCCACGCCGCAGCCCAGCACGCGCATGAGGTCCATGATGATGTCGGACTTAAAGATGCGCGGATAGTCCTCCTTCAGGCAGTTGAGGATCTTGCCGCGGACGGGCATAACACCCTGGAACTCGGCATCGCGCGAGGTGCGAATGGCGCCTGCTGCCGAGTCTCCCTCTACGATGTAGATCTCGCGGCGGCTCTTGTCCTTGGAGCGGCAATCGATGAACTTCTGCACGCGGTTGGCCATGTCGGTCTTCTGCTGCAGGTTGGTCTTGATACTCTGACGCGTCTTCTCGGCATTCTCGCGCGAGCGCTTGTTGATGAGCACCTGCTCCATAATCTTGTTGGCGGCGTCCTTGTTCTCGATCAAGTAGGTCGAGAGGCGCTCCTTAAAGAATGCCGTCATGGCCTGCTGGATAAAGCGGTTATTGATGGCCTTTTTGGTCTGGTTTTCGTAGGACGTCTGGGTGGAGAAGCAGTTGGTCACCAGTACCAGGCAGTCCTGGACGTCCTGCCACTTAATGCCGCTCTCGTTTTTGTTGTATTTGCCCTGTTGCTTGATGTAGGCATCGATGGCGCTGGTCAGGGCGCTGCGGGCCGCCTTCTCGGGTGAGCCGCCGTTCTCGAGCCATGACGAGTTGTGGTAGTACTCCTGCATCATGAAAGTGCGCGAGAAGCACATGCACGCGGTAATCTTGACGTTGTAGTCGGGCAGGTCCTCGCGATCGCGACCGCGACGGTCGGCCTCGATAAAGAAGGGCTCGGTGAGGTAGTCGGTACCGACCTTCTCGAGCACGTAGTCCTCGATGCCCTTGGGATAGCAAAAATCCTCTTCGGAAAACTCGCCATCGTCGCCCTCGATGCGCAGGCGGAAGGTCACGTTGGCGTTGACCACAGCCTGGCGGCGCATGGTTTCGCGATACCACTCGTGGGGAATGCTGATCGAGGTAAAGACCTCAAGATCGGGGCGCCACTTGATGGTGGTGCCGGTGCGGTTCTCGTCGCTGGGCTCAATCTCGAGCGCCTTCTTTTTGGCGCCGACGACCTTACCCTTCTTAAAGTGCAGGGAGTACTTGTTACCGTCACGCCAAACCGTGACGTCCATGTACTCGGAAGCGTACTGGGTCGCGCAGGAGCCCAGACCGTTGGTGCCGAGCGAGAAGTCGTAGTCGCCGCCCTGGTTGTTGTTATACTTGCCGCCGGCGTAGAGCTCGCAGAAGACGAGCTCCCAGTTAAAGCGCTTCTCGGAAGGGTTCCAGTCGAGCGGGCAGCCACGGCCATTGTCCTCTACCTGGATAGAGCCATCGCGAAAGGCGGTAAGGGTGATGAGCTTGCCGTAGCCCTGGCGCGCCTCGTCAACGGCGTTGGACAGGATCTCGAAGGCGGCATGCGCGCAGCCGTCGAGCCCGTCCGAGCCAAAGATGACGGCAGGGCGCAGGCGTACGCGTTCCTCGTCCTTGAGCTGGCGGATACTGTCGTTACCATAGTTTGCGGTGTTTTTTGCCATACTCGCTCTCTCGGTGCTCCTTTGCTGCGTTTAAGTCATATAGATAGTCAAGTTAGCATAGCCCAGGCCATGGGCGATTCCATCTAACACGAAATCCATCGAACGCGCGTTCGTTATCGGTATGGAAACTGACGGCTTATCAAATGATAGAATTGCCGCCACAAATGTTTTTATTAAGGGGGCTCACAGTGACCGAGAAAGAGAAGATGGAGCGCGGGGAGTGGCACGATGCCAACTTTGACGAGGAACTCCTGGCAAAACGGGCGAGGGCAGAGGCGCTCTGCTATGACTTCAATATGGGAAAACCCGGAAGCGACGCGCAGCTTGACGCCCTAAAAACCTTGCTCGATACCGATCTTCCGGCGGGGCTGACGGTCCTTTCGCCTGCCTACTTTGACTACGGGGACAAGACAACCTTTGGCGACGGCTGCTTTGTGAACCATGGCTGCTACTTTATGGACGGTGGTTCTATTACCTTTGGTGACAACGTGTTTATTGGGCCGTTTTGCGGCTTCTACACCGCTTCGCATCCCCTTGGAGCAAAAGAGCGCAACTTGGGTCTCGAGAGGGCTCTGCCCATTGTTGTTGGCGATAACTGCTGGTTTGGCGCGAACGTGTCCGTACTCCAGGGGGTTACCATCGGCAGCGGCTGCGTTATCGCTGCGGGAAGTGTTGTGACGGAAGACCTTCCGGACAACGTGATGGCGGCAGGCGTTCCCGCGGTCGTCAAGAAGATCATCGAACAATAACGGAGCTATTAAACGATGGGGCACGCATGGTTCCGGCAAATCCGGTTATTGGCGTGCGCGTTGGCCATGCCGATAAGTCCCACTTACTCGGTTCCTTCCGACTCGGTTCTGCCCGAGTAAGATTGAAAAGCGAATCGAAATCGCTGTGCCGTATGGCGATGACGAACATGATTTCCATAATGACAGATATAGTTGACATCTTTTGATTGATGCAATATATTTCTGTCATGTTGCAACGGATATCTGTCCACATTTACGAAAGGAACTCCATGCCGGGCAAAAAGAACCTACGCATGAAGGCGGCACGCGCGGCGGCTGGCCTTTCGCAAGCCGACTTGGCCCAGGCCGTGGGCGTTACGCGCCAGACTATCGGCCTGATCGAGGCGGGCGGCTACAACCCCACGCTCAATTTGTGCGTGGCAATCTGTAAAGCGCTACGCGTTACGTTGAACGACTTGTTTTGGGAAGACGAGAGCGACGTCGACCCTGACGCTCTTTAGGAGTTCGCTATGAAATTTGAAGATTTAAAACTTGTGCAAAAGTGGCGTGAATATGCCGGCCCAAAGGATGAGCGCTTGGAGGCTGAGAGCGCGAAGATCTACAAGATTGGTTTCGTGCTGCTTTCGTTTGGCATGTTGATGATCTTTTTCTACCAGTTTATAGCTCGACAGGTTGCGTGGGTTCACAGCGACGCCAGTGAAATGCCGCATGGCTTTGCAACGCCGTTCGAGGCAGCCATGTATTTGTGGCTCGTTCTTGTGATGTTGATTTGCGCAGGACTGCAAACGCGGAAGGGCTATGTCGATACCAATCGTTTTGGGCAAACCGAGCATCTTCCTGTTGGATATTTCCTGCTTGTCAGCGGTCTTAGCGGCGCCGCGTTCGCGCTTGTTATTGCCGCAATGCGCTGTATCGCTGAGGCGCAGATCGTACCGCTCGAAAGCGTCTTTTGGTTGGCGAACCTGGCCACGGGCGTGTTCTGCGGTGCGACGATTTTCGCGGCCACGTTTGCTGCCCTGTGCGCAACGTTTTTCACGGCGAAAAGACGCCGTGCCAAGCTCGAGGCAGAACTCGACTCCTCTGACGACATCTAATGCGTAATGGGCTGGCTCTGGGTATCCAGAACCAGCCCATTTGATGTTCGATGAGCCGAGTCGGCGTCTCTCACAAAAGTAACTAGGAGCTAGCGAGGCTTATCCGAATTGGCCTCATTGGCGGTGTCGGTTTCGAGCGCCGTGCGGCGGGCGCTGTAGGCGACGAGGCCGACGCCTGCCGCGGCGAGTGCTGCAGCGGCTGCCGTAAGGGGGACGTTGACATCGCCCGTGCCCGCAAGTGCGCCCGCTTTTCCGGAGCGCTTGTCATTGCCGTGGTCCTTGCCACTGCCGGAGCTGCTTCCGCCGGAGCCGCCGCCCTCGTCAGTACCGCCGCCACTTGAGCCACCATCGCCGTCCGCCGTCATCGGGGCGTCGTGAAGTCCTGTTGTATCCGCGCCGCCGCATACGCCGACCTGAACTTCTGAGCGTTCGCATGCCGCGTCGGGCACATGAAGCTCGTGCAGTATGGCACCCAGCGCCGAGTTTGCGCCCGGTCGAATTTCCTCGAGCGTTACGGGATCGAGCGCCACCAGATTATGTGCCTTCGCATACAGCGTTATGCGTTTGCCCACTTCGTCGCTCCAACTCTCGGGGATGGCGAAGCTCATGCGGAACTGTGCCGTGCAACCCGGTGCCAGCACGGCGTTGCCGTTGTCGGCTACCAGCGGGTGCGTTGCAAAACGTGCGCCCAGCGTCTCGAGCGCGAACTTCACGTGTGCCATATCGTTGGCCGAAGCGTCCTCGGCAAGCTCTGGATCGTAGATCGAAGCCATACGTGCGTTCATGCCGAATCCGATGGATGCGCTGGAGAACGGCTGGCTGGAGCCCTCTCGGTACAGATCGATCGTGCCGGCGGTCAGCAAGGTGTTGCCGTCGTTTCGCACCGTGACCATAAAGGATTCACCTGCTGCTCCGGGCACCACCGCGCCCGAGGTAGCGACCGCGCCCGTCGGAGTGGCACACGCCACCAAGGGCACTTCGATGCCGTGCAGCTCTGCCTCGCTCTTCTCCGCGCTCACAATGTGTGTGGCGAGCGCGGAGAGCATGCCTCCCGACGTCAAAAATGTCGTTATCTGATCGACGGGATGGTCCAGCTCGCACATCACGAACGGCTCCGTGAACAGATCGCCTGCCAAGGTGCTGGCGAAGATGCGGAAGTGCTTGCCCATCACTGCTACCGGGTTGCCTTCTTCGTCGTAGGTTTGTCCCACCTTGCCATCGGTATTCTCTACATAGAGCACGCACCTGCCGTTGTTGCTTACGCTAAACGATGCCGGACCACAGCCTGCGGCACCCACGGGCTGCGTTGCAAATGCCGATGCGCCTCGCGTCCAAGTAATATGCTGCAGTTGCTCGTTGACGGTTGCCAAAAAGCCCGAATGTTGTGGCCACGGTACCGCGCGGGGTACCGTAGCGTCTGGTGACATAACGCCCCAGCCCGCAATGGACTGGCCGATCACGGCATACGATGCGCAGCCACAACCGTTTGCAGTTTCGTATGCAACGGGCACCACCATTTTTCCGTTGATATTCTCGGGTACGCCCAGCTCGATGTTCGATGGCGCTTGCGGAAAGCGGAGGACCTGACGGAACGTGAGGCTGTCGCCCAAATCATCCGACCACAGGGTGAAGCACTCCAGCGCAACCTCTGCCTCATTGCCCAGTGCCTTTTCTGCGGTGGTTCCGCGGCGGTGGAGGTAAGCGCCCGACAGGCGCCCGTCGACCAGCGTCTTGCCCACCGTGATGCGTGGACACTGCAGACAATGGTGGCCATCCTCCTGAAGACGGCCGCGCGAGATGCTGCGCCACGACGTGTGCGACATCACGCGAACTCCGCCGTTGCTTATGCGCAGGCGCACAACGGACAGTATGCCGGCTGTGCTTGCCGTATCGAAAAGGGTGTTGTCGCCGTCGGGGCGCTCGCCCGAGACCAGCAGCACGTAGGCGTCCTGGTTTTCTCTTCCGTCCGTATATTCCACTACGTCGAAGTCGTAATCGAATATGCCGTCGCGCCCCACGTCGCCCTCGCCAAAGCCAAGGGGGAAGTCCACGGGCATGGGGGCAGACCACGTGCCGTTTGCCTTTGTGTGCACCACTAGGCGCGAGCGGCCATTGTCGCCGTAGCGCACCGAGGCGATACGGAACAGGCATTCTACGCCGGCAATCATTGCCAGCTTCATGTGAGCTTCGCTGAGCACGCCAGTAAACAGCACGTTGTCGCTCGAGGGCTTGATGCCGCCACGCTCGTCCTCCGATACACCAGCAGAATTGGCGTTGGGGTCCGCAACGGCGTTCGTTGCCTGACCGATGTAGGCGTACTCATACATCGGCGCGGCGTTTTCGTCGTTCTCTACCAGTGCATGGACGAAATGCTCGATCTGTCCCGTGTCGTCGCTTTCTGAATCCGCCTCGAGCTCAATGCGCGTGACCGCCCGGTCCCAATCGCGCACGGTAGGCGCGACGTTTCTAGCGGTGGCTGCAACCTCGGCGCGTGCGAGCAGCTCGGCGTTGGTGACGATGGTGGCCGATGCGATAAATTGCGGCACACCACCTGCCTCGGCGTTGCCGGGTGTGCCGAAGCAGGCATCCAACGTATAAGGCGTATTTCCACCCAATGCCAGCTCAGAGCGCTGGAGTACATACTGGTCGCCATTGTTCACCGACATATTCCACGAATCGATGAGTGTGGGCCACGACCCCGACCAAGCCTTGGTGGTCCACTTGAACATTACGAACTGGAGTATCACATCGACATCGACGTCTGCACCTACACGCAGCCGCGGAAGCTGGTGTCCATCTGCCTTCTCGTACCCAATGAACAGCGTGAGGGATGCGGCACCGCGCACAGCAGACGAAGCGACGCCTGCAACGCCGGCGCCAAAGGTGACGGCAAGCCCGATCTGGATGGTGAACGAGCCCGACGTGTTTGAATAGTCGAGCGAAATGTTTTTAAAAAACGCCGCGCCGCTGCCGTGCGTGTGGGCACCCACAGCGAGCGCCAGCTTCGCCAGCACCCAAGGGTTGACGTTTAGGAAAAATGGCACCGGTCCTAGGGTAAACTGCTCGGTCCAATTGAGGTCGGTTCTTACCTGGAAGAGGGCCTTAATATTGCCGTATGCGGGGTCGTTGTTGTTACCCCAGGTTTTGCCCACCCAATCGTAGGCGAGCGAGCCGTACAGCTGTGTGGCGATATCCATCGTGAACAGCGGCGTGCAATGGTGGCGAAGGAGCTTGGTGTTTCTTGGATCGGTGCCCGAACCGGCACTCATACTCTTGTACTGATTCCACTTCCCCTTCATCTCGTCGAGGTAGCGGTTTGCCTGCTTGGCGCCCGACTCGCGCGGTGACTTCTTCCAGTACTCCGGATCCGGATTGCCCGAATCGTTCATGTAGCCGACCGGTTTGTATCCTCCGCCAAACAGTACATACCCGGCAAACGAGAAATCGAACAAAATGGGGAACGAGGGCATCCAGCACGTGAACTTATTGCCGCCGATGCCGGGAAACGCCGCGGGGAAATCAAACGGAGTGACCTCTTGGTCCATGGTGGTGGGGACGATAGTGGTCGAGCCCGATTCCGCCTTTGCGGCCGGCGCGGTGACAACGGTCATGGGGGATGAGAGCGTGTAGGTTTTGCCCTGGTAGTCGAGCACAAAGCGCAGCTTGCACCCTTCCTCCAGAAGGCCCGAAGCTGCATCGAGGAACTTGTCTTCGAGTGTGAACATCACCAGATTATCCGCGCCCGATGCGCTGGCCTTGACTTGGCCAATCTGCGTGACGGTTTCGGGTGAGCTGCCCGCGGCAGGCGTCACTTTGTTGATGTGCAGCGTTGCCTGTCCACCCTGTGGCAGATGTGCCTGCACGGTAAAGGCGTGCGTATCGGGCTGCTCGTTTGCCGTGTCGTCCTTCGGCATTGCCATAAACGTGGCGTCGGCGTACTGGATGTCCCATTCGTCGAACGTGAGCTGGCGGAAGTACGGCTCGCCGTCGGAGAGCGGACGTGTGGGTGCGGTTATGGCGGTGCCGCCCTGGATACGCGCAAGGGGAATCTCGACATCGCGGTAGCCCGCCATGCTAATGGAGATGCCGCCGTTAAAGTCGTATGCGTCGAGAAGCGTTGCCTCGTCCACGTAGCCTTCCGAAAGAGGGGCGACCTCAAAGATGGCCGTGCCTTCTTCATCGGTCGTGGCGGTGAGCTGCTTGCCTGCGGCATAGCGCGATGTGAGCGTGACCTGGGCACCCGCGATAGGCGTATTCTTGTTGGCGACGTCGACCACGACCACACCAAACATGGTGCGCGAGAGCACCAGGACCTTGAAGGGGTCTTCTTCGTCGGCATAGGCCGCGGTGGGTGCGAACGGCAGCAGGAAGGCATTTTCGCTTCCCGGCACGCGGGGCAACATAATGCTCGCTAGCGAGGACGCTCCGGCAACAAGTAACGAACGGCGATCAAGCATCTTGGGCTCCCATCCCGCAAATATCGGTGGAAATAATCCAATTTTGCGAGAAGACGCTTCGTGGCGGTAGTGCCGTTCGATGGCCAAAATGTCCAATTTGAGCGAGTGAAGCGCCGGAGCTCCGGAGCGCGCATGCTGCGCTAGGCAGTCTGGCCGCTAACGCAGCATATGCGCGACCAGCTCCGTGCGCGTGCCGATGCCAAGCTTGGCGTATACGCCTGATAGGCGGTTTTTGACGGTGCCCGGCGATACTCCCATATGGCGTGCGATTTCGGCGTTGGTCCATCCGCGGCAGGCGAGCATGGCCATGGTGAACTCTGTGGTCGTCAGGTCGTCGGCCACGTCCTCACCCGAATCGGGGTTGTGGATGCGCCGCCAGCCGTAGCTGAAGCGGTATGTGATCTCGATGATGTGCGCGAAGTCGTCAGGGTATTGCGATTTTAAGCATGCCTCGATGAGCCCCTGTAAAAGGCCGTGGTGCTCGCCGATGAGCTCGATGAGGCCGTCGGGGCGCGCAATGTTCCAAGCAGCTCCGAAGTGCGTTTTTGCGGCGTCGATGTCCTTGAGGCTCATGCATGCCATGGAAGCTGCCAGGTGCAGGAACAGTTCCGAGATGGGATAACTCCCCTGTTTCATAATCAGGGCGTTTTCCGCCATGCCCAGGCTGTGGCCGTATTCGCCGCGCAGATACAAGGCGTGCGCCATCACGTAGCTGGCGAACAGGCGCAGGCCTTCGGGCAGATGCGCCGCAAGTGGATAAAACTCTTCGGCGGAATACGGGGAAGGCAAGTGCAGCAGGACGCTCGCGGCCGAGGCGAACAGGATATGCATGGCGTGGATGGCGGGCGATTCCTCGTCGGCCGGCATATCGAGGATGCCCGCAAGACAGCGGCGGGCGTCGGCGATACGGTTGAGCGACAGACTGGCGTATCCGCAGATAAAGCATGCGGAATAGCGCAGTGCGGAATCGGTGGCGTCAAGATAGGGGCGCGCCGTCTTGGCAGCGAGGGCGGCCTGTCCGCGAAAGTACAGCGCTTCTGCCGCGGCGATGGTGCGCGAATCGGGGTCGGAAATGCCTGCAACCGCAGCGTCAATCTGCCCCGGCACAAAGGCGGTGCACATCAACGGCATGGGAACGCGTGGGTGGCCATTGCAGTCCATCTTCCATCTCCCATCAGGTGGCAACAATGCAGCAATTGTACTCCTGTTGCTCGGGGCTGGAATTTGTGGGTATCGCCTACGATTATGCCGAACGTATAAAGGAAGAGTCTATTGTCGATGCTCCCAAGGTGGCTACCGAAGCCTAGCTGACCTTGGCATTCGGAAAAATTGCCACCCCTGCAAAAAGCTCTGTCGCAGCGATGGGAAACGCATCTTCTGGGCATTCCGGCGTCTCCAGCCAGCGCTGGACTGCTGCTGTTGCCTGTGCGTTGGCGAGCGAGGCGTGGCGGCCGTCCGGCGACCAGCGGTGACGGGCGAGCCCTGCCGCGTACGTGGGCCTCCATCGGCGTAGACCTATGACCCCCCCCTGACATCGGAGAAGTCCACCATGGCGTCCAGGACTTTACCGTCCGGCACGTCCAGCCTAGCGGCTCTCTTGAACCCAAGGTTGAAAGGGGGCGTTGTGCAAGGCGAATGGGGCCGAGTGGAAGTGGATCAAAAGAGCGTTACTTGACGTTTCATGCATAATGCCAACCGCCCCGCGACATCACGTTCACAGCGCGCAGGGGCCGGAGAATCTTCGCGATGAGAGTTGACGTCTAATACCTTGCATCGTATAGTGTGTATAGCATAGTATATGACGAGAGGAGGTGTGCGGATGGAGGCACAGATGAAGCGCGGCTTCCTGGAGGCCTGCGTGCTCGCGGCCGTCTCCGGCGAGGAGTCCTACGGCTACCAGATCGTGAAGGACGTACCGGCGAGCATGGGGCTCACGGAGTCGACGCTCTACCCGCTGCTCAAGCGCCTGGAGAAGGCCGGGTGCATCACGGCGCGCTCCGCCGAGCACAACGGGCGGCTGCGCCGGTACTACCGCATCACGGACGACGGGCGAGCACGCATCGAGGAGTTCCTGGCCGAGTGGCCGTCCGTACGGGAGATTTACGCATATGTTGAGGGGGCGCACCATGACGCGCGATGAGTTTCTGGGCCGGTTGGGCGAGCTGCTCGCCTGCCTGCCGGCCGAGCAGGTGGAGGAGACCAAGGCGTTCTATGCGGAGGCCATCGCCGACCGCATGGAGGACGGTATGAGCGAGGAGGAGGCCGTGGCCGCCATGGGCACGCCCGGCGAGGTGGCGGAGGCCACGCTCGACGACCTGCCCGCCGTGCCGCGCGCGATCGCGAGGACGCGCCGGCGCAGCACCACGCTGCTGTGGGTGCTGACCATCGTGGGCTCCCCGGTGTGGGTGCCGCTGCTCGCCGCCTTCGCCGCCGTGGCCGTCACGGTCTATATCTGCATCTGGCTGCTGGCGCTCTGCGTGTGGATCGTCGCGGTGGCACTCGGGAGCGTGGGCGTAGTTGAGCTCCTGCTTGTCGTAAGCGGCGTCACCATCGGCCACTTCCCGTACGCCCTCGCCTCGGCGGGCGTGGGGCTCGGCCTCGTCGGGGTGGCGCTCTTCGTTGGTGCTGGCGCTTGGGCCGCCTCAAAACAAATTGCGCGCCTCTCGGCGCTCTGGGCGAGGAAGGCCGCCTCGCCCTTCTGGAAGGGTATGGGCGAGAAGGGCGGCGCTGCCGCGCATCTCGCGGCGTAGAAAGGAGTGAGTACCATGACCAGCGCGAAGAAGATCTACCTCGCCGTGGCGGGCGGGCTCGTTGCCGCGGGTGTTGTCCTCGCGGGCATTGGCTTTATCGCTTCGGGCTTCGACCCGGCCGTGTTCACAACCCAAATCGACACGCGCGACAGCACCATCGTGCTCGGCGGCGTCGAGGTGGACGACCCGATGGGCCTCCCCCTCATCGAGCAGCTCGCCAATCTGGGCGAGATCGACACCTCCGGCGTCGCGGATCCCGCCGCGCCCTAGGCGCAGCGAGCCCGGGCGCTCTGCCCGCCAAGCTGCGTAAGCCGGCGAAACCCGAACCTCAACCTCTACGCAACTGGCCCCAAGCCTGCGCCGATTCGCTCTCAGCGCCGCGCGGGGGCCCGTGACGCATGCCCAAAAAGGTACGAGGAGAAAGGAACGCGATGACGACAACCACGCCCTTCCGCCTTCACGGGGCCACGCAGGACCGGAAGCGACTGGGCCGTGCGGTGGGGCTGTGCTTGGATTGGCTACACTGATATGGACAGTTCCGTGAGGGGCGCGAGAGACGGGACTCTGGGGAGATCTTCGAGGAGGAGTGTCTCGACTGGAAGCGCGGGTTCAGTGGAGCAGGAACCACATCTCTGCCTCTCTTGCTTTTTTGATTAATATGAGAAAGCCATTGTCAATAGGCATGCGCATTCGGACCCGGCCCTAAGCCGGGTCTTTTCGTTTCCCGTCGGGAGGACCCGCGCGCGCTGCATGGCTTAGTCGACGCTTGCCTGGCAAGCTAATATCCGCGGGCTCGTGGCGCGGGGCATCGGCGGGCGCGCGATGTATCTCCCCGCCTCACCGCATTTCGATTCTCCGTCCGGCGCGATCGTGCGAATCCAGTCTTGTCTCGGGCGCGGCCCGGGGGCTGCCCATCAAAAAAGCCGTGAACTCGCGCCGGCGATGCGTCGAGGCGCGGGCCCTCCCGGCGGGAGCCGGTTGTCGCCCGGGGGGGGGTCAGCGAATGGTCCCCTCGGACCTGCACCCGATCTCCCAGACCCAGCAGGCGAGCTCGCGCGCCACGGCGGCGTTGGCCCTGCAGGCCGGCTTTTCCGCGGCCGCCCGCGCCCCCCTCAGCAGGTT
>UQMK01000015.1 GCA_900542085.1 uncultured Collinsella sp.
GTCCAGCCGATAGCAATGGAAAGCTGCGGCTTGCCCTCTGCGATATAACCCGGCATGACCGTATCGAGCAGCTGGGTCCAGGCCTTCCAGAACTCCTGGGTCTTGGGGTGGTCCAAGACAAAATCGGAGACCTTCTTATCGAGACCGGTCATGGTGCGCATCTCGGGATCGTAGAAAGGATTGGGCAAGAAGCGAACATCGATCATGATATCCGCCTCGACGGGCATGCCATGCTTAAAGCCAAACGAGAACACGTGGACATCCATAAGCTGCTGGTCGGACAGCTCGGAAAAAGCCATGCGCAGCTTGTTGCGCAAGGCAGAAGTGCGCAAGCGGCTCGTGTCGATAATCATATCGGCTCGATCGCGAACGCCCTGCAGCTGCAGACGTTCACGCTGAATAGCGTCGGCCGTGGTCTCCCCCGGCTTTGCAATGGGATGGCGACGACGGTTTTCGCTATACCGGCGAATCAGCACCTCGTCAGACGCCTCGAGAAACACAATGTCGCAGCTCATCTCGCGCTCTTCCAGTGCGGCAACAGCATCGAGCAGTTCATCGAACAAGCCCTGGCTACGCAGGTCGCAGGTAACGGCAAGGTGCCTGCCCACGCCCGTATTGATGCCAACGAGCTCAGCAAGCTGGGCAATCAGGCGTGGGGGCAGGTTGTCGATACAAAAATAGCCCATGTCCTCAAACACATGCATGGCTTGCGTTCGGCCCGAGCCGGACATTCCGGTGATGATGACGATATCGGGGATACGCTCCGAGCGCTCCGCCGCATCCATGGCATCTCCCTTTTGCATGTGTGCCTCCTAAAATAAGCGCGGGACCCGGCCAGCGGATCCCGCGCGATCAATTGCCTTTATTGAGTATACCGCCCCAAGCGGATACAAGGCCCGTCTTACGCCTCAAGCGCAGCCTTGAACCAACTTGTAATACTCGTGGGGTGCGTGATAGCGGTGCCGACGACAACGGCCCACGCGCCGGCGTCGATTGCAGCGCGAGCCTCCTCGGGCGTATGCACGCGACCCTCGCAAATGATGGGAAGGCCGGGAAATTCCTCGGTCGCCTGACGCAGGAGCGGCAGGTCGGGGCCATCGGCCATGGTGCAGTCGATGGCGGCGACACCGTGAGAGAGTGTGGTGGATACCAGGTCGAAGCCCATATCAACCGCACGGCGAATGTCCTCGATGGTGGCACAATCCGCCATCAGGAGCACACCCTCCTCGTGCAGCGGGCGGAAGGTATCCTCGACCGACTTGCCATCGGGACGCGGACGATCGGTGGCGTCGATCGCCACGATATCGGCACCCGCAGCAACGCAGGCACGAGCGTGACGCAGCGTCGGCGTGATGTAAACGCCCTCGTGCCCGTCCTTCCACAGGCCGATGACGGGAACCTCACAGCGACCCTTAATGGCGGCAATGTCGGCAAGGCCCTGGCAGCGAATGGCGGCGGCGCCGCCAAGCTCGCAAGCGCGAGACATTTGAGCCATGGTCTCGGGCGTACGAAGCGGCTCGCCCATATACGCCTGAACGCTCACGACGAGCTTGCCCTTCAGGGACTGGATCAAAGGATCAACGGTCATGTTCGACTCAACCTTTCTCAAAACAGCCTTCTGAGACACCGTACCTTGACGTTCAAACCGTCGCTCGCGTACCGAAGTACGCTTCTCTCCTCTTTCACGTCAATCTGCGGCACCTCAGAAGGCACACTTGGTAGTTATGTTTACTTCAACGATGCAAGAAGGTGTTCGGCGGCACCGATGAGCGGCGCGTCGCCCTCCAGAGAGCCGATGAGAATCGGCGTGTCCTGAAGCGGGTCGAGCGCCTGGCTGGCATAGCCCTCGTGCACCGAGTCCTTCCACGTCTGTGAACGCCAATCGGGACCTTGGTGAATCACGCCGCCCGAAAGCACGATGACCTCAGGGTCCAGGATGTTAGCAAGCGAGCCCAGGCTGGCGCCCAGCGCAAAGCCGGCGTCATGAATGACCTCGGTCGCCTTTGCGTCGCCTGCGCGGCACAGGTCGTTCACGTCACGGCCGACCGAAGGACGGCTGGGGTCGACGCGGCCAAAACGCTCATCGTACATGCGCCCGATTGATGTTCCGGAAGCAACCGACTCCAGATGGCCGGAACGCCCGCAGGCGCAGGGAATGCCGGCGGCAGCCGAGCACTCGATGTGGCCCATATGGCCGGCAGCACCATGGAAGCCCTGCATCACGCGGCCGTTCTCGACATATGCGCCGCCGATGCCCGTACCGATGCCCAAACACAAGACGGAGAACTTGCCCTTGCCGACGCCCCAGTGGGCCTCGCCCAGAGCATGAGCCTGCACGTCGCCTACAACGGCAACGGGAAGGCCGAGGTCCTCGCGCAGACGCGGCCCCAACTGAACGCCGGACCAGCCGGGCATAATCTCATTGGCATACGCGATGGCGCCCGTCTTGGGGTCGACGACACCGGCAGCGCCGATGCCAACTCCGAGGACCTCGACATCGGGATTTGCCTCAAGAGCTGCCTTGATAGACGCCTCGATGCGCTGGAAGACCGCTTCGCCACCCTCCTGGGCCTCGGTGGGAACCTCAGCCTCAAAAACGGGATGGGGCACACCACCGTCAGCCGGGTACTCCATGATGGCAGTCGCGATCTTAGTTCCGCCGATATCGACAGAGCAGACGTACTTGTTCTCCATGTCGTTCTCCTTCGGAGACAAAAACAACTACAGGAAATGCGCCGTCAGGCCAGCCGTCACAGCGCGGTAAAGGTTTTCCAGATGCCCGAGATCGCCGAGAAACCGTGCGGCCATTGGCCTAATGGGTCATGGCCGCACGGTTGAACGGCGAGGTCGGGTGCCTGGGAAAGCTTTAAAGGAGACCGTTGTCCTGGAGGACCTTGCGAATCGCCTCGACGTTTTCACCGGTCATGGCCTTCACCGGGCGCGGCATGGTCGGGCTGTCGAAGATGCCCATGAGGTTCATAGCGGTCTTGAAGGCGCCGACGCCACCGGCATAGCCCTGGACGCCCGAGGTGACATCCCAGATGTGCGAAATCTCATTGAGGCGATCCTGCTCGGCCTTGACGGTAGCCCAGTCACCAGCCTGAGCGGCCTTCCACTGACGAACGTAGCCCTCGGGCTCAACGTTGGCGAGACCCGGGACAGAGCCGTCGGCGCCACCGAGATAGGCACCGTCGACGACGACCTCATGGCCGGTAAGGATGCTCATCGGATGGCCGTTCTTCTCGTTCTCCTGAATGAGGTAGCGGAACGAGATGTCATCGCCCGAGGAATCCTTGACGCCAGCCAGGACGCCCTCGGCGCCGAGCTTAGCAAGGAGCTTCCAGGGGAGCTTGGTGTGAACGCACACGGGAATGTCATAGGCAAAGATGGGCAGGTCGAGCTCCTCGTGCAGGATGCGGAAGTGCTCCTCGACCTCGGTCATGCCCTGCAGGGCATAGAACGGGCAGGTGGCGACAAGCGCATCGGCACCCAGCTCCTGAGCGACCTTGCCGTGCTCGATCATGCGCTCGGTCTCGGTGTCGATGATGCCGACCAGAACAGGCACGCGATGGTCGACGATGCGCACGGCCTCGGCGACAATCTGGCGACGGCGCTCGTCGGTGGAGAAGACGACCTCGCCCGAGGATCCCAGGAAGAACAGGCCATCGACGCCGGCATCGATCATGCGGTTGATGCTGCGCTCAAAGGAGGCAACATCGAGCTGGTGGTCTTCGGTATCGGGAACAACGACGGGAGGGATAACGCCGGTGAATTTCTGAGTTGCCACAAGAATCTCCTTAGTTGTCTGGCGAGCGGCCCTATGCCGCCCACTCTTGTTGGCAGTGTCCAGGCCGTCTAGGCCAAAGAACACGGGTAGAACGTTTGGTTAAAGAAGTCGACGACTTCGTTTTCGAACGCATTGATGCGCTCGTGAGCGTATTTGGCATAGATGATATGCCTTCGGTCACACTCAAGACCGTTGAATACGGCAAACTGACCCTTGGGATCGCTCACGGCGTCCATAAGCGATGTGCCCATGAGCACCGATCCGCGCACCCGAGACGACAGCGCCTCGAGACCGCCGGGAAGCGGATTGGCAACCGCCGTGCAAGCGAGGCCCCGCTCGTCCAGAGCAGAAACCGCCAGCGCGACACCGCCGCCAAGGCCCTCGCCCCACGCAAAAATGCGATCAGAGTCCACGTCATCAAGATTGCGCGCAACCTTCGCCAACGCACAACCCCAACGGACGCGCTCGACAAAAGCGGGCGAAGCAATCCCCCGCTGCAGGTCGTCCGCACCAGCAACATCGTCATCCAGCGCGAGGACGGCATACCCCATGGCGGCAAATCTCGTCATGTGATGCCAGCCGCGCACAGGCCGATCGATGTCATGGAACATCAGGCACAGCGGCACGCGCTCAGATACTCGGGCACGACCGACAGGCTCAATCAAACGAGCGTGGACCGCATGGTCACCGAGCTCAAAGGAAACCTCCGAGTAACGGGCGCAGGGGTTAACAAAGTCAATTGCCGTAATGGCCAGGCCTTGAATCTCAAGATTCGAAGCGCATGTCTCTAAATCAGAAACATCTGCTTGGACATCACCGTGCCAGTCCTGATATTCTGCGAGCCTTGACGAAACCGTCCCAGCAATCCCCGCAAGCTCGGGGACTATCAGCTCGTCAACATTGCTCTCGCACTTAGACATGAGCCTCCCCTCCCTCACAGAAAAACGGAATGATCAGATCATCAAAGTCCTGAATCTCCTCGTGGCCAAAGCCTTCAAAGAACTCATGACGCTTGTCGCAGGACAGGTTGTTGTACACTGCAAACTGCGTTGCCGGCGGACAGACGATATCGGCCGTGCCCGTGCCAAACAGCACGGGGCACTTGACCATGGGGGCAAAATTCTTGGAATCGAAGTACGCCAGCTTGGCATAGGCTTCCTCGATACGAGTCGAGTCCTCGTCAAACCAACGCGACCAATAGCGCAGACCCTCGTAGGCAATATCGTCGGCGTCCAGATCCCAAACCAGGCGGAAGTCCGACAGGAAGGGATAGAGGATGGCGGCGCGATTGATAAGCTCGCTGTTAAGCGCGCAGGTTGCAATACCCAACCCGCCGCCCTGCGATGCGCCGTTCACATACACGCGGGCAAGATCGATGCCCTCGAACTCGCGAACGATACGGCACAGAATGCGAATATCCTGATGTAGGCGGACATAGTAGAGGTTGGCCGGGTCGCCGTCGATACCGGCGACGATATGGCCCGCGACCGTCGTGCCCTCAAATCCACCAATGTCCTCGGAGGGGCCTCCTTGGCCAGGACAATCGAGAGCAATGAGCGCCATGCCCATGCCCGCAAACGACGCCTGCTCAAACCAGCTGCGGCTTGCACCCGGATACCCATGGAACTGAAGTACCAATGGCACAGGCTCGTCCGAGACGGGTTTAAGGTACTTGGCATGCAGGCGTGCACCACACATGCCGGTATACCAGAGGTCGAAAAACCGACAGGTCGCGGAATCCGCAACCGAAGCCGCCTCAATCTCGTAGTCGAGCTCGACAGCGTCGGCCTCGGCCATGCGGTCCTTCCAAAAGAGATCGAAATCCGATGGACGGGGCATAGCGCCTCGGTATTCACCAAATCGCTGTTGTAGCTCCTGAGCACTTGGCATGGCTCGTGAACCCAACCTTTCGAAATCGCAACGGAGGTGCGCCCGGCAAGGGAACCGGGCGCACGGGAGGGAAAGCGAGGCTACTCGCCGAGCTTGGGATGCAGCAGCGACGGCGCAGCGCCGAGCAGCATCTTGGTGTAGGGGTCCTGGGGGTGCTGGAAGACCTGCTTGGCCTCGCCCTGCTCGACGATCTTGCCGCCATTCATGACGATAATGTCGTCGGAGATGTAGCGGACCGTCTGGATGTCATGGCTAATGAACACCATGGCCAGGCCGAGCTCCTTCTTAAGATCGGTCAGCAGGTTGAGGATCTGCGCGCGGACCGAAACGTCCAAAGCCGAGGTGGGCTCGTCGGCGATGATGGCGTCAGGGTTCAACGACAGGGCACGGGCAATTGCGACGCGCTGGCGCTGGCCGCCCGAAAGCTGGCCGGGAAGAACCTCGGCGGCAGAACTGGGCAGACCGGTGAGCTCCAAGAGTTCCTTGACGCGCTTCTCCTGCTCGGCCTCGGTGCCCAGGTTGTGGACGCGCATGGGATCGAGCAGCTGCTCGCGAACGACCATGCGGGGGTTGAGTGCCGTCGCGGGGTTCTGGAACACGACCGAGATGACGCGGCCCATGTGACGACGGTCCTCGGCGGTACGCTTGGTGACGTCCTTGCCCTTAAAGTAGACCTTGCCGCTCGTGGGGGCTTGCAGGCCGCACATGACGTTAGCCGTGGTGGACTTTCCGCAACCGGACTCGCCGACGATGCCGATGGTCTGTCCGGGCATGAGCTTAATCGTTACACCCTGGACGGCGTGAACCAGGTTGGGGTGCAGAATCGAGCCGGTACGGGTCCTAAAGGTGACGTGGACGTCATCAAGGAAGATGATCGGCTCGACGCCGTTGACTGCGGTCTCGCTCATCTACATCACCTCCGCGTGAGGGGTCAAACCATTTGCCTTGAGCACCTCGTCGGGGAGCTCGGAATAGAAGTGCTCGGTGCCGGGCACGCGCTTGAAGACCGGACGGGTGTCCAGGCCGATGCGCGGATGGCTCGAGCGGGGCGCGAAGCGGTCGCCCTTGGGGAAATCGCGCGGGCTCGGAACGGCGCCGGGCACCTGGTGCAGGCGGCCCGAACCGCTCTCGATGGACAGGACGGAACCCAGAAGGCCGCGGGTGTACTCGTGAATCGGGTTGGTGAGCAGCTCCTTGGTGGGCGCCTGCTCGATAACCTGACCGGCGTACATAACCGTGATGTTATGGGCGACCTCGGCGACCAGAGCCAGGTCATGCGAAACGAAGATCATGGCAAAGCCGAGCTTGGCCTGAAGATCGTTGAGCAGCTTGATGACCTGCTTCTGGACGGTAACGTCCAGAGCGGTCGTGGGCTCGTCGCAGATGACCAGCTTGGGGTCGCGGGTAAGGGCCATAGCGATCAGAACGCGCTGACGCTGACCACCGGAAAGCTCATGCGGATAGCTCTCGAGCGTACGCTTGGGGTCGAGGCCCACGAGCTCCAGGAGCTCCTCGGCGCTACGGGTGCCGCCACGCTTGGTGAGCTGCTTCATCTGAGCGGAAATGAGCATGGAGGGGTTGAGCGAGGACAGGGCGTCCTGATAGACCATGGCGATATCGGTACCGCGCAGGCCGAACCACTCCTTCTTGCTCATCTTGAGCAGGTCGCGGCCCTCCCAGAGAACCTCGCCGGAAAGATGCTCGTCATCGTCGGTCAGGCCCATGATGGCCAGCGTGGTGATGGACTTACCGCAGCCGGACTCGCCTACCAGGCCCATGGTCTGGCCGGGACGGACGTCAAAGTTAACGTGGTCGACGACGTTGATATCACCGTGGTGCTCAAACTGGATGCAGAAATCGCGGACCGAAAGGATCGGCTCAACGGACTCATCGGGCACATGGCGGTCGTTACGCTTGAGTTCGACATCGCGCAGGGCGCCAAGACGGGCGGACAGGGACTGAGCCTGCTCCTTGTAGGCACGAACGGGGTCGGAGACCAGCAGGTCGGCCTCGCGGCGCTTGGAGGAATCGGTCGGATCCAGGGCGGCGGAGGGAGCAGCGGCCATGGCGTCGGTAATGCCCTCGGAGAGGATGTTGAGCGCCAGGCAGGTGATCATGATGGCCAGGCCCGGGAACAGTGCCTGCCACCAACGGCCAGCGAGCACGCCACCGCGAGCGTCGGCGAGAATGTTGCCCCAGGTAGCGGTGGGCTCCTGGATGCCGGCGCCGATGAAGGTCAACGAGGCCTCGAAGATGATGGCGTCGGCGACCAAGGTCACGGTGAAGACCATGATCGGGGCGATGCAGTTACGCAGAACATGCTTGATCAAAATCCACGGAGCCTTGGCACCGGACACGATGACCGCGCGGACATAGTCCTCACCGTACTCGGACACGATGTTGGCGCGCACGATACGGGCGATCTGCGGGGTGTACATAAAGCCGATCGCAAAGATGATCGACGGCACGGAATTGCCCAGGATGGAGACGAAGACGGCAGCGAGGGCGATGCCCGGGATGGACATGATGATGTCCAGGATGCGCATGATCGCCTCGGAAACGGACTTGCGCGAAACCGCCGCGAGGGCGCCCACGACCGAGCCGCAGACCAGAGCCATGGCGGTAGCACCGAAGCCGATGATCAGCGAGTAACGACCACCGTAGAGCATGCGCGACAGAATGTCGCGACCCTTATCGTCGGTACCGAAGATAAATCCGTTGCCGGGAGCCTGGCGAGCAGTGAAAATCTCGACCGGGCTATAGGGGGCAAGCAGGGGAGCAAGGATCGCGGTCAGGGCGACCAGCACCAGCACGACGGCGGCAATCTTAGAAGACAGCGTCATCTTCTTCCAGCCACCGAGCTTGAGCCCCTTGGAGGCAGCTTTCTCGAGCTGCTCGGTTTGCTTCTCTCGAATCTTTACCATAATCTACACCGTCCTGATGCGCGGGTTGATGAGCAGGTAGAGCATGTCAACCACGATGTTGATGATGATGAAGGCAAGAGCAACGACGATGACGACACCCTGAACCAGGTTCGCCTCGTTGCCCTGAACGCCCTGCAGAATCGCAGTACCCATGCCGGGGAGGTTGAAGATGACCTCGATGACGACAGCACCGCCCATGAGGTAGCCGATCTTAAGACCGAGGGTGGTGACCGGGGTGATCAGCGCGTTGCGCAAGACGTTGATGCCGACTACGACCTTCTCGGGAACGCCGGCGCCGCGAGCCATACGGACATAGTCCTTATCGAGCTCCTCGACCATGGCCGTACGCACGATACGAGTCATCTGGCCCGTCAGCGGGAATGCCAGAGCGATAGCGGGCATGATCATACGTCCCAGATAGCCAGCCGGGTTGGTGGTGAAGTGAGGCAGAGCACCGGACGCCGGGAGCACCTTAAGGTAGGAAGAGAACAGCAGAATCAACAGAACGGCAAGCCAGAACGACGGGGTTGCCAGGCCGGCGATGGAAAAGACGCGGATCACTTGGTCCGGCCATTTATCGCGATACAGTGCCGCGATAACGCCGAGCAAAAACGAGACGACCGCGCCGATGGCAAGACCGATAAAGGTCAGCTGCATCGTGACGGGCAGGGCCGTGGAGATGCGCTTGGCAACGGAGTTGCGAGCAGCACCATAGGTGCCCATGTCACCATGGATCAGATCGCCCATATAGCGCACGTAGCGCACGGGCCAGGGGTCGTCCAGACCATACTTCTCATGGTACTCGGCAACCGCCTCGGGCGAGGCACCGTCACCCAACGCCGTATAGGCGGGGTCGGTCTTGGAGAACGACATAAGGAAGAACACCAGGACGGTGACGCCCAATGCCATGATCGGCAGCGCCACGAGACGCCTTCCAATCAAACGTAGAAAGTTGTTCACGTTCTCTCCCCTTTCTTTTGTCGGTAGGACCAACTGGTATATGAGTATGGATACTCATTACAAGACCCGAGCGACATCGAGGCCGCCCGGGTCTTTGTTTCAACTATGAGGACGTTGCCTTACGACCGACGCCCCACATATGACTCAAGCGAGTCTTAGGCCTTGACGGTCGCGACGCCCCTGAAGGACATGCTCGTCGTGCCGATGCCCTTGAAGCCATCGAGGGCCTCGCCGTTGGGCGCGGTGGACGGATCGTCCCAGGAAGCGGAGACGGTCTTGACGTGGACAACGGGGTACAGAACAGCGTTGTCGGCGATGATGTCGAAGCACTCGTTCCACTTCTTCTGCTGCTCGTCGCCCTCGGCGGCAAGAGCCTCGTCCATGAGACCGTGGAGCTTCTGCCACTCAGCGGACTCCTTCCACGGGCAACGGGTCTGCATCCAGACGTTGTCGCCGTACCACCAGTTGAGCAGCAGGTCGGGGTCAGCGCCGAAGCAGGAAGGATCGCCAGGGGCAAGGAGGATATCGTAGGCCTCGCCGCCGTCGATGGCAGCGTAGGTGGCCGGCGAGGTATCGGTCTGGATGGTCACCTCGAAGCCGAGAGCGTCGAGGTCGTTCTTGACCTGGGCGGCCATGCCCTTAATCTGCTCGTTGTCGGTAGTGCGCAGGGTGATGGCGCCCGGGGTGATGCCGGACTCCTCAATGAGCTTCTTGGCCTTCTTGGCGTCGGTCTTGTACACCGTGGAAGCCTCATGATAGTTGGTGAAGCTCTTGGGCAGGTAGCAGCTGGCAGCGGTGGCAAGGCCGGCGAAGGTGTTGCTGACCATCTTCTCGGTGTCGAGCGCGTACATGACGGCCTGACGGACCTTGACGTTGTTCCAAGGCTCCTTGGCGACGTTGAACATGATGAAGCGGGTGCCGAAACCCTGGACGTTATCGATCTTGCAGCCGGCGCTCTCGAGCTGGTCGACGGCGTCAGCGGTGACGAGCTCCATAACGAGCGTGGAGCCCTCCTGCTGAGCGGTAACGCGAGCGGTGGGGTCGGTCAGGATGCTGTACTGGATTTTCTTATCCTCGGCAGCATACTCACCGTTGTACTCGGGGTTGGGAACCAGGGTGATCTCGGTATCGGAGATAGAGTCGTACATCCAGGGGCCGGAACCGATCGGCTGCTTGGCGCGATCCTCCTCGGACTGGGTAGCCGGGGTAACGCGGATGATGGCCAGACGATCCTTGAGCAGGGAGAAGTTGGGGACCTTGGTCTTGACCGTTACAGTGCTGGCGTCCTTGGCCTCGATGGACTCGAAGGGCTGGAAGAACGGAGCATAGGTAGCGGAAGCAGCGCAAGCGGTGTAGGAAGCGACGACGTCGTCAGCGGTGACCTCGGTGCCATCGGAGAACTTGGCGCCCTTGCGGATGGTGACCTCGAAGGTGGTGTCGTCCACGGACTTGGGATCGTCGGTGGCGAGCTCGTTGAAGGTGCTGTAGTCGTGGTAATCGATGCCGTAAAGACCCTCGACGACGTGCCAGTTAGCGCCCAGGCCCACAGCGGAGCCGGTGCTGGCGGGGTCGAAGCTGGACGGAGCGTAAGCGGAACCAGCGGTGATCACGCCGCCGCCACGGTTGGCGGAATCGGTGGAACCGGAAGCGGAACCTTCGTCGCTAGAGCTGCCACCGCAGCCAGTGAGACCAAGCCCTGCGACAGCAGCGACGCTGCCGGTGAGGCCGAGGAACGAACGCCTGGACATACCCTTGTTGATGATGGCCATGTCTTCTCCTATCAATAGAGAATCTTACCCGGGGGCACCTAGACTTGCCCCCGCGCAACTTGCGGACGATATATACCTTACCTACCGACGAACCCAACTTGGGTGCCGCGCTCGGCGACCGATACATACATACGCTTGAACGGTATTTACTACCGTTCACCGAATTCATTGACAAACGATTCGACAGACAGTATGTATCGACGATGTGAGATATCAGTCTTCGTCAACCCGCAGGATAGCAGGGTTATTCACCATGGCTAGTCAAACGTTTTAGCGTTAATAAAACCCGAAATCGACAGGTAATCGCCGCGAAATAAATGATTGAAAATCGGCCAATCATGTATATCAGTTGTTTAGAAGCGCGTTTAGTTTTCGGAACGGTTGGCCGATGCCTGGGCGCGCTCGGCATTCCATGCAACAAGCGCCTCGTGGACCGCTTTGGCGACATCGGCCGGAACGCCTCGAACTTCCGCAATCTCCTGCTCGCTGGCCGCGCGCAAACGCTTCATCGAGCCAAAATGGCGCATGATGGCACGCTTTCTAGTGGGTCCCACGCCCGGAACGTCGTCAAGCACCGAAACCGTCATAGCTTTATCGCGCAACTCGCGGTGGAACGTAATCGCAAATCGGTGGGATTCATCGCGAACCTGCTTGATCAGATAAAGCGAAGCGGAGCCGGTCGGCAGCACGACGGGAGTCTCGTCCCACGGCACGAAAACCTCCTCATCGGCCTTTGCCAAGCCACAAACTGGTATATCGAGGCCAAGCGCCTCAAGTTGCTTAATTGCAGCGGTCAATTGCGGCTTGCCGCCATCGACAACGAGCAAATCGGGGCGCGAGCCAAAGCGCTCGTCCGCCATGCGCTCGGGAGCATAGCGACGCCCCAGAACCTCGGACATCGATACGAAGTCGTTTGCCTCGTCCAATTCGGCCTGAATTTTAAAGCGACGATACTGACCCTTGTCGGCACGGCCGTTGGTAAATACCACCATCGAAGCGACAGTAAAGGTGCCGTGCAACGTCGAGATATCGAAGCACTCGATGCGCAACGGCGGCGCAGGCAGCGCCAGCGCGCTTTCGAGCTCCAGGAGCGCCTGATTGGTGCGATCGTCAGCATACCCCGTGCGCATCATGTAGCGCATGAGGGCATGGCGCGCATTTTTGGAAGCCATATCGAGCAGGCGGTGCTTTTCGCCGCGCTGCGGCCTATGGAGATGGCAAGAGCGTTCGCGCTTGCCCGCAAGCCACTCCCCCAACGCTTCGGCATCCTCAAGCTCGACAGAGAGATTGATCTCGGCTGGAATATCAGCCGTCTCGTCGTAATAGCGCTTGAGAAAGCCCGATTGGAGCTCTTCCTCGTCGACATCCAGGCCTTTATCGAGGATGAACTCACAAGTTCGAACCGTTCGGCCCTCGCGAACGACAAAGACACAGGCGGCAGAGATAGTCTCTTCGCGATAGAAGCCGATGACGTCGATATCGACGCTCGATGGAAAAACGACCTGTTGGCGATCGTCCAGGCCCCTAATGACTTCCAGGCGACGCTTGACGCGCGCCGCACGCTCAAAATCGAGCGTCTCGGCTGCCTCCGTCATCTCGGACGTAAGCTCGTCAACGACATCCTTGCGATGGCCCGACAAGAAACGTTCGACACGTTTGACGTTCTTGGCATAGTCGGCAGGGGAAATCGCGCCGACGCATGCGCCCGGCCCGCGCCCGACATGGTAGTCAAAGCAGGGACGCCCGTTTTGCGCGCAAATCATATTGACGATGTCTTCTTCGCCCTTATGAGATTCGACGATGCGGCGGCAGCGGCGCCATTCCGCACAGGATGCCGAGCAAATAGGAATAACCTTGCGTAGCGTATCGATGGTCTCACGCGCCGCACGGCTATCGGTATAGGGGCCAAAATAGCGCGTTCCCGGTTTATGACGCTCTCGCGTGTATTTGATAGCCGGAAACAAGTCGCTCTTGGTAATGGCGATAAAGGGATAGCTTTTATCGTCTTTGAGATCGACGTTAAAGTACGGATGGTACTGGCCAATCAGATTGCGCTCGAGCACCAATGCCTCGTGCTCGGTCTCCACCACGATATAGTCGAAACTCGCCACCAGCTGCATCATGAGCGGGATCTTTTGACGCTCGTCCTGCAGCGTCACGTATTGACGCATACGGGCACGCAGGTTTTTTGCCTTGCCCACATAGACGACATCACCCTTGGCATCTTTCCAAAGGTAGCAGCCGGGTTGCGTGGGAACGCGCGAAACCTGCTCGGCAAGTGTTGGAATGTTGTCGTGACCTGCCACGCGCACCTACTTGCGACGAAGCAGAGCCGAAACCTCGGGCATCTTAAAGACGAAGGCAAGACCAAAAGTTACAGCGAGCGAGACGACGCCTGCAACACAAACGTAGCCCAGGGTAATGAGGATCGAGCTGCCAAGCGCTCCGACAAAGTGCTCAAGTGCCCACATGACGCCGGCGCCCGCGGCAGCGCCCAAGCCACCGAACAGTAGGCCGAAGAAACCGCCATGCAGGATAGACTTGACCTGAAGGCCATGCAGACGACGGCGCAGCCACCACAGTGAGCATCCGACCAAGACCACGTAGTCAACGACGTACGAAAGCGCAATTGCCGGCATACCGTAGCCCAGCACCACGCCAAACAGCAGCACCGAACCGGCCTGGCCGATAGCGGAGTACAGGCAATAGCGGCTATAAGGTTTCATATCGAGCAGGGCCGAGAAGCTCTTCTGCATCAGCACGACCACGCCGTAGAGCGGCAGGGAAAGTGCCAGATAGATAAGGAACTCCGACACCAGCGCCACACCGGATTCATTGAACTTGCCGGCGCAGTAGATCATGTTGAGCGGACGGGCGAAGACGATCAGATACATCGCAAACGGAATCAGGAAGAAGAGCATCTGGGCGACACCGCGCGAAATGCCCGTGCGGACGCTGTCGTAATCCTTCTCCTGCGCATCGTGAGAGAGTTCGGTATAGAGTGCCGTCGAAAGCGAGGCGGCGATCAGCGCATAGGGCAATGTGTACCACAGGCGCGCATATGCGATGACGGAAGGGCCGGTCTCGGGCTGCACCACCAGCGCGGCGGCATTGGTAATTGAGGTCGAGACAAACATGCACACCGTGGCGAGCAGCGTCGGGATACCAAGCGCGATCGTCTGTCGCAGCGCGGGATCCTTAAAGTCGATATGGATATGAGGATGCACGCCGTGCTTGCCCAGCGCGGGAATCTGGCACGCCATCTGAACAAAGACGCCAAGGGTCGTTCCCAGCGAAATCAAGATAACGCCAGCATGCTCGCCGAACTGCGCGGAGACGGGCTCGAACCCCATAAAACTGGCGATGACGATCACGTTATTCAAAACGGGGGCAAACGTCGACCAAAAGTAATCGCGATGTGCGTTGAGAACGCCCGAGAACACTGAGCCCAGACCATAAAACAATATCTGGATGGCAAAGAAACGGAACATGAATGCGGCGGTATCCATGCTCCCGCCGTCACCCGATAGGAAAGACTGCGTCCAAATAAAGCCCGGAGCGAACACGGTGCCCAAGACCGAAATGCCGCCCAGCAGCAAGAGCAGGATGCCAAGCAGGTTGCCCACATATTCATTTGAGGCTTCGCGCCCCTGCTCGCGGCGGACGCCCATGTACACCGGCAAAAAGGCGGTAACCAACATACCGCCCATCACGAGCTCGTAGAGCATGTTGGGCAGGTTGTTGGCGACCTGATAGGAAGACGAGAGCAGCGACATGCCGATAGCGGCAGCCATGGCCCACGTGCGGATAAAACCGGTGACACGCGACACAATGGTCAGCACGGTCATAAGCCCAGCAGATCGACCCACCGTGGAATAGTCGGACGAGCCCATATCGTCTACGTCATCCTGAGATTCTATGTGCGACTCGGGCTGCGGCTCAATCTCATCCTCAGAGGAAAGAGAGACATCCGCCGCAAAGGAATCATCGACTAAGATCGCATTGTCGCCAGACGCGGCATAATCCCCAAACACCGTATCGACTTCCTGCGCGGCAGCACCTCGACCAGAAAACGACAAGGGATCCCAATCGTCATCATCGTCGACCGTCACGCCTTCGACGAGACCAACTGAACCGAGCGGTGACCATTCATCATCAGAAAGCAACGGTTCGCCGTCATCGGGAGCATCCTGCGTTGCAGGGCTAACGGCGGCCGCGCCCTGATGCGAACTTTTCCCTTGTGCGGCCATCAAAAACACCGCAGTCTCATCGGGACGCGGGGCATGAGGCGTATCCAAAGTGCTGGACGTCCGATCCACGCCTGCACGAGCAGCGGCCAAAAACACTGCCGTCTCGTCGGGTCGAGTCGAGGAAAGAGGCGAACGAGAAGGCGCCGGACCGGCGCCGGCGGCACGCAAATACACCGCTGTCTCACCCGGATCGGCGGCAGCCGACCAGGCTTTACGAATCTCATGTTCGACCGAAGCCAACTCAGGCGAAGACGCCGAGGGGGTCGGCCCCTTTGCAAAATGAGCCCCGCGCTTTGATTCTTCCTGCGGCATCGCTCAGTCCTCTCTCGTAATCGGGGCGACCGTGGCCCCGCAAAATGCAACTAAGTCGTCGGGTGCAACCTCAAGCTGGTAGCCGCGCTTGCCTCCCGAGATAAAAATGGTATCCCAAAGGATACATGTCTCATCAATCAGCGTCCGATAGCGCTTTTTCATACCGACAGGACTACAGCCACCGCGCACATAGCCAGTCGCGGCAAGCAAATCCTTCACGTGCATCATGGCGAGAGATTTCTCCCCTGCGGCGCGCGCGGCAGCTTTCAGGTCAAGTTCATCGGCAACGGGAATGCAGCACACAACGTGATCGTTTGACGGCGTGACACAGACCAGAGTTTTGAATCCCTGGCCGGGCTCCTCACCAAGCTGTTCGGAAATCGCAACGCCAAGGCCTGCTGATTCATCGCCATCGTCTTCGTACGTATGGAGAACATAGGGGATGCCGGCGCTTTCCAGCTCACGCATGGCGTTGGTCTTTGGCGTCTTCACGGCCTTCGGCATGGCATATCCTTTCCCTCATATAAGAACGCAATTTTTAAGTATATGTCCATTTGCGCGGCATACGCTATCTCGACAAAGAGAGCGCCACCGAATCGCAAGGAATCGGCGGCGCTCATGTTTCAAAAACACCTATGTATTAGGCATCGAGTTGCGCTTGACGCTCCTTATCGCGTTTGAGCAACGGCGCCAAGAACTTGCCGGTATAGCTCTGCGGGCATGCCGCAACCTGCTCTGGCGTACCCGAGACCACGACAGTTCCGCCACCGTTGCCACCCTCGGGACCCATATCGATCAGGCGGTCGGCGACCTTGATGACATCGAGGTTGTGCTCGATCACCAACACCGTATTGCCCGCATCGACTAGACGCTGCAACACATCAAGTAACTGGCGAACGTCTTCAAAATGAAGACCAGTCGTAGGCTCGTCCAAAATATAGAACGTCTTACCCGTCTGACGGCGATGAAGCTCCTTGGCGAGCTTTACGCGCTGCGCCTCACCACCCGAGAGCGTCGTGGCGGGCTGGCCCAAGCTCACATAACCTAGGCCGACGTCATACAGGGTTTGAAGCTTTCGCTTGATCTGCGGAATATTCCCAAAGAAAGCCAGTGCCTCGGCCACGCTCATGTCAAGTACGTCCGAGATAGTCTTGCCACGATAGGTAACCTCGAGCGTCTCGCGGTTATAGCGCTTGCCGCCACAAGCCTCGCAGGGAACATAAATATCGGGAAGAAAGTGCATCTCAATCTTGATCTGGCCGTCGCCCTTGCACGCCTCGCAGCGTCCGCCGCTCACATTAAAGGAGAAGCGTCCCGGCGAGTAGCCACGCGCCTTCGACTCCGGCGTGCTCGCAAACAGCGCACGCAGGTCGTCCCACAAACCAATATAGGTAGCGGGATTCGACCGCGGCGTACGGCCGATTGGCGACTGATCAATATCGATCACCTTATCGATGCACTCGATACCGTCGATTTTTTTGAACGGGCCCACGGGACGCGTAGAGCGATGGATAGCGTTGGTGAGGGCAGGCGCAATCGTATCGGTGACCAAGGAACTCTTTCCCGATCCCGATACGCCGGTTACGACGGTAAGCGTGCCAAACTCAATCTTGGCGGTAACGTTTTTGAGGTTGTTGGCACATGCTCCCGTAATCTTAAGACAGCCACGTCCGGGGTTGCGGCGTTCATTGGGAACTCGAATCATTCGCTTGCCGGTCAGATAGGCACCCGTCATTGATTCGGGGCACGCCATGATGTCAGCGGGCGTTCCCGCGGCGACCACGTGCCCGCCGTTGACGCCCGCGCCTGGCCCCATATCGATCACATAGTCGGCAGCGCGAATCGTGTCCTCATCGTGTTCAACGACGATAACGGTGTTGCCGATATCGCGCAGGCGCTCGAGTGTCTTAATCAGCCGCTCGTTGTCGCGCTGGTGAAGACCAATCGAAGGCTCGTCCAGAATATAGAGAACGCCCATGAGGCCGGCGCCGATCTGCGTTGCCAGGCGAATGCGTTGGGCCTCACCGCCAGAAAGCGTCGCCGAGGCGCGATCGAGCGTCAAATAGTCGAGTCCGACATCGACCAGAAAACGCAGGCGCTCCAGGATTTCCTTGACGATGCGCCCGCCGATAAACTGCTGACGCTCGGTAAGCTCCAGGCCCTCAAAAAACTCGAGCGACTCGCGACAGGACAGGCAGCAGACATCGTAAATGGACTTGCCGCCCACGGTGACGGCAAGCATCTCGGGACGCAGGCGAGCACCGTGACAGCTCGAGCATGGCTCTTCGCGAATGTATTTCTCCAAGCGAGCCCTGGTGTTCTCGTTCGTCGTCTCGTTGTAGCGCTCGTACAGGATATTGCGCACACCCGAGAACTTAGTGTCCCACTGGCTGCGACGCCCATCGAGCTTTTGATAGTCGACCGAAATCTTCGTGTCGCCCATGCCATCCAAAAACGCACGACGCACCCGCGGGGGCAGGTCCTCCCATGGCGTATCGGCACTCACCTTAAAGTGTTTGCAGACCGCAGCAAAAATCTGCGGATAATAGTTGGAATTGCCGAACAGGCTGCCAAAGACTCCGTCGGCAATCGACTTTGAGGGGTCTTCAATCAGCGCCTCGGCATCGACTGTCTTTTTAAAGCCCAGGCCATCGCACTCGGGACATGCACCATAGGGCGCGTTGAACGAGAAATCGCGCGGCTGCAGGTCGTCGATGGAATGCCCGTGCTCCGGGCACGCCAGTGCCAGCGAATACTCCAGCAGCTCGCCCTCGGTTCCCTCGGGAGCGTCGCGCTCGGGCAGCATGTACACGTTCACGTTACCGTGCGCCAGTGTCGTCGCCTGCTCAACGGACTCGGCAATGCGACCCAGGGAGTTCTCTCGAATCACGATACGGTCGACCACGACCTCAATGTCGTGTTTGAACTTCTTGTCCAGGTCGATCGGGTCGTCAAGCGAGCGCACCTCGCCGTCGACGCGCACACGGCTAAAGCCCTCCGCACGCAGGTCCTCAAACAGCTTGGCATATTCGCCCTTGCGTCCACGAACCACCGGCGCCAACACAAACGCGCGACGACCCTCCCCCGCCGCCAGCACCTTATCGGCGACCTGATCGGTCGTCTGACGCTCAATGACACGACCGCACTCAGGACAGTGTGGCGTTCCCACGCGAGCAAACAGCAGACGCAGATAGTCGTAAATCTCGGTTACGGTGCCCACCGTCGAGCGTGGGTTTTTGGACGTCGTTTTCTGATCGATCGACACAGCCGGCGACAGGCCGTCAATCGAGTCCAGATCGGGCTTGTCCATCTGGCCCAAAAACTGACGCGCATAGCTCGAAAGGCTCTCGACGTAACGGCGCTGGCCCTCGGCATAGATGGTATCGAACGCCAGTGAGCTCTTGCCCGATCCGGAAAGACCGGTTATGACCACGAGCTGGTCACGCGGAATGGAAACGTCGATATCGCGCAGGTTATGCTCGCGCGCGCCGCGAATAACGATAGAAGAATCAGACATGGAAGCTCCTTGCCTCCTATAACCTCAAATCACACTGTCGATGAGTTTAGCGCACTCAACGCGCACAGATGTTCGTAATACAAGATTCGCAGACCTTTTGCTTTGCGTATCGGGTGCTTTGTTTCTCGAAATGCCGTGGAAAGGTTAGAGTAATCTAAAACTGAACTTAATTTGCTGTAACAGAGGAACGTCCATGACCGAAGATATCCCCCTTGAAATCACTTCGAGTGACATGGCCAATCTGCCCATATTCATCGCCGTCCTTATCGTGGCCGCCGTCGTCGTGCGCGTGTATTTTTCAATCAAACACAACGAAAAGCCGCCCATTGCCCGCGTCTTTTGGTGCGCGATGCTCCTCATCCCGCTCGGCATGGTAGCTGCATGGATTACGAATCAATTGCTCGTAAATGAGGACTGTTCCCTATGGGTCCTTTCTTATTCGGCGCTCGGTGCTGCCGCTGTCATACTTCTTGTCGAGCCCTTGGTTTCGGGACTTATCGACCAAACCGATCTTGCGACGGGAACGGTTGCCTGTATTTGCCGCGACATCCTTGTCGTCGCCGCTGTTTCAGCGCTCTCGTTCGTTTCACTCGAAATTGCCTGCAACGAAACGTTCTATCGCATTCCCGCCAACTCATTCGGGTTTTCCGTCGGGCTGCTCGCGACGGTTCTGCTCTCCCTTTATTTGCTGGGACAGCGTCATGGAGGCGTCATGGCCCTCGTGCCCGTCGTCTGTTGCACCCTTGGCATTGCCGAGCACTTCGTCATAACGTTTAAAGGCGAGGCCATCCTGCCGAGCGACATTTTGGCATTGGGCACCGCAATGGAAGTAAGTGAGGGATATGAGTTCACCTTCACTGCAGGAATCGTAACCTCACTCGCCCTGCTGGAGATTTCCCTGGGGCTTCTTTCGCTTATCCGACCGCAAAAGCTCCGTACGCCCGCCCATGTCTTCCCCGCAATCGCCGCTAACCTCTGCGCTTTTCTGCTAGTGACCGTTGTGGGGCTCTTGGGCTTTTCCAACATCGACTTGGAGCAGTCGCTGGATTTTGGATTTGACCGTTGGCAGCCCATCACCACGTATGCGTCTCAGGGTTTTATCACTTCGTTCACCGAAATGGTCAACGAGTTGCCCATTGAAAAGCCCGAAGACTATACGCCCGATGAAGCGCAGAGCATCGAGCAGGAGCTCGCCGCCGCCTACGACAGCACGTATGGCTCGAGCGAGCAGCGCGCGGCGGCCGTTGCCCAGTTCAATGAAATCAAGCCGACGATTGTTGCCGTCATGAACGAGAGTTTTAGCGACCTTTCGTGCTTTGAGCAGCTCCAGGCGGCCGGGTACACCGGTCCCGCATTCTACAACTCGCTTCCCGACACACTTGTTCGCGGCACCATGCTCGCTTCGGTCACCGGTGGCGGAACGGCAAACTCCGAATTCGAATTTTTGACCGGAGCGACAACGGCCTTTGTCGGATTAGGCAAAATCCCCTATCAGCTGTATCAGATGAATAGTGTCAACAGCCTGGCAAAGGACCTTAAAGAGCTTGGGTATACCACTACCGCTATGCACCCGCAAAACCCCGTCAACTACCATCGAGATAAAATCTATCAGCAGCTGGGTTTTGGAGACTTTCTTTCAATCGGCGATTTCGAAGGTGCGCCCTATTACCATGCCGGCGTATGCGACTACGCCACCTACGACAAGATACTCGACCTGCTCAGAACCGACGAAGCCCCGCAGTTCATCTTTGACGTCACGATGCAAAATCACGGCGGCTACGACTATGGCACCGTTCCCGCCGAAGAGCTGACAAACTATTGGGTCGAGGGAGCCAGCGAGGGCGCCAATAGCGCGCTCAATACCTATCTCACCTGCATCAATGCATCCGACCGGGACCTCGAGTACTTTATCAATGAGCTCCGCAATATCGGCAGACCGGTTGTTCTTGTCTTTTTTGGCGACCATCAGCCGAGCGCCGCAACGACTCTCAACGACGAGCTGTACCCTCAGGAAGATACGGCAAGCCACGCTTTCCGTATCTATCAGTCGACCTATTTCGTCTGGGCCAACTATGAAATCGCCGGCAATACCGAGCTCAACGTCTACGACACCGTCGGGGCAAACGAGATTGCAGCTATTACCCTTAATAAGATTGGCGCCCCGCTCACTGACTATCAAAAGGCCCTGCTTGCAACAAGGTCAGATGTGCCCACCATCAATGTCGCCGGCTATATTGGTGCCGACGGGCTGCGCTACGACTTGGAATCTGAAGACAGCCCATACGCCTCGACGATCGACAAGCTGCAGCGCATGCAATACCTCGAGTTCGCCAGCAAAGTTCAGTAAGCCCGCCCATTCGCTTGGACCCATCGTATTGCAAGCACGCTCGGCCCAAATGCATCGCAAATGACTCCCGCTCGCAAACGAGGGTACAATGACGCTCGTGTCACACCGCGGGGCTCCGGCCCCAACATATACAAAGGAGTCAAACATGGGTTGCGAGCACGCACAGGCAGCCGGCGGGCAAACGTCACCGTCGCAATTTGAGGAAAATACGCTGTCCGAGGTCAAGCGCGTTATCGCCGTGCTTTCCGGTAAGGGCGGCGTCGGCAAGTCATTCGTCACCGGCGCCATCGCCACGGAACTTTCCCGCCACGGCCACAAGGTCGGCGTCCTCGATGCCGATATTACCGGCCCCTCTATCCCTAAGATGTTCGGCATGAGCGGACGTCACGTCCATGCCCTCGGTAACCTTATGCTGCCCGAAATCTCCGAGCACGGCGTCAAGGTTATGAGCTCTAACCTGCTGCTCCAAAACGAAACCGACCCCGTCCTCTGGCGCGGTCCGGTTATCGCGGGTGCCATCAGGCAGTTCTGGAGCGAAACCTCATGGGGCCCCATCGACTACCTGCTAGTCGACATGCCTCCGGGAACGGGGGATGTCGCACTCACCGTCTTCCAGTCACTGCCCGTCGATGGCATCGTCATCGTCACGAGCCCGCAAGACTTAGTCTCGATGATTGTCGCCAAGGCGGTCAACATGGCCGAGAAGATGAACGTCCCCATTCTGGGAATCGTCGAAAACATGAGCTATATCGAGTGCCCCGATTGCGGCAAGAAGATCGAGGTCTTTGGCAAGAGCAAGCTCCCCGAGGTCGCCGAGCGTTACAACCTCGAGATCCTAGGGCAGCTTCCCATCAATCCGGCACTCGCCGAGGCTTGCGATAAGGGCGAGGTTGAGACCGCATTGCCCGACGGTATGCTGCCCCAGGCCGTCTCTGCCGTCGAGGCCATTGCCCCGCACGAGACCGCCGAGGCCTAAGTGAACACAAACGCCTCCTATGACGTCTTGGTAATCGGCGGCGGGGCCTCGGGTCTCGCCGCCGCCATTACGGCCGCACGCGCAGGCAAAAGCGTCTGCATCGTTGAGCGCGATGTTGCCTGCGGCCTTAAACTCCTTGCGACCGGCAACGGCCGCTGCAACCTTTCCAACGAATCAATTGATTTCCAGCGGTACAACCACCCCGCATTCGTCGAATCCGTCATGGGTCCCCAGCCTGAGCAAGAGCTCGACAGTTTCTTCTCCTCGCTGGGCATCATGACGACCTCCGAGGAGGGCCGGCTGTATCCGCGCTCCCTTCGTGCCGAATCGGTGCGCGATGCGCTTCTCAACGCGTGCAATCACCTGGATATCACCTTGATCTGTGGGGCAAACGTCGCCTCGGCATTCAAAGCCCCCGAGGGCTGGGCACTCCAAATAGACCGTCCCGCGCGAGCACTCAAGGCAAAAAAGCACGACGACCGAAAATCGGAACTCCGCTCGCTTCGGAAGGCGCTCGCCGACACCTCTCGCAAGAACGAGACGCTGCAGGCAAAGGCCGTAATTATCGCTACGGGCGGCAACCCTGCCGACATCGCGAGGACGTTCAATCTTTCCCTCACCCCGCAGCGACCCGTCCTCTGCCCTGTGTCGGCATCGGTCTTCGGCGACCAGGCTGCGCTCAAGACACTGGATGGCCTGCGCGTCCGCGCCCGTTTGACGCTCACCCGCAATCACGAGGAGCTCTGGCGCGAAGACGGCGAAGTGCTCTTCCGAACCTTTGGCATCTCGGGCGTTGCTGCCTTCAACCTCTCCCGTCGCGTCCAGCGCGGCGACACGATTCTGCTCGACGTTTTCCCCGACCTCTCCAAAGACGAGTTGCTCGATATGCTCAACCAGCGAGTTGAGTTGCTCGGCGGCTTTTCGCCCTGTGACCCCCGCTGGCTCGACGGCATGCTCGCCCCGCAGTTCTCACACGTTGTCTGCACCGCATTCGAACAGTGCCACCCCGGGTCGCGCGACCCCATCCATCTAGTCTCAATCCTCAAGCACTTTAAGTTGCTCGTCGAGGGAACGACAGAGGAGCGTTCGGCCCAGGTCACGCGCGGCGGCATGCCCATCGAGAGCGTCTCAGCTCCCAACATCTGCGCGAGCAACGCGGCAGGCGCCCCACTTTACATCTGCGGCGAGGCGCTCGACATCGATGCCGATTGCGGCGGTTTCAACCTTGCGTGGGCTTGGATCTCGGGTATTCGCGCTGCAAGCAGCCTATAGCCGCGCAGTCTATAATCAAAACGCATTCGGGCCGTCTGGGACACCGGGCGGCCTCTTTCTTGCATCTAAGGAGACCTCGATGATCGAAATCACCCAAGTCCACGCGTCACTCGATGAGGCCGGCGACGAAACCGCCTGCCTTGCTATTGGTAGACGCGCCGTCAAACGAGCCCTGCGATGCGAGGATTCCCAGATTAAAGCCATTGAGCTCCATCGCAAGTCAATCGACGCCCGTAAAAAGCGAGATGTCCATTTTATTTTGAGCTTTCGAGTTGAACTGACAAGCTCTCGACTCGAGCAGGAGGCGGTCGACCGCGTCGCCGAGCGCGACCGCTCGCGCATCCGCATGGTAGACGGCGAGGCTCCTTCATTCCCCAGCCCTGTCCCGAATGCACCCAAGGAGCGTCCCGTCGTTGTCGGCGCCGGTTGCGCCGGTCTCTTCGCCGCCCTGACCCTTGCCGAAGCGGGCCTTAAACCCCTGCTCATCGAGCGCGGCGACCCCGCACTTCGCCGCTCGGAAGCGATTGATCTCTTTCTTAAGGAGCGTATCATCGACCCCGAAAGCAATATCCAATTTGGCCTGGGCGGCGCAGGGACCTTCTCGGACGGCAAGCTCAACACGGGAACCAAGAATCCTGCCCATCGACTGATTCTTGAGACCTTCGTCAAAGCGGGCTCACCTCGCGACATCCTGTGGGACGCCAAGCCGCACATTGGCTCCGACATCCTCCCCACCGTCGTCACCAACATTTCTCAGCGCATCGAGCAGCTCGGTGGAACCGTCCGTTATCGAACAAAGCTCGTCAATATCCGAACCGATGGTTCTGGCGCCATCACCGGCATCGATGTTCAGCCACCCCAAGAAACCACAAGCGAGACAATCGCCACAAAGCACCTCATTCTCGCCTGCGGCCATTCCGCCCGCGACGTATTCGAGCTTCTCAAAGAGCATAACGTTGCCCTCGCGCAAAAGACCTTTGCCATGGGTGTGCGCATCGAGCATTCTCAGCGTGACATCGACTGTGCCCAATATGGCCCTTCGGCAGGGCACCCGGCACTCGGAGCAGCCCCCTACAAGCTTGTCGCCCATCTCCCCAACGGCCGCAGTGTGTTCTCGTTTTGCATGTGCCCCGGCGGACAGGTTGTCGCGGCTTCTTCCGAGCAGGGCCATCTTTGCGTCAACGGTGCCAGCCTCAATGCCCGCGACGGGCGCAACGCAAATGCCGCCCTACTCGTTAACGTCACACCTGACGACCTTCCCGACGATGACCCGCTCGCAGGCATTGAACTCCAGCGCGCCTGCGAGCGAGCCGCCTATCGCCTGGGTGGCTCCAACTGGAACGCGCCGGCACAGCTCGTCGGAGATTTCCTTGCTAGACGCGCCAGCACGGCACCCGGAAAGGTAAAACCAACCTATCCACTTGGCGTGACCTGGACGGCGATCGACGATGCCCTCCCCCAGCATATCGTCGAATCGCTTCGTTTGGGAATCCCCCTGCTCGGTAAGAAACTGCGTGGCTATGACCGCCCCGATGCGGTCCTCACTGGCGTGGAGACGCGTTCGAGCTCCCCGGTCACCGTCACCCGCGATCGAACATGCCACGCCGTGTCGACTCCGGGCCTTTACCCTTGCGGCGAGGGTGCCGGATATGCCGGCGGCATCATGAGTGCCGCCACCGACGGCATCCGTTGCGCCGAGGCGCTGATAGCAGAACTCTAGCGCACGAACTCCCGCGTCCGAACGACACAGGCCCCAAGCTCCACAGGGAACTCGGGGCCTGTTCGCTACTTCCTGAATCGTGCACCCTGGCGTTTTCTGCCCGAAGCAAAGGTAGAGCCCTTGCGAGCCTGCGAACGCAAACGCTCGATCGTTTCGTCCTCAGATGCGCCCTCAAGCATCGCCCGAATCTGAACGACGGCATCGCGCAGACGCGCCGCCTCCTCAAAGTCCATGGCGGCGGAAGCGTTACGCATGTCTTCCTCCATGGTCTCGACGATCCGCACGAGCTCGTCATGCGGTAGCCCTTCCAGCTGCTCGGCAAGCGTCTGCTCGGGTGCCACCGTCTCCGGCGCGGCGCCCTCGCCGTTTTCGTCGGGTGTATAGAACGCACCGTGACCCAGAGAGTCACCCTTCGAGCGTCCCTTCGAGCCCACAGTCTTTTCGGCCTCGGCAATAAAGCTCGAAATGTCGTTAATGGCCTTGCGGACCGTCTTGGGCACAATGCCATGCTCTTCGTTATATGCCATCTGAATCTCGCGACGGCGCTGCGTCTCCTCGATGGCTTGTTTCATCGAATCGGTCACAACGTCTGCATACATGATGACCTCGCCGTCGGCATTGCGGGCCGCACGGCCAATCGTCTGAATCAGCGAACGGCGGTTGCGCAAGAAGCCTTCCTTGTCGGCGTCGAGAATTGCCACCAGCGAGACCTCGGGAAGGTCTAGACCCTCGCGAAGCAGGTTAATGCCAACGAGAACATCGATCTTTCCCTCGCGCAGCGTTCGCAGGATCTCGACACGGTCCATCGTCGCTGTATCGGAGTGCATGTAATTGACCTTAATGCCGGCATCAAGCAGATGGTCGGTCAGGTCCTCGGCCATGCGCTTGGTGAGCGTGGTCACCAGCACGCGCTCCTTGCGGGCAACGCGCTCGCGAATCTCGTCCTCAAGATCGTCAATCTGCCCACGAACCGGACGCACGTCAATCTTTGGATCGAGCAGGCCGGTCGGACGAATAATCTGCTCAACGTCGTTCTGGCTAACCCGCAGCTCATAGTCGCCCGGCGTGGCCGAAACGTAGATGAACTGGGGAATCCTTGCCTCAAACTCATCGAAGCGAAGCGGACGGTTGTCGAGCGCTGACGGAAGACGAAAACCGTGCTCAACAAGCGTAACTTTGCGCGATCGGTCGCCTTCATGCATACCGCGAATCTGCGGCACCGTCACATGGCTCTCGTCGATGATGCAGAGCATATCCTTGGGAAAGTAATCAATCAGGGTAAACGGCGGCTCGCCCGGCTTGCGCCCGTCCAAATGACGCGAGTAGTTCTCAATGCCGTTGCAAAAACCCATGGTCTCGAGCATCTCGAGATCATAATCGGTACGCTGCTGCAGGCGTTGTGCCTCGAGCAACTTGTCGGTCGCCTTGAGCTCGGCCACACGCTTATCGCACTCTTCGCTGATCGATTTCAGAGCCGCCTTGACCTTGGGCTTCTCGGTCACGTAGTGCGAGGCCGGCCACACGGGAATAGCCTCGTACTCACGAAGCATCTCGCCGGTGACCTCGTCGATCTCGGCAATCAGTTCAACCTCGTCACCAAAGAACTCAAACCGCAACGGATGCTCCGCATAAGGCGGATACACGTCGACGACATCACCGCGCACGCGGAAGGTACCGCGCGCCAAATCATAGTCATTGCGATCATATTGAATGTCGATGAGCGCATGGATAAAGTCATCGCGCTCGAGCGGCACCTTCTTATCGACGTTCGGTGCCAAGCCCGCATAGTCCTCGGGAGAACCGATGCCATAGATGCACGAGACCGATGCGACGACAATCACATCGCGTCGAGAAAGCAGCGATGCCGTTGCCTGATGGCGCAGCATCTCGACCTCTTCGTTAATCGAGGAGTCTTTCTCGATATACGTATCACTCTGCGGTACATATGCCTCGGGCTGATAGTAGTCGTAGTACGAGACGAAGTAGACCACGGCGTTGTTGGGAAAGAATTCTTTGAGCTCGCTCGCAAGCTGGGCAGCGAGGGTTTTATTGGGGGCCATGACCAGCGTTGGCTTACCAAGAGCTTCGATGGTCTTGGCCATGGTAAAGGTCTTACCCGAACCGGTCACGCCAAGCAAAACCTGATAGCGGTCTCCGTCCCTCACGCCCTGCACAAGCGACTCAATGGCCTTCGGCTGGGAACCTGCAGGCTCATAGGGAGACACGACCTTAAACGGCACATCAGAGCCCTCAACGCCAAAACGTTTGAGCTCTCCGCCAACACGCTCAACTTCAAAATCCGCCATGGATACTCCTAACTCATACATCTGCAGTATACGCAGGCGGCAGGCATAGTCCTATACGAACTGGTCGGGATAGAGGGTCTTATAGCGAACCCAGGCATTATTGACGCGAATCAGATAAGCCTGCGTCTCGGGAAAGGTGATTGCATTATGAAGCGACGTGCTCTGCTGCGCCCATCCGTCGACATTGCCCATGCCGGCGTTATAGGCGGCAATGGCACTGTCCGTCGACCCGTTGAAATAGGTTAGAAGATACGAGAGGTATGCGCAGCCAAACTCGATATTCGTAGCCGGATCGTTAAGGTTGTCGGCCGAATACTCGCCACCGTCGACAAGGCCCTTGGCGATCATATCCTGGGCAGTCTCGGGCATCAGCTGCATCAATCCCTGAGCACCCTGACTCGACTCGGCCTCGGGATCCCAATTCGATTCCGACTTAATGACAGCGCACACCAGATACGGATCCAGGTTATGCGAAATGCTGGATTGCTTTACATATACCTCGTAGTCAATCGGATACAGCGGCTTAAAGAAAGCAGCAGGAGCATACGAGTAGACGAGCGAAATAAGGCCGAAGACGAACACAACGGCAAGTGACGCCACGCGATACCACGTAAAGAAACGTGTCTTAGACATCGGCCTCCTCCTTATCCGCTACATCCCCGAAGCCATGGCGCGCAAGCCATGCGTCCAGTTGTTCAAAGAGCGAATTATCGCCCGCCGCATTATCGATAACCGTCGTGGCAAGATTGCAAAGCGAAGCCTCATCAGGTTGACATGCAGAGCGCGCATCAAAATCAGAGGACGCCATACCGCGATGAATGGCACGCTCGCGACGAACTGCTAAAGGAGCGCTGATAACCAGAATTTCATCAGCCAGGCCAAAAGCATCCTCAAAACCAGTCGGGGCAGAAACCTCGACAACCGCAAAGGGATAACGGGGGGACGAAACCGTGCAGCAAACCGGATCAAGAATCCTCAGCGACAACTGATCGATAAGAACCGGATGGACAATACCGTTGAGCCGAGCGACGGAATCAGGAGAAACAAAAGCTCGAGAGGCTAAAACGCTGCGACGAACGCGGCCCTCCTCGTCAAGAATGTCCCAGCCAAATTCCTCAGCGAGTGCGCCAACGAGATCAGAACCCGGAACATATAACGATTTTGCGAGATCATCCAAATCAATGAGCATGGCGCCGCGAGACTCAAGATAGCGACAGGCGGTCGACTTACCCGAAGCAATATTGCCCAAGACAAAAACGGTAAACATCAAGTCCTCCCTAACGCCAATGGGAGTTATTATCGCGCAAATACAAAAGAAGGACTCAAAATACAGCCAAACAGTAAGACAAGCTAAACGAAGGCGAGTTCTTGTATTACAGCTCTCTATCAAACGAAAAAAGGGGGAGGCCGCGAGGCCTCCCCCTTCTACATTCCCAATGGCGGCTCGGTGCCGTCCACCGGTCAGCGGCGCCCTGGCCTCCCACGGGCTGACCCCGCAGTACTCTCGGCGCGATGGGGCTTAGCTTCCGGGTTCGGAACGGGACCGGGCGTGCCCCCCATGCTCTGGCCGCTGACCGGTGGGCGGCGCCCACCGTTCTCGGTGATCCGGGTGTCTCTCTCACGTGCCCTGGGGGCCGCATGGCGCATAGGAAAGATCGACTCGGGGGCATCCTCGTGCCCGGACCGCGCATGGGCGCTTGTCCCGCGGGCCGCGAGGTGCGGTTCCGGAAGAGCTCGGGCGATTAGTGCGGCTCGGCTGAGGCTGTCGCCAGCCTTGCACCTGCCGTCTATCGACCAGGTAGTCTACCTGGGCCCTTACCGGAAGGAGAACTAATCCCTGGAACGGCTTCCCGCTTAGATGCCTTCAGCGGTTATCCGCGCCGCACGCGGCTACCCGGCCGTGCCGTTGGTCGACAACCGGTTCACCGGAGGTGCGTCCACCCCGGTCCTCTCGTACTGGGGGCAGCCTCCATCGATTCTCCTGCGCCCACGGAGGATAGGGACCGAACTGTCTCACGACGTTCTGAACCCAGCTCGCGTACCGCTTTAAACGGCGAACAGCCGTACCCTTGGGACCTGCTCCAGCCCCAGGATGCGATGAGCCGACATCGAGGTGCCAAACCTTGCCGTCGATGTGGACTCTTGGGCAAGATCAGCCTGTTATCCCCGGAGTACCTTTTATCCGTTGAGCGACGGCCCACCCACTCGGGGCCGCCGGATCACTAGAGCCTGCTTTCGCACCTGCTCGGCTTGTGGGCCTCGCAGTCAAGCCCGCTTGTACTCTTGCATTCAAAAGGACGGTTGCCGACCGTCCCGAGCGGACCTTCGCGCGCCTCCGTTACCCTTTAGGAGGCGACCGCCCCAGTCAAACTGCCCGCCTGGCACGGTCCCCGAGCCGGTTGACGGCCTCGGGTTAGGACGCCGGTCGCGCGAGGGCAGTATTCCAAGGGCGGCTCCCCGGGGGCTGGCGCCTCCGGATCGATGCCTCCTGCCTATCCTCTACACGCGGGACCAGCGGCCAATGCCAAGCTGCAGTGAAGGTTCACGGGGTCTTTCCGTCCTTCCGCGGGTAAGTCGCATCTTCACGACCAGTGCAATTTCACCGGGTCCATGGTCGAGACAGCGCCCAAGTCGTTGCGCCTTTCGTGCAGGTCGGAACTTACCCGACAAGGAATTTCGCTACCTTAGGACCGTTATAGTTACGGCCGCCGTTTACCGGGGCTTGGCTTCGGGGCTTCGCCTTGCGGCTAACCCCTCCGCGTGACCTTCCGGCACCGGGCAGGCGTCAGACCCTATACGTCGCCTTGCGGCTTCTGCAGAGTCCTGTGTTTTTGGTAAACAGTCGCTTGGGCCTCTCCACTGCGGCCCGCCTCCGCTCCCCGGGCGAGCCGGTTCACGTACGCGCGGGCACCCCTTCTCCCGAAGTTACGGGGCCATTGTGCCGAGTTCCTTGACCATGGTTGACCCGATCGCCTCGGTATGTTCTACCCACCCACCTGTGTCGGTTTGCGGTACGGGCGCGCACGCGCCTGCCTAGGGGTTTTTCTAGGGACCTCGGGCTCACTCGCTTCGCTCAATCGCTTCGTCCGGAGCCTCGCCCTCGTGCGGACCGGATTTCCCTGGTCCGCGGGCCGCGCTCCATCACGGGGACGTCCAGAACCCCGCCGAGCCACCCCCATCCGTCGCCCCGTCGGTCGTAGCGCCGCGTGCGCGGTGCAGGAATGTCTGCCTGCTGCGCGTCGGCTACGCCTACCGGCCTCGCCTTAGCCCCCGACTGACCCTGGGAGGATTAGCCTTGCCCAGGAAACCTCGGGTTCACGGCGGACGAGTTACTCTCTCGTCTCTCGCTACTCATGCCAGCATTCTCACTCCCATGCGCTCCACCGTCGGTCGCCCTCCGGCTTCTCCGCCCATGGGAAGCTCCCCTACCGATTCTAATGAATTAAAATCCCGCCGCTTCGGTGTCCAGCTTAGCCCCGTGTATTGTCGGCGCATGTCCACTCGACCAGTGAGCTGTTACGCACTCTTTGAATGCATGGCTGCTTCTAAGCCAACATCCTGGTTGTCTGGGCGGACGCACATCCTTTGCCACTCGGCTGGAACTTGGGGACCTTAGCGGGCGGTCCGGGCTGTTTCCCTCTCGAGCACACAGCTTAGCCCACATGCTCTGACTGCCGCGCTCTGGGCCGCCGGCATTCGGAGTTCGGTTGGATTCGGTAGGCGGCGAAGCCCCCTCGTCCATCCGGTGCTCTACCTCCGGCGGTGAACGCGCGACGCTAGCCCTAAAGCTATTTCGGGGAGAACGAGATATCTCCGGGTTTGATTGGCCTTTCACCCCTATCCGCAGGTCATCGCCGCCGTTTTCAACCGACGTGCGTTCGGCCCTCCACGGGGTCTTACCCCCGCTTCAGCCTGCCCACGGATAGCTCACCCGGCTTCGCGTCCGCGGCGCGGGACTCAAGTCGCCCTGTTAAGGCTCGCTTTCGCTACGGCTCCCTTTCGGTTAACCTCGCCCCGCGCCAGCGACTCGCTGGCTCATTCTACAAAAGGCACGCCGTCACACCATAAAGGTGCTCCGACTGCTCGTGGGCGCACGGTTTCAGGTACTGTTTCACTCCCCTCCCGGGGTGCTTTTCACCTTTCCCTCACGGTACTGGTGCGCTATCGGTCACAGGGTAGTACTCAGGCTTGGATGGTGGTCCACCCAGGTTCGGACCGGGTTTCACGTGCCCGGCCCTACTCAGGGACCGCGTCGCGCCGTCCGGTCTGGGTTCGCGTACGGGGCTGTCACCCGCTGCGGCCGGCCCTCCCATGCCGTTCCGCTCCCCAGCCGGACCTGCGCCCGGGGGCGGCAGCCCCCGGATGCGCGGCCCTGCAACCCCGTCGGCGGAACCCCTGCCGGGTATGCCCGCTCGACGGTTTGGCCATCGGTCCCCTTTCGCTCGCCGCTACTCGGGGAGTCTCGAGATTGATTTCCTCTCCTCCGGGTACTTAGATGTTTCAGTTCCCCGGGTTGTCCTCCCCGCCCCTATGTGTTCGGGGCGGGGATATCCACACTGCTGTGGATGGGTTCGCCCATTCGGAGACCCCCGGGTCGAAGGATGTGTGCTCCTCGCCGGGGATTATCGCAGCTTGCCGCGTCCTTCATCGGCTCCCTGTGCCAAGGCATCCGCCGTGCGCCCGTGGTATCTTGCGGGACCGCATCGGGCCCGCGGGATATCCACGTGTCGCTAATAAAAATTAATCGATATCATGAATAGCGCTCGTATGTCGCAATTCGGGTATCTCATACCGCGGCACAGTGTCTTCACTGTGCTCGCGATCAGATGCTCCTCACTCATTAATAAGTGAATTCTTCTTGTTTGGATCGGATGAATGATTGCTATCATTCTTGATTTAATCGCAGAAAAGAATCGAGTCTGGAAGAAGTATCTTCCATCTCTCTCCTATCGCTATGCGGCTCTCAAGGTACGCGGGTGCGACCCCGGGGACCGGGTGCTGCGGGGACTTCATCCTGGCGGGACATCTACCGGACGGGCTCCTGCCCTCTATTCGAGTTAAAGTTTGTCTCTCTAAGAACTTATCTCCCTAGAAAGGAGGTGATCCAGCCGCACCTTCCGGTACGGCTACCTTGTTACGACTTCACCCCCCTCACCCTCCACACCTTCGGCGCCTCCCCCCTCTCGGTTGGGCCGGCGACTTCGGGTGCAGACGACTCGGGTGGTGTGACGGGCGGTGTGTACAAGGCCCGGGAACGCATTCACCGCGGCATGCTGATCCGCGATTACTAGCAACTCCGACTTCATGGGGGCGGGTTGCAGCCCCCAATCCGAACTGGGGCCGGCTTTCCGGGATCCGCTCCCCCTCGCGGGGTGGCATCCCTCTGTACCGGCCATTGTAGCACGTGTGCAGCCCAGGGCATAAGGGGCATGATGACTTGACGTCGTCCCCGCCCTCCTCCGCCTTGACGGCGGCGGTCCCGCGTGGGTTCCCGGCATCACCCGATGGCAACACGCGGCGGGGGTTGCGCTCGTTGCGGGACTTAACCCAACATCTCACGACACGAGCTGACGACAGCCATGCACCACCTGTATGGGCTCCTCTCGGCCACGGGGTCTCCCCCGCTTCACCCATATGTCAAGCCCTGGTAAGGTTCTTCGCGTTGCTTCGAATTAAGCCACATGCTCCGCTGCTTGTGCGGGCCCCCGTCAATTCCTTTGAGTTTTAGCCTTGCGGCCGTACTCCCCAGGCGGGACGCTTAATGCGTTGGCTGCGGCACGGGGGGATCGTCCCCCCACACCTAGCGTCCATCGTTTACGGCTGGGACTACCAGGGTATCTAATCCTGTTCGCTCCCCCAGCTTTCGCGCCTCAGCGTCGGTCTCGGCCCAGAGGGCCGCCTTCGCCACCGGTGTTCCACCCGATATCTGCGCATTCCACCGCTACACCGGGTGTTCCACCCTCCCCTACCGGACCCAAGCCGCGGAGGTTCCGGGGGCTTCGGGGGGTTGAGCCCCCCGCTTCGACCCCCGGCCTGCCGGGCCGCCTACGCGCGCTTTACGCCCAATGAATCCGGATAACGCTCGCCCCCTACGTATTACCGCGGCTGCTGGCACGTAGTTAGCCGGGGCTTCTTCTGCAGGTACAGTCTTGACTCTTCCCTGCTGAAAGCGGTTTACGACCCGAAGGCCTCCGTCCCGCACGCGGCGTCGCTGCGTCAGGGTTCCCCCCATTGCGCAAGATTCCCCACTGCTGCCTCCCGTAGGAGTCTGGGCCGTGTCTCAGTCCCAATCTGGCCGGTCGGTCTCTCAACCCGGCTACCCGTTGTCGGCACGGTGGGCCGTCACCCCGCCGTCTACCTGATGGGCCGCGGAGCCATCCCCTCCCGTCGGGGCTTTAGCCGGGGTGCCATGCGGCACCCCGGGGTATCCGGTATTACCCGTCCTTTCGGGCGGCTATCCCGGGGGAGGGGGCAGGTTCTCCACGTGTTACTCAGCCGTTCGCCACTCGCTTCCACCCGAGGGTGGGTGCCGTTCGACTTGCATGTGTTAGGCGCGCCGCCAGCGTTCATCCTGAGCCAGGATCGAACTCTCCGTCCAAAATGTATGGGCTTCGAGCCCGTCCGGTCCTCTCAGTTCATCGCTGATCGGTTCCGTTCGATTCATATGGTTCTATTAGATAGGAAAAGGAATTTCTCGGGGCCGCCTCTCGGCGGCCTTGCGAAAAACAAATCCAAGTTAGACCATTTCAAATGGTTCGATGTCTGCCCGGATGCGACACCCGTAGGTGCCCATCCTCGCAGTATCCGGTTCTCAAGGTGCACGCCCCGCGGCTGATCCGGTTCGACCGGGCCGCGCGGCAAGGAGATATATTGCCAGACCGGAGGGCCCCCGGGGGCGGGAATCTGGCACTCCATATTTTGTTCACAAATGAATTGATCCTTCAGTTGTTCCACTGAAGTCATGTCTGAAGCATCGGCTTCTGGTATTGGCAATGACCAGCTGGTTTATAGGTGTTGAGGCGTCGGCCATCTCTGCTGGGCTACTTTACTCTAAAGACATTAGGTTTTGGTTTCCTGTCGGTAAAAGGCTGGTTTTGGCCGCCAGGCGTCCTTATATATAGAGAAGATCTGGTTCGAACCCGCGTCGCGACAACAAAAAAGCGACCGGCATCCGCCAGTCGCTTTTCTATTCTATGGTGGGCCGTCAGGGGTTCGGGCCCGCTGCGCGGGCGGCCGCTGCGGCGCTTTCGCGCCTTGCGCGCTGCGCTGGCAAACGCTCACGCGTTTACTCAGCTCCGCGCCCTTTCGGGTTCGAACCCATGAAAGGGCGACAAAAAAGACGGCCAACCGAAGTTGACCGTCTCAACAATCTTTGGGTGGGCCGTCAGGGGTTCGAACCCTGGACCTTGGGATTAAAAGTCCCCTGCTCTGCCAGCTGAGCTAACGGCCCGCGGGTGGCATTGTACCACGGTCTGGGACTATTCCCAACTCCATTGGCCGTTCTGGAAAATCACAACTTCGCGTCCATCGGGCGTAATGCCCACAATATCGATGTCGTCCGTACCGATCATAAAGTCGACGTGCGTGCTCGAAACGTTGACGCCATGCTCAATGAGCTCCTCTTTGGACATATCATATCCACCCTCAATGCACTCGGGGAAGCCGACTCCCAGTGCAAGATGGCAGCTGGCATTCTCGTCATAGAGCGTGTCATAGAACAGGATGCCGCTTTCGCGAATCGGCGTGTTCTTGGAAATGAGCGCAACCTCTCCCAGATGAGCAGCGCCCTCGTCAGTATCGATGATACTTGCGAGTGTCGCCTTTCCCACACGGGCGTCGTAATCCACCACACGACCGTTCTCGAACTTGATCCAAAAATCGTCGACCTTGTTACCGTGATGGATAAGCGGCATTGCGGAATAGACGATTCCGTCAGCACGCATACGATCGGGCGAGGTGAAGACCTCCTCGGTGGGGATGTTAGGGAAGAAGGGGTGACCGTCGGGGGTCTCGCCCTTACCGCCGGCCCACTCATGCCCCTTCGTCATACCAATTACCAGGTCGGTTCCATTCGAAGCGGTATAGCGCAGGCAGTCGAAACGATTTTCGTTCAGAAAGCGCAAGTTCTTTTCGAACGCCGCATCGTGAAGCTCCCAGTCACTCTCCGGATCTTGGCCGTCAGCACGGGCGGTATGCAGAATCGCAATCCATAGTTTATAGATTGCAACCTCATCGGCGTCTCCCGGGAACACCTCGCGCGCCCAAGCCACGACCGGAGCGCCGGCGATGCACCACGGGTTGATGTTGTAATCCAGTCCGCGGCGGAAAATCTTGCACTGCGTGTTCCTCGCCTTGGAAGCGGCAGCGGGCTTGGCAGGATCGATGCCCTTGAGAGCGGCGGGGTCAGCACCCTCGATAAAGATAAAGCAGGCACCGTCCTGGGCCAGAGAATCCAGCTGCATGCGCTTCCACTCGGGCGTCTGCCCAAAATAGCTTTTCTCGACATGCTCGTACGCAAGCCTCGTCACGGCGTCGTCGGCCCAGATGACCGTCACGTGACCGGCACCGGCGTCATAAGCCTCCGCAACCACTACGCGCGCAAATGATGCGCACTCGACGGGAGACTGAACGACGACCTCCTGGCCGGGCTTAACGTTTACACCCTTGCGGACAACGAGACGCGCATAATTTTTAATCTTGGGCTCCAGGGCCTTCATGCCCTCCAAAGCCTCTTCGACCGTTAGGGCAGCTCGAATCATGTGCCACTCCATCTATCTATAGAACAGTAAAAAGGCGCGCCGCAAAAACGACGCGCCTTATATCTTAGCGATATGTATGGATACAAACGCTACTTCTTCTTGGAGTCCTTCTTGTCCTCCTCGGCAGCCGAGCGCTCGATAAGAGCGTTGAGCTTGTTCTCGGACATGCCCTCGGCCTGCGCGCGGTACATGTTGCGCAAGGGACGAATACGAACGAAGTCGTAGATAAAGTCACCCAGGATGATGACATAGGACAAAACGATGCCGACCATCTGAACAGGGCTGGACACCGTGCCGCCGGGAGCGAAGTAGAGCGAAGCCCAAATTGCCACGACGAGTACCATGCCGATGGCGAGCACGGCCCACCAGATACGACGGCGCTTGGTGTAGTCCTCATCCTGCTTGAGAAGAATATTCGACACCGTATAGATACGATCCTCGCGAGCACGCTGCTTGGCCTTGCGGGCGCGCTTCTCCTCCTTGGAAAGGCCTTCCAGGTTTTCACCCTTCTCGAGCTCTTTGCGGCGAGCTTTAGACGAAGCCGGCACGACGCGAACGGAGCTCGCTGCTTGGCGGGCGGGTTTAGCAGATGCGGCGGACTTGCGCGCAACCCCGGTAACTTCGTGGGATTGCGTGCGCTTGTTCGTGGCGCTACGGGTACTCACTTATGCGTTCTCCTTCATGCTTGTGAACTGGGAGCCCGTGATGATCTGGAAGGCCTCGCGATAGCGCTCGGACGTGCCATCGATGACCTCGGCGGGCAGGTGCGGGGTCTCCCCCGTCATATCCCAGTTGGCCTTGAGCCAATTGCGGACGAATTGCTTGTCGTAGCTAGGCTGGATCTTGCCCTCCTCGTAGCTGGCGGCGGGCCAGAAACGGCTGGAGTCGGGCGTGAGGCACTCGTCGATCAGCGTGACCTTGCCATCGATAACACCAAACTCAAACTTGGTGTCGGCAATGATGATGCCACGGGTCGCTGCATACTCGGCAGCAGCCTTGTAGATCTTGAGAGACAGATCGCGAATCTGCGTGGCGATGTCCTCGCCAACGATCTCGCAGCAACGCTCAAACGAGATATTCTCGTCGTGATCACCGATCTCGGCCTTCGTGGACGGCGTGAACAGCGGCTCGGGAAGCTTGGAGGCCTCGGTCAGACCCTCGGGCAGCTGGATGCCGCAGACGGTGCCGTTCTCGTCATAGGTCTTCTTGCCCGAACCGGTCAGATAACCGCGGACGATGCATTCGATGGGAATCGTCTGGGCCTTCTTGACCAGCATGGCGCGGCCTGCGAGGTAGTCACGATACTCGGCAAACTCCTCGGGGAAATCCGCCGGATCGATGGAGACGAGATGGTTGGGAACGATGTCGGCAAACTTATCGAACCAGAATGCCGAGATGCGGTTGAGCACCTCTCCCTTAAACGGAATCTCATCGGGAAGAATAAAGTCGAACGCAGAAATGCGGTCGGTGGCGACCATCAGCAGGTTTTCACCGGCATCATAGATATCACGAACCTTGCCACGGGAATCCGGACGACGCTCCATCGTTGTCACGTGAGTCACTCCTTACCTAAATACGACAGAAATGCGGGTTCTTTCCCACATGTTTTCGCAAACTCGGAGCGGCAGGAACGCGGCCCCTCCTTCACCGAATAGCGAAAAGCTAGTGCTCCATTGTAGTAGATGCCACGTCCGCCGTGTGCTCGCGAGGCAGATGAATCGTAAAAGTCGTACCCTTTCCAAGCTCCGACTCCACGGATATGTAGCCATGGTGACGCTCGACGATTTGCTTGGTCACGGCGAGGCCAACGCCCAGGCCGCCGGCTTCGCGGGCGCGGCTGGCATCTGCGCGCCAAAATCGCCCGAAGATGCGCGACAGGTCGTCCTTGGCAATACCGATACCGGTATCCGAAACGGCAATACTGACATGCTTGCGGTCACTGAGCACCGACACCACGACCCAACCGCCCTCGGGGGTGTAGCGCATGGCGTTGCTCATGAGGTTGATGACGCACTGCGTGATCATGTCGGGATCGGCCTCGACGACATCGTCGTGACCTTGGGTCTCGTCAGCAAAGCGCAAGCGCAGATCGCGGTCAACAAATAGGCGCTCCTGAGCGTTGACGATAGACCGCACAAAGGGAACCATGTCCACCGGTTCGAGATTGAGCGGCGCCGTGCTGTTTTCCATACGCGATAGGTCGAGCATCTGCTGCACCAGACGAGCCAGGCGGCGCGTCTCGGAAGCGACCGTCTCCAGATGCTCGTCGTCGGTGGGATACACGCCGTCCTGCATGGCCTCGACCGTTGCAAGCATGGCCATAAGCGGCGTGCGCAGCTCGTGTGCGACATCCGAGGTCAGGCGCTTTTCGTGCTTCATATCTTTCTCGAGCGAGGTGGCCATCTCGTCAAAGGTCTCACCCAGCTGATCGATTTCATCGTCGCCGCGCAAACCGGTACGAGCGGACAAATCGCCGTCGCGAATTTGCTTGGCCGTGCTCGTAATACGATGAATCGGCTTGGTGAGCATGCGAGACACGAGCGATCCGATAGCAACCGAGATGCAGACCGCAACAACCGCGGCAAGCGCCATGGCGTTAAAGGTCTTCTCCCTAAACGCAGAATCCGCCTTGGTGAGCAGAGCATCGGAGCCGATGGCCCATAGCTTTACCTGTCCGACATGCTCGCCAGAAGACGTTATGATTTCGACGTTGGCAACGCTATCGGAGTCGGTGGGCGCCGACGAGACCGGGCTATGCGAGGCCTTTTTACCGCTCGAGCTGCTCGACGGTGATTCACTCTCGCGCACATCGGCGGTCGCACTTGCCGAAGGCCATGAGTCGTCATAGACGACAACGCCTTTCTTGTTGACGACCTGCATACTCAGGTCGTCGGACACCAAACTCGATGTCGCGACCGTGCGCAGCTCGCCCGCAGTCCAGCTGCCGTTTTCCTCATACGACGTCGCAAGCTTTTCGGCAGCAGAATTGGCGATCTCGACGATATTAGAGCGCGTGTAATCCGAAAAGACGGTGCCCCACACAACGGAGACAACGCCCACCAGCACCAATACCGTCATGAGCGACGTCAGGGCAAAAGCCAATGCCATGCGCGAGGGATAGCTCATCGCTGGCCGTGAATCGGAACGAGGCGTGTTCCAACTCGCCTTGGAACCCGCCTCGTTCTCCTGCTTGTGCTTTTGTCCGATTTCAAAGCGCGCAGGTGTCATATGTGATTTCCCTATTTCTCGTCCGACTTATCGGTCTTGGCCGGAGCCTCAAAGCGATAGCCGACGCCGTGAACGGTGTAGAGCCACTTAGGCTTCTTGGGATCATCACCCAGCTTGGCGCGAAGGTTCTTCACATGGCTGTCGATGGTGCGCTCATAGCCCTCAAAGTCGTAGCCGAGCACCTTCTCGACCAGCTCCATGCGGTTATAGACGCGACCGGGATGGCGAGCAAGCGTGGTGAGCAGCTTAAACTCGGAAGCAGTCAGGTCCACTTCCTTGTCCTCGACCAAAATCTTGTGGCCCGAGATATCGATGACCAGATCGCCAAAGTCGAGCACCTCAACGGCGGGCTCATCGGCCTGGTGAGCACGGCGGAACAGGGCACGGACGCGGGCGACGAGCTCGCGAGGCGAGAACGGCTTGATCAGGTAGTCGTCGGCACCAAGCTCGAGGCCGATGATGCGATCCTCGATCTCGCCCTTGGCGGTAAGCATGATAATGGGCACATCCGAGGTATCGCGAATAGTGCGGCAAACGCGCTCGCCGGGAATCTTGGGGAGCATAAGGTCGAGCACAACCAGGTCGAACTGGTGCTTCTCGAACTCCTCGATCGCAGACTGGCCGTCGCCGACGCCAACAACCCAGTAGCCCTCGCGCTCGAGATAGGCAGCGACAGCGTCACGGATTGCCTTCTCGTCCTCGACCAGCAGAATCTTTTTTGCATCTGAAGCCATAACACGGCCCCCCTGTCTCAATTAGCTAAGAACAAGCCCATTTTAACGCACCTATGCCCGCCGAGCACCGCTACAGTGCGGCGGCTCGGCGGGCGGCACTCACAATTACAACGCGTTTATTCCCCCGTTGGCGCCCTTTTAACCCCTCGGCGCTAAAGAGAGAACAGGCGGGCGGTAACCGTCTCGGGAATTCCTTGGCTATTACGCACCGTGGCATAGGTTAAAAACGTATTCGATTTACCCGCCGTAGCTGGATAATCGCCATATTCGAGAGCGCGGTCGGGCGACAGCAGCGAACCATAGGTTTTGGCGGAGGTATCGATCAGAAAATGCGATGCCTGAACCTTAACCAGATATTTACCTTTTCTGCCGGCAGCACACGCAAGCGGCTCGCGCGACAGGAATAGGAACGTCCCATTCTCGTTACCGATATAGGTGCCCATGTTGCCTAGACTCCCCACGCCGTTATAGGTGGCCTCGATGGAGAACACAAACGTGTCGCCCATATATACGGCCTCGAAGGGAGACACCGATGAGGGAAGGACCAGCTGAGCCCTCTTGGTATTGTTGCCGTCCGTCAGGTCGATCGCCGTCATGCCGTAGTAGACGCCCTCGTCGTTGCGCACGCGCGGGGAAATGGTCAAGATGCCGTCACTCACACGCGGGGCGGATGCAAAGCGGCCCGTTGACTTCCAAATGGCCTCGGCCTTTGCCTCGTCGAGCGAGCGGCGGTAGCAATACGAGTCGTGACTCGTCTTATTACCGCCTGCAGCAGGCATCTTGTACCAAATGACGGACGATTCGAACGCCGTAAACAGCGGCGGATCGAAGTCCTTGCCGCCTCGGTCGAGCTCGACCACATCGCCGACAAGCGACGCACCTGCCGTATTTTGCCCATAGAGCTTCCACGATGCGTTCGCAAAGTTCATTTCGACCCAAGCAAACACACCATCGCCGGCTCGGACATCGTAAAACGAATACCCTGCACCTTCGACGGGATCCTCGATGAGCGTTGTGAGCGAACCGTCGCCCAGGTTGAGCACACCGAGTGTGTTGGCATGCCGCGCCGATGCGGGCGCCATCATCGCCGCGGCGTAATCGCCGTCGCAGTAGTACAACAGCGTACCCAGAGGCAATGTCCATGAAGCTGCAGGCTCGAGGTCGATTTCGACGGCCTCGTACTCATCCGTAATCGAGACAATCTTTGAATCGTCCTTGATAACCTGCGGCTCGCCGGCGGCATCATCACTGGTGCCTGTTTTTTTCGAGCATCCGGCAAGCACCGTGGCAGCGCCCGCGGCAGCTCCACCGAGCACAAAGCCGCGGCGCGATATTCCGTTCTTGATGTGGTCGGCGATACCCATTAGGCGATCTCGGCGCGAGCGGCCTCGATAGCGCGTGTAAGCTGGTCGGCGCAGGAGGTCTTTTTCATACCGCAGGTATTACCGGCGAGAACCTCGATTACGCGATCGGCAGGAGCACCCTCGACCAGCTTGGAGATAGCCTTGAGGTTGCCGTCGCAGCCGCCGGTAAACTCAACGCCCATCACCTTGCTGCCGTCATCGGAAAGATTGAGGTGGATATTGCGAGAGCATACACCCTGAGGCTTGTAGTCAAAACTAATCATTGAGATCCCCTCTCAGAAAGAAATTTCAGAAGTCTATTATCCCCGCCTGGACCGACTTATTATCGCAAGCACCGATTCAACATCCTACGATGCTTGGACTAGTGGGGGCAAGATTAGCAGTCCGCACCCTGTACGTGGACCATGCGCTTCTCCCGATACATATTGTGGTCGGCGACGCGATATACATCGGCCAGCGTATTTCCAGCCGTCTCGACGGTCGCCACGCCAATCGATGCGCTGACCGTCAGGGCCTCATCGCTTACCGCGGCAAGACCGAGACGAAGATCCTGTTCCAGCCCGAGCGCAGACTCGTTGTCAGTATGGGGGCAGACCAGCAAAAACTCGTCGCCGCCAACGCGCATCGGCAGGTAATCCGCACCAGCCACCCGTCGCAGCACGGACGCCGTCCGTCGCAGCAGTTCATCCCCCATCTCGTGACCATAGATGTCGTTGGTCCGCTTGAGATAATTGCAATCCAACATAATCACGCTCACGGGCAAGCCCTCGTTTACCAGGCTATCTCCGCGCGATTCAAGGTAGTTGCGGTTGCGAAGCCCCGTCAGTTTGTCTTGGTATGTCAGCTCCTCGGCATGCTTGACCATCGATATGTTGTGCGTCGCCACGACGACCGACTCCAGCCGGCCTTGCTCATCGCGATGCTGGGGGACAACCTGTAGCGAGTACCAAGCGCCTCGACAATCTCGCACCTCGGCAGCCAAGTACGGTACGCCCTCCATACGTTCGCGAAGCGTACTTATATCTACGAGTCCCACAACCGCTTCGCGGCTTTCGGGGCTCACGATATCCCGGCAGACCGTGTCCATAAAGTCATATGCCTCGCTGTGCTCGGCAAATATCTTCGCTATCGTCGGCGACATATTGATTCCCTCGATCTCGAGGGTGTCGAGATGCAAAAGGAAGGTCGAATCGTAGATGGCGCTTATGGCATTGATAATGCCGAGCTGTTTATCCTTTTCGACCAAATTGCGGCGATCAACGATATTTCGAGCCAACAGTACCACGACCCAAAACGCAAGGCACACCAAGACGCCAGCGGCGACAAATGTGATCCTGCCAGACATGACCTCAGATTTGGGATACAGCGCAAACAGGCGGTAGTCCTTGTACGCCGCACGCACCGCGTACCATTTGTCTCCTCGATATTCGATGCGCGTTAGGCCATCGTCTTTCCACTCAACCCCTGCGCTGGTGAGGAATCGGGCGAGCGACACGTCAGCATCGGCGCTGTTGGATGAGACAATCTCCGCATCCTCCATAACAAGCACCGTGGGGCCCTGGTGGAAGGTGCTGTTCGAAAGCACGTCGGCTATGGCATATGAATAGTCGTCCGCTGGATCGGAAACAAATGAGCGGTATGCCAAGGCAACGCCGTCGCCATACGGGATAGCACAGACGGCAAAAACGACACCACGGCGCTCGACGACAGTTGAGTAGGTCACTTTGGAACCTTGATACATCGATGCGACCGGCGCACAGGCCAGCTCCTCTCGCCACAACATGAGCGGATCGCGACCATCGATGTCGTAGTGGGCAGCCATATGGCCATCGGAGTCCATGACCATCAGCCCCGAAAGGTTCTCGGCATGGACAAATTGCTCGATAAGACCGTCGTTAACCTCAACGCGATCAGAGGACAGGAACGTCGCAAACGATTCGACCGCGGCGAGCAAATCGTGCGTCTCTTCGGTTTTTCTCCCCTGTTCGTAGCGGTCATATTTTTCGCAAGCGTTTTCCAAAAACGCCATGGTTTCTTGGCCAAACCCAAGCGTTTTTTCGAGGCAGCGATGGGTTCCAACCGTATACAACAGGCCTAACAAGACAGCGCTGACAATAACGCCGACAGCTATGACGGTCAGAGTCTTTCGACGCAAGCGGTGCTCATCATTTGTCATGGATTTGCTCCTTGCCCGCCCGTCGTCGCTCCTGTCTTGTAATTGCCCACAATACGGTCAATCGTGCCATCTCGATCCATGGCAAACAATGCGGTATTGAGATCCTTTACGATCGGTCCTTCATAGCCGTCATCAAACGCGACGCCCAGATCGACCGTCATAATGTTGTCGGCAAACACGCGGTAAAGGCCGGGATACTGGGCGACAAGTCGGTCAAGCGGCTGAACGTCCGCCATCCAACAGTCGACATACCCTTTGGCGAGGGCGGCTTTGCAGAGCTCGGCAGAACCATACGATTTGATGTGCACGTCCGGCGAGATTTCCAGATCCCCTGCGAGCAATCGGCGCTCGCTCACCGAGCCCGCAATCACCGCGATGGTCTTGCTTCCATCGAGATGCGCCAAGGACTTGATGCCACTCGTTTTCTTGGCGGCAACCGAGACCGTCACGGTTAGATACGGCTCGGTCCAGTAATACTTATCCTCGCGATAACAGGGAGAATAATCACACCACAGGCAATCGATATCACCGTTTTTGAGCAGCCGGCCGCAATCGTTCCAGTCAATATCGACAAACTGCGGCTTGATCCCCGCACGTTTGCAGGCCTCGCGGGCGATGTCGATATCGATACCGGCGTAATCGCCCGTGGTATCGACATACACATAGGGGTCGTTATCCGTAACGCCGATTTTGAGTACCGGGAGATCTTTGTCGGCTTCATTCGAGGAGGAAGAACTGCTTCGAACGGTATACGTCAGGGCGGCCACACAGGCGGCAACAAGGAGCATGAGCGCAAACGAGACGATGGCGGCTCGCTTGATACGTCCGGGCACAAGCCTCCCTTCATCGAAACAGCAGTCAGATTTCATTGTATACCTGGGGCTGATGCGGCGATAAAAAAGCGCCTCACCCAAGATGGGCAAGGCGCCAAAGGTTGGAATGCATCCGCAAACGGCCGAATTAGGTTAACCCTACTCGAAGTTCAGCTGCTCCAGGCGGTCGAAGACCGTATCGATGCGGGTGAGGAAGTCCCACGGGTCAAAGATCTCGTCGAGCTTCTCCTGGCTGACGGTGCAGCGCGGATCGGCCTCGAGACGCTCCTTAAAGGTGGGGCCGGAGACACAATCCTGCACCTCGTGCCAGGTGGCCATGGCATTTTCCTGCACGATAGCGTAGGCATCCTCGCGGGTGATGCCCGTGTCGACGAGGGCCAGCAGCACCTTGGAGGAGAAGATGAGGCCGCGGGTCTTGTTGAGATTGGCCATCATGCGGGCCGGATACAGCTGCAGGCCGTCGATAACGCGAATGAGGCACTGGAACATGTGGTCGAGTGCAATGAAGCTATCGGCCTGGGCGACACGCTCGGCGGAGGAGTGCGAAATATCGCGCTCGTGCCACAGGGCGACGTTGTCGAAGGCGACCTGGGCGTTGGACTTCACGACGCGCGACAGGCCGCAGACCTTCTCCATGGTGATCGGGTTGCGCTTGTGCGGCATGGCGGAGCTGCCCTTTTGACCCTTGCGGAACGGCTCCTCGGCCTCGAGCGTATCGGTCTTCTGCAGGTTGCGAACCTCGGTCGCGATGCGCTCGCAGGTGGCTGCCGTGGTAGCAAGGACGCCGGCGAGGTAGGCGTGATGGTCGCGGCTGATGACCTGCGTGGACAGCGGGTCGTGAACCAGACCCAGGTGCTCACAGACATACTCCTCGACAAACGGCTCGATGGAGCTGTAAGTGCCGACAGCACCCGAGATGGCACCGAAGGCAACGTTCTTGCGGGCATCCTCGAGACGGTCCAGATCGCGCTTGAGCTCCCAGGCCCAAGAGCCAAACTTCATACCGAAGGTCATCGGCTCGGCGTGGATACCATGAGTACGGCCGGCACAGAGTGTGTTGCGCTCCTCGAAGGCACGACGCTTGCAGATCTCGCCGAGCTTCTTGACGTCCTCGATGATCAGGTCACAGGCCTGGGTGAGCTGGTAGCACAGAGCCGTATCGCCCAGGTCGGAACTGGTCATGCCGTAGTGGACCCAGCGGCTGGGCTTGGGGTCGCCCTCGGGAACATCGGCGTCGATGTACTCCTTCATGTTGGTCAGGAAAGCAATAACGTCGTGGCGCGTGACTTCCTCGATCTCATCGACCTTTGCCTTCTCAAAGTTAGCGTGATCGCGGATCCACTGGGCTTCGTCTTTAGAAATACCGATCTTGCCGAGCTCCGCCTGGGCCTCGCAGGCCAGGACCTCGATCTCCTGCCAAATGGCGTACTTGTTCTCGAGGGAGAAGATGTGTCCCATCTCCGGGCGAGTATAGCGATCGATCATAGCGGCTCCTTTTTGGCTATTGGCACGTTGGTCGTAACTTAACCATTGTACCGTGCGTAGGTGCAAGTATGGGCAGCAGGCATTAACCTAACATTTTGCCGCAAGAGCGGCCATGGGGACGTCCGCGTATTTGCTTCGCAAATCCGCACCGGCTGCGGTCGCCTGCCGGATTCGCGGAGACGGTGGGGAAAACTTTGTTGAATTGGCCGTCCCCGCATCTCCCGTGCCCGGTGGAGCGGGCAACGGGACTTCCGCGTATTTGCTTCGCAAATCCGCACCGGCTGCGGTCGCCTATCGGCGCCCTTGCCTGCTCGCTATAAACGCTTCGCGTTTATTTTACGCTCGCACCCTGGCGGGTTCGAGTCCCGGCACTTTATTGAAAAAAGCACGGCACCGTGATGGTGCCGTGCTTGTGCTTTCAACTGGAGCGGGCAACGGGACTCGAACCCGCGAGTGTCAGCTTGGGAAGCTGATGCCTTACCACTTGGCGATGCCCGCATATGTGGGGGATAGTATAACGCGGTTGTCTTGTTCTATACAAGGGTGACGATGCTTGTTTTAGCTGTGGAGAATCATCCTGAAAAACAGGCCAATTGTGGAGATAGGGACCTGTACGTTCCTCTATTTACCGTTGTCTACCTGCAGATTAATTCCATTGTCTTTCGTAGGCGCCATTTGTCAGATATCGGGCAAGCATTTGGTCAGGTTCCGGTACTTACCCGCATGAACCTTGGGGATAGCCTCATCCTACGCGCCGCGGCCTCCCCGTGCGGCGCACGAGGGATAAGGAGCAGCCATGTCCAATGCACCCACGCACTCTGTCCACAGCGCAATCACAGCAGGATCGCTGCTCCTAGTCCTCGTTTTACTTTTAGGCTGCATGACACCGGATGCCGCGCTCGCCGTCGACGGTTACGAATCACTCGGATTCCGCACTATCAGCAATGAATGCGGTCCTTTTGGAGTTGGTAAATACGAGGCGCAGGATTCTTCGATTGCCTATTGCATGAACCAGGACCGATTTGGCCCCAGCACACCGGGCGGACCCTGGCTCACCTACAATCAGGGCTGGGTATGGCTCGAAGACGAATTCGCGGCCATCATCTGCCATGGCTACCCCACCGCCACATCCTTTGGCGGGCATAACCTGTCCCCCGATCGAGCACGCGCCGCAACCCAACTTGCCGTCTGGATGCTCAACGGCACCACCCATACCGACGGATCATTCTCATATACAACCGCCCAGGGCGTCACAAAGAGCGGAAACTTTTCCGGCGACAATGAGGTCGTTGCCGCAGCGCGCTGGCTCCACGACAGCGCCAAGTCGGGAAGCATTAAAGCCGCACCGCATCGCGCGCGGCGCTATTTGGGAACTGTGTCGGGCGGCAGCAAGCGTCAAGACATGCTCTACGTGCTCCCGGCCGTCTCCGCATCCTTCCAAAAACAGTCAGCCAACGCCGCCATCACGAGCGAAAACGATACCTATAGGCTCGACGGAGCGAGGTTCGACATCTATGAGAGCGCCGGCGACAAGCGTGTCGGCAGCATCCAGATGGACAGCAGCGGTCGCGCACAGGCGACACTTTTGCCCAATACGGCATATTATCTGGTCGAAACCAAAGCTCCAGCAGGTTATATCCCCAGGAGTGACCGCATCGCCTTTTCCACCGGCAATGACGGCGGAAATGTCGTCATCGATGAGCAGCCCGGTACCATTACCCTGCGCATCGCAAAGGTCGATGCCGCGACAGGGGCAGGTCCTCAAGTCGGTGCGTCACTTGCCGGTGCTGAGTTCACCTGCGTCTCACAGTCTACCCCGGGCTGGTCGCACACCCTCACAACGGATGAGGACGGGCGGGCAACACTTACCGACATCCCCCTGGGCACCTTTAGCATCTATGAGTCGAGAGCTCCCGAGGGTTATCTGCCCTCCAATGAAACCTGGAGCTATACCATCGGTGCCGACCAGCTCGGAGACGCGGGCGTCGTTGAACTCGAGCGTCGCATCCCCAACATCCCCATCGCTTTTGACCTCGAGATTTCAAAGTTCAAGGACTGCGGTAATAGTGACGAATCTGGTGTAGAGCAGCCGGCGGAAGGCGTGGTCTTTGAAGTGGCAAGCAACACTTCGCAGCAGGTTGTTGGAACGCTGACCACCAATATCTACGGCTTCGCATCGACCAAAGACCAGGCTGGAGCATGGTTTGGCGCAGGAGAGCGCCCCGATGGCGTCAGCGGAACCATACCGTATGACCGTGCCGGCTACACCATTCGTGAGGTTGTCGACACTGTGCCCGACGGCTTTAAGCAGGCAGGGGAATGGACTATCACAGCAGAGCAGATCACGGACGGCGCAGAGCTTCAGTACATCGTAGACAACCACGCCCTGTCGACACATCTTCAAATCGTGAAGCGCGATGCTCAGACCGGCAACGCCGTACCACGCGCTGGGTTCACCTTTCAGCTGCTCAATGGCGACCGTGAGCCCATCTCGCAAACATCCTGGCATCCCGCCCATACCGTTATGAATACCTTTACGACCGATGAAACCGGCACCGTCACCCTACCCGAATCGCTTAACCCGGGCACGTATTACATACGAGAGACTTCCGCCAAGGAACCGTATCTTGCTGGTGAAGATCTGGAGATAACGATTCCCGCCGACATGAACTTAACGCCCGTCGCGGTCGCCTCGTTTTACGACGACGCGGCAACAGGAAGCATCGAGATCGTCAAGAACGATGCCGTAGGTGGGCGCGCCCTTGCCGGTGCTGTTTTTGATATCCGTGCCGTGGGCGATATCGTGCGCCCCGACGGCAGCATTGCTGCCCTGGACGGCGAGACTGTCGCCACCATCACGACCGACGAACGGGGATTTGCGTGCGCAACTCATCTTTCACTGGGGTGCGGAACCGCCACCTATGAGGTAATCGAGGTGCAGGCACCCGAAGGTTACCTGCTCGACCAAAGCGTCCACACCGTCGAACTGTCGTATGCCGACCAGGAAACACCCGTGATCAATGCGCACCTCGATGTTTCTAACGACTACACCAAAATCGACATCTCCAAAGTAGATTTGACCGGCAAACAAGAAGTGGAAGGCGCCAAGCTCTCCCTCCACGGTGCCGACGGAACCGAAATTGACGCTTGGATCTCCTCTGACAAACCGCATCGCATCGAGCATCTTTTGCCCGGCACCTACACCCTGTGCGAAGTGATGCCCCCGCGCACTTACGACCTTGCCGAAGACATGACGTTTGAAATTAAGGCCACAGGAGAAGTGCAGACGGTAACCATGAAGGACGCACCCATCGAGATCGAGGGCAAAGTCGACAAGCGGCAAGAGATCGCCCGCCCTATCGGTAAGGGTCTCGTCGCCAACGGCGATGGCAAAAACCGAGCCGTGGCACAATCCGATGCGGACGGCTCCTTCTCTTATACGCTCGATGCTAAAAATAAGTCGAATACCTGGGTTGATGAATTCACCATCACTGACGATCTCGAATGCGCCAAGGAAGGCACTGCCAAACTCATCGCCATCGAAACCCCTGTCGCGACCGGGGACATCGACGGTCTTTGCAACGTGTGGTATCGAACGTCTCCAGTGGGAAGTATCGATACGGGCGAACAGGCCAATGCAACGCTCAGCGACGGGCATGACAACCCCTGGCTCGAAACGGACGAGGTCAAAAAGCTCCTAGGTGACGATTTGCGCATGGTCGATTACGGCGATTGGCATCTTTGGAAAGCCGATATCCCAACAACGGAGTCGGTCACCCTCGAGGCAAAAGAGCTCGCTCTTTTGGACGATACCGCCGTCACGGGCATTCGTCTTGAGTACGGGGCCGTATCGGCCGACTTCACGACAAGAGGCGCTGCAGAATCTTGGACCCGCGAGGACCTCAAAGACGAGCATGACGACCTTGATGATGTGAGCGCCGTCCTTGACTCGGATATTCACGGTGCCGTCATCCATATGCAGGCCGCGTCGTCTTACACGCCTCAGACCGCACTCGCCAACAGCGCTCGCGTTGACCTCTGTCGCAATGGCGGCGGTAGCAACCTTGAATCATATGACGAGGATCGCGTCATCCAGCGATGCGTCATGCCGCAAGATTTACCGGCAACGGGCTCCCTTCCCATTGCCGCCTGCCTCACCGCCTTCGTGACCTCCGGCGCCGCGACAATCTGGTTTGCCCATCTAAAGCTGGCGTCAAAACGTCGCTGACGCAATAAAAAAGAGGCGAGCCCGTCTCCCGGCTCGCCTCTTATTCGTTCGTGGCGAAATGGCTATTCCCCAGATGCAGACCCACCGTCGATGAGCGCTTGTTCGGACTTGGAGATGCCGTCGGCTCCCAAACTCTGCTCGTGCTCCACTTCTTCGCTAATCGTGGACTCAGGCGTTGAGCCTTTAACACCCACGATATACGCGGTCCCGAAACCAAGGGCAATGGCGATCAGGACCAAGATGAGATAGACGGGCCAGTGGCGCTTGATGTACGAAAACACGCAGACTCCTTATAGGTCAACCTACGAACGACGAATGACCTCGGTCACGACCTCGGACACCGTAGCGATATTTGTCGGATTGACGTTGTACGGCAGATCGTCCTCAGTGTGAGCGCATGCCAAACGTGGGCCGTCGACGCCGGCAATGGTAAGGGCGCGTCGGCTTGCCTCGAGAGCAGCATAGGCATCGGTCTTGGCATAGGGCATCTCAAATGCACCGCAATCGACATGGAACGACTTGCACACCTTGTTGACCAAGTTCATGATGCGTCGGTCACCCTTGAGCAACTGCTGCTCGCCCTCGACCGTCACGACCGAAAGCCTACCGGCACCAATGGACTCAAGGTTGATAAAGAACACGCCGCGGAGCTTGTCGCGATGCGCGGCCAGGAACGCCTTCATGCCGGCGCCGTCGCAATCGGAAGCGCCTGTAGCCACAAACCAGATGTCGTGGCCAAGCAGCTCGTCATCGCCCATGGAGGCAACGGCAGCGAGCATATCCTCGGCGGAAGCTCCATCGGAAGACGTGGCACCGCCCTTCCAGCCGTCGTCGTCATCCTCGAAGTTATCCCACGAGCCGATGCCGCGACCAGACTTCTTGGCGTCGTAATCATCCTCGACGCCAAGCCAATCGCTCATGCTGTCCTGCTCGTTTTTCTTTTTGCGACCGAACAGACCGCCCAAGCCGCGCTTTTGCGGCTTGGCGGGCGGGGGGGGCGGGGGGGCGGGTGTCTCAGGCGT
>UQMK01000016.1 GCA_900542085.1 uncultured Collinsella sp.
GTCTTCCATCAGTGTGAAGGGGGCGGAGCCGTGCTGTTCGAGTAGCCGATTGGCTGCCGAGAAGGGACGCGACCCCATAAAGGCGGGGAGTTCTGCCGTGGCACGGTTGGCCGAAAGCGGCGAGGGGTGCGTGGATGCCAGGCAGAACTTGCCGGTTGCCTTGCCCGCGCCGGTCGCGGCGAGCTTGCCTTCGACCATCTGCTGGGCAAAGCGGCCCCATGCCAAAAAGACTACCGGCTGGGGCAGCTGGCAGCAGCGTTCGATGACGTAGTCGGTGAGCGTGCTCCAGCCCAGCTTGGCGTGCGAGTTGGCGGCATGCTCGCGCACGGTGAGCGTAGTGTTGAGGAGCAGGACGCCCTGCTGTGCCCATGGGGTTAGGTCTCCCGTGGCGGGAATGGGGCAACCCAGATCGGCTTTGAGCTCCTTATAGATGTTGCGCAGGCTCGGCGGCAACTTGGTTTGCGTCACGGGGACCGAGAACGACAGCCCCATGGCCTGGTTGGGTCCGTGATAGGGGTCCTGACCCAAGATGACAACTTTGACCTGGTCGGTCGGCGTGTAGGCGAGGGCATTGAGGATGTCGTCTTGTGCCGGGTAGATGGTCTGCTCGGCACGCAAAAGGGCGATGCGCTCGAGCAGCTGGTTCGTAGTGTCACGTACCGGCTGCGGCGCATCGCCCAACCAAGTTGCTATGTTGCGGTCGCGGGTCGCGGCGTCCATGGGGCTCCTTTACGTCAGATGCTCTGTTGGCATCTATTGTAAAGGCGCACCGGTTGCCTTTATGCCACGGCTGTATGAGGAGTGGGGTCTACGAGACGTGCTCGGGCGCTCCTGCCATGCGAGCCTGTCCATGTGCGCGAAGGTGCGGAAGTTCGACGGTTGCCACCATGACGCCGGTGAGGATGAGGGCGGCGCCAAAGAAGGCGATGGGGCTGAGGACCTCGCCGACCAGGAAGAACGAGAAGACGGCGGAGCATACCGGCTCGAGCGAGAAGGCGAAGCCGGTGGTCTCGGCAGGCACGTGGGGCTGCACGAGCGTTTGGGTGATAAAGCCATAGGCAGAGCAGATGAGTGCGAGCGCGACGACAACGACAATCTCGCTGGGCGTGCCGGGAAGCGTGAAACCGCCAAAGGTGAATGCGGCGATACCCGAGAATAAGCCGCCGAAGCCCAGCTGCCAAACGCCCAGAGCAAGCGGATCGACTTCCTCGACAAAGCGCTTGGCCACGATAATGTGGCTGGCATAGATAAAAGCCGAGAGCAGCATGATGATTGCGCCGGGATTCAGGCTGGTAAAGTCGGCGCCCGAGAGCAGCAGCATGCCGCAGGTGACGATGGCGGTGCCGACGAGCACTTTGCGCTCGGGGGCGCGACGCAGCAGGGCGGCGTTGGCAAACGGCACGATCACGACCGTCAGGCTCTGCAAAAAGCCGGCAGTGGAGGCAGAGGTGAGGCTGGAGCCCAGGCACATGCAGGTGAGCTCGGTTGCCATAATGGCGCCGATGATGGCGGCGCGGACCATAAGGTCGCGGTTGATGCGCAACGTGTGCTTGTGGAAGAGCAGCAGGCAGGCCGCAAAGGCGATGATGCAGCGCAGCGCAACGATGCTCGTGGCGTTCATGCTGTCCATGCCGATCTTCATGAGGGGGTACGAAAAGCCCCATGCGACGGGAACGGAAAATGAGAGCGCGATTGCTTTTTTGCGATCCATGGGACTCCTTTTGTTACAGAACGGTTTCGTAAAAAGGATTCTGCTCTCAGATGTGGATGTAGTAAAGCGAATGTATCTTCAGTATGATTAAGAAATGCTAATGCTGGCGGGAAAAGCCCTGGCAAAACGTTTTACGGCTGCATTGATGTGGAGGCACGATGGCATCGCGGTATCAGATTGTATGTATGGTGGTCGATCGCGGCAGTCTGAAACGTGCAGCGGACGAGCTGGGCTATACGCAAAGTGCGGTGAGCCAGGCCGTCAAGGCGCTCGAGCGCGAGCTGGGTACCACGCTTATCGAGCGCGGTAAGCAGGGCGTTTCGCTTACGCGCGACGGTAAACAATATCTGCCGTACCTGCGCCAGATTGTGACCGCCGAGGCCGAGCTCGAGGGCAAGCGCCAGGAGCTGCTGGGGCTTTCGTCGACCGATATTCGCATTGCAACGTTTACCAACGTGAGTCGAACCGTGTTGCCGCGCGTGATCCGCGACTTTGGGGCGCTGCACCCGGGCGTACGCTTTACCCTCAAGCAGGGCGATTACACGCGCAACGCCCAGTGGGTGCACGACGGCGTGGTTGACTTTTGCTTTACGGCGCGTGGGTTTACCGCAGGGCTCGAGAAGCGCGTGGTCTATCACGACGAGTTGGTGGCGCTGCTGCCGGCTGCGCATCCGCTGGCGGCAAAGGAAAAGGTGACACTCGCCGACCTGGCGTCCGAACCGTTTGTGCTACTGGATGAGGGCGAACAGAGCCTGGTGCTCGATGCATTTGCGGCGCATGGGCTGTCGCCGCACGTAACGAGCGAGGTGACCGACGACTACACCATCATGGCGATGGTGGAGGAGGGCCTAGGCGTGAGCATGCTCTACCGTCGTACTGTGGAGGGCATGCGAGCCGATATTCGTGTGCGGCCCATCGTGCATGCCCCCTCGCGCGACGTGGTGGCCGCCTGGCGCAGCTGGGACACCATGCCTATCGCCACGAGGCGCTTTATCGACTATATGAGCTCTCATATTGTCAATTAATGACTGGGGTGGCGTTGAGTGCGGTGTTTAGCGGGCTGTCGCTTTGGCTTGGGTGGCGCGATAGGTGCGTGCCGGGTGGCAGAGTAGTACCGCCACGACCATAAAGAACGCCGTGGTGCCCAGGCTGATGGGGTAGACCATCATGATGTTTGCAAAGGTGCGGAAGTGCGGGAACACGCAGAACACCCAATAGAAGCGGATGCCGCAGACGCAGATCATGGTGATGAGGGCGGGCGTGAGCGAGATACCAAAGCCGCGCAAGTAGCCCGACATGTTTTCGTAGAACATGCTAAAGGCGTACGCCGGGAAGATCGAACACACGCGGATATAGCCGATCGAGACGATGTTGGGATCGCTGTTAAAGAGCGACAAGATCTCGCGTCCCAGGCCGACAATAACGATAATCGTGGTGAGTGCAACGATACCGCCTTCGACCAGGCAGACCTTAAGCGTTTTGGTGCAGCGGTCGATCTGGCGGGCACCGTGGTTTTGTCCCACAAAGGTGGTGCAAGCCTGGCTAAAGCTGTTGAGCAGGTTGTAGCATACGTACTCCAAGCTCATAGCGGCGCTCGATGCCGCCATGACCTCGGTGCCCAGGCTGTTGATAGCAGACTGGATGATGATGTTGGCGACGGCAAAGACGGCGCTCTGGATGCCGGCGGGCAGGCCGATCTTGACGATGCGCTTGAGGGCGACGGGATCGATAGCCAGGTCGCGCGGGGTGACGCGGACGACGGAGTCGGTCTTGAGCAGGCGGATAAAGAGCGTAGCGGCGCTGACGGTGTAGGCGATGGCGGTGGCGATGGCGACGCCCGCGACGCCCCAGTGGAGTACGGGGACAAAGATGAGGTCCAGGCCAATGTTGAGGACGGTGGACACGGCAAGCGCCTGCAGCGGCATGCGGGTGATGCCGACGGAGCGGAAGATCGCGGCCTCAAAGTTGTAAAGCAAGATCGAGGGCATGCTGAGCAAAAAGACGCGTAGGTAGAGCGAAGCGAGCGGCATGGTTTCGGCGGGAACGTTGAGCGCGGCGAGCATGGGCTCGGCAAAGATCTCGCCCAGTGCGATGACGACAAAGCCCACAAGTGCCATAAGAATCGAGGTATGGACGGCGCGTTTGACCATGTTCTGATCGTTGCGGCCGATAGCGTTGGCGATGACCACGTTGGAGCCAAGCGACATGCCAATAAACAGGTTGAGCATAAGACTGGTAAGCGGGACATTGGAGCCGACCGCCGCCATGGCGAGGGTTCCCTGGTCGCCCGAGAAGTTACCGATGATGACCGTGGCGATGAGGTTCGACAGCTGCTCCAAGATGCTCGTGGCGGCCACGGGGAAGGCGAACAGGGGGATATTGCGCCACAGCGAGCCGGTGGTCATGTCAATGTGCTTAGATACGGTGTCAGCCATGCGCTCTCAATCTCTAACATGCTCTTTCGTGCTTATTTGCGCAGACGATGATACTCCTAATCGACTAGTCATTGGGGACGTTCTTAAACGACTGGTCATTCAAGAACGTCTCCAATGACTAGGTGGGGAAGGCGTGCGACAATGGTGGACGTTGTGTTGTTCGCGCTAAGGAGTTGCCATGTTGTTGTGTCCCGTTTGCCATGAGCCGTTGGCGGACAATGAGCGCGGTGCTGCATGCGCGGGCGGACACCGGTTTGACCGTGCGCGCGAGGGCTATCTATATCTACTGCGCTCGTCCAAGAGCGGCGACTCCATGGGCGATCCCAAGTCGCAGGCACGCAGCCGTCGTGACTTTTTGAACCGCGGTTACTACGCGCCGTTGTGCGATGCGATGGTCGAGCTGGTGCGCGAGCAGGTGTCTGGGCGTGCTGCGTCTACGAACGGCCCCATGACGCTGCTCGATATTTGCTGCGGCGAGGGCTACTACACCAGTGCCATGGGCGCGGTGCCGGGCGTGGATGCTTACGGTTTCGACTTGGGCAAAGAGATGGTGCGCCTTGCCGCCAAGCGCGGCGATGCGACCTACTTCGTGGCCAACATGAAGGACATCCCCGTGGCCGATGGCACCTTCGATATGGTGACCGAGCTCTTCGCTCCCTTTAACGAGCGCGAGTTTGCCCGCGTGCTGGCGCCGGAGGGCTCGCTCTACACCGTGGTGCCGGGTGCCCGTCATCTGTTTGGGCTTAAGGAAGTGCTCTACGATACGCCGTACCTTAACGACGAGAAGCTGCCGAAGACTACCGAGCTCGAGTTGGTCGGAACGCAGCGGGTATCTGCGAATATTACGCTCCAGACCCAGGCCGACATCGAGGCGGTGTTCCAGATGACGCCGTACTACTACCGCACACGCCCTGCCGACAAAGAGCGCCTGGCAAATTTGGACACGCTCCAGACCGATATCGACTTCATCATCGCCGAGTACCGCCACTGCTAACCTACCAAAAAGGGACAGGTTTATTTTGGCAGGTTTTATCTGGGCAAACGCAAAGGGCCGACCGCGGAGATGCGCGATCGGCCCTTTTTAGTTGCTTGGCTGCAGAGGTTATGAGAAGCGAGCGCTTACAGGCGGTCCTTGTTCTCGGCCTTAACGGCGTGTGCCTGCTGAACAAAGAACAGGTCGTACACCACGATGACAAAGGCGACGATATTGACGGCGCTGCCGCCGAGCGCGGGAAGCGTGAGCGCGGCCTGCGCAATCGTGGCGATTGCGGCAACGATGCCGAGCTTAAACGCAGCATCCACCTGCGAAGGCTTGTTGGCGCCCTTGATGCCCGCAACACCTGCGGCGAGATCGATGAGGCCCTTGGCGACCAGCACGACCGCGGCGAGCATGGCGTTCGACCCGTACGTGGAATCGAGGTTGCCGGTCGCGATGCCGGCGATTCCAATGACGAGACTGGCGATGCCCAGAACAAAATAAATCAGGGCAAGGATTTTGAGTGTCTTGCGAGCGGCGCTCATAGCTGGTCCTTTCGATGCGGGCGCGGAGAATCTGTCGCACCCAGGTTGCGGCACATATCGTGAAGCACATTGTAGTTCAACGGGGCGATGCATGCGTTTGAAAGCGTCTCTTGCCTGTACGGTCCAACCTTTCAAAAAGGAAAGCTGGACGTAAGCCAAATCGATGGCAGCCCATGTGCGGCGCTGCGATGATGAGGCCGTAACAAGGAGCTGGTCTCAAGGAGGAGTCATGATGTACGGAGCAGGGCAAGTGCGTGAGCCGCAGTCGTTGGGAAGGCGCATGGGTGATTCTGTGATCGCTGCCGTGTGCACGGGATTGATGGCGGTGCTTTGCATTGCGATGCTGTGGACCATGTCGCATGTGGGACAATAGCGGACGGTTGGGTGCTGGCATAAACGGCACTCGCGTATTCGTTTTGCTTGCTAAGGAGTGCCCATGGGCGTCGTCGATCCCTTTTCTGTTGCTCGGGCCGCGGGGCTTGAGCTGATCGGGAAGTCCGAGGGCCTCACGCTCACCGACGGCACGATGGAGCTGCGTGCCGATTTTGACCGCATGCTTCCGCGGCTCAAGCAGGGCCGTCTGCAGCAAGAGCTGTTGGTAAAGGCTGCGCGCGCAAAAGGCATCGAGTGCCCATGGGCGATTGATGCCACGGCAGGCTTTGGCGAGGATTCGCTGCTGTTGGCGGCCGCGGGCTTTACCGTCGATCTGTATGAACAGGATTGCGTGATCGCGGCGCTCCTCAAGGATGCCTTGGATCGCGCGGCAGATGATCCGGCGCTTGCGACAGCCGTGGCGCGCATGCGCTTACATGCGGGCGAGGACAGCATTGCCGGCCTTCGCCATACAGCTGAGCTGATCGGGCAGGGCGAGCTCACCGCTCCCGACGTGGTGTATCTGGACCCCATGTTTCCTGGGCGCACCAAGAGCGCGGCGGTGAAAAAGAAGTTCCAACTCTTGCACCATCTGGAGCAGCCGTGCGCCGATGAGGAGACGCTGGTCGAAGCTGCGCTTGCGGCGCGCCCGCGCAAGGTCGTTATCAAGCGGCCGGTGAAGGGGCCGCTGCTTGCCGGCGTTAAGCCGAGCTATCAACTTGCGGGCAAGGCCGTTCGCTACGATGTGTTGGTGCCGCCGCGCCCGTAGCTTGCGTGCGATGGCTGGCGCTCCGTCAATGCCGTGCCGATGCGGCGCCTATTTCCAAGGGTGCGACGTCAAGTGCCAGCCGCCGCAGTATTCGCATTTGTAGCAGGCCAGCCCGCGGCGTCCGCGGTTTTCGCAGTCGGCCATAACTGCCTCGGCCTCGGCGCGCGTGTCGTAACGGTTTTTGCGCTCGCACGATTTGTAGCGCCAGGCTTCATCGCGCTCGGCGTCCAGGGCGTCGCGGCGCTCGTCCTCGCGTGCAAACAGGTCGCTCATATCGCCGCCGGTAGCAGCGCTCAAAAACTCGCTTTTGGCCTTTGACCAGGCGGCTCGCTTTTTGCTTCCCATCTGCTTCGCGCCTCTCTCCAAACGCTGGTATCATTGCTCAACCAAAGTGATACCAATAAACGTGAGGTCGCCGCGTGATGATCAGAAAAACCCTCGATACCGACATTCCCGCCGTCATGGCTATCTATGACGTGGCCCGCGCCTTTATGCGCGCGCATGGCAACGCCACGCAGTGGCCCGAGGGTACACCTTCGGTCGAGCAACTGGCTGCCGATATCGCCGCCGGTGGCAGCTATGTGTGCGAGGAAGACGGACGCGTGGTGGCGACGTTTGCCTTTCTGCCGGGGCCGGACAGTTCCTACGATGTGATCGAGGGCGGCCAGTGGCGCAGCGACGCTCCGTATGCTGTGCTGCACCGTGTGGCGTCCGATGGCACCGCGCACGGTATCGCGGCTGCGATGTTTGCCTTTGCCAAGGAACGTATCGACCATCTGCGTATCGACACGCACCAAGACAACCTGCCTATGCAGGGCGCCATCGCCAAGGCCGGGTTTAAGCGCGCCGGTATCGTATATGTGTCGGACGGTACGCCGCGCGTCGCGTTTGATTGGCTGCGCGAGGTGTAAAGGCCGAGCCACATACCAGCGTTTTACCAAAAATGGCCCCGAGTGGGGCCATTTTTGGTAAAACGCGTTGTTGTGGGGCTCGCGTTGTTATCGCCCCAGATGAGCCCAGGCAGACAAAAAGGGGAGGTGCCGGCTTTCGCAAGGCGCGAACCTACGAAAATCGCTGCGCGGCAACGCGGGGCGATGAGCTCGGTCGGGGGATAGGGCTCGCTTCGCCCGCCGGCCCGTACATTGTATCATCCAGTGTGGAACGAGGATGCCCGTTGCCTCGCGCGATGGGCTTGTAATAAGAGGAGAGCCATGTCGAAGCAAGTGGTCGTTGGAATCTTGGCGCATGTCGATGCTGGCAAGACCACGTTGGCCGAGGCCATGCTGTTCAACGCGGGTCGCATTCGCAAGCGCGGCCGCGTGGACGATGGCGATTCGCATCTGGACACGAACACGATCGAGCGCGAGCGTGGCATTACGATTTTCTCGTCGCAGGCCGTGCTCGACCATGGCGATACCCACGTCATGCTCGTGGATGCGCCGGGACATGTCGATTTTTCTGCCGAGGCGGAGCGCACGCTGCGTGCCCTGGACTACGCGATTCTGGTGGTGGGCGCCAACGACGGCGTGCAGGGGCACACCGAAACCCTGTGGCGCCTGCTTGCACGCTATGGCATCCCGACGTTCATCTATATCAACAAAATCGATTTGGAGAATCCCGGCCGCGATGTTTTGCTGGCACAACTTGGGCAACGCCTTTCCGAGGGCTGCTTGGATGCCAACGAACTGCTGGCGGGCGGCGCCGTTCAGGAGGACGCTGCTGCGTTGGACGAGGCGGCGCTCGAGGAGTTTCTTGAGGCGGGTGAGCTTTCTGTCGCAACGCTGTCGCGCATGGTTGCCGAGCGCAAGCTCTTTCCATGTTTTGCCGGCTCGGCGCTCAAGGACCAAGGCGTGGACGAGCTGCTGGACGGTATATGCGCGCTGATGCGCGAACAGGTATGGTATCCAGAGTTTGCCGCGCGCGTCTATCGTGTCAGCCGCGGGGATCGCGGCGAGCGCTTGGCTTGGGTTAAAGTGACCGGCGGCACGCTGCATGCCAAGCAGATGATTGACGCACGTTCCGGTGCCGAGGCATGGGAGCAGAAGGTCGATCAGGTACGCATCTATAACGGCGAGAAGTATGAGCTTGCCCAAGAAGTTGCTGCTGGCGGTATTTGCGCCGTGACGGGTCTTGCGCACGTTCGCCCGGGGGACGCCTTGGGCGCGGAGCCCGCGGGCGATGCGCCCGTCATTGCGCCAGTTCTCACCTATACGGTGCTTCCGGGCGAACACGACGTCCATACGGTGTTCAAAGCATTGACTGAGTTGGCGGATGAAGATCCTATGCTCGGCGTAAGCTGGAATACGCATCTGGAGCAGATTCACCTGCAGCTGATGGGCGCCGTGCAACTCGAGGTCGTGCAGCGGGTGTTGGCCGATCGCTTTGGCCTTTCGGTTGCGTTTGAGTCTGGCGGCATTCTCTATAAGGAGACTATTTCGCAGCCGGTTGAGGGCGTGGGCCACTTTGAGCCGCTGCGCCACTATGCCGAGGTGCATCTGCGCCTGGAGCCGTTGGCAGCGGGTTCGGGCGTGCAGTTTGGCACCGTGACCTCGACCGACGAGCTCAATCTTAACTGGCAGCGTTTGGCACTCACTAACGCCATGGAGCGCGATCACCTGGGCGTGCTGACCGGCTCGCCCATCACCGATGTACGCATTACGCTCACGGGTGGTCGCGCGCATGCCAAACACACCGAGGGCGGCGATTTTCGCCAGGCCACGTACCGCGCGATTCGCCAGGGGCTCATGCAGGCGCGTGAGGCCGGCGCGGCGGTGCTGTTGGAGCCGTGGTATCGCTTTGAGCTCGAGGTGCCGGGGGAGTGCGTGGGCCGGGCGCTCTCGGATGTCACGCGCATGGGTGCCGAGTACGAGCCGCCGACGATGGCGGGGGACCGGGCGAAGATTGTGGGTCGCGTGCCGGCATCCGAGGTTCAGGATTATGCGCTGGAGGTGGCTGCCTACACGAGTGGTCGCGGGCATCTGTACCTGGAGTTCGCCGGCTATGCGGCTTGCCATGATGCCGAGCACGTAATCGAGACGGCCGCCTATGAGCCCGAGGCCGATCTGCCCAACACGCCCGACTCGGTCTTTTGCTCTCACGGCGCCGGTTACACGGTCAAATGGTACGACGTACCCGCCGCGGCACACGTAAAGGTCGATCCCGCCACCTTCCGCCCCTGGCGTGCAGCAGACGCGGAGTTTTTCGGCCACATGTGACAAAGGGGCAGTTCCTTTTGTTCCATGCTATTGGTATAACTCGGTATAAGTTGGTATAACTATTACCAGGGTTTGCCAATCCGAGGAGTCCGACATGAATCCAAATCCCTTTAAGCCCACTGCCGGCAAGCGGCCTCCGATACTCATCGGTCGCGAGTCGGTCATCGAAGATTTTGAGGAAGGGCTCGATAACGGCGCCGGAGCGCCGGGCAGGCTCATGCTCATTACGGGAAACCGCGGCTGCGGCAAGACAGTTCTCCTGCGGGAGCTGCAACGTCTGGCCAGCGAGCGCGGATGGGCGGTTGTCTCCGATTCCGCTTCGCTTGGCTTATGCGACCGCTTGGCCGACGCGCTTCGCTCGAATAAACCCGTTGTAACGTCAATGGAGTTCGGTCCGTCGTTTGGGCGGATGTCAGTCGAGGCGGCGCGAGCAAAGGGCGAGACGTTGCGAGGGCTGGTCAACGAGCGCCTCAAGAGGCTCGGTCCAGGCAAGGGCATACTGTTTGCGATTGACGAGGCTCAATCTGCGTCTATCGAGGAGCTGGCGGCTCTTGCCGTTCTCTATCAGCAGGTGCTCGGAGACCAGGATGCCACGGGCTTGTCCGATAGCGACCAGCGCGGCCTTGCGCTTGTTTTTGCCGGCTTACCCAGTATGGTTGACGATCTGCTCGAAGAGCCGAGCGTGACGTTTTTGCGGCGTGCCCAGCAGCGTACGCTGGGGGCGATATCTTTGCCCAAGGTGCGCGATTCGTATATCCAGACGGTCAAAGACGCTGGTCTTTACGTTGACGCGGAGACGGCGGACCTTGCGGCGCGCAAAAGCATGGGGCATCCCTATATGGTTCAGCTGGTGGGCTATTACATGTGGCGGTCTGCTGTCCGGCGCAACTCGCGAGTCATTGAAAGGCGCGATGTCGAGGCTGGCTACGCCGATGCCGTCTCCGAGTTCTATGAAGCGGTCGACGCTCCCTTGTATTACGGGTTGCGCAGTCCGCAGCGCCTCTTTATCGAGGCCATGGCGGCTGACGAGGGCAAACCGACTCGCATGGCGGATATCATTGAGCGTTGCGATCGCACCCAAAGCTGGGCGAGCAAATATCGCGCAAGCCTGATTCGCGAGCGCGTCATCGAGGCTGCCGGATACGGCCTCGTCCGGTTTACCGTGCCCATGCTGGGCGAGTATATCCGCGACCGCATTTTATGGTACGAGTAGGGTGATAAAGGTGACGGAACAGAGGATGAGCCCGCAGGCTATCGAGGTACGTGGCGCACGTGTCCATAACCTTAAGGACATCGATATCGATATTCCGCTGGGAAAGCTGGTGGGTATTGCCGGCGTATCGGGTTCGGGCAAGAGCTCGCTGGCGCTGGGGGTTCTTTATGCCGAGGGCTCGCGTCGCTACCTGGAGGCGCTCAGCACCTATACTCGACGTCGCCTGACGCAAGCCGAGCACGCCCAGGTGGACGAGGTGCTGCACGTGCCGGCGGCGCTCGCATTGCATCAGCGCCCCAGCGTGCCGGGCGTGCGTTCCACCTTTGGCACCATGACCGAGCTTAACAATAGCCTGCGTCTGCTCTTTAGCCGTTGCGCCCATCACGTGTGCCCGCACTGCGGGGCGCGCGTTGAGCCGAGCCTTAACGTGGCCGCAGGCCTTTCGCTCACGTGTCCGACGTGCGGCCGCGAGTTCTACGCGCCGAGTGCCGAGGATTTGGCTTTCAATAGCGGTGGCGCGTGTCCCACCTGCGGCGGCACCGGCGTTATGCGCGAGGTGGACGAGGCGAGCCTGGTGCCCGACGAGTCAAAGACTATCAACGAGGGCGCGGTGCTTCCTTGGGGCACGCTCATGTGGGATCTGATGAAGCAGGTGGCCGGCGAGATGGGTGTGCGCACCGACGTGCCGTTTAACCAGCTCACGCCTCAAGAGCGCGACATCGTGTTCCATGGTCCGGCGGTTAAGAAGCATATTCTCTACGTTCCCAAAAACGGCGAGGGCGCCACGCCGCTCGACTTCACCTATTACAACGCCGTCTATACCGTCGAGAATGCGCTCGCCAAGGTCAAGGACGATAAGGGCTTAAAACGCGTTGCGCGCTTTTTGCGCGAGGGCCCATGCCGCGACTGCAGCGGCACGCGTCTCTCCGAGGCGGCACGCCAGCCCCAGGTGCGCGGTATCAATCTGGCGCAGGCGGCGGCCATGACGCTGGGCGAGGCGATTGAGTGGGTGCGCGGGGTGCCCGCATCCTTGCCGCCCGAGATGCGGCCCATGGCGACGGATATCTGCGATTCGTTTTTGAGCACGGCCCGTCGTCTGGTCGACCTGGGTCTCGATTACCTTTCACTCGATCGCGCCGGTGCCACGCTTTCCACGGGTGAGCGCCAGCGCGTGCAGCTTGCTCGCGTGGTGCGCAATCGATCGACGGGCGTGCTCTATGTGCTGGACGAGCCCTCGATCGGCTTGCATCCTGCCAATGTCGACGGCTTGGTGGGTGTGATGCGCGATCTGGTGGATGACGGCAACACCGTGGTTGTTGTCGACCACGATACGCGCGTACTGGCGGAAGCCGACTATCTGGTCGAGATGGGCCCCGTTGCCGGAGCAGGCGGCGGTAATGTGATTGCCGCTGGCACGGTGGACGAGCTCGAACAATCGCAGGGCAGCCGCATCGCTCCGTTTTTGCGCGCAGAGTCCAAGCGCTTGCGTCCGCAGGTGACTGACGAGGAAATGTTCGACCAGGGGCATATTCGCATGGCAACCGATGCCATCCATACCGTCAAGCCGCTCGAAGTTGATATCCCGCGCGGCCGCCTTGTTGCGGTTACGGGCGTTTCGGGTTCGGGCAAGACGACGTTGGTGCTCGAGACGCTCATCCCGGCGCTTAAGGCGCAGGCAGCCGGCGAGCGCCTGCCAAAACATGTGCGCTGGGTCGATGCCGAAGGCATTGCCCGCGCAAACCTGATTGACGCTACGCCTATCGGCGCCAACGTGCGCTCGACAGTGGCGACTTATGCCGACATTCATGACGAGCTGCGTCGCGCCTTCGCCCGTACGTCCGAGGCCAAAGCAGCCGGCTACAAGGCGGGTGCCTTTAGCTACAACACTGGCGCCTTGCGCTGCCCTACGTGCGATGGCACGGGCTCGATATCGCTCGACGTGCAGTTTTTGCCCGACGTCGAGATCGTCTGCCCGGCATGTCGTGGATCACGTTATGCAGACGCGGCTTCGCATATCCATCGCGAGGGCAAGGACGGGAGTCTGCTTACGTTGCCGCAGCTTATGGACATGAGTGTTGACGAGGCCCTCGACGCCACACTGGGGCTCAAGAAAGTCCAGACGCGCTTGCAGACCTTGCACGACCTGGGATTGGGTTATCTCACGCTCGGTGAGCCCACGCCGGCGCTTTCGGGCGGCGAGGCGCAGCGTCTTAAGCTCGCGAGCGAGATGGGACGCGTGCAGGATGATGCCGTATTCGTGTTCGACGAGCCCACGATTGGACTACATCCGCTCGATGTTCAGGTGCTGCTGAACGTGTTTGACGGTCTCGTTGCCAAGGGCGCCACGGTTATCGTGATCGAGCACGATCTCGACCTTATCCGTAACGCCGATTACGTGATCGACATGGGCCCGGGCGGTGGCGATGCGGGCGGGCAAATCGTCTGCGCCGGCACGCCGGGCGACATCGCAGCCTGCTCCGCAAGCATCACCGGTCGCTACCTATAACCGAATGTGACAAAGGGACAGTCCCTTTGTCACATGCCCGGAAAGCCTGTCTGGCGCAGGGCCTCGTAGAGGACGATGGCGGCGCTGTTGGAGAGGTTGAGTGCGCTGATGCGGTAGTCGTCCGGATTGACGAAGTTGCCGCAGATATCCTGCCGAAGGATGGCCTCATGGCCGTCCTCGATATGCCCGAGCGATTCCTCGTGGGCTTCCCATGCCTCGGCGTTGTCAAGCGAATCGCAATCGCGCAGCATCGGGATACGCTCGCAGCGGGTGGGCGCTGCGGCGAGTAACTCCTCGGGAATCCCCGAGCTCTCGCTGCCAAAGACTAAGTAGTCGCCATCGCGGTAGGTACTCTGCGCATAGGTGCGGCGTGCCTTTTTGGTCAGCAGATGCAGACGACCATCGGCAGGGGAGAGGTCGTTGCGCGCAAGAAAATCCTCCCAGCCGGCATAGGTCGTCACGTCCAAGTTTTGCCAGTAGCCCAGGCCGGCGCGACGTACCGTCTTGTCGTCGAGCGAAAAGCCCAGTGGCTCCACCAGATGCAGATGGGTGCCGGTGACCACGCAGGTACGGCCGATATTGCCCGTATTGGCCGGAATCTCGGGCGCATATAGCACGATATTGAACATGAATCTCCTTGGCTCAGAACGAAAAACCACCACGAAGGGCACCTTCGTGGTGGTTTGGCGTTTACGTAGGCAGAAAAATGCCCGCTTGGATAAACCTAGGCGCGGTGCCAGTTGGTCAGACAGGCATCGAGGGAGGCGATGAGCGCATCCTTGTCCATGTGACGGCCGATGATGCACAGGCTCGTCATGCGGTCGCCCGTCTCGTCATCCCAAATCTGCATGATCTCGGGGTTTTCGTCGATGATCTTCTGCTTCTCGCCCTCGGGCGCGGAGTCAACGAACAGACCGTTCTCCATCAGGCGCATCTGGTGGCCGGCCTGCTCGAACATGTAGCACATGTCCGGATTGCCGGTCTGCCACAGCGGACCCTTGACGCGGATGACCTCGTCGGGCCACTCCTGCTCAACAAAATCGGTGAACTTCTGCAGGTCAAACGGCTTGCGGCGCGAGTACACAAAGGTCTCGATGTCGTACTCGAGCACCTCGGGGTCGTCGTGCTCCTCGGGATGCTCCATGGCCTCGATCCAGGCGGCGGAGTTGTAGGCGCGCATAAAGTCGAAGCGGTCGGTATCGAGCAGCTCCTCCATGGGGACCTCGCCGTTTTGGGCCTCGACGATCACGGCGTCTTTCTGCAGGCTGCGCACGATGGCCTTAAGCTCGGCGATCTGCTCAGGGCTCACGGTATCGGTCTTGTTGAGGATCAGCGTGGAGCAGAACTCGATCTGCTGGATGAGCAGGCTCTCGATGTCGTCCTCGTCGATATCCTCGGCCAGCAGGTCGCGACCACCGTTGAACTCGTCGTACATGCGCGCGCAGTCGACTACTGCCACGATGTTGTCGAGTGCGAGCTTGGGCTCGCCGCCCACCTTGGCCTCGTCGCAGAAGCTCGAGATAGTGTAGGCGATGGGGATAGGCTCGCAGATACCCGATGCCTCGATGATGATGTAGTCGAACTTGCCCGAATCGGCGATGCCCTGCAGCTGGTTGGCCAGGTCATCCGAAAGCGTGCAGCAGATGCAGCCGTTGGTGAGCGGGATGAGGTCGTCGGTCTCGGAAAGACCGCCGTCGGCGATAAGGCTAGCGTCGACGTTGATCTCGCCGATATCGTTGACGATCACGGCGGCGCGGATGCCGCCGTCGTTAGCGAGGATGTGGTTGAGCAGCGTGGTCTTGCCGGCACCGAGGTATCCGGTAAGCATGATGATCTTCACGGGTTTGTTGGGCATGTGCCCTCCTTTGTTAGACATGGCTTACAGTTGAATCTTATGCCAAACGCTCGCTCTTATACCCACGCGCCGGCAAATAACACAGGCTACTCCCAGGCTCCCCATACATCGGGGCAATAACCGACGGTGGCCTTTTTGCCGTTGCGCACGATGGGCTCGGCCAAGACCTGCTGATTCTCGAGCAGTTTATCGAAACGCTGACTGGGGGTGAGGTGCTGGATGAGCGCGAGCGTCTCCTCGTCCTTGGCCTTGGGGTTGAGCAGCTTGTCGATGCCGCCGACCGCTTGCATTACGCTCGTAAGCTCGCCCTTGCTCATCTCCTTTTCCTTAAGGTCGATAAACTGCACCTTAATGCGGCGCTCTTTGAAGAAGCGCTGTGCTTTCTTGGTATCGAACGACTTCTTAGTCCCGAAGATTTGAATATTCATGGCCCCGCCGCTCTATCGAATGAAGTTGGTCGTTGCGCGATCGGCTTCGGGCGCGTTGATACCGGCGGCCTGACCTGCCTCGATGCAGCGCAGGAGCCAGGCCATGTTCTTGCCGATGTTTCGCATGGTGGCAAGGCCCTCGGCGTCCCCATCGGCGTCGCCGGGCACGCGGCCAAACACGTTGTTCCAGTAGGTGGAAGCAACTACGGGCATTTGCTTAATGGTGAAGTACTTGTTGAGCACATCGAAGGTGGTCGACGTACCGCCGCGACGGGCGACGGCGACTGCGGCGCCGGGTTTGTGCTCAAAGGCATGCCCGCCTGCATAGAAGGCGCGATCGAGGGCCGAAAGGATGCGGCCGCTGGGGTGCGCGTAGTAGACGGGCGAGCCAAAGACAAAACCGTCGGCCTGTTCGGCGGCAGCGATGAGCTCGTTCACCACGTCGTCGTCAAAGGTGCAGCGACCGCCAAGTTTGCCACACTGGCCGCAACCGATGCAATCGCGAATGGGCTTGGCGCCCAGCTGAAACACTTCGGTATCAATGCCTTCGGTATTGAGCTGCTCGGCGACTTCGGCGAGTGCGCGGGCGGTGTTGCCGTTTGCCTTGGGACTGCCATTGACCAAAAGAACCTTCATCACAAACTCCCTCTGCTGTTGGTGACTTCTGCAGAGGATTATCGCACGATGGGGGAGGCGGTGCGGGCGCGGTGCTAATCCAGTTTGGTACCTGGCACCTGCACGGCTTTACCGAGCAACGCTTTGAGCTCGTTCAAAATGGAAACGGGCTGTCGATTGACAGCGTCCAGATGAAGCGTCGCCACACGAATGGGCGGCTGATATTCAAGCGAGCCGATGAGCACGGGAGAACCCAGGAATCGTTCGATTTCGTTTGCGAGCTCGTCGATTGCCTCGGGGCCGAGCTCATCGAAAAGCGCCACGAACATTGGTCCCGTCGAGCGGAACAAGCGACCCTTGCCGCGCGAACAGTCCATGAGGCAGGCGGCGCTTTCGGCGAGCACGCGGTCGCCTGCATCGAATCCAAAGCGGGCATTGACTTCGGCGATATCGTCGACCTTAATGGCAATAAAGCCTGCCTCGCGCGCCACGCGGCGCATCTCTCCAATAGCGTTGACCAGCGCGTGGACATCGCCCAGGCCCGTTACCGAGTCGGTCGTATCTGCCAAGCTTCGGTTGATGATAATGCCCACATACATGCTGGGCTCGGTATCGGTGCCGTCCAAACGGTAGCCCGTGCAGTCGCAAAGCACGTATTTTCCGGTGGCATCCATTACGCGATACTGCATGTAATGGAAGTGCCACGTGCCGTTTATCACCATGTCGAGCTCGGCGCGTACGTTGTCGCGGTCCTCGGGATGAACGCGGGCGAGCCACATGTCGAGTGAGTTAAAGGGGTGCTGGGAGGGCAGGTCAAAATCGCGCACGGCGTTAACCGACCATTGCGATTCTCCCGTATCGAGGTTAAGGATGAACGGATAGCGTGTCTCGGAGCTCATGGAGATCGCTTGGAACACCCGGTCGTTGCAGGGAAGCTGATCGACGATTGGGCGTTGCGGCGCGTCATTGTCTTTCGGTTGCTGCACACGATGCATAAGCTTATAGCGATACATCTTGCGATCGGCATCCATCGTCATCTGGCGACGCGTGTCGCCGGCAAGTGGATCGACGCGCGAGCAGCCAAAGCTAAAGCTGGCGATCATGGGCGCCTTGCCACCTGAGCTCGCCTCGATCAGCCCGGCACGTACCCGCTCCAAGCGCTGCTCGAGTTCGGTCTCGTTTGCGGAGAGCGAGATGAGCACAAACTCGTCTCCACCGATACGGAACAGCATCTCATCGTGCTCCATGGTTTCGGAGAGCGTGCGGCAGATGCTCAGAATATAGCGATTGCCTTCGGCGTGGCCAAACCTATCATTGCAATGTTTGAGATGGTCGATGTCAATATAGGCGCAGGTGAAGGGGTCACCTTTGTGCCAGAGTTGCTCGACGTGACGGTCGAGTCCGCCGCGGTTGCCCAAGTTGGTGAGCGGGTCGATATAGGCGTTGCTCTCAAGCAGCCGGCGCTCTTGTTGCAGGATGGCATGCGTCTTTTGCAGTTGCTCGCCAACGGCGCGCAGCTCAGCAGGCAGCGCGGCAACATCGAGTTCGGCGGTCGAGATGCCATTCGCAAGTCGCTGAAGATAGGCAATAATCGATTGCTCGCCCAGGCGATATGACTCGTTCATGATGGATAACCTCCTTGGGCGGAACAACGGTTTGTATCATATCCCCAATTCGGTTTGAACTGGGGATATAAGTTAGCTAATGGAGACAAATGCCCCCTTCGGCGGTGGCGTTTTGCGCGCGAGCGTATCAGTTGTTATTGCCGCCATCGAGCAATGCCTCAAAATCCTTCGCCGGCATGGGGCGGTAGTAGAGGAAGCCCTGAGCGTAGCGGGCACCCATGTGGCGTAGCATGTTTGCCTGCTCATCTGTCTCGACGCCTTCGATTACAATGGGCAGATGGGGCGACTGCGCCATCTCGAGCATCGATGACACGATCTGCGCGCTGCGGCCTTGATCGCGGTCGGTGGGCACAAAGGTGCGGTCGAGCTTGATGACGTCGACATTGACGTTCTTGAGCATCGCGAGCGTGGACTGACCGGTGCCAAAATCGTCCATATAGGTCGAGAAGCCGCGGGTGTGCAAGTCGGCTGTCAGTTTGTCCACGGCTTCGGACTCTCCCGTATAAGCCGTCTCGGTGATCTCGATACGCATGAGCTCGGGCGGTAGGTTGTATTGGGCGGCAAGCGCCCCCATATGCTCGGCAACGTCGCAGGCAAGGATATCCACGCGCGACACATTAAGCGAGACCGGAACCACACGAAGGCCGCGATCGAGACGCTCGCGCAGCCACGAGGCGACACCCTGCCAAATGTACTTGTCGAGCGTCACCACAAAGCCGCTTTCCTCGAGTGCGGGGATAAACGTTGCGGGCGAAATGAGAGAGCCGTCCTTGTCAATCCAGCGGGTGAGTGCCTCGGCGCCAATGATCTCGCCGGTTTCCATATCGACCTGGGGCTGCAGGTAGTACGTGATGCGGCCGTTTGAGAGCGCGTACTGGAACTCGGTCAGCGTGCGGTGGAACGCAATCTCGTGTTCATATTCTTCGGGGCGGAAAATGGCAATGCGCTCCTTGAAGTCGTTTTTGGCGCGTCGATTGGTAAACATGGCCTTTGCCTGCGCATCGATGGTGATCTCCTCATTGGAGTCGATGGGGTAAATGCCCATGGACGGCCAAAAACCTACGCCGTCATCATGCCTGGCTACGGCCTCGCGAACGCGGTTGTAGATTTGATGGACGGTGATGTGCTTAAAGGGGATGAGTGCGCAAAAGTCATCTTGGCCCCAGTACCCTGCGACGCCCATATCGGCATTCTCGATGTCCTTGAGGACCGTGCCCACATCGGCGAGTACGCGGTCGCCCTCGGCCTGGCCGTGCCATTCATTAAACAGGCGCATGTGGCCCATGTCGACCGTGGCGATGCACCAGGTGCCGTCGCGCCTTGCCTCGAGAAATGCGTTAGCGCGCCGCATAAACTCGCTGGGTCGATAGAGGCCCGTGAGCGAGTCGATACGTTCGGCGATGGCGCTTTTGCGCTCCGCCTCGGGTATGGGGAGGCTGTCGTTGGGAACAAGCCCGCCGGCCGTGCGAAGGCGACGGTCGAGTTCGCCTAAAACGGCGGTCGCTTGATGGGTTAACTGCTCGTAAAAGGCCGGGACGACAAGGCAGACGGGAGTAATGGTGTCGCCCGCGATTTGAACAGGAGCGAAAACAGCCTCTTTAAGGTGGCGGGTCAGTTGCTCGAATGCCTCATGGTCCAAATCGTTGCTGAGCACGACGAACTGGACGCTTCGTGAACGGAAGACCCGGCTTCTGCCGCGGGTGATCGACAGCATGCGGCCTGCGTATTCGGCAAGCATGTTGTCGACAGCCTCGGCCCCGTAGAGCTCGTTGAGATTCGCCGTGCCACGAATGCGCACCGCTATAAGCCCCGTCTCGCAGCGGTCGCGACGGCAGGCATCGATAGCGTTGACCAGCATGCGCTGCGTTCCGAGGCCTGTGGCGGCGTCGACGGTTTCGGCAAGCGAGTGGTTGACGAGTTCGCCGACATAGAGCGAGGGGACATTTCCGTCGCCGTCGATGCGAAACCCGCGAGCACGGCAGAGAACGTAGTCACCCGCGGCATTGCGCATGCGGTACTGCATGACGCGGCGGTGTTTGGAGCCGTTAAAGATCTGGTTGATGTCGTTGGCGTAGGCCTCGAGGTCATCGGGATGGACGCGCGTCTTCCAGAAATCGCGGCAGCTGTCTATGTGCTCCGAAGGAAGACCGAGATCGCGTAAGGCACCTTGCGACCAAAGGGTGCGGTCCTTGTCCAAGTTCTCGATAAAGAAATAACGGCCCTCGTTGAGCATCGAAAAAGCGTCGAAAATACGATCGCTTATTTCGAAGTCGTCGGCGTGGACTTGCGTAATATTGCGCCGATCGAGGTGCATGGCATGACGTAGCTTGTAGTCGTACATGCGATGGTCGGCATCGAGTGTCATGCGATTGGAGGCTTCGCCCAGGGCGGGGTCGGCGTGTGCCACTCCGTAGCTAAACGAGTGGGGCATCTCGGAATCGTTGTTTTTGAGCAGGATCGTTCGGCAGTGTTCCAGACGTTCGGCGAGGTCGTCCTCGGTTGCAATCGTAGATAGGATGGCAAACTCGTCGCCGCCTATGCGAAACGCCGCCTCGTCCACTTTCATATACAGCTTGAGATAGAGGCTTACCTGCAAGATATAGCGGTTGCCCTCGTCATGTCCAAAGACGTCGTTGCAGTGCTTGAGATTGTCGATATCGATGAACGCCATGGTAACGGGGGTGTCCTGCTCCCAGAGCTCCTCGAGGGAACGGGCAAAGCCGCCACGGTTGCCAAGCCCGGTAAGCTGGTCGGTAAAGGCGGTCCTGATCAGATCCTCCTGACGCTCGAGAAGGTCACGGACGGTCTTTTCGAGCGTTTCGGTGTAATTGCTGACAGTATCCATGTTCTAAGCGGCTTTCTGAAGTCGGAGCGGATTGCGTCGGGCGAGCTCGTTGTGTACACGCATCGTTGCTCAGCGTTTTGCGTGTATCCAGGCCCCCGCCTTGCTGCGTTGTTGGGTTACTTTGCCGGCTAATGTTCGCTGTTGATAACTGCTGAGTAGTATAAACAACAGTACGAAATTATATAGGGGTGCACATGCTGTGGGTGGCTATTATTCGACAAACGGCAGCGCGATGATGCGATGTTCGATAAAAATGCGACTGGGGCGGTATATGTCGATGGGTATACTTGTTCCGTTTAAATTTGCGGGGACGGAGATGGTCGCATGGCACAGCCAACTATGACGCGCACGGTGGGGCTGGCACTCGAGGGAGGCGGCTACCGCGGTATGTATACGGCGGGCGTGCTCGACGTTTGGATGGAGCACGGTTTGACCTGCGACCATATGGTGGGTGTCTCGGCGGGCGCGGCGTTTGGCTACAACTTTAAATCGCGTCAGATCGGCCGCGCCATTCGCTATAACAAGGCCTATTGCGCCGATAAACGCTATGCAGGTGTAGTAAGCTGGCTGCGAACTGGCGATATGTTCAATGCCGATTTTGCCTATCACGAGGTGCCTATCGAGCGCGATCCCATCGACTTGGAGGCGTATCGCGCCTGCCCCATGCGATTTACGTGCGTGTGTACCGATATCGAGACGGGCAAGGCCGTCTACCATGACCTGCCCTATGGCGACGAGCGGGATATCGAGTGGATCCGGGCATCGTCGGCGATTCCCGTGGCGACGCGTCCCGTTGCTATTGACGGGCATAAGTATCTGGATGGTGGCGTGGCTGATTCTATTCCCAGTGCATGGCTGTTTGCGCAGGGGTATGACCGCAATATCGTGGTACTCACGCAGCCGGCGGGCTTTGTGAAGCAGCCCAACAGCGTGATGCCCATGCTGCGGCGCGTGTTCCGTCACTACCCGGAGTTTGTCGCGGCGCTTGAGCATCGGCATGAGGTCTACAATGCCACGCTCGATGACCTGGCGCGTCGCGAGGCTGCCGGCGAAATCTTTGTGGTTCGGCCGAGCGAATCGGTGAAGGTGCCGTCGCTGTGCCGTGAGCCCGATGAGCTCGAGCACATCTATCAGATCGGCCGCCACGATGCGGAGGCGACCTTGCCGGCGCTGGAAGCGTATCTGGCAGAGTAGGGCAAACTGCCGTGGACTCGGCGGAAAGCGCATCCCGGAATGGAGGTCCAAACTGGGATGCGCTTTCTATTGCTAAAGATGTGGGGCTGCGGATCAGCTGCTCGGCTTATGCCTATGCCTGCTGCCAGGTGTCGACGAGCTCCTTGGCGGCGGCGCAGGGGTCGTCGGCACTGCAGACGGCGCTCACCACAAAGAAGCCATCGACGCCGGTGGCCTTGAGCTGCGGCAGGTCGGCCGTCTTGACGCCGCCGCCCACCACGATGGGCACGGGGCTTGCCGCGTGGAGCGCGGCCAGGTCCTCAAAGCTCTTGGTGATGATAGAGCCGTCGGCCGCGCGTCCGCAGTCGCGCTTGGTCTCGGTCTCGTGGAGCGGGCCGATGCCTAGGTAGTCGACTAGGCTCATGTCGGCGGTCTTGACGTACTCGAGCATCTCCTCGCAACGGGCCGAAAGGCCCACGATGGCATCGGGGCCCAATAGTTTGCGGCAGACCTCGACGGGAATATCGCTCTGACCCACGTGCACGCCGTCGACAGCAATACCCTGCTCGCGCGCGGCGAGTACGCAGTCCAGGCGGTCGTCGATTAACAGGGCGACCTGACCGGTCTTGCCAGCCTGTGCGATAGCCTGCGCGGCATCGCCCGTCAGCGCGATGATCTCGCGGGCGCTTGCCACCTTGGAGCGCACCTGAATGCAGGTAAAGCCTGCGTCGAGCGCCTGGGCCACCACATCGCCCACGGGACGCCCCAGCGTGTTTTCGGGGCCGAGTACCAGATAGGCCGAGATATCAAGGTTGTCGCGGATGCTCATCGTGCTTCCTCCTGCTTTTTGATCTGTGCTTCCATGCGCTCGAGCTTGCCGGTCATGGTGTCGGTAAATCCGGGTCGAATATCGGCTTTGAGCACGACTTCGGTGCGGATGCCCTTGCTCGCCAACACAAAGGTTGCGTCGCGCACGACCTGCATGACCTCGTCCCAGTCGCCCTCGATCTCGGTGAACATCGAGGTGGTGTGGTTGGGAAGGCCGCTCTCGCGAATGACGCGCACGACCTCGGCGACCTCGGCGGATAGCTCATCGCCGGTGCCGCACGGGGCGATGGCTACAGCAACGAGCGTGTTCATACCGGTATTGGTTGCGGGCTCGGACATGGCTTATGCCTCCTCGAGCTCGAGTCGGTTATCGGCGATGTCTTGGGCGGTCGCGCGGTAGAGCTCGTCGATAAAGGCGACCTTAAAGCTTGCCGGGGCATCGGCGACAGCGGCGGCACGCGTGCCGGCAACGTTGTAGACGGCGGTGCCGCAGATGGCTGCCGTAAACGGATCGGTAGCGCAGGCGTACACGGCCAGCACACCGCCCTGCGAGCAGCCGCAGCCGGTGATCTTGGACATGAGCGGGCTGCCGCCGTGGGACTTGGCCACGGTCGTGCCGTCGGTAATCAGGTCGACTTCGCCCGAGACGACCACGGCGCCGCCGGTGTAGCGGGCGAGCGCCACGGCGGCATCGCGGGCGGCGTCGACCGTGTCGGTGGTATCGACACCGCGCACGCGGCTCAGATCAGCTGCCTCGCCTTCAAGACCCCACAGGCCGGCGAGCGCGATAATCTCGGAGGCGTTGCCGCGCACGATGGCAGGCTTGTACTGCTTGAGCTCGTTTACCAGCTGGGTGCGCAGGCTACCGATGCCCAGACCCACCGGATCGAGCACCCAGGGCTTGCCAGCGTCGTGTGCCGCCTTGGCCGCGCGGGGAATCGTCTGCTCGTAGATGGGGAAGAGCGTGCCCATATTGAGATAGATGGCGCCGCCGCCGGCAACGAGCGCCTCGCCCTCGTCGGGCAGATAGACCATGGCGGCCGAACCGCCCACGGCGAGCTGCGCGTTGGCGACAAAGTCGATCGTCACCGTGTTGGTGATGGAGCCGGCCATCGGATTGGTGGCGCGAATCTCCTCCACGGCCTTGACCACATGTTGCTTAAGCTGTTCCGAATCAATCACTGCACATGCCTCCTTGGCATAGAAAAGGGGCGCTGTGCATAGACAGCGCCCCTGTAAAGGCGGCATGCTCCCTACGCCAGCATTAACTGACAGGTTCAAAGGATTGGGCCCCATGCCCTCTCAGCCTTGTGGTTTGCACCGCCGGCACTCCCGCATCGAATCTGTTGTTCCCTATACTAGCGCACCTGCCAAAAAGGGACAGGTTTATTTTGGCAGCTGGCAACTGGGGCGTTGCGTTTTCCCAGATAAAACCTGCCAAAATAAACCTGTCCCTTATTGGCGGGTCGTTACAATGGTTACGGTGAAAATGACTGGGGGATTCTATGATCAAACTTGTGCTGACCGATATAGACGATACGCTGATTCCGGCCGGGCATGACGGCGCCAGCGACTACGCCATCGAGGGCATTCATGCCATGCAGGCGGCGGGTCTGCACTTTGGCCCGGTTTCGGGCCGTCAGCCGTCCGCGATGGGCTGGATGTTCAAAAATTGTTCCGAGTGTTTTTCGACTGGCGCGTTCTGTAACGGCCAGGTCATGTTTGTGGACGGCGAGGCGGTAGCCTCGCATGCGACCGACAACGCCGCCCTTATGCGCTTGGCTGACTACTTGGAGCAGGAGACCGACGATACGTATCTGAAGGTCTACAGCTTGGGTGATGACTTTTGGAATAACGATGCCTACTGCGTGACGAGCGATCCCGAGCGCGTTCGTCGCGCCATGGAGTCGGGCGGTAATGCGTGGCTCAAAGGCGAAGAGGCCCCGTGCCGTCCCTTCGTCGATGATGCGCCGGTGTTTAAGGCGAATATTTGGAGTGCCCGTTCACGTGAGGAGCTCGTGGAGCTACGCGAGCGCGTTGCCGCTGAGGTGCCGGAACTCTCGCTTGTGTTTCCCAACAACCGAGTGCGCCTGCTTGACATCCTTCCGGCCGGTTGGGACAAGGGCTGCGCTGCGCTGGAGCTGGCGCGCGCTTTGGGCCTGACGACCGATGAGGTGGCCGTATTTGGCGATTCCGATAACGATCTGCCCATGATCGATGCCGTTCCCAACTCCGTTGCAGTCGCCAATGCCAACGAGGCTGTCACGGCTGCCGCGCGCTGGCATATCGGCGCCGCGGCAGACGATGCGGTTGCCGGGGCTCTGCATCAGATTGCCGCCTGCGCCGCGACGGGGGAGATGCCGCCGTTTATGCGTCAGATGGATGCGACGGGTTTCGACGTCACGAACGTCTAGGGAGAAAGCTATGAAGCTCCAGCAGCTCAGATATGTCGTCAAAGTTGCCGAATGCGGCAGCATCACCGAAGCCTCGCGCCGGCTCTTTGTGTCGCAGCCTTCGATTACCGCGTCGATTCGCGATCTCGAAAACGAGATGGGCGTGCACATCTTTGAGCGCACCAACAAGGGCGTCATTGTGTCCGAGGAGGGCGAGACCTTCTTGGGCTACGCGCGACAGGTGCTCGACCAGGCCGATCTGCTCGAAGGCAAGTACAAGGGCACGTCCGAGCAGGTGCCGCACTTTAGTGTGAGCTGCCAGCATTATTCCTTTGCCGTTAATGCGTTTGTCGATGTGATCCGTGAGTTCGATGCCGCGCGCTACGACTTTACCCTGCGCGAGGAGCAGACTCACGAGATTATCGAGGATGTCGCGCATATGAAAAGCGAACTGGGCATCCTGTACTTATCCGAGCATAACCGCGAGGTCATCGAGCGCATGTTGGCGGCCAACGAGCTCGTGTTCGAAGGGCTCTTCTGCGCCACGCCACACGTCTTTGTGTGTGCCGACCATCCGCTGGCGGACCACGCCAGCGTGACGCTCGAGGACCTGGAGGACTATCCCTTCCTGTCCTACGAGCAGGGCAGCTACAACTCGTTTTACTATTCCGAGGAACTGACCTCGACGTTTGAGCGCCGCAAGAACATCCGCGTGCGCGATCGCGCGACGCTGTTCAACCTGGTCATGGGCCTCAACGGCTACACGGTATGCTCAGGCGTGATCAGTCACGAGCTCAACGGCCCCGGCATCATCTCGATTCCGCTCGATGTGGACGAGTACATGGAGATCGGCATCATTACGCGCAAGAACACGACGCTCACGCGCTACGGCCAAGCCTATATCGACGCGATTCGTCAGCATATCTAGGCTGCTACATTCTGCACGGGTCAAATCTCTTTATGGCAGTCCAGGCTGATATAGGAAACATCTATATCAAACCGATACAAACGCATATTTTGCGATGCCGGTAAGAGCGCTCATACTCTCTCTCGATAAAGCAATCAATTGCAAGGGAGATATCTATGAGTGTTTTAACCACGCTGAACGCGCCGTTTCGCGCTGATATCGTCGGCAGCTTTCTTCGTCCGCAGGCCGTAAAGGACGCCCGCGCTGCCTATGCGGCAGGCGCGCTTGATGCCGAGGGGCTTAAGGCCGTCGAGGACGAGGCCATTCGCGATTTGGTGGCAAAGCAAAAGGCCGCCGGCCTGCAGGTGATTACCGATGGCGAGTTTCGCCGCAGTTACTGGCACCTCGACTTTATGTGGGGGCTCAACGGCATTGAACGCCGTACCTCGCGTACGGGCTATATGTTCCACGATGAGGAGACCACCGCCGACACCGCCGTGGTAACCGGCTCCATCAGCGGCGAGAACCACCCCTTCGTCGAGCACTTTAAGTTTGTCAAGGCACTTGAGGGCGAGGGCCAGGTCGCGCGGCAAACCATCCCGGCGCCTATCCAGACGTTCTCCGAAGTCACGCTCGACCGCTGCGATGGCCAGCGGGAGAGCTTGCGTGCTGTCTATAAGACCGACGAAGAACTCGCCGATGCCATCGCCGCAGCATACCGCACCGTGATCGCCGACCTGTACGCAGCAGGCTGCCGCAACATCCAGTTTGATGACTGCACCTGGGGCATCTACTGCGATACTGACTTTGTGTCCAAGACTGGCATGAGCCCGGTTGACCTGCAAAAGGTAAGCGAGCTGGGCGTGGCGCTCAACAATGCCGCCATCGCGGGCAAGCCCGACGATTTGGTTATCAACACGCACGTATGCCGCGGCAACTACCACTCCACCTATGCCTTCGAGGGCGGCTATGACCCCATCGCGCCGTATCTGTTTGCGCATGAGGATGTCGATGCGTTCTATCTGGAGTTCGATACGCCGCGCGCCGGTGGTTTTGAGCCGCTCAAGTACGTCGCTCCCGGCAAGAAGGTCGTGCTGGGCCTGGTGACCACCAAGGCGGCAGAGCTCGAGAACGAGGATGTTATTGTAGAGCGCATTCGCGAGGCGGCAAAGTATGTGCCGCTCGAGAACCTGTACCTGTCGCCCCAGTGCGGCTTTGCCAGCTGCGAGATTGGCAACAAGCTGACCGAGGACGAGCAATGGGCAAAGATCGCGCTGGTCAAGCGCATTGCCGAGCGCGTTTGGAAATAGCGCTAGCATTTGCAGGTGGCGGCGCGTGCGAGGCATGGCGTATCGCGTACAATAGTTCGGATCGTATCGTTCGGGCAGGTCATCCGATATGCCTGATCGCCCTTCCATTCGAAAGGACATCCATGTCCCAATCCTCGACGCCCGCCGTCACCGATGCCATCTACGATGCATCGTCGCTCGGCCGCCCGCGCATGTTTCTACTCGGTCTGCAGCATCTATTCGCGATGTTCGGTGCCACGGTGCTCGTACCCGTGCTCACCGGTCTCTCGGTTTCGGCAACGCTTTTGTTTGCCGGCATGGGTACGCTGCTCTTCCACTTCCTGTCGCGCGGTAAGGTGCCGGCCTTTCTGGGTTCGTCGTTTGCCTTTATCGCTGGCTATGCCGCGATTGCGCCCAATGGCGAGACGGAGCTTTTGCCCTACGCCTGCCTGGGCGTAGCCTGCGCCGGTCTGCTCTATCCGGTGCTGGCGGCGCTCTTCCGCGCGTTTGGTGCCAAGCGCGTCATGCGCTTCTTCCCGCCGGTGGTGACTGGCCCCATCGTCATTTCCATCGGCCTGATCTTGGCAAGCTCCGCTATTGCTAACTGCCAGACCAACTGGTTTGTGGCTGTTATTGCCGTGGCCGTGATCGTCATCTGCAACATCTGGGGCCGCGGCATGGTCAAGATTGTGCCGATTTTGCTGGGCGTTGTGGTGAGCTATGCCGTTGCGACTGCGCTGGGCGAGGTCGATTTTTCGGGCGTCGCAGCTGCTCCCTGGGTTGGTTTGCCCATCGTGTGGGACAACACCGTGTTTGCGCTCTTTGGACCGCAGTTCGATAGCGGTCTTGCCACGACGGCCATCATCACCATCATGCCGCTGGCCTTTGCGACCATGATCGAGCATATCGGCGATATCTCCGCTATCGGCTCCACCTGCGAGCGCAACTACATTGCCGACCCCGGTCTGCATCGCACGCTGCTCGGCGACGGTCTTGCCACGATTCTGGCTTCGCTCTTTGGCGCTCCGGCCAACACCACGTATGGCGAGAACACCGGCGTGCTCGCCCTGACGCGCGTGTTCGACCCACGCGTGATTCGCATTGCCGCGTGCTGTGCCATCGTGCTTTCGTTCTGCCCCAAGTTCGCGGCTGTCATTGCGGCCATGCCGGCGTGTGTAATCGGCGGCGTGTCGCTCGTGCTCTACGGCATGATTAGTGCCGTGGGCGTTCGCAACCTTATCGAAAACCAGGTTGATTTCCAGAACAACCGCAACGTGCTGGTGGCCGCTCTGGTGCTCGTGCTTTCGCTCGGCATCGCGTACAGCACCGCCGGCACCATCGTGTTGGAGTTGGGCGGCGTGACGATTTCGCTTTCCGGTCTTGCCGTGGGCTCGCTGGTTGGTATCGTGCTCAACGCCATCCTGCCGGGTAACGACTTTGAGTTTGATGTCTCCGAGCTTGAGGAGGCTGCTGAGTAACAACTGCGTCCAGCTGAATCAGAAAATGGCGCCCATGCGTACGCGTGGGCACCATTTTTAATGCGTCAATATCCAGTGGATGCCACGTGCCATGCGCAGATCGGTTTGGGCAAAGTGATTGCCGGGGTTGAGCTCCAACGTTGTTGGAATGCCGCGCTCGACGAGCAACGCTTCCATCGCGCGTGTGTCGTCGAGTACATGCCGCATCATGCGGTTGGGCGTCTTGGTTTCCTTTTTGCCGAGTGACAGGTAGACGGCTTGCGGGCTGCCGGCAAAAGGGGCCGTGCTGGCACGGTCGACAAAGTCGGGAAACCATAGCGACCCCGATGCGCTCGCGGCGCGGTCAAAGGCGTCGGTTTGCCAGAGGGACCAGAGTGCGAAGAGGCCTGCGAGCGAGTAACCGGCAATGCCGCGCCGGGTGGGCGGCTGAGGAAGCGACGACTCGACCTGGGGGATTATCTGATTCAGCAGCTCATCAAGAAAATCGGCAGCTTGGCCGCCGAAAGGCTCGGCATCGCGTACGGTCCCGTCGCATGCCCAGGGGCTCAGCTCGCGATTCCAATCGAGCCCGCCAATGGTGACGAGGGCGAATGGCGGACAGTCGAGCTCTCGGCAACACTTATAAACCTCGCTGCCGTCGCCCACGACCACAGGAAGGTAGATGACAGGCGCGCTTTCCGTATGATTCGAATAAACGGTTATCTGCTTTTGATGCGCTTCCATGACGGGCTTCTCTCAGTGTTGTGATATCGGCAGCCCCAATTGTCGCACGCCAGCGTATGCCGGTTGGGCTAGACCAAAGACAATCTCGTGCATCCCCTGCGGACGCATATGGAAAACGCCACCGCCGGAGGGGAGCTCGGCGGTGGCGTTGTTAAACGGTGCTGGGGCTCGGGGCCTTCGCGGGAGCTGCCATGTGCGCAGAGGCGTTTAAGAACGCTTACGGCTCGCCATGGTGCCTGCGGCGATAGCGGCTGTTCCCGCAAGGACGGTTGCCACGATGGCCGCACCCGAGGTGTCGCCGGTTGCCGCGAGCACGCCGGTAGTCTTGGCTTTCGTGGTTGAAGCCGCAACGGCCCTGGTCGGCTTTGAGCCCTCAGGCTTGGGGTTCTGCTTGGACTCCGCGGGCTTGCTTTCTGCGGGCTTGGTCTCGTCGGGCTTGGGGTCTTCCGGCTTGGCTACCTCGGGAGGTGCGATGGTCGTACTTTTGGCGACTGCTTTGATATAGAGGGAGTCGACCGTGGCGTCGCCCGTGCCGATGGCCTGGCCTGCCTCGTAGATGCCGTCACGGAGCTTGCGATAGTCAATGACCTTGCCGCCTTCGGGCGTCTGGATGGCGGCGTTCTCAATCTTGATGGTGCCGATTGTCTTGCCGTCAGCGCTCATGGCACGGGCGAAGGTTGCCGCTGTATCTCCTTCGGCCGTTACCTTGCTGCGGATGGTCGAGATGACTGCGGGTGTGACGCCCTCGCTGGTCTGGGCGATGATGCCGATGTTCTCGCCTTGGGGTTCGCGCCTCGTCTCGCCATCTTGGTTTTCGCTGTAGGGGATGGGGCCGTCGCCGTTCTCGACATAGCGGGCTATGGCCTTGACAACGGAGTCGCTGATGTAGATGTGGCCGCCCTTCTCGTTGGGTCGATCGTTTCTGGTGGAGAATGCAGCCGAAACCTCGCCTTCCGCAAACGCGTCCACGGTGGAGCCGTTCTTGATGTCGATGTCGCCCCCGTCAGTGATGAGGGCGATGGCCTGGCCGCCGTTCGCGCTGGTACGGACCGTCACGGTCGCGTGATCGAGCGTAACGCCCTTGTGGGCATAGACGCCATATTCAACACCGCTTGCGTCAAGGGAGGCGTTCGTGACCGCGAGACTGCCCTCAGTGTCGACGGCAAGATATCCCTCGGCGTTTGCCTTGACCTGGCTGCCGTCCGAGATGTTGATATTGCCGCCGCTCCAAAGGGCCTCACCATCGGCTGAGCTTGCCTCGACCGTCCCGTCACCCTTGATGGTGAGGTTCTTGTCGGCTCCAATACCCTTGTCCTTGGTAGCCCTGGCGGTGACGGCTCCGCTGTCGTCAATCGTGATATTGCCGTTTGCCCTGATGCCATCCGATGCACCCGTGGCGTTGACGTTGCCCGAACCTTTGATAGCGAGATCACCTCCGGCATTGATGGCATCAAACCCAGTGCTCGTGGCGTTGACGGATCCGGCTCCGTCGATGTTGATATTACCCGTGGAGAGGATAGCGTCCTCAGTAGATGTCACGCTGAGCGTGCCGCCCTCGTCGCCTTGGATATTGAGCTCGGCATTCTCGTTAGTGCCATGAGAAACGTTGATGCTTTCGATCCATTCGGCAGTGACGATGTTGGTTCCCGAGTAATTCACGTTGAGCTTGCCTGCGGCCTGGATCTCGCCGCCGTTATAGTTGTTGAGCTTCAAGTCGTCGGCGCCGTCCCACGACCAGGTACCGGCCTCGTCGCTCGCCGCGGTGTTGTACTTGTTGCCGCCGACCTTGACCCATTCCGCTGCGAGCGAGACGCTCGGCATGAGCAGCGAGCTCACCGTGAGCGCGCACACGGCGCCCGCGACGATGCGGCGCGTCACGCGGCGCCAGCTGCTGTGCGCGAGTCCTATGCGACGGCGAACGTCGGGTTCGGCAACATGGGTTCCGGCGGTAGTGTCATTGCGTTTGGGGGTCGTGAACAAGGCTGCCATGGTTGCTCCCGTTCTCATAGGGCCTATACGACTAGATTCAGCGTATCTGCTGGATGTTGCCGGCGGTAGTGCCGTTTGGAGGGCAAAATGGCCAAAATGGGGGAGAAATAGGCCGCACGCCGGCGCAGGGACCGGCGCTAAAAGAAAAGCGCGGGGCCGCATGGCGACTCCGCGCTTTATTGTTCAGCTTTTGCAGCCTTGCCCTTACGCTACGAAGAAGTAGACGAGGAAGGCAAGGGCCGCGATCCACCCGTCCCGTGCGAAAAAGTGTTTACGAGCGCTTGCGGCTCACCACGGCGCCCGCGGCGATGGCGGCTGTTCCTGCAAGGGCGGCTGCCACGATGGCTGCGCTCGAGGCGTCGCCGGTTGCTGCGAGTTTGCCGGCGATCTTGGCTCCCGTGGCTGCAACTGCAACGGTCTTGGTCGTCTTCGTGCCCTCGGACTTGGAACCCTCGGGCTTGGTCTCGCCTGGCTTCTCCTCGGGTTTGATCTCCTCGGGAGGCGCGATGACCGTGCTCTTGGCGACAGCTTCGTTATAGGGGGAGTCGATCACAGCGTCGCCCGTGCCGATGGTTTGACCCACCACGTAGAAGATGCCGTCATCGAGTTCTTCCTTGTTGCGATAGCCAATGATCTTGCCGCCTGTGGGCGTCTGGATGGGAGCGCCTTCGATCTCGATGGTGCCGATTGTCTCGCCGTCCGCGCTCACGGCAAGGGCGAAGATTGCCGCCGTGTCTCCCTCAGCTGTGACCTTACTGCGGACAATCGAGATGGTCGCGGGCGTGATGCCCTCCTTGGTCCGGGCAAAGATGCCGATGTTCACGCCCCTATGCTCGGGAATGACCGCGCCGCTTTGGTCGTTGCTGTAGTGATCGGGGCCGTCGCTACCGGACTCGACATAGCGGGCTATAGCCTTGACAACGGAGTCACTAATGTAGATGTGACCACCCGCTTCGTTGGGGTAGTAGTTTCTGGTGGAGATTGCGGTCGAGAACTGGCCTTCTGCGAACGCATCCACGATCGAGCCGTTCTTGATGACGATGTCGTCCTCGTCGGTGAAGAGGGCGCTGGCTTCATCGTTCCCTGCACTTGCACGGACCGTTACGGTTGCGCCATCGAACGTGATGCCCTTGTAGACATAGATGCCATACCCAACGCCACTTGCGTTGAGGGAAGCGTTCGTGACCGTGAGGCTGTTTTTACCGTCGATGGCGGCGTCTTCCTCGGAGCTTGCCTTGACCTGGCTGCCACCCGAGATCTCGATGTTGCCGTCGGCCCAAATCGCATTGTCTTTGATAGAGCTTGCCTCTACCTTGCCGCCGCCCTTTATGATGAGGTTCTCGTTAGCATCGATACCCTGATCCTCGGTGGCCTTGGCGGTGACGGTTCTGCTGTTGTCGATCGTGATGTTGCCGTCGGCCCTGATGCCATCCGAATCGCCCGTGGCGTTAACGTTTCCCGAGCCCTTGATGGTGACATCGCCCCCGGCATCGATGGCATCGTGCTCGGTGCTCGTGGCGTTGACAGTGCCAGCGCCGTCGATGTTGATGCTGCCGACGGAAGTGATGGCGTCACGAGAAGATGTCACGTTGAGCGTGCTGGACGCGTCGCCCTGAATATTAAGCTCGGCGTTCTCGTTCGCGCCATCCTTAACCTTGATGCCGCGGCCATCGCCGTTAGTGACGATGTTGTTGCCCTCGTAGCTCACGTTGAGCTTACCCGCAGCCTGGATCGCGCCGCCGTCATAGCCGTTGAGCTTCATGTCATCGGCGCCATCCCATGACCAGGTACCGGCCTCGTCGCCCGTCGCGGTGCCGGCGTTGTACTGGGTGCCGCCGACGTCCACCCACTCGGCCGCGAGCGAGACGCTCGGCATGAGCAGCGAACTTACCGTGAGCGCGCAGGCCAGGCCGCAGACGATGCGGCGTGTCACGCGGCGCCAGCTGCCGTGTGCGAGCAGCGTGCGACGGCGCACGTCGGGCTCGATAAAATGGGCTCCAGAGGTTTTGTCATTGCGCTTGGGGGTCGTGAACAAGGCGGCCATGGTTACTCCCATCCTCATAGGGCCTATGCGATTACGCCCAGCATATCTGCAGGATGTAGCCGGCGGTAGTGCCGTTTGGAGGGCAAAATGTCCAAAACTTGGGAAGCAATACATTGCGCATCCGTGCGTTGCCTGGCTTTAAAAAAAGCGCGGAGCCGCTCGATGCGACTCCGCGCTTTGGTGTTCTGCTTTGGCAGCTTTGCCGTTACGCTACAAAGAAGTAGACGAGGAAGGCAAGGGCTGCGATCCACATGAGCGGCTTGATCTTGGAGGCCTCGCCCTTAACGAGCGCGACGACCACGTAGGCGATAAAGCCCAGACCAATGCCGGCAGAGATGGAGTAGGTGAAGGGCACGCCGGCGACAATCATGAACGCCGGGAAACCCTGCGACACGTCGGACCAGTCGATCTCGGAGGCCTCGCTCATCATGAGGTAGCCGACGTAGACCAGAGCACCGCAGGTGGCGGCGCTGGAAACGATGGTGACGATGGGGGAGAAGAACGCGGCGAGAATGAACAGCACGCCGGTGGTGACGGAGGTGAGGCCCGTGCGGCCACCGTCGGCAGCGCCAGAGGTGGACTCGACGAAGGTGGTGATGGAGGAGACGCCCATAAAGCCACCGGCAGCAGCGGCCACGGAGTCGACGACCAGGATGGGACGGATGTCCTCGACATTGCCGTCCTCGGTCAGGAACTCGCCCTGCTTGGCGACGGCCATCGCGGTGCCCATGGTGTCGAAGAAGTCACTCATGAGCAGCGAGAAGGCAACGACGAGCAGCATCGGGTCGGTCAGAACCTTCACGATGGCCATGTTGCCATCGGCGGTGCTGGCAAACGGGGCGCCAAAGGTCGAGAAGTCGAGCGGTGCGATGAGGCCCTCGGGGGCGTGGGTGACGCCCAGCGGGATACCGGCGATAACGGCGACGATGATGCCGATGAGCAGCGAGCCCGGCACGTTGCGGGAAGCCAGGGCAACCGTCACGATGATGGAGATGATGCCGACGATAAAGGTGGGGGAGGCGATGTCGCCCAGACCGACGAGCGTACCGGCACCAGCGGTGATGATACCGGCGTCGCACAGGCCGATCATGGCGATGAACAGGCCCAGACCCACGGAGATGGCGTGGCGCAGGACCACGGGGATGGCGTCCATAATGGCCTCGCGCAGGCCGCAAAGGACGAGCAGCAAGATGACGATACCCTCGAGGAAGATAACGCTCATGGCCACGTGCCAGTCACCGCCGCACATGGTGGTGGCGATGCCCGCGATCATGGCGTTGATGCCCAGGCCCGAAGCGCAGGCGAGCGGGCGGTTGGCGAAGATGCCCATGCAGATGGTCATGATGCCGGCGCCCAGGCAAGTGGCGCAGGCGAGCGCTCCCGCATCGATGCCGGCGCCCGAGAGCACCGCGGGGTTGACGGCAATGATGTAGGCCATTGCCAGGAACGTTGTCAGTCCAGCGCGAAGTTCGGTCCCGATTGTGGACTTGCGCTCGCTGACGTGAAATAGTTCGTCCATGCATACCCTTTCCTTGTTCGGCCCCGAGTTTAGGCCGATTGACACGAACTCACTCACTATATCGCCTTTACAACCTTGCTGTTCCTCACATGTTGATGTTCGGCGCTTTGTCCCGGACGGGCGGTATTTTCCGTATGAAAATGTGTAGGTACCGTATACTTAAGCAGTTACAACGACCCCTATGGAGGAACGTATGATTAAAGAGCTCTGCCACGACGAGGCTATTCTGTCCCAGCGTTGCGAGGTCGCGACCGTCGAGGACGAGTCGGTGGCACAGGACCTGATCGATACCATCAAGTCGCTCGACGATGCCGGCTGCCTTGCCGCCAACCAGATTGGCGTCACCAAGAAGGTCTGCGTCTACCTGGACGATGCCGGCGAGCCCCATGTGCTCTACAACCCCCGTCTGGTGTTTGGTCTGGGCGCCAGCAAGATGGAGGAGAGCTGCCTGACGCACGAGGAGGTCACCAAGTCCACGCGCTACATCAAGTGCAAGGTTGCCTTTGACCAGATCGTCGACGGCAAGATGCGCGAGCGCAAGCAGGACTTTGTGGGCTTCGAGGCGCAGATGATTCAACACATGATTGACCACTGTCTAGGAAAGTTGGTCTAAGGGGACCAAAGCACCGCACCTTGCCGCTCAATCGTCGCTCGCGTACCTTAAGTACGCTTCGCTCCTCTTTCGTGGCAATCTGCGGCACTTTGACCCCTTAGACGACCTGCGGGGTTAACTTGGTTGAGTTTATCCTGCTTGAATAGTCCGGGCGTGACATTGTTGTCATGTCCGGGCTTTTGTGTTTAGCGCCTCTTTGTTTGGTGACAATAACCTTAGCAAGAACGTAAAGCTGGGAGGCGCTATGTGTACGAGCATTCGATTTACCGATAATTCCGGCCACATGTATCTAGGCCGCAACCTCGACTGGAGCTTTGACTACGGCCAACAGGTTCGCGTGATGCCGCGCGGGTTTCACATTCCGTATTCGTTTATCGACGACGCAACAGCGGCACACGCGGTGATCGGTATGTGCATCGATTACAAGAACTATCCCATGTTCTTCGACTGCGGCAACGATGCGGGCCTCGCCGTGGCGGGTCTCAATTTCCCGGGTTATGCCGAGTATGCCGAGGACCCTGTCGACGGCAAGACCAATATCGCAGCCTATGAGTTTCCCCTCTGGGTGGCAGCGACGTTCTCGACGGTCGACGAGGTCGAGGCTGCGCTGCACGATACGGTGATTGTCGCCAAATCTGCAGGAGAGGGGCTGGGCGTGTCGCTGCTCCATTGGATTATCGGCGACAGCCAGCGTAGCATCGTGGTCGAGATGATGGCTGACGGCCTGCATGTATACGACGATCCGGTCGACACCCTTGCCAATCAGCCCACCTTCCCGTGGCACATGGAAAACCTGCGCACCTATATCACGGCCACAAGCGATTTTCCGCAGACGGCGACATGGCGTGGCGCCGAGCTCAAGCCCTATGGCGCGGGCGCCGGCATGCGCGGTATTCCGGGTGACTGCTATTCGCCGAGCCGTTTTGTAAAGGCGGCGTACCTCAATGCCAATTACCCGCAAAAGGAGAGCGAGACCGAAAACGTCGTCCGCATGTTCCGTTCACTCGAGGGCGTGGTGATGATTGAGGGGGCGTCCAGGATGGGCGATGGCAAGTTCGAGAAGACTATCTATACCGGATGCTTTAGCGCGCGCACGGGCAATTATTACTACGCGATGTATGGGGATCCGTCGATTCGCTACGTGAGCCTGACGGATGCCGAGGGCGCGAGCCCCGATAGACTCGTGGTTCCCGAGCCGCGTCGTTCGTAGCCGCTAGCTCTACTGCAATACAAGACGGCCCTGCATCTCTCGCGAGGTGCAGGGCCGCTATCGTCGATGGGTGACGGCGCTAGAAGTTGGTGTCGTTGAGCTGTTCGCTCTCGAGGCCGTCGAGCTGTTGCTGTTCGGGCGTATCGGCGACGCTCTCGAGCAGCTCGGTGGGATCGACGTTCATGTCCCTACCGGCCTCGTTGCCATTGACCAAGTCGTCCGAGAAGATGTCGACTTCCATTTCCTCGGCCTCTTCGATCTGAACCTCGAGTGGCACCTGGGTGCGCACAAGTTTGACGGCCGGGCGCATGCGAGCAAAGAGCGGTACGTACTCAATGATGATGGCCGAGTTCTCGAGACCATACCAACGTGCCGGGCTTCCGCAGGCGCGGCGGACGGCGTACTTGATGGCCATGACGCGATGGTCGTTGCGGTTGATGTCCGTTTCGGGGGCAAGCATCTTGCGCAGCATACAAAAACGGAAGTCGCCCACGTTGCCGCGTGTCTCGTAGATGGAGTAGGTGTGATGCTGCGGCGGCAGCTCGCCCGATGCCATCAAGTCGCCAACGATCTGACGCAGGTAGGCGTTGATGCGTTGATTGACCTTAAAGCCCAGGTCCAAGCGCACGCGGAACAAAAAGTCTGTGCCAAAGGTCTCGACGGAATACTCGTGCGTATAGGGCTCATCGGTGACATGCACGTTGATAAACCAGTATGCCTTGGCGCGCTTGGGGTGCTTGTCCAGGATGGAATAGAGCACATCGCGGTCGAGCGTGAGCGGGTCGGGGCTGTTGGTGAGGAACACCAGGTTGTCGGCGAGCACGGGATAGGTCTCGTCGTTGCGCAGGCGGTTGAGTTGATCGATGTACTTGGAGACGGGCAGCAGGATCGTCTGCGTGCGCTCGATGGCGGTGCCGCGGCGCCACACGTACATAAGGCCAAACAGCAGCGAGGCCAAGAAGATCATGACGTAGCCGCCGTCAAAAAACATGGTGAGGCACGAGGCAAAGAAGCAGAGCTCAATGGCACCGAAGAGCAGGGCAAAGAAGCAGGCGCCCAGCTTGTGCTTGAGAATGCCGGCGATATAGCTCGTCAAAAGCGTCGTGGTCATAAGCATGGTCACGGTGATGGCGAGGCCATAGGCGCTTTCCATGCGCTCGGAGTTCTGGAACAGCAGCACGATGAAGATGCAGCCGACCCACATGATGTTGTTGACGAGCGGAATATAGAGTTGCCCCTTGGTGTCGCTGGGGTAGTGGATGCGCAGATGCGGCATGAGATTGAGACGGGTTGCCTCGGATACCAGCGAGAACGAGCCGGTGATGAGCGCCTGCGAGGCGATGATGGCCGCTACGGCCGAAAGCACGATGGCAAAGGGGCGCAGGGGCTCGGGGAGCATCATATAGAACGGGTTGACGATATCCATCGCGAGCATCTGGGGGTTGGAGTTATTGGCGAGCAGCCAAGCTCCTTGACCCAGATAGTTGAGGATAAGGGCCGCCTTAACAAACGGCCAGGATGCATAGATGTTAGCCTTGCCCACGTGACCCATGTCCGAATAGAGCGCCTCGGCGCCGGTCGTCGACAGGAAGACGAAGCCGAGCACCATGATGCCCGAGTGGTTGATGGGCGAGAACAGGAACATGATGCCGCGGATGGGGTTGAGCGCGCGTAGGATGGACAGGTTGCCGAGCATGTTGAACAGGCCGGCGCCAGCCAAGAACAGGAACCACAGCGTCATGAGCGGCCCGAACAGCTTGCCGATCGACGAGGTGCCGGCGCGCTGCATGGCAAACAGGCCACAGATAATGATGATGGTGATGATGATGACGTTGGTCTGGCCGTCACCCAAAAGCGCATGGCCCCACTCGATAGTGCGCAAGCCCTCGATGGCCGTGGTAACCGTGACGGCGGGGGTGAGGATGCCGTCGGCGAGCAGCGCCGCGCCGCCGATCATGGCGGGAAGGATCAGCCACGGCGCCACTTTGCGCACCAAGCTAAACAGGGCGAAGATGCCGCCCTCGTTGTGGTTATCGGCCTTCATGGCGATAACCACGTACTTGACCGTGGTCACGAGCGTCATGGTCCAGATGACGAGCGAAAGCGCGCCCAGGATCATGTCCTCGCTGACGGTACCGATGCCGCCGTTGTTGGCAACGATTGATTTCATGGTGTACATGGGGCTCGTGCCGATGTCACCGTAGACGACGCCGAGCGTTACGAGCAGCATGCCAGCGGAGAGGGGAATGGCTCCATGCCCGCCTTGACCACGCTGGTCTTGGGGGCTTGCCTCCAGTTTGTTGTGTGCCACGTGGACTCCCTTAGACATCTGGCCCCTGCAAAGGGCAGCAGACCTTTATGCCATCTTTATACATATAAGAGCAGTTTGGCACATCGGGGTGTTTTAGACAATAATCCCCATCTGGGGATTATTCATGTACGCAGGTGGCATTTCAAAGCAGGGGCTGTTAGGCGCGTGCTGCCTGAGCGATGCCGGTCTTGGCACCTGCGCGTTTGCCGGCGAGTTCGCAAAAGATCGCGCCGCCGATGATAAGTGCGGCACCCATCAGACGGACCGGCGTTATGGCTTCGCCTAAAAGGACGGCCGAGAACACGACGGCCGAAAGCGGCTCGAGGTAGCCGACGACCGCGACAGTCTGGACGGGCAGCTTGGCGACAGCACTAAAATAGAGCAGGCAGCCAATGCCGGTGTTGACGACGCCGAGCATGACGACGGCGCGCCAATCAATACCGGCGGCGACGCCGACGGACAGGAATGAGGGGGCGCCCTGCGTGATGAGCGTGAGGACCAGCGCGGTCACAAAGGCGGCGCTCACCTGGAGCGTGGAGTTTTCGAGGCCTTCGATGTGTGGCGCACCCTTGCTGGCGATGACCATCAGCGCATAGCAAAATGCCGAGGCGATGCCGCAGGCGATACCCGCAATGGGCATATTGCCGCCTAGACCTTGCGCTGCAATGAGAAAAGCGCCGCAGGCGACGGCGATAAACCCGGCGATTTTGCCGCCGGTCAGCTTTTCGCCAAAGATGAGTGGGGAGAGGGCCATGACGATGATGGGGCCGCAGTAGTACAGCAGCGAGGAAACGCCGACGCCGATCGTCTGGTAGGCTCGGAACAGAAAAATCCAGCTGGCGCCCAGCGCGGCTCCCGAGAGGAGGAGGGCTGCGGCTTCGCGGGGGCGAGATGGCGCCTGCAACTTATGGCGTTGGGTGATGGCGAGGATGGTGACAAGCGAGAGTGCGCCCAAAAACGTGCGCAGGAGCACGATATCGGAGCTCGGCAGCGCGATGGCGGCGGCGATGATGCCGTTGGAGCCAAACAACAGCAATGCTGCTAAGTACGTAAACAGTCCGTTGTTCATACGCTGACATCCCCTCTATATCCGAGCATGTTCACTATGGGTGAACTGGCTATAGAAGAAAAGCGAATATAATTCATAGATAACATGACAAAAGCTCATGCATATGTGGAGGGGTGCCGTGGAAACGAATATTCAAAAGATGCAGGTGCTGCTTGAGACCGTGCGTGCCGGAAGTTTTACGCGCGCCGCCGAGCGGCTGAGCTATTCGCAGTCGGGCGTGAGCCGTATGGTGGCCGATCTCGAGGCCGACTGGGGCTTTAAAGTGCTCGATAGAAGCCGCGAGGGCGTAGTGCTTTCTGCCGATGGGCGGCAAGTTATGCCGGCGGTCGAGGCGTTGTGCGAGGAATTTGTTCGTTTGCAGCGACGGGTGGATGAGATGCGTGGGCTCATGCGCGGCAAAATCTGCATCGGTACGTTTTCGAGCGTGGCGACCCACGTGCTGCCGCCGGTGATTGCGCACTTTCGCGCCGATCACCCGGACGTCGATTACGAGCTGCTGATGGGTGATTACTCCGAGATTGAGCAATGGGTGGCGGAAGGTCGCTGCGACCTGGGCTTTATTCCGCGCGAACCACGCGGCGCCGGCATGGCGTCGCGGCCGTTGGTGCAAGATGAGTTGATGGCCGTGGTGCCAGCGGACTCCTCGCTTGCTACCGCGGAGGTCGTTTCCCTTGCCGATTTGGCCAACGAGCAGTTTATTCTGCTGGAACGCGGTAGCGACGACGAGATTACGCCGCTGTTTCGCCGCGCGGGCCTGGCGGTACGCTCTAAGCTGTCGACCTGGGATGATTATGCGATTATGGCCATGGTCGAGGACGGTCTGGGCGTGAGCATTCTTCCGGCGCTCATCTTGCGCCGCTGCCAGTTCGATGTTGCCGTGCGCCCGCTCGAGGGGCATCCCCATCGGCAGATCAATGCGATATATCGCACGGCTGATGTTTCGCTTGCCGCCGCTCGATTCCTTGAATACCTCTAAACGTGTGCACGTTATTGTCCGCTTTGGGCAAATCTCGGAGTTCGGTACGTTTTCTTATGAAATTGAACTTTCGAATGAGGCACGGCGCTATACTGCTTACTAAATTGAACTCTGGTTCAATTCGTGTTCTATAAATTGAACTTTGCCAGCAAGGAGGTTCTAGTGGCCCAAGAGACGTTTAGCGATCGCCTACGACAGACTATGTCCGATCGCGACGTTCGCCAGTCGGACGTAATCCGCGCATCGGAGATGCTCGGCAAAAAACTCGGCAAGAGTCAGATGAGCCAATATGTGAGCGGCAAGACGATCCCGCGGAGCGATGTGGCAGAGCTGCTCGCCCGCATTTTGGAGGTCGATGTTACCTGGCTGCTCGCCGGCGACGCCGATCAAGGCGAGGCATCATCACCCCGCAACGATTCCAAGCCCGAACCCCATCCCTCAGCTCAAATTCCAAGGAGCACCACCATGCGTACTTTTTCTAAATCCACCAAACTCGAGAACGTTCTGTATGACGTGCGCGGCCCCGTCGTCGACGAGGCTGCTCGTATGGAGGACGAAGGCGAGCGCATCCTCAAGCTCAACATCGGCAATCCGGCACCCTTCGGTTTCCGCACGCCCGATGAGGTCATTAAGGACATGCGCCAGCAACTGCCCGACTGCGAAGGCTATTCCAACTCGCGCGGTCTGTTCTCTGCGCGCAAGGCGATCATGCAGTACTCGCAGATCAAGGGGCTGCCCAATGTTCAGATGGAGCACATCTACACGGGCAACGGCGTGTCCGAGCTCATTCAGCTTTCGATGAACGCACTGCTCGATAACGGTGACGAGATCCTGATTCCCAGCCCCGACTATCCGCTCTGGACGGCGTGCGCGACCCTTGCCGGTGGACATCCCGTGCACTATCTGTGTGATGAGCAGGCCGATTGGTATCCTGACCTGGAGGATATGGAGTCCAAGATCACGAGCGCGACCAAGGCCCTCGTCATCATCAACCCCAACAACCCCACGGGCTCGGTTTACCCGCGTGAGGTGCTCGAGGGCATCGTCGAGGTTGCGCGCAGGCACCAGCTCATGATCTTTGCCGATGAGATCTATGACCGTCTGTGCATGGACGGCTACGAGCACGTCTCCATTGCCTCGCTCGCCCCCGACCTGCCCTGCATTACGTTTAGCGGCCTGTCCAAGTCGCATATGATCGCGGGCTATCGCATTGGCTGGATGGTGCTTTCGGGCAACCAGCGCTGCATGAGCGACTTCATCATGGGCGTCAACATGCTCTCTAACATGCGCCTGTGTTCCAACGTGCCGGCCCAGTCGATCGTCCAGACGGCGCTCGGCGGCCATCAGTCGGTCAACGACTACATCCGTCCCGGCGGTCGTGTCTACGAGCAGCGCAACTTTGTGTATGAGGCGCTCAACAAGATCGACGGCATCTCGGTGGTCAAGCCGCGCGCGGCGTTCTACATCTTCCCCAAGATGGATGTTAAGAAGTTCAACATCACCGATGACGAGCAGTTTGCCCTCGACCTGCTGCACGAGAAGAAGATCCTCATCACGCGCGGCGGCGGCTTTAACTGGGCCGAGCCCGACCACTTCCGCATCGTGTACCTGCCGCGCATGGAAGTGCTCAAAGAGTCGCTCGAAGACCTCGCCGACTTCTTCGATCACTACCGCCAGAGCTAAGGGATAGAGGCTCCATACAATCGAAAGCTCCCTGCAGTTGCTTGGCTGCGGGGAGCTTTCTTGAATCGTCGGAACTATATAACGATTCCTCGACAGTGGTCGATTTCGTGCTGGATGATCTCGGCGGTGTAGCCCGAGAAGTTTTTGATGCGGCGGACAAAGTTCTCGTCCAAATACTCAACCTTAATGCGGCGATAGCGGGTACAGGGACGCTCGCCGATTAGCGAGAGGCATCCTTCGCTTGTCTGATAGGCATTGACCTGCTCAAGAATTTGAGGGTTGTACATCAGGAGCGCCCTGGTGCCGTCCTTTACGCAGATGATGCGTTTGCGCACGCCGATCATGTTGGCGGCGAGGCCCACGCACTCGTGCTCATGTTCGTTGAGCGTATCCAGGAGGTCCTGCCCGGTCGCGGCGTCGTCGGGTCCCGCGTCTTCGGAAGGAAGGCGCAAAAAGAACTCGGATTTCATGATGAGCTTGATCATGGCGGGCTCCTCATGTCTCATGCTTTCGTGGACTTTTAATAATAGCGCGGAAGGAAAGCTGTGCGTCCGCGTTACAATCTTTCGACGTTGGACCATGTTGCCAGACTCGTCGTGTACGGCGTCTGGCGTAAGTCTAGGGCTCATTTTCGCCCTGGACTGTTCCTCTGGGGCGATGCGACTGTCGTTCCAAGAGGAAGGAAATGCATGGGGAGCAAATCTCAGCAACAAGTTAGAGTAACGCCATCGGCCACTGCGGCGATTCTCGTCGTAATGTATATCGCAGCCTTTGTTGCCGCGTTTAACGAGAACATCATTAACGTGGCGTTGCACGACATTATGGCGGCCTTATCGGTGAGTGCCACCACGGCGCAGTGGCTCGTTTCGGGCTACATGATCGTGACGTCGATCTTTACGGCCATCATGGCCTTCCTGTCCGGCCGTTTTTCGACGCGCAAGCTGCTGTTTTTCGCATGCGGATGCATGGTCGCCGGCGAAGCCCTGTGCCTGGTCGCTCCGTCGTTTAGCGTTTTGCTGCCAAGTCGTATTTTGCAGGCTGCGGGATCGGGCATCTTGTTCCCGCTCATGATGAACGTGGTGCTGTCTTGTGCCCCGCGTGAGAAGCTCGGTCTGTATCTGAGCCTGGGTGGTGCCTGCATTACGCTGGGGCCGGCGTTTGGACCCGTGATCAGCGGTCTTATGTGCACGTTGTTTGGTTGGAGGGCCGTGTTCGTAGTGCCGCTGGTGGGCGGCATTGCGATCGCTGCGGCGGGCGTAAAGCATGTCCAGAATGTCGGAGAGCGCTCGAACACTACGCTTGATATTCTGTCGGTTGTTTTGCTCACGGCCGGCATTACGGCATTTGTGTATTCCGTAGGCGAGTTCTCGACCAATCTGATTGCCGGCATCGTGACGCTCTTCACCGCCATTGTGCTGCTCGGCCTGTTTGCGGCCCGTCAGCTCAAACTCGAGCATCCGGTGCTTAACGTGCGTCCCATGGTGAGCGTTCGTTTTTGGCCTGCGTGTCTGCTTGTGGTGGTGTCGATGATGACGACGTTCTCGATGAGCGTTTTGTTGCCGCTCTATTTTGAGGGCGCATACGGCATGACCGCACTTGTTGCGGGCTTGCTCATTTTGCCGGCGATTGCCTGCAACGCCGTGACCTCGATTGTGGGCGGACGCGTGATGGACGCCCGTGGCGCATGGCCGCTGCTGCCGGTCGGCTTTGCCCTGATTGCCGTGGGGCAGACTGCCATCTCGATGACGGCGGCAAGCATGAACATCGGCGTCGTCGTGGCACTGACCGTTGTGGTGTATGCCGGAGTCGGTTTGGTGCTGAGCCCCTCGCAAACGGCCGGCTTGGAGACGCTGCCCGCCGCTGAGCATCCTCACGGAACGGCATTGCTCAACACGTGGAACATGATTGCCGCATCGTTTGGCCCGTCGCTGTTTATCGGCCTGCTCTCGAGTTCTGCGGCGACTGCCGGCACCGCTGGCGCTGCGACCGACGTTGCCCAGGCGATTGGATTTGCAGCTGCCGTGCGTGTGGCGGCTGTAATTGCCGTGGTTGGGTTCGCGACGTCGCTGGTGTACGCTCATCGCGAGTCGCACATGTCGCATTAATGTGTGCACATAGATTCTGCAGCTAGATTGGATGGCGACACCATAAACTAATGGACGTTTTGCCGAGAGGCATGAATGTTTAAAGCGCAAAGAGTGCGCGACGGGCCCCGCGAATGGGGCGATGATGCCCGAGAGGGCCAAGAAGGAGTCTCATGTCCGAGAACGAAGAGATCATGAACGAGACCGAGAACGAGACCATGGCTGCCGAGGTCGAGGCAGTCGAGACCGTGGAGACCGAAGCTGCTGAGGTTGAGGCTGCTGACGAGGTTTCCGCCGAGGAGGAGGCCGAGGTTGTCGAGGCCGCCGCTGATTACGATGACGAAGAGCTGATGGATAAGATGCAGAAGGCCGCCCGCCTGCTGCGTAGCCGTCGCTTTGCTATTTCCAAGGAGGAGGAGGCCAAGGCCGAGCGCATGGCGAACATCGAGCGCGCCATCAAGCTTCTTGACCTCAAGCCCAAGATGGAGCAGAAGGAAATGTCCGACCTGCTGGGCATGCGCCTTCGTGAGCTCGATGGCCTGATGGCCGAGGCCGAGGCTGCCGATCTGGTCGGCCGCATCGACGATGCCGAGGGCGATATGCGCAAGATCGTCGTCTTCGCTGCCGAGGATGCCGCTGAGGGCCTGGTCGAGCTTGCCAACAAGAAGGAGAAGCTCCTGCCCGAGCTTTCTTACGAGGAGGCCACCGAGCTGATGGCTGCTCTCGATAAGGTTATCGCTCCGCTCGTCGCCATGGGCCTGGACGAGGACCGCGGTCCTCGCGGCGGCCGTGACGATCGCGGTGGCCGTGGCGGCGACCGTGGCGGTCGCGGCGGCTTTGGCGATCGCGGTGGCCGTGGTGGCGACCGTGGCGGTCGCGGTGGCGATCGCGGTGGCCGTGGCGGCTTTGGTGACCGCGGCGGCGACCGTGGCGGTCGCGGCGGCTTTGGC
>UQMK01000017.1 GCA_900542085.1 uncultured Collinsella sp.
ATTACAAAGCGCCCCTGAGCCTCCCTTGGGGGGGGGCGTAGCCGATGCCGTGCGCGCGGCGGGTATTCCCTGCTTTGGCCCGGGTGCCGAGGGCGCTCAGATGGAGGGCTCCAAGCTATTCTCCAAGCAGCTCATGGAGCGCGCCGGCATTCCGACGGCCGCCTACGGCTCGTTTACTGACGAGGCTTCGGCGCTTGCCTATGTGCGCGAGCAGGGTGCCCCGCTGGTCGTGAAGGCTGATGGCCTGGCCGCAGGCAAGGGCGTTATCGTGGCGACTGAGCTCGAGCAGGCCGAAGAGGCCGTGCGCGAGTGCTTTGGCGGCACCTTTGGTGATGCCGGCAACACCGTTGTCATTGAGGAAATGCTGGTTGGCCCCGAGTGCTCGCTGCTGGCCTTTACCGACGGCAAGACCGTGCGTCCTATGGCCACCTCGCAGGATCACAAGCGTGCACTCGAGGGCGACAAGGGCCCCAACACCGGTGGCATGGGCGTCTACAGCCCGGTGCCCATCGTGACCGACGAGGAGCACGCCACCATGGTGAAGGTCATGGAGCAGACCGTGGCCGAGCTCGCCGCCGAGGGCATCGACTACCGCGGCTGCCTGTACGGCGTTCTCCATAGCACCCCCGCCGGCCCCAAGGTTCTGGAGTTCAACGCCCGTTTTGGCGACCCCGAGACGCAGGTCATACTGCCGCGCCTCAAGAACGACCTGGTCGAGGTCATGCTCGCCTGCGCCAACTGCGAGCTTGATCAGATTGAGCTCGACTGGCGTGACGAGTGGGCTGTGGCTGTTGTCCTGACGAGCGCGGGCTACCCCGGCAGCTACGAGAAGGGCAAAGTCATCACCGGCATCGCCGACGCCGAGGCTATGGAGAACGTGACCGTGTACCATGCCGGCACCGCCGTGGTGGACGGTCAACTCGTGACCAACGGCGGCCGTGTGCTTGCCGTGACCGCGCTGGGCGATACGTTTGAGAACGCTCGCAACCTTGCCTACGAGGCCTGCGAGAAGATTGATTTTGAGGGCAAGACCCTGCGTCATGACATTGGCCTGCGTGCGCTGCGCGGTCGCGACGCCTGGGATGCCTAAAATCCGAGAGGAATGAGACGGATGGACGAGAAGAACGAAGAGCTCGTGGACGCGCAGATCGTCGAGGAAGATAGCCGCATGTATGGGCACGCCGAGGGCGAGCCTGGTGGCGAGGTCGCTGACGAGCCGGCGCTGGTGCTGGGCGACGACGACCCGCACGATGCCGAGCTGCACGAGAAGATTCTTTCGGAGGAGTGCGCCTGGAAGGGCAAGATCCTCGACGTCCACCGTCTTGAGGTTGAGCTGCCCAACGGTCACCGCAGCGCCCGCGATATCGTTCGCCATCCGGGTGCGGCGGCCGTTGTGGCACTGACCGAGAGCGGCAAGATCGTACTGGTGCGTCAGTACCGCACCGCCATCGACCGCGTGACGGTCGAGATTCCCGCCGGCAAGCTCGATCCAGGCGAGGACCCGCTCGATTGCGCCAAGCGCGAGCTGCACGAGGAGACGGGCTTTAGGGCTGGTCGCATTCGCTTTTTGACGTCGATTGTCACGTCCTGCGGCTTCTGTGACGAGATCATTCACATCTACCTGGCCACCAAGCTTGAGTTCGATGCACCCAACCCCGATGATGACGAGTTTGTCAACGTTGATCTGGTGCCGCTGCACGAGCTGATCGACGCCGTGCTCGACGGCAAGATCGAAGATGCCAAGACCGTCGTAGGCGCCTTGGCCTGCGATAGCATCGCGCACCGCCTTGGGGGCGCGGAGCTTTAACGAGTGGGGGTAGCCCTGGGACAAGTACTGCTGATTGCTTTGTCCCAGGGCCTTACGTTGCTGATATTTCTTTGAGGATCACATGCTGAAGAGGTTTCTTTCGTATTACGAGCCCCAGATGGGGCTTTTTGTTGCCGATACTGTTTGTGCCCTGGTGCTTGCCGCCATTGACCTGGCGTTTCCCATTATTCTGCGCAATCTGACCGGTGGGCTCTTTACCCAGGGTCAGGCTGCGATTATGCAGGCGCTCGGTATAATCGCGGTTGGCCTGGTACTGATGTATGCCATCCGTTGCACCTGTCGCTACTTTGTGAGTTACTGGGGCCACGTGATGGGCGCGCGCATGGAGTCCAAGATGCGCGAGGACCTGTTCGATCAGTACGAGCGCTTTAGCTTTGCGTACTTCGATCGCAACAGTTCGGGTGACATGATGAGCCGCGTGGTCAACGACCTGTTCGATATCTGCGAGGCGGCACACCATGTGCCCGAGTGGATTATCATCTGCGGCATCGAGATCGTCGGCTCGTTTGTGATCCTCTTTGCTATTGCCCCGGTGCTGGCGCTTGCCATGGCCGTGGTGACGGTGGTGTTTGCAGTCATCATGTTTTGGCAGAACATGCGCATGCGCGAGGTCTTCAGCGACAACCGCAAAAAGATCAGCGGTATTAATGCTCAGCTGCAGGATTCGCTGGCAGGCATGCGCGTGGTCAAGAGTTTTGCGAACGAGGAGGCTGAGCGCTCCAAGTTCCGCGCCTCCAACGACCGCTATCTTTCGTCCAAGGAGAATATGTATCACGCCATGGGCGTCTACACTGCGACGTATGGCCTGCTCTCAGGCGTGCTGTACGTGATTGTGGTGCTGCTGGGTGGTTGGCTGGTGGCGCAAGGCCAACTGCAGGCGGTCGATATGGCGACCTTTGCGCTCTACATTTCGCTGTTCTGCACCCCGCTCGAGACGCTTGTGAACTCGGCTGAGACGTATCAGAAAGCCATCGCCGGCTTTAAGCGTATGGACGAGGTACTTTCGACCGCCCCGGATATCCAGGACAAGCCGGATGCCGCGGACCTGCAGGTGACGGCTGGCGCGGTTGAATATCGCGATGTGTGCTTTAGCTACGAGGATGTTGAGTTGGGCGAGGGCGGTGCCGACGGACGCCCTGTTATCGACCATATGGATCTGTCCATCAAGCCCGGACAGACCATTGCCCTGGTTGGCCCCTCGGGCGGTGGCAAGTCCACAACGTGTTCGCTGCTGCCGCGCTTTTATGACGTGGCTGCTGGATCCGTCAGCATCGACGGCCAAGACGTGCGCGACGTGACGCAACAGAGTCTGCGCCGCGCCATTGGCCTGGTGCAGCAGGATGTCTATCTGTTTGACGGTACGATTGGCGAGAATATCGCCTACGGCAAGCCAGGCGCCACGGCAGAAGAGGTCGCCGAGGCCGCTCGCCGCGCCAATATCGATGCCTTCATTGAGTCGCTGCCGCAGGGCTACGACACGGTCGTGGGCGAGCGCGGCAGCCGTCTTTCGGGCGGCCAGAAGCAGCGCGTAGCCATTGCGCGCGTGTTTCTCAAGAACCCCAAGATCCTGATTCTGGACGAGGCGACGAGCGCCTTGGATAACGAGAGCGAGGAGGCGGTGCAGGAGTCGCTCGAGCGCCTGGCGTGCGGTCGCACCACGATCATCATCGCCCACCGTCTCTCGACCATTAAACATGCCGACGAGATTGCGACCGTCGAGCATGGTCGCGTTGTGGAACGTGGCACGCACGAGCAGCTTCTCGCCCGTGGCGGCACCTATGCCCGTTACTATCGAATGCAGTTCGAAGGTGCGCGTGCGCACGAGCTCGACTGATTGATATGACAGGAAGTATATGGCTGAGAAGAACCCTTTGACTCCGGAAGAAGTGACGGAGTTATTCTCCGAGATCGACGCATCCGGCGTTTTGGATCCGACGCTTGCCAAAAAGCGCACCGAGCGCATGCGCGAAAAAGAGGCAGCGGCCAAGCGCGGCGACAAGGCGGCGCTGGCGCAGCTTCGCAGCGAAGATCGCGCAAGCCAGACAAAACAGATCGACCCGCTGTCCGAGGACGACCCTTCGGGCTCGCAGGTGAGCCATACCATTACGAAGACCGCTATGGCTGTGGTCATCGGCATCCTTGTACTGATCGTGGGCATGCAGATTGGCTACGGCGTGATGCGCCGCCTGAACACTGCCAACCTGTCCGAGAGTGTTTCGGTGGATACCGTTTCCACGGCACTGAAGGGCGGCCTTGAGTGGGGTAACGGCTTTACGCAGTTCCCGCTCGACTTTAGCGTCGACGAGGCGGACGAGCGCACAGGCACGGTCGAGGTAACGGTGTTGGACACATCGTCTGCCAACGAGCTCGAGCTGCTGTCCAACGGGCAGATTCAGGCTGCGGCACTTGCGACCAACGCGTTGCTCAACGATAAGATCGACCGCGTGGTGTACAACGTGCACGCCTATATCGATGAGGACAGCAATATCCAGCATGATTCCTTCTTTGGTATGTTCCCCGCGAGGGGTCATCAGAGCGCCATTCTGACGTTCGTGTGGACTAAGAGCTCATCGACCGCCACGAACATCGACTGGAAGATGCATATCGTGAGTATGGACGACACGATTTCCGAGCGCATTCAAAAGCAGGTGAACTCGGTGTCGTCGCTGATTGAGGACCCGTCGGTGAGCCAGACCAAGATTGACGAGGAAAAGGCCGAACGTGACCTGGAGCATCGTCTGCATGGCCGCGAGATCTTCCGCGGTGGCAAGCCCGATCGCACGCCGTCCGATCTGCTGGAGCAGGATAAATAAGACGCCATCATCCCGCGTGAGTTACAAGCCCACGCGGGATGATTTTTAATCCCCGTCCTAGAAAAATCAATATGCATAGAAAGTCATAATTATCATTTCGTAAACATTTCGATGAAATTAACGCCATGGCGCATACTTGCGGTTAAAATACCGCAAGGCCTAACTACCAACCTTTAAGCCGGTCCGGAGAGACCGGGAAGGAGAATTATGGCGAACAACCATACTGCGGGCACTGCTGCCCGCACCTTCGCGCCTAGTGAGCTTTGCCAGCGCATGCTGGCCAAAACCAGCAAGGGCACCTGCGGTCCCTGCATCCTGTACCTTGAGGATGGGACCATTTTTTATGGCCGTGCATGCGGTGCCGAGGGTACCGCGACCGGCGAGGTCTGCTTCAACACCTCGCTTGAGGGCTACTTTGAGGTCATGACCGACCCGAGCTATGCCGGCCAAATCGTAACCATGACCTATCCGCAGATCGGCAATTACGGTATCGACGAGACCGATGTCCAGTCGGCCTTCCCCGGCGACGCCGTGCGCCCTGCGAGCGCTCCGGCTATGCGCGGCATGATCGTTCGCGACATGTGCGCCACGCCTTCTAACTGGCGCTCGGCCGTCAGCGTGCCGGAGTACCTGCGCGCTCGCGGCATCGTCGCTATCGAGGGTGTCGACACCCGCGCTCTGGTGCGCCATCTGCGCGACAATGGTTCCAAGATGGGCATTATCTCGACCGAGATCTTCGACGTCGACGAGCTTGCCGAGCGTCTGGCCGCAGCGCCCACGCTGGTAGGCGAGAACCTGGTCAAGACCGTAAGTTGCCCCGCGCCTCACGAGTTTGCGGCCGCCGACCTGCCTGCCACGCATGACTTTGCGCTTGCGGCTGCCGCTCCTGCCCGTCACAAAGTGGTCGCCTACGACTGCGGTGTGAAGCGCGGCATTCTGGAGGGGCTGGTCCGCGCCGGCTGCGACCTCACGGTCGTGCCGTGGGATACGCCCGCCCAGCAGGTGCTCGAGATGAATCCCGATGGCGTCTTTTTGTCCAACGGCCCCGGCGACCCCGACGCCGTGGTGGAGACCTACGAGCAGGTACAGCAGCTGATCGGCAAGGTGCCGGTCTTTGGTATTTGTCTTGGTCACCAGATGATCAGCCTGGCCTGCGCCGCCCAAATGGAAAAGCTTAAATTCGGTCACCGTGGCGGCAACCAGCCGGTTATGAACCTGGTGAGCCGTCGCGTGGAGATCACCGCGCAAAACCACGGCTTTGGCCTGCTGTTCCCCAGTCTGGGCAAACTGATTCCGGAGCTTTCCGGCGGCGAAACCGAGCATGCGGCCGACGGTGACCTGCGCGTCTGGGTGCGCCGCGGCATCGCGCCGGTTGTGATGAACGAGCGCTTCGGCCGCATTCGCCTGACACATGTGAACCTCAACGACGGCACCGCCGAGGGCATCCAGCTGCTCGACGCCCCGTGTTTCTCGGTCCAGTACCACCCCGAGGCCTCGCCCGGCCCCACCGATGCCCACTATCTCTTTACCGCCTTTACGCGACTCATGGACGGCGAGGAGAACTACCTGGACATCGACACCGCGAAGGACCGCCTCGCCGGCTGGAATTTCGCCGAGTTCGAGAACGCTGCGACCGAGGAGAACTAACATGCCGAAACGTACTGACATCAAGCGTATCCTCGTTATTGGTTCGGGCCCCATCGTTATTGGACAGGCCTGCGAGTTCGACTACTCCGGCGCCCAGGCCTGCAAGGTGCTCAAGGAGGATGGCTTTGAGGTCATCCTGGTCAACTCCAATCCGGCGACCATCATGACCGACCCGGGTCTTGCCGACCGCACCTATGTCGAGCCCATCACCGCCGAGTTTATCGAGCGCGTGATCAAGAAAGAGCGCCCGGACGCGCTGCTGCCCACGCTGGGCGGCCAGACCGGTCTGAATGCCGCCGTCGAGCTGGCAAAGGACGGCACGCTCGACAAGTACGGTGTCGAGATGATCGGCTGTGACCTTGCCGCCATCGAGCGCGGCGAGGACCGCAAACTCTTTAACGAGGCCATGGCCGAGATCGGCCTGGAGGTCGCGCGCTCGGGCTATGCCTACAGCGTGGCCGACGCCGAGGCTATCGCCGAGCGCGTGGGATATCCCTGCGTACTGCGCCCGAGCTTTACCCTCGGTGGCGCCGGCGGCGGCATCGCGCATACCCACGAGGAGCTCGTCTCCATCGTGAGCCAGGGCCTTGAGCTCTCGCCTGCCCATGAGGTGCTGGTCGAGGAGTCCATCGAGGGTTGGAAAGAGTATGAGATGGAGGTCATGCGCGACCACGCCGGCAACGGCATCATCGTGTGCTCCATCGAGAATCTCGACCCCATGGGCGTGCACACCGGCGACTCCATCACCGTGGCGCCGGCGCAGACACTAAGTGACCTTGAGTACCAGCGCATGCGTGTCGCCTCGCTCGCCATCTTGGAGAAGATCGGCGTCGAGACCGGCGGCTCCAACGTGCAGTTTGCCGTGAACCCCCAGACCGGCCGCCTGATTGTCATCGAGATGAACCCGCGCGTGAGCCGTTCGTCCGCACTGGCCTCCAAGGCCACGGGCTTCCCCATCGCCAAGGCCGCCGCTCGCCTGGCCGTGGGCTACACGCTCGACGAGATCGTCAACGATATCACCAAGGCAACGCCCGCCTGCTTTGAGCCCACGATCGACTACTGCGTGGTCAAGGTGCCGCGCTTTGCCTTCGAGAAGTTTAAGGGTACCGACCCCACGCTCACCACGCGCATGAAGGCCGTGGGCGAGATCATGGCGATCGGCCGCACCTTTGAGGAGGCCTTCGGCAAGGCCATGCGCTCACTGGAGGACGGTCACCAGGGCATCTGCGCCGGTGGCAAGGAGGGTGCCGACAAGCTGAGCGACGACGAGCTCGCTCAGGCCGTGGCAACCCCGACCGAGCACCGCATCTTCTTTGTGGTCGAGGCCCTGCGCCGTGGCTGGGACATCGCCCGCATCCATGCCATCTGCGGTATCGATCCGTGGTACCTCAACCGTATCAACGACATGGTGCAGGTCCAGGAGAGCATCCGCGGCCTGCGCGTGGAGGATATCGACGCCGACGCGATGCGCCTGCTCAAGCAGTACGGCACGAGCGACGCCGAGATTGCCGCGCTGACCGGCTCCGATGAGCGCTTTGTGCGCGCCTACCGCAAGGGCCTGGGCGTGGTTCCCAGCATGAAGACGGTCGATACCTGCGCGGCCGAGTTCTCGAGCGCCACGGAGTACCACTACAAGACGTACGAGAACATCTACCGCACGAGCCCGGATGCCAAGAAGTGCGTGGCTCCCGACGAGACCACGCCGGCGGACAAGCCCAAGGCGATGATCCTGGGCGCCGGCCCCAACCGCATTGGCCAGGGTATCGAGTTCGATTACTGCTGCGTGCACGCGAGCTACGCGCTGGCGGCCCGCGGCTTCGAGACCATCATGGTCAACTGCAACCCCGAGACCGTCTCGACTGACTATGACACGTCCGACCGTCTGTACTTTGAGCCGCTCACCTACGAGGACGTCATGGATGTCATCGATGTTGAGCGTCCCGACGGCGTCGTGGTGACGCTCGGTGGCCAGACCCCGCTTAAGCTGGCGCGCATGCTCGAGGAGAGCGGCGTGAACATTATGGGCACCAAGCCCGATGCCATCGACTTTGCCGAGGACCGCGAGCGCTTCGCCGCTCTGCTCGACAAGCTGGGCATCATGTACCCGCCGGCGGGCCAGGCCACCTCGTTTGAGGAGGCCGAGTCCGTGGCCGCGCATATCGGCTACCCGCTGCTGGTGCGTCCGAGCTACGTGCTGGGCGGCCGCGGCATGATGATCGCCTACGATGCCGAGCATCTGCGCGATTACATGGCCGAGGCTGCGCGCATTAGCCCCGACTACCCGGTGTACCTGGACCGCTTCCTGGAGGGTGCGATCGAGTCCGACGTCGACGCCCTGTGCGACGGCGAAGAGGTCTACATCGGCGGCATCCTGGAGCATATCGAGGAGGCCGGTATTCACTCCGGCGACTCTGCGACCTGCATCCCGCCGTTCAGCTTTAGCGAGAGCCTGCAGGCGAAGCTTCGCGAGACCACGCGCCGCATCGCGATGGCGCTGGGCGTACGCGGCCTGGTCAACGTGCAGTACGCCATCAAGGGCGAGACCGTCTACGTGATCGAGGCAAACCCGCGCGCGAGCCGCACTGTGCCGTTTATCTCCAAGGCCACCGGTGTGCCGCTGGCCAAGTGCGCGGCGCGCATCATGGCAGGCGATTCCATCGCGAGCTTGGGCCTGCCGAGCGACGAACGTCAGCTGGACTGGTTCTGCATGAAGGAAGCCGTTATGCCCTGGGGTCGTTTCCCGGGCGCCGACGTCATCCTGGGGCCCGAGATGAAGTCGACGGGCGAGGTCATGGGTATCGCCAAGAGCTACCCCGAGGCATACGCCAAGACGCAGCTGGCAATCGACTACAAGCTGCCCGATCCGAGTTGCGGCAAGGTGTTCATTAGCGTGTGCGACCGCGACAAGCGCCACATCCTTTCGGTCGCCCGTATCCTGCGCTATCTGGGCTTTGACATCTGCTCTACCGAGGGTACGGCGCGCGTGCTGCGTGGAGGCAACGTGACGTGCGAGATCGTGGAGAAGATTAGCGGCCCGCACGACGGCGAGCGCCCCAATATCGGCGATCTCATCGCCGATGGCAAGATCGCGGTGATCATCAACACGCCGTACGGTCCGGGCTCGCGCGGCGACGGCTATCTGCTGCGCACCGAGGCAGTGCGACGCGGTGTGACCTGCGTGACCGCGATGTCTGCCGCCAACACGTACGTGAGTGCCATCGAGGCGGTGCGTGAGGACCAGCAGGGTCACGGCAGCGCCAACGACATGGGCATGGACGTCATCGCCCTGCAGGACCTGCCGTTGCCTCCAGGCATGGACGTCTCCCCCCGGCAGGCCCTGCCGCAGTACACGGTGTAGTGTGACCTGGTCGGCCGGGGCGGAGGGGGCCGAGTTCCCCCTTCGCTCCGGCTGCAAGCAGAGTCGCTCAGTGGGAAGCTCGGCCCCCTCCGCCCCGGCCTTCGGTGACTTGGGTGCACCGTGTGCTGCCGAAGGGGCTTTGTGCGATGACTAAGGCTAAATAGAAAATGAGAGTGGGCCCTGCCGTTCGTTCGAGCGGCAGGGCCCACTCTTTGTATGGAGGCCTTTTTGCTGTTAGTCGAGGACGCCTCTGGACAGTTAGTTCAAATTCGTATTTATTAGAGAGTAGGAGAAGATCGATTTGGACTCATTCGGCCTACTTTTGGCAATCTGAATCGATCAAGATGCTCAGCCAAGCCGGGAACGGCCCAATACTGGGTCCGCGTCGGCTTCCAAGCGGCAATTTCGTGCCCAAGGCCACGGCCAAATTATACGTATCTGAACTAACCGCCCATCACTCTCCGTCAACCTTTTTATCCAAACCAAATCAGTCAACGTACGTCATGGCAATATCCGGTAGGTCGCAGGGTGGCGGCTGAGCCTCTCTCTCGGGAAACTTCGCGAAGCCCAGCTCCCGAGGGAGAGGTACGGTCTGTGTAATACCAGATAAACAGTACATTTTTGCTTAATTGGTATTTGACTGAAGAACCAATTGGTATGGCTTATTTAGCCCACCCTGTCATTGACGCTCATTTTAATACCACTGGGAGAATTCCGAACTTGGTTGCGCAACTGCTCCCGTATGCTGATTAGACCTAATAGGTGGATATCTGGTTACTACCAGTTGACCCCTTGGTAACGGGTGGGCCCACTGCACGGAATGTACCGAACACCCCCCCGTTTGATGCGTTCGCCCATGCTGCAGGGCGTGCGTCCGCGACGCTTCCGCATGTCGGAGGAAAGGAGTCCAGGTGTGTAGGAATTCCATTTTTACGAAACGGTGGGTGAAGGGAAGCGCGGTCCTCGTTGCCACTGCAGCGACGCTCGTGTTTGCCAATCCCCAGCAGGCGATTGCCACGCCACTCAAGGGCGTCGACTCAGCGACCGTGTCTCAGTCTGCCTCGAACGTCGTCGACATCGATTTCGCTGACGGCATCAAGGGCCGTATTACGTTCCTCGAGGACGGTATTTTCCGTTATAACGTCGACCCCAAGGGTGAGTTTTCCGAGTACGCCACGCCGCGCAGTAAGTCCCACACGGCTAAGATCCAGGCTCAGCCCGATACCTCGGACACCTACAGCAAGCCGAGTGCGACGGTTGCCGACAAGGGCGACGCTATCGAGATCACCGGCGGAAAGGCGACCGTGATCCTGGACAAGGCAACTGGCAAGATGAGTATCAAGTCAGGCGACCGTGGCGTGGTTTCTGAGTCCGCGCCCCTCGACCTTGATAAGAAGGGTGCCGTCCAGACGCTCGCCAAGGAGAAGTCCGAGAACTTCTTCGGCGGCGGCACCCAGAACGGCCGCTTCCTGCACACCAACCAGACCATCGCCATCTCCAACACTAACAACTGGACCGATGGCGGCGTTGCCTCGCCCAACCCGTTCTATTGGACGAGCAACGGCTACGGCGTGCTCCGAAACACGTTTGCAGAGGGTTCCTACGACTTCGGTTCCACGGACTCATCGACGGTCACGACTTTGCACAGCGAGAATGAGTTTGATGCCTATTACTTCGTGGCGACCAGCGAGGGCGCTTCGAACGTGGCAACCGAGATGCTGCAGGACTACTACAAGGTGACCGGTAACCCGGTGCTGTTGCCCGAGTACGGTTTCTACTTGGGTCATCTTAATGCCTATAATCGTGATGGCTGGTCAACGACCTCGGGTCAAAAGAAGTGGGAGACCAAGGGCAGCAAGCCCTCGAGCGAGAAGGGCGACGTTAAGTACGAATCTGGCATGTCGACGGGCTACAAGCTCGACGGCACACTTGCGGCCGAGACGCTCAACGGTGAGGGCCCTACGGTCGATATCGAGAACATGAAGGCGACCGATTTCGACCGCCAGTTCTCTGCTCGGCAGGTTATCGATGACTACGAGGACAACGACATGCCGCTCGGCTGGTTCCTGCCGAACGACGGCTACGGCGCCGGCTATGGCCAGAACGGTTACTACAAGACCGGCGGCGTCAACTCCGACGGAACGAGCTCGGCTGACCGTCTTAACGCCGTGCGTGCCAATGTCGACAACCTTAAGAAGTTCACCGAGTATGCCAACTCCAAGGGTGTGAGCACGGGCTTGTGGACCCAGTCCAACCTTGAGCCCGACAGCAACTCCGAGACCCCGTGGCACCTGCTTCGCGACTTCGACGCCGAGGTCAAGACGGGAGGCATCTCTACCCTTAAGACCGACGTCGCCTGGGTTGGATCTGGCTACTCCTTTGGTCTTAATGGCATCAAGACAGCTTATGACACGGTGACGACCGGCGCTAACAAGCGCCCCAACATCATCACGCTCGATGGTTGGGCCGGCACGCAGCGCTTTGGCGGCATTTGGACCGGCGACCAATATGGCGGTAACTGGGAGTACATTCGCTTCCATATCCCCACGTATATCGGTCAGAGTCTTTCGGGCAACCCCAACATCGGCTCAGACATGGACGGCATCTTTGGCGGCGACCCCATCATCTCTGCGCGTGACTACCAGTGGAAGACGTTCACGCCCTCTATGCTCGACATGGACGGTTGGGGCACCTACCGTAAATCGCCCATGACGCACGGCGATCCCTACACAGGCATCTCGCGCTTCTACCTCAAGCTCAAGGCGCAGCTCATGCCCTATATCTACACGAGCGCGGCCTCGGCGGCCAACATCGACACGGGTAACGGCGATGCCGGCCTGCCCATGATCCGCGCCATGCTGCTTTCCGATAACTCCGAGTACGCCGCAAGCACCTCGACGCAGTACCAGTATATGTTCGGTGAGAACTTCCTAGTGGCACCGGTGTATCAGGATACCCAGGCAGACGAGAACGGCAACGACATTCGCAATGGGATTTACCTCCCCAACTACGGCACCGACGAGAATCCCACCATCTGGATCGATTACTTCTCGGGTAAGCAGTATCGCGGCGGCCAGGTTCTCAACAACTACGAGGCTCCGCTTTGGAAGCTGCCGCTGTTTGTGAAGGCCAACGCTATCGTGCCGATGTACGCCGAGAACAACAACCCCGAGGCCGTGAGCGACACCAACACCAAGGGTACCGACCGCAGCCAGCGTATCGTCGAGTTCTTCGCCACCGAGGGCGACGGCACCTTTACGCAGTACGAGGACGACGGCTCCTCCATCGAGAACAACACGACTGAGGACGATTCCTACGGTACGATCGACAATATCTCCTACGGTGAGCATGTGAGCACCGTCTACAGATCCAAGGCCGCAGGCGGCACCGCGACCTTTACCGCCGAAGCCTCGCAGGGTGGCTACAACGGCTACGACTCCAATCGCACCACGACCTTCGTGGCCAACGTGTCCGCCAAGCCCATGAGCGTCGTCGCCAAGAACGGCGGATCCGCGCTCAACGTGGTTGAGGTCGACTCGCAGGAGACCTTTGACACCGCGACCCCCGAGGCCGGCCAGGCGGTCTACTTCTACAGCGAGACCCCTAACCTCAACCACTACGGCAGCGATGTGGACGGCACCGAGGCCGAGCGGGGCGAGAGCTTTAACAACACCAAGATCACCACGAACCCCAAGGTCTACGTCAAGTTCGCGAAGACCGATGTTGCTGCGGCGGCGCAGACGCTTGAGCTGGGCGGTTTCGTGAACGCCGACGCCACGCTCACAGCCGATCGCCTCAACGAGAGCCTCTCCGCACCCACGAACCTTGCTGCCCCCGAGGACGTCACGACCCCAACGAGCATCAAGCTCACCTGGGGAAAGGTCGATGGTGCTACCTCCTACGACCTTAAGGTCGACGGCACCGTGTTCGCCGTGGGTGATGCGGCCGAGTTCACGCACACCGACCTCGCCTACAATAGCAAGCACACCTACCAGATTCGTTCGCGCAACGCCGAGGGCTACTCCGCCTGGAGCGATGTGCTCGAGGCGAACTCCGCACTCGATCCGTGGCGGAACGTCCCCGACGCCGAGCAAATCACCTGGGAGGGCTCACTTTACGGCAGCCATAAGGCCGAGCTCGCCTTCGACCATGAGTTCCAGTCGGGCGACGGCGGTTTCCACTCCGGTGGCAACGATCTGGGCAAGGCGCTTACCGTTGACTATGGACGCGCTTACAAGCTCGATAAGCTCGAGTACTATCCGCGCGATGACGCCGGCAACGGCACTGTGACCAAGATGCGTGTTGAGACGAGTCTCGATGGCGTCCACTGGACGAGCCAGGAGGTCGATTGGGCACGTTCCGCTGATTGTAAGACGGTAGCGTTTGACGGCACCGTGGCCGCCCGTTACGTGCGCATGACACCGCTCGCCTCGGTCGGCAATTTCTTCTCCGCGTCCGAGATTGCCATCTACAAGACCGACGGCACGGATGGCTTCGCCGTGGGCTCCAACCTCAACAAGGCCACGATCTCCGACGGAGACTACTCCAACATGAAGAACTATCTGGGCCTCGAGAATCGCGAGCCCGATACCCCGACGTTCGGTTCGCAGATCCGCGACCACTTCGCCGACCTCAACGATAACGGCGTTTACGACGTCTACGATTACTCGTTCACCATGGCGGGTCTTGACGGCGGCACTAAACAAAAGGGAAAGGTCGCAGGTTCGCTCGCGGTGATTCCGAGCAAGACCGAGGTCGAGGCCGGTGATGAGATCACCGTTGATGTCTATGCGGCCGACGCCAAGAACGTCAACGCCCTGGGCGCTCTCGTCAACTTCAAGAGCGACCAGTTCGAGTTTGTGTCCGAGAGCATCGCGCAGGACGGCTCGACTGCCGGCATGGAGAACCTGTCTCGCGAGAAGGTCCAGTTCGCGGACAGAACGCAGACTATCAATCTCGCCTTTGCCAACCGCGGCGATGGCAAGCTCTACAACGGTACCGGCGCGGTGGCGAGTTTCAAGCTCAAGGCCAAGACCGCCGGCAAGGTCGAACTGCCCTCGACATCTTGGCTCATCGGTCCGGCATGCGACGCACTTGAGTTTGCGAGCGACGGCACGGTGACGATGCCGGATGTTCCTCAGCCAACGGTCGCCGAGTACGGTCAGGACGCCTTCAACATCACGATGACCAACGATGAGCTCACGACCGACGACGGGACCAACGTCGAGAAACTTATCCAGCAGAAGAGCTATAACGCGCTGTTCGATAATAACGAGGGCGACAACGGCTTTGAGTTCCTATGGAACTGGAGCGGCAACTGGGACAGCGAGGGTAAGCTTCCGAGTTACGTGAAGCTTCCCACCACGATGACATTCGCATTTAAGACGCCGTCGAAACTCGATAGTGTCGAGGTCGTTAACCGCAACGGTGGCAACGGAACCGTGCAGAAGATCAAGGCTGTCGTGACGTTCGAGGATGGCTCGACCCAAGAGTTCGCGGGCGGGGAGTACGATTCCTTCCTGGCTCGCTACGCCTTTGACCTCTCTGCCGAGAACAAGGGCAAGAAGGCGACCAAGGTCGAGGTCACGCCGCTTGAGGCATCGGGTGACCAGATGCTCACACTGCGTGAGGTCAACTTCAACTACACGCAGGGTGTCGAGGCCATCGAGGGTGTCGAGCTAGGCAAGAACCAGACCGAGTTCTTTGAAGGCGACATTACGCCCGTCGACGCCAAGGCTACGCCTGAGAGCGCTGGCTACCCCTATGTGACGGTCGAGAGCTCCGACCCCTCTGTGGTAAGCGTCTCCGCTGTTCAGGCTGGCGATAGCGTGAGCTACTACCTGCGTGCCAACAAGGCCGGCAAGGCAAAGATCACGGTGGCGTCGGTACTCGACCCCTCCAAGACCGCATCCTATGAGGTCGAGGTCAAGGCTGGTGTCGATACCTCTGCGCTCGTAGCAGCGCTTTCCAAGGCCGCGGGCTACAGCGAGTCCGTCTACACCAAGGATTCCTATGCAGCTCTCACCACTGCGGTCGAGGCGGCTCAGAAGCTCCTCGACAGCGGCCAGGGCAGCTATAGCAAGAAGGATGTCGCAGACGCCACAGCCAAGATCGAGAAGGCAATCGACGGCCTCAAGATGCGCCCTGTTGATGAGAAGATTCTCATCAACACGCCCGAGAACCGCAAGAACGTCAAGGTGGCCCGCTTCTCGAGTGAGGCCGACTACGAGGGCAGCAACGCCGTCAACGCTCTCGACGGCGACGAGCGGACGCTTTGGCACAGCGACTGGGCCCATGGGACCGGTATGCCCCAGTATCTGAGTGTCGACCTGGGCCGCGACTACGATCTCACCGACGTTACATTCCTGCCGCGCCAGGACGGCGGCACTAACGGCGATATCTTCGAGGCCGAGATACTGGTCTCCGACACTGCCGACGGTTATGAGATGGGCACCGCCGCATCGATGGGTACGTTCGCCTTCGACAACGACGGCCGCGTGCTCACCGACCGTGGCGACTGGAAACAGATGAGCTTTGGCGCCGCGCGCGGTCGCTACGTGACCGTCAAGGTGATTCACGCCGGCGGAGGCGACGTTGATGCCTACTGCAGCATGGCAGAGCTCAAGTTCTACGGTACGGCCGTCCCCGATCCGGTGGCGAAGGATGATCTCGCTACCGCGATCGAAAAGGTTGATGCCGAGGTTGCTGCCGGCGACCTCAAGGCCGGTGACTACACCGAGGCCTCCTGGACGGCGCTCGAGAACGCCCTGGCGAGCGCCCGCGCCATCTTGAGCGACGAGAACGCCACGCAGGACGAGGTCGACCAGGCGCTCAGAGCGCTCGAGAGCGCCCGCGGCGCGCTCGAGAAGACCCCGGTGGCCCCGGTCGAGAATCCGACTAAGAAGCAGCTCAAGGCCCTGGTCAAGCAGGCGAAGGAGACTGACACCAGGGGCAAGACGGCCGAGTCTGTCAAGGTCCTGACGGATGCCATTACCTACGCCGAGGACGTCTTGGGTGATGAGAATGCTTCCGACACCCAGATCCAGGCGGCCTATGGCCAGCTCAAGCTGGCCATTGAGAGCCTCAAGGATGCCGATTCCGGCAACCAGGGCGGCTCGGGCAACCAGGGTTCCGGCAATGGCTCGAACGGCGGCAACCAGGCGGGCAAGCCCGCAGGCGACAAGGCCCAGGGCAGCAAGAAGAACGGTTCGGCGATTCCCAATACCGGAGACCAGACGGCGGCGACCGTCGCGACCGTCGGTGGTCTTGGCGCCATCATCGCCGCAATCGGCGCTTTCTTCCATCGTCGCAGCAAGGCTAAGTAGCCCCAGCAACAGCTAAGCAAGCGTGCCCGCCGTCCCACCCAAGGACGGTGGGCACGCTTTTTGAATGTAGGCGGAAAGCTCCGACCCTTCGGCCTTAATCTCGCAAAGCGTTCCGTCTCCCGCCGAACACATCAGCATCGGCGGCTATACTTGAATTAATTGCAGTTAAGGGTCGCGGATTCGCCGCGTCACCGCTCTCAACAGGAGGTCTATGTTTATGGCAGATCAAAAGCCGGTTGTCGGGATCATCATGGGTTCCAAGTCCGATCTGGGCGTTATGGAAGGCTGCACCGCCGAGCTCGAGGCACTGGGTGTTCCCTATGAGCTCGTCATTGCGAGCGCGCACCGCACGCCGGCGAAGGTCCACGAGTGGGCTTCGACTGCCGTCGATCGCGGTATCAAAGTGATTATCGCCGCCGCCGGCAAGGCCGCTCACTTGGGTGGTGTCGTGGCTGCCTTTACGCCGCTGCCGGTTATCGGCGTGCCTATGAAGACGAGTGACCTGGGCGGCATGGATTCTCTGCTGTCGATGGTGCAGATGCCCTCCGGCGTGCCCGTGGCCTGCGTTGCCATCAACGGCGCCAAGAACGCCGCCATTTACGCCACGCAGATTCTGGGCGCATGCGACCCCGAGTACCGCAAGGTTATCGAGAAGATGAAGCAGGAGATGGCTGACGCCTAAGCGTTCCGCCGTTTCACCGCAGTATAAGGAGAGCCATGTCCGATTATCAGGGAAAACGATTCAAGGCTTCTCAGATTCCCGATCCGTCGAAGCCGGGTGCTGCCCATGCGGCGCAGCAGGGTCGGACATCCTCTCCTCAGCAGCCGCGCGCGCCGCGCCCCGTGACACCGGCGACGCATCGTCGACAGGACGCGCCGGCCGCATATCGTCCTTCGTCTTATAGCTCCGCTAAGAAGCCGCCCCGGTCTTCATCGCATGCCGCGCCGTCGGATTGCACCGAGCCGCCGCGCAAAAAGCGCCGCTCCATTATTCCCATTCTGCTCATCATCATCGGTATCGGCCTGATTGTCGCCGCCGCCGCTATTTTTATTAATGCCCAGATTGGCTATAAGCAGGCGAGCGATTCGTATCAGAAAATCGAGAAGCAATATGTAAGCGATAAGGACGCCAGCGGCGTGCCGATTATCGACTTTGATGCGCTTGCTCAGACGAACCCCGAGATTGTGGGTTGGATTTACGTGCCGGGAACCAACATCAACTATCCCGTGGTGCAGACCAACAACAACTCCAAATACCTCAACACACTGTTCGACGGTACGGCCAACGCGTCCGGTGCCATTTTCTTGGATAGCGATGACACCGCGCCGGGAATGGTCGACCAGCAGACCACGATCTACGGCCACCATATGAACGATGGGTCGATGTTCAACGTGATTTCGGACACCACTGATCAGGCGACGTTCGATAGCATCGAGTTTGTGTATTACATCACACGGAATGCTACGTATAAGCTGCGACCACTGGCGACCAAAGTTGTCGAGGACACGTATGCCAAGGCGCGCACGCCCAATTTTGAGGGCGATGACGGACTGAAGAATTACCTGTCCGAGATGCTCGACGGCGCCTCGGCCGTGGCGAGCGATGCCACCGATCGTGCCGCTTCGGCAGCCAAGATTGTAACGCTTGTGACTTGCCGTTCGCTGTCATTTAGCAATACGCGCGCAGTCATGGTACTCACGCCGGTCGAGGAATAAGTGGTTCGAGAGTAGCTAAAAAGGCCCCGTCCCAAATTGGCTACTCGACGACGGTAAGGGAGAAATGATGCTCGAGAGTGGCAAATCGATGCCTTCGATTGATGCTTGGCTGCGCGAGGCCAAGGCCGATTCGTCGGCATCTGCGTGCGGTATGTACCTGACGCATAACGGTGTGGTGCGTGCGACGCCTAAGTCCGAGGTGCGTGGGGTCGAGACAGATGGTGTGGCGCCTGGACATAAGGTGGGCGGCATGGTGTTTGGCTTCGATGCTCAGAAGGTGCAGGCCGCTATCGAGGCAACGCGCGCGATGCCGGGTATCGGCTATGTGCGCGTGTGGCTGGCGAGCGGCGAGCTTACCGTGGGCGACGACATCATGCTCGTGCTCATTGGCGGGGACATTCGCCCGCATGTGGTCGATGCGCTGCAGGCGCTCGTCGGTACCATTAAGAACGAATGCGTGAGTGAGGTCGAGCGCGAGGCGTAGAGGCTTGCGTCGATAGAAGGATCGTTTATAAAAATGCCCACCGGTACGTGTGATACCGGCGGGCATTTTGCGTTTTGGGCGCGGTGGGCGCTACACGCGCGTCGCATCCTTGGGGCTCATGGTCATGCTCTGGAAGCGGTTCTCCATGTAGTCGTTATCGAAATACTTGCCGTAGAACTGCGCGACGGGAATATCCGGCTCCGTGCCGTTGACGCGCTGGTACCAGTAGTCGAGCGACTGCAGCGTCATGACGCCGTCGACCAGCATAATGACGGTAAAAATGACGGTGGCCGAGTAGCGGCTCTTCCAGGGTATCTTGTTGATGAGCTTAAGCAGCCTCGGCAGCAGCAGCTTGATCCAGATGAGGCCGCCCAGGCCCCACAGGCAGGCAAAGCCCGTGCAGGTGCGTCCGCCCGTGAGGACCACGAGCGGATCGGGCAAACCGAACAGCGTTATGTGCGAGTAACTCCACGAGACCACGCCAAACGCGGTCTGCATAAACCAGCCCACGAACACCTCAAAGCTCGCGCCGAGCACAGCGCTCACCAGGAAAATGATGATGGGGTTCTTTTTATAGAAGCGGTTGAGCACCATGGTCATGAGCACGGCGCCAAATCCGTAGATGGGGCTGAAAGGGCCAAACAGCATGCCGGCGCGGTCCTGGTAGACGCCCGGTTCGTTGACCGTCATGTGCCAGATGTCCTCCAAGATAAGTCCCAGTACGCAGCAGACGAAGAATACCCAGAACAGGTTGAAGTAGTTGAGCTTGATGTAGCCTTCGCCGGTCTCATCGCGGCCGAGCATGCCCTCGGCGGCGGCATCGCGGTCGAGCATCTCCTGCAGGCGGCGCTGCAGCTCGCGCTCCTGACGAAGCGTGGGGTCGACGGTGGCCGAAAGCGCGATGAGGATGCCGAGCTGAATAGCGGGACGCAGCAAGAAGGGCCCGATACCCTGGAGCATCACGTCGACCAAAAGCTCGACGACGGTAAACGCGATAAGGATATAGGACAGACGGGCGGCATTGCGGCGCTGGTTCTTGATAAGGTCCAGGCCAAAGATGATTAGGATGACGGCACTTGCCGCCGAGAGCATGATGCCGGCGACGATAAGGCCGACCGCGATGAGCATGTTGTCGCCGAGCTTGTCGGCGGCGTTTCCGTTGATGAGCGCGGTGATGACCTGCCACATAAAGGTGCCGACCGACGGGAGCGTGCCCACGCCGGACAGGATGCACAGGACGGCGTACACCTTAATGATAAGGGGAATCTTTTTGACCTCCGTGGCGCTGGGGACGCTGGGGTCGAGTTCGTTTCGATCCATACAGAACCTTTCTCGCTTTGTTGTAGGTTATAAGGATACGCCGCCGACCTGCCAAAAGACAGGACGAACGTCCCAATTGCAACTTTGTAATCCCCAACGGCGGACGCGGCGGCCATCTGGGGGCGCGGGCACTTACACTGGACAGACCGATAAAATGTTTGGCAACAAAACTGATTATTAGCTCGGTGGGCTTTTAAAAAGCGCTGCTCATGCGCTGGGGAGCACGTCGCGCCGTGCGTATAATAAGGCGGGTAACGCCAAAATACGAGGCTCTGAGGGGATGCCATGTCTCAAGAAACCATCCGCGCGGCCGAGCGTGCCGCGGGACAGGTGAACGCCATGTCGACGTATGATCCGGACTCCGACCAGCTGCATGAGGAATGCGGCGTTTTTGGTGTTTGGGCGCCCGATCGCGACGTGGCTCGACTGACGTACTTTGGCCTGCGTGCACTGCAGCACCGTGGCCAAGAATCGGCGGGAATCGCCGTGGGTGACGGCGGTACGGTTATGGTCCGCAAGGATCTGGGCCTGCTCGACCGCGTGTTCTCCAATGCCGACCTGTCGACGCTCTCCGGTCAGCTGGCCGTGGGTCATGTGCGCTACGGCACCGCCGGTGCCAAGAGCTGGGAAGCCTCTCAGCCGCACCTCTCTACCATCAATAGCGTCATTATCGCGCTCGCGCACAACGGTACCCTCGTCAACACCGACGAGCTGCGCCGTCAGCTGATCGAGCTGGGCGTGCCGTTCCTCTCCAATTCGGATTCCGAGGTCGCGACCAAGCTTATCGGCTACTTTACCCAGCGTACGGGCCACCTGCGCGAGGGTATTCGCAAGACCATGGAGCTCGTGCGCGGCGGCTACGCCATGACGCTCATCAACGAGCAGGCGCTCTACGCATTCCGCGATCCACACGGCATTCGCCCGCTCGTGCTGGGCAAGCTGGTGGACGAGGGTCTGGACCAGGCCGATGCCGCAGCCGTTTCGCAGCTGCCGTCGCAGGACGGCGCCGCGACGGTCGACTCCGCCGTCCGTGTCACGCGCGCCGGCGGCTGGGTCGTTGCTTCCGAGACCTGCGCACTCGACATCGTGGGTGCCGAGTACGTCCGTGACGTCCGTCCCGGCGAGATCTTGCGCATCAGCGCCGAGGGCCTGGTATCCGAGCAGGGCGTGCCTGCAGCCGAAGAGCCCGCCAACTGCATCTTTGAGCAGGTCTACTTCGCTCGCCCCGACTCCATCATGAACGGCAAGAGCGTCTACGCCTGCCGCTATGACATGGGTCGTCAGCTGGCACATGAGGAGCCCGTCGAGGCCGACCTGGTCATCGGCGTGCCCGACTCCGGCCTGCCGCCCGCGGAGGGCTATTCGCACGAGAGCGGCATTCCCTTTGGCGAGGGCCTCATCAAGAATCGCTATGTGGGCCGTACGTTTATCGAGCCTACGCAGGAGCTGCGTGCCATGGGCGTGCGTATGAAGCTCAACCCGCTGCGCGACAACATCGAAGGCAAGCGCCTGGTCGTCATCGACGACTCCATCGTCCGCGGCACCACCATGGTGCAGCTTGTCAAGATGCTGCGCAACGCCGGTGCCAAGGAGATTCACATTCGCATCAACTCGCCCGAGGTCATCTGGCCGTGCTTCTACGGTATCGATACCGACGTGCAGTCGCAGCTTATCAGCGCCAACAAGACGGTCGACGAGATTTGCGAGTATATCGGCGCCGATTCGCTGGCCTTCCTTTCGGTCGAGGGCCTGCTGAAGGTCATGCCCAAGGGCGGTTACTGCGATGCGTGCTTTACCGGACGTTACCCCGTGGCGATTCCCGAGAGCTTTGGCCGCGACAAGTTTATGGAGGGCTTTAAGCCCCGCAACCTGGACAAGCCGCTGCACTTTGACGACGACGCCGTGGTCGAGAAATACGACGACCGCAGCTGGGAAGAGGAGCACGGCGAGGCCTAAAACCTGCCATGTGGGGACAGGTTTATTTTGGTAGGTTTTACCTGCTGTTTTGTTGATATGACGGCGCGTTCTGTTATGGCGCGCGCCGAAATGAACGCAACTATGAGCACCGTTTGGCGCCCGCGCGGAGCCACGGTAGTGGGAGAGGAAGGCTCAGATGAGCGACAGCAAGCATGTGACGTATGAGGACGCCGGCGTCGATACCGCCGAGGGCGGCCGCGCCGTCGACGCTATTAAGCAGATGGTCAAGGACACCAACCGCCCCGAGGTTATCGGCGGCATCGGTGGCTTTGGTGGCCTGTTCTCGGCCGCCGCGCTCAAGGATATGGAAGACCCGATCCTGATCAGCGGCACCGACGGCGTGGGTACCAAGCTCGTGCTCGCCCAGATTATGGACCGTCACGAGACGGTGGGCCAGGACCTGGTCGCCATGTGCGTCAACGACATTTTGGCTTCGGGCGCCGAGCCGCTGTTCTTCCTGGACTACGTCGCCATCGGTCACATTGAGGCCGAGCACATGGCAAAGATCATCAAGGGCGTGGCCGACGGCTGCAAGCTCGCGGGCTGCGCGCTCGTGGGCGGCGAGATGGCCGAGCACCCGGGCGTCATGGCCCCGGCCGACTATGACCTCGCTGGCTTTACCGTGGGCGTCGTCGATCGTCCCAAGATGCTCGACCCCGCGAACGTTCGCCCCGGCGATGTGATCCTGGGCCTGCCCTCCACCGGCGTGCACTCCAACGGATACTCACTCGTGCGCAAGGTTATCGGTGTCGACGGCATCAAGCCGGGCACGCCCGAGGCTGCCGCTAAGGCCGAGGAGCTGAGTCGTCCGCTCGAGGAGCTCGGCGGTGCTTCGCTGGCCGACGCCCTGCTGGCCCCCACGCGCATTTATGTGAAGCCGATTCTGGAGCTGCTCCGCGGTGGCGCCAACGTTCATGCCATTGCCCACATCACCGGCGGCGGCATTACCGAGAACCTCAACCGCGCGCTCGCCGACGACGTCGATGCCGTGGTCACCCGCAACGGCGCCGAGATGGGCTGGGATGTTCCGCCCGTCATCACCTACGTGTCGCGTCAGGCCGAGCTCGCGCCCAACGAGGCATGCAAGACCTTCAACATGGGCGTCGGCCTGTGCCTGATCGTCGCCCCCGAGGACGAGGCTGCCGTGACCGAGGCTCTGGTCGCGCTGGGCGAGAAGCCGTTCCGCGTGGGCGAGTGCGTCGAGGGTTCCGGTAAGGTCGTGTACTCCGATGAGCGCTAACGAGCAGATGGCTGCTGCCGAGGGCCTGGGCTTTATGCCCTACACCCGTCCGACCGGCACCGATACGGCCGAGCCGCTCAAGATCGGCGTGCTTATCAGCGGTTCTGGCACCAACCTGCAGGCGCTGATCGACCTGATCGCCGCTGGCAAGCTCAATGCTTCGATTGAGCTTGTGGTGTCGAGCCGTCCTTCGGCCAAGGGTTTGCAGCGTGCCGAGCGTGCGGGCATCCAGACACTCACGCTGTCCAAAGATGTCTATGCCGACCCCATCGCGGCTGACGAGATCATCGCGCATGAGCTGCTCGAACGCGGCTGCGAGTACGTGGTGATGGCCGGTTACATGCGCATGGTGCACACGCCGCTGCTGGCGGCGTTCCCCAACCGCGTGGTCAACCTACACCCGGCGCTGCTGCCGAGCTTTACCGGTGCCCATGCGATCGACGATGCGTTTGCGCGCGGCGTCAAGGTGACCGGCGTGACCGTGCACTTTGCCAACGAGATCTACGACAACGGTCCCATCATCGCCCAGCGTGCGCTGGCTGTCGAGGAGGACTGGGACGTCGACACGCTCGAGGAGCACATCCACGCGATCGAACATGTGCTGTATCCCGAGGTCGTGCAAATGCTCGCCGACGGCCGCGTTCACGTGCTGGAGAGCGGCAAGGTCGCAATTGATGCGCCTCGCGGCTAGTGGCGCACAGTACAATTTAGCCGAGTAGTCAGGGTGGTCATTGGCGCCAAGGCGCAAGTGGCCACCCTTTGTTTTTGGCAGTCATTGGGGACGGTCTTTAACGACTAGTCATTCAAGAACGTCGCAGGTGACTAGGTGAGAGAGGTGAGCGCATGGCGGATAACGAAGCGCTGTTTACGCCTGAGCTGGTGTTTTTTGATTGGGAGTGCGCGACGCCGGATGAGGTGTTTGCGCGGCTCGAGGACGAGCTTGCACCTCGCGGTTACATTGCGCCCGGTTGGCTCGATGCCGTCCGCACGCGCGAGGATGCCTATCCCACGGGTCTCGCTATGCCGGCGGCAAACATCGCCATTCCGCATACCGATCCGGGATTTGTGGCCAAGCCCTATATCGCGGTGGTAAAGCCCGCTGCACCTGTGACGTTCAACGCGATGGCGGGCATGGGCGCCCCGGTGCCGGCGCAGATTGTCATCAATCTGGGCATTGCCGAGCCGGGCGGCCAGGTCGAGGCCCTGCAAGCGCTTATGAATATCTTTATGGATGCCGATGCCGCAGCCGATGTACTCGGCCAGACCACGTGCCAAGGCATGGTCGACGCCATCCGCCGCCACTTTTAGGGCCGGCACTTGGGGACTGTCCCTAACTGCCGGCAGAAAAGGAACGTCCCTAACTGCCAACTGCCAGACCTGTCCCCTTTGCACCAAAATGGTGCAGATTAACCTGTCCCCCATGCGCCAGGTGTGCCGCGGGGGCTGCGTTGTGACACAATGGCGTTTGTTCGATTCGTGATGCGAAAGGCCAAACATGGCAAATAAGAAAAAGAACCTCGAGGCCGCGCCGACGCCCGAGCAACAGGCTCGCACTGCCTCCAGCTCTCGCAAGAAGCAGCGCAAGACCTATGTGTCCAAGACCGTCAAGATTGTCCTGGTGGTCATCGGCGTGCTGGCGATGCTGCTCTCCGTCTCGGCCATGGCGTGCTCCGGCCTGATGTCGCAGACCGAGGACACTAGTACAGGCTACAAACTCACCGGCGGTGTGGCTGCCACTATCAACGGCACCAACCTCACCGAGGACACCGTGACCAAGCAGATCATGAGCATGCGCACGTCCTACGGCTACACCAAGGACAAGGACTGGGCACAGTACCTGGTCGACAACGACCTCACGCCCAAGAAGTACCGCAAGCAGCTCATCGACTCCTACGCGCAGCAGATCCTGCTTCAGCAAGCGCAGAAGGAGAATGGCGTGACGGTGTCGGACGAGGAGGTCGAGAAGGCTTGGAAGGACGCGTGCAAGAGCGCAGGCGGCGCCAAGACTTTTAAGAAGACTCTCAAGACCTACGGCTACACCGAGGACACCTACAAGGATTCGCTCAAGGAGAGCCTGGCGCAGCAGAAGCTCAAGGATGCCGTGGCACCCACCAGCAAGCCCAAGGACAGCGAGATTGTCGATTACATCAATGAGAACCTGTCCAACTACAACGATGCCCGTCGTTCGTCGAATATCCTGATCAAGGTCGATTCCGACGCTTCCGACGAGGACAAGGCTGCCGCCAAGGCCAAGGCGCAGGAGTGCCTGGATAAGATCAACTCCGGCGAGCTGAGCTTTGAGGATGCCGTGGAGCAGTACTCCGACGATACCGGCTCCAAGGATAAGAAGGGCGATGTAGGCTGGGACAAGCTCACCACCTTCGTCGACAGCTATCAGGCGGCACTCGAGGGACTCAATAAGGGCGATGTGAGCGGTGTCGTCGAGTCGACCTATGGCTATCACATCATCAAGTGCACCGACTACTTCCATGTCGATAATCAGGTCGATGACATTAAGCAGGTGCCCAAGGACATCAAGAAGTACGTCTCCAACGTGGTGAAGACGCAGGCGGCAAGCACCGCGTACAGCGAGTGGCTGGAGCAGTACAAGAAGGACGCCGACATCACCGTTAACCCCATGCCCAAGGACGTGCCGTACAACGTCAGCCTGAAGGGCGTCACCAAGAGTTCGACCGACGATTCGTCGACGACTGAGTAATCATGGGGCGGCGCTCGTGCGAGTGCCGCCCGCACTATTGAGGAGGATTTGCAGATGACCAACGAAGAACTGCAGAAGGAAATGATCGCGGCCATGAAGGCCAAGGACAAGGTTCGCCTGTCTATCATTCGCCAGGTTAAGGCCGAGGTGAAGAACATCGAGGTCAACGAGCGTCGTGATGTGACCGAGGAAGATGTCAACAGCATGATCAAGCGTCTGATTAAGCAGACGAGCGAGACGCTGGAGATGTCCATTAAGGCCGGTACCGATCAGGAGCGTACCGACAACCTGACCGAGCAGGTCAAGATTCTGGAGAGCCTGCTGCCCGCGCAGGTTTCGGGCGAGGAGCTCGAGGCTCTGATCGAGCAGGTCATCGCCGAGCTGGGTGCGACCTCTAAGAAGCAGATGGGCCAGGTCATGGGCGCTCTGGGTAAGGCCACCGGCGGCAACTTCGATAAGCCGGCAGCGGCAAAGATCGTCGGAGCCAAACTCGCGTAATTTGTTACGCGGTTTTACCAAACCGCGTAACGGCTCGACGCTGCAAACCCGTACACGCGGCAATCTGACGTTCAATTTCAAGGGCGCGACCATAAGGTCTGCGCCCTTTCATTTCACGTCACCTTGCTCGCGTGTACGGGTTTTCGCTGACTTATGCTCAACAAGGGCGGTTGTATTATTTTCGGGCCTTGAGGGGCGTGGCCGTCATGGTCGCGCCCCTTTTTGGTGGGTGCCAAGGGGTGCTCATTGGGGACAGACTTAAATGAGTACCCAATGACTAGGTGGAAGGTTGCGGGTTCTTTACGGGGATGTAGCGTGGGCTGCGGAAACGTGGTTCTTTCCGTACAATAGTTCAACTCGTGTAAACGCAGGGAAGGGACATTCATGGCAGACATGATCGAGATCAAGCATCTCAACAAGTACTTTGGCGACCTGCATGTGCTCAAAGATATCAACCTCACCGTCAAGCGCGGCGAGAAGCTCGTAATGATCGGGCCTTCCGGTTCGGGCAAGTCGACGCTCATCCGTTGCGTCGATTATCTGGAGGAGCCCACGTCGGGCGAGGTCGTCATCGACGGTACGCCGCTCACCAAAAAGAATCACCTGGAAATGGCTCGCAAGTATAGTTCCATGGTGTTCCAGCAGTTCAACCTGTATCCCAACATGACGGTGCTCGGCAACCTGACGCTCGCGCCCATCAAGCTGCAAAAGAAGAGCAAGGAGGAGGCGACCGAGATCGCCATCGCCGCGCTCAAGCGCGTCGGCATGGCGCATAAGGCCGGCGAGTATCCGCAGAATCTCTCGGGTGGTCAGCAGCAGCGCATCGCCATCGCCCGTGCTCTGTGCACCAAGCAGCCCATCATCCTGTTTGACGAGCCGACCTCGGCGCTCGATCCCGAGATGGTCCAGGAGGTTCTGGACGTTATGATTGAGCTCGCGCAGGAGGACATCACCATGATCTGCGTGACGCACGAGATGGGCTTTGCGCGCCAGGTGGCCGACCGCGTCATCTTTATGGAGGACGGCCGCATCCTGGAGGAGGGCACGCCCGAGCACTTCTTCGATAACCCCGAGAACCCGCGCTGCCGCGAGTTCCTGTCCAAGATTCTGCACTAGGCGCGGTGATGGACATGACGGATATGACGAGGGCGGCCGTGTCGCGCCGTCACTTTTTGCAGCTGGCTGGCGCCGGCATGCTTGCGCTGACGGGGACCGCGCTTACCGGTTGCGGCAACTCCACCAGCGGCGAGGGCTCTGACAAGGGGTCCAAGCTTGCGGCCATCAAGTCACGTGGCCATCTGAATGCCGGCGTTAAGAAGGACGTTCCCGGCTATGGCTATTACGACACCGCCAAGGGCCGCTTTGAGGGCATGGAAGTCGATTTGTGCTACCAGATCGCCGCTGCCGTCTTTGGCGTGAGCTACAAGGAGGCCCGCGCCCAGGAGCTAGTCGAGTTTACCGACGTAACGCCCAAGACGCGCGGCCCGCTGATCGATAACGGCCAGCTCGACGTGGTCGCGGCGACCTACACCATCACCGACGAGCGCAAGAAGAGCTGGGATTTCTCGACGCCGTACCGCACCGACTACGTGGGACTCATGGTCAAGAAGCGTTCGGGCTTTACCTCGATTGAGGATTTGGATGGCAAGGTCATTGGCGTGAGCCAGGGCGCCACCACGCAGAGCCTGATCGAGCAGATGATCAAGGACAACGGCTTTAGCTGCAAGCCCGAGTTTAGGGCCTTTAGCGGCTACCCCATCATCAAGAGTTCGCTCGACGCCGGCAATATCGACGTCTTTGCCATGGACCGCTCCACGCTGGCCGGTTACATGAACGAGACCGTTGAGCTGTTGCAGCCCGAGGTCAAGTTTGGCGAGCAGGGCTACGGCGTGGCGACCAAGAAGGGCTGCGACCTTTCCGCCGTGGTCGATCAGGTGATTTGCGATCGCCTGGCCGACGGCTGGCTCGACCAAGAGGTCAAGACCTGGGGTCTTGTATAGGCACATCGTCCAAGGAAGGAATCAAATGCTCGAAGGATTATTTGACGCCGACCGTTGGTCGACGACATTTCAAAACATGGGGCCCTTCTGGGAGGGCTTTGGCGTGACGCTGCAAGTGGTCGTTGCCGGTCTGTTGCTGTCGCTGGTGCTGGGCACACTACTGGGCGTGTTCTCTACCACTCGCTCGCGCGTGCTGCGCGCCATAAGCCGCGTGTACGTGGAGTTTTACCAGAACACCCCGTTGCCCGTGCAGGTGCTCTTTATGTACATGGCCGGTCCGCAGTTTTTGCAGGCCATAACCGGTGCCGACCAGCCGGTGCGCATCGCGCCGTTCGTGCTGGGCTTCTTGGGCGTGGGTCTGTATCACGCGGCCTACATTTCGGAGGTCATCCGCACTGGTATCGAGGCGGTTCCGCGCGGTCAGATGGAGGCGGCCCAGAGCCAGGGCTTCACCCGTGCGCAGGCGTACTGGTACATCGTGCTGCCCCAGACGTTCAAGATCATTCTGCCGCCGCTGTGTAACCAGGCGCTCAACCTGGTCAAGAACACGTCGGTGCTGGCGCTTGTGGCCGGCGGCGACCTTATGTACCGTTCCGACAACTTTGTGAGTCTGTACGGCTACCTGCAGGGATACATCGTCTGCTGCCTTATGTACTTCATCATCTGCTTTCCGCTTGCCATGCTGGTGCAGTGGCTCGAGCGCCGCTCCAAGGAGCGTCCGCGCGGCGTGAGCCTGGCCGAGCTGGGGCTCGACAACGTAGAGGAGGCCTAGCGCATGGAAATCTTCAACGCGACCAACCTGCTCTACATTTGGGGCGGCTTTGTTAAGACAATCGAGATCTCGGCGCTGTCGATTTTTTTCTCGCTCATCTTTGGCACGGTGCTGGCGCTTGTTAAAAGCTATGCGCCCCGCCCGTTCCGTATTTTGGTGAGTGCCTATATCGAGCTGTTCCGCTGTACGCCAAACCTGCTGTGGATCCTGTTTATCTACTTTACGGTGCAGGGTTTGGACATTGTGATTTCGACCATCGCCTTTACGCTGTTTACCAGCGCCGTTATGGCCGAGATTGTGCGCGGCGGCCTCAACTCGATTCCGCGCGGCCAGTTTGAGGCAGCGCAGAGCCAGGGCTTCGGCTTCTTTGCCACCATGCGCTACATCATTCTGCCGCAGACGTTTAAGACGATCATTCCGGCGCTGTTTAGCCAGTGCACGACCGTCATTAAGGACAGCTCGTATCTTTCGGGCATTAACGTGGCCGAGCTCATGTACACGGCCAACGTTGTGATGGCCCACGCGATCGATCTGTCGCAGGTGCTTATGCTCTACGGCCTGGTGTTTGCGATGTACTTTGTGCTCAACTTTGGTATCTCGCTGCTGGTTCGCGCATATCAGAGGCGAATGGTGGCAGCGTAGAATGTGGCAAAGGGACAGCCCCTTTGCCACATAGAGAAAGGAATCGCGATGAGCGATCTGGAGAACAAGAAGAATCCTGTGGTCATTACCATCGCGCGCGACTTTGGCGCCGAGGGCCACGAGATTGGTCGCATGCTTGCCGACGAGTTGGGGATTCCGCTGTACGACAACGAGCTGCTGGTGCGCGCGTCTCTGCGCGCGGGCGAGTCGCTCGATAAGATGGCCGCCTATGACGAACGTCTGGCCGTGGAGAACATGGCGTTCCTGCCCGACCGCTACGATGCGCGCTCGTACTCGGACAAGTTGTTCCAAAAGATGAGCCAGGTGATTTTGGATCTGGGCGAGACCGAGAGCTGCATTATTGAAGGTCGCCTGTCCGATTACCTGCTGCGTAACAACCCCAACCATATTGCCGTGTTGGTGACCGCACCCTTTGAGGACCGCGTCGAGATCGTGCGCAAGAAGCGTGGACTTAACAAAAAGAAGGGCGCCAAGCTGGTCAAGCAGCAGCAGAAGGCGCGCGAGGCGTTCTACAAGCGCTACAGCGCCGGAAAGTGGAAGATGACGAGCGGCAAAGACATCGTCGTCAACCGCGCCAAGTTGGGACGCGAGGGCTGTAAAGACGTTATCGCCGCCGCCTACCGCTACAAGGTAGCGCAGCTCGAAGGCTAGCCGATCAATAACCACCACAAAGGGGACAGGCACCTTTGCGGTGGTTTTTGTTTTAGGCCGAGGGGAAGGCCTTGGTGAGACCGGCGCGCGTCTGCGTGTCGGTCTTTTGGTAGATGGAGCTCAGGTGGCGCTGTACCATGCGCATCGAGATACCGAGTTCCTCGGCAACCTGCTTGAGCGGGCGTTCATCCTGGGTCACGGCTATGAGCACGTCGACTTCGCGCGGGGTGAGAGCGTGGTTGGCGATGAAGGCCTGGCGTTGCTCCTCGATGGTGGGGGCGGCGAGTGCTTCTTCTGCCAGCTGCTCGCGCTCGCGCTCCTGCTCGGTTTGGGGCAGGCGGAACAGGCCCGCGGCTACAAACGCCGCGCAGGCGGCGACGAGCAAAACGAGCGCACCGATCATAATGAGGGCAACGTTATCCGAGGTCACGAGAGCAAGCGAGATGCCCGATGTGGTGAAAGCGCATACATTGTTGGCGGCGCGGCCCATGCCAGCCCAAAGGGCGGGTGCATGCATGTGCGGTGCCAGCTGTGTAAAGGTGGCGGTAAAGAACGTGACGAAAAAGCCCGAGCTCAGGTAAAAGACGACAAGGCCTAGGTTGGGATCGGCGCCGGCCTCCACGGCCAGGATGGAAATGGTCGAGAGCACGGCGATGCCGAGCATGACAAGTCCCATGTAGCGGCGCTCGGCAAGGTCAAAGATAAGACCGGCGGCAAGGCCGCTTGCCGCCAAAAAGAGGCGCGGCCAAGTCTGCACGGCAATGGTGCCGTGGGCGTTGGAGAGTGTGACCACGTTGTCGAGGGTGGAGAACAGACAGGCAAGAATCATGACGAGTGCGATGCTCCAACATGCCTGCTTGGCGAGGGCGTGTGAGGGCTCGGCAAAGGGGTTGACGGTGGGATTGGGACTCTCGGCAGCCTTTAGGGGAACGACGCTGAGGGTGGATATGGCGATAGTCGCTGCGCCAAGGACGATGAGCTCTGCGATACCGCCGCAATTGAGCAGGTTGACGGCGAACTGCATCAGGATGCCCGCGGCATAGGCCGCTCCCGCGCCGGTGGCGAGCTTGGGATCGTCTTGAAACGCCAGTGAAAAGGCGTGGTGCGCAGCGACGCCCAGCAGGCCGAGTCCAAAGAATGCCACGCAGCCCAGAATCTCGAGGGCAAGCGGGTCCGTGGGGGATTGAATTTGGGTTAGGCCCACGATGACGATAGGGACGGCGGCGGCGTTGACGGCTGCCAGTGAGTGGCCCTTGCGCTGTGCGAGCCCGAGCAGCGGCGCGTATCCGATAAAGCCGAGCACGCTCGCACCCAGAATAAAGCCCTGTGCGATTACAACGCGTTCGGCACCGGCGAGCAGCCCGACGTTGACGTCGAAACGAAACTCGGCGGCAAGGAAGGCGAAGGTGAAGAGCGCGAGTGCCAGAAGCGCGTTGATTTTAGACCTGCTCAGGTTCAAGGACGGTCCTTTGGGTGGACGAATAATCGTGTCCTCGATTGTAGCGTTCCCGGGACGAGTGTGGCGATGGCGAAATCATATTGAATTAAACCGCAGGTAGAGGCCTAGGTTCACATCTACGAACCTAGGCATATGGAGTCATTTGGCACATCTTGGTGGTACAGGACCACCACAAAGGGGGCAGGCACCTTTGTGGTGGCATGTCCCTACGACCAAGGAGGCCGTTATGAACGTAAGCCACTTTGACAAGCAAGCTCAGCGTGAGTCCACCTGCTCGCTGGTTCACGGTACCTGGCGTTGTGTGGGTGCCAAAATAGCTTGCGCCGGCGCGTGCGCGCTTATGGTCGGGCAGTTGCTGCTGCCGAGCGTGGCGCTGGCGACGGAATGCGCCGATCCCGCCGCTGGGACGGATGAGGTTGCCGCGGCTCCGGTGACGCCGACGGTTGCGGAGGATACGGCTGCAACGACCGCACCAGCTGCTTCGACCGCGCCTGCAACCGATGCTGCTCCGGCGGCGCAAGCCACCGTTGAGCCTCAGCAGACAATCCCAGCCGATGCCGTCAATGAGTCTAGCGGTGCTGCGCTCGCTGGGCAAAACGCTTCTGGCGACGACAACGCCGCCATGCCGGCGAGCAACGCCATCATGCCCTGCGGTGTGACCGATGTTGTTGGCGGCAGCGACGTTAGGGTCAATACGACCGTGGTTCCCCGCTACACGGACTGCGCGCTTCCGAGCAATGTCACAATCGAAAAGGGCCAGCCGTATACCCACGATTTTCCCGATGTTGAGGGTGGCATTCCAGAAGCGCTTGCGAGCGAAGTCGTCGAGGTTAAGTACTACAGGGCCGATGCCGCTTCGGGCACTCTGGTCGAAGTTCAGGATGCATCCATGTCCGACGTGACGGCTCGCTTCGAACCCGCTGGCGATCACATGAGGCTGACGCTGACCTTTACGGGTGGCGCGGCAGGCGGCTCGTATCGACTCACGCGCAATGAGGCTCTCTATATTGGCTCGGCACTGGAGTATACCGGAACTGACTATGAAGGCAGCTCGACTATCGTCAACGAAACCAGGTACGATTATTACCTCCGCTATGCCATCAATAGCGAAATTACGCTTGTTGCATCGGAAAACGAAGCCCTCCATAACCTGAATGTCAACGACGTGAAGACCGACTACGCGCCCGGCGAGGCGCCGCGCGCGACTGCGACGGTCCCCGCTGCCGATGCCGACAAGTACGAGATCGCCTACGAGTGCTGGGAAGAGATGGATGCCAGCGACCCTACGGGGCTCACGCCCGTTGCCTTCTGGTATTCCGACCCTGCCAAGTATCCGACGGGCGCGAGGAGGATTGAACACTTCGAAGATGGTAAGTTCTACATGTACTCCGTTGAGCTGAGGCTCAAGGGCGACAATACCGTGGCCGATGACTGCAATATGAACGTCAACGGTCATTGGGTGCACCACGTAAAGACCGTCAACGGCGTCTTCGCGCCAAACGCTGACAATATGGTGTGCGAGCAGCCGATCGACGAATGGCGGGCCATCGACGTTATCGAGATCAACGGTGCCACGACCACCTTCAAGGCAGGCGATAGGCCGGTCTTTACGGCGAATGTTCCGACGGGCTCCAACTCCCTTCCTCAGTGTGAGTACTGGATGGGTAGCGACGGCAGCGAGGTGAATTCCGTTGAGTTTTGGGACCAGCACATCACCAATCACATCGACGCCTTTAAGCCCGGCGTGACCTATCGCTACGGTATCTACCTCAAGCCCGCGCGCGGCTTCTACTTCACGCCCGACACCAAGCTGGTGATCAACGGTCAGGAGTGCGGCTACCAGGTGGGCGAAGCGAGTGTAGTTGATCCCGAGAGCGGTTGGATCTACACCCTGTGGCTCAACACCGATCTGACCTTTACGCCCGAGGCCACGCCGACCCCCGATCCGCAGCCTACGCCGGATCCCAAGCCGGCGCCGCAGCCTGGGGTGAAGCCCGCGGCCAAGCCGGCCACGACAACCGCCACGACCAAGACGGTTGAGAAAACCACGCAGGCCAAGAAGGGCGATGCTGTCCTGGCTACCACGGGGGATACCACCGCGATGACGGTCGCCGCCCTAGGCATCGCCGGCGCAACCGTAGCCGCCGCCGGCCTCGCCGCGACCAAGCGCCGCAAGCATTAGAGCTGGGTGACGGCTCTCGTTCTCGGCCTCAGTAAAATCTCGATCTGTAACACCAAACTGCCCAAAACGGCTCTAGATGTTACAGATTGAGATGAACCGAATGGCCGCCAATCTAATGTCTCGATCTGTAACACCAGGCGGGGAATTTGACCTCTAACTGTTACAGATTGAGACAAAGCGGGGGCGGCTGGAGCAATATCTCGATCTGTAACAACTACAAGGCTCAACAGGGCCTAACTGTTACAGATCGAGACAAACATCGGAATCGGTTCGTCGACCAGACCCCAAACCGCCACAAAGGTGCCTGTCCCCTTTGTGGCGGTTTGCGCAGGTAGAACGGTAGGTTCGTATATATGAACCTACCGTTCGCTTTGTTTTTGGACGACGATTACGCTGGATGACTTTTGGTTTGCAGGAAAGGAACGACCATGAGGTGGACTACTGTTCGAGCGCTTTGCCGCCGCCTGACCGTTGCCGCGGTGACCCTCACCATGGTGACGGGCTCGTTGCCCGCGGGCGCGTTTGCCGAGACCCTCACCACCGACGGCACTTTTGTGCAGGCGGATAACGGCCAAGCAGCCGACGCCGCTCCCGCCGATTCGGCTGACGCCCAAACGTCAGACTCTGCTTCCGCCGACCCCGCGCCCGATGCCGGCGCTGCCGATCCCACAGTGCCCGCCGCCGGTGACACCCCTACGCCCCCGGACTCCGAGATTGCATCGGCGGCAGGCCTGACGGGCGCTGGGCAGACCGAGAGCACGCCCGTGGCCACGCTCGCCATCGATCTTGTCGAGGGCAAGGAGCTCGCCGAACAGCAGAAGCAGGAGGAGACCGCCGAAGCCGAAGCAACCTGGAATGAGGATCTTGGGCTCTGGATGACCTCGAAGGGCGCCACGGGCGTAAAGGACGAATACGACGATGGCTACGTGGCCGGCGAGCAGACCCCCGCGCAGTACTACTTCTCGATTGATAGCCTCACCAACGAAATATCTATCGAGTATGGCGACGCGGGCATTACCACGTTGGAGGTGCCCTCGACCATCGACGACAAAAATGTCGTAAGCCTTACGGGTATGGGAAGCGCTGCGCTCACATCGATCACCTTCGCCCCTAATTCGCATGTCCGCTCGGTTGGAGGCTTGGGCGGCAGCAGCATCAAAGAGATCGCACTGCCCGATTCGGTCGAGGAGCTCAAGAGCTATGCATTCTACAAAAGCAAGACGCTCCAAACGGTAACCTGGCCCAACAACGCGGCCTTTACCACGATTCCCGAGCAGGCCTTTAAGGAATGTGAACAACTTGACGACAAGGTGGTGGCAACGCTGCCGCCTTCGGTCAAAACTATCGACTATCTTGCATTCGCCTATTGCGGCGTGCCACAGTTCTATGTCTCGGACACAACAGTGCTCACCTTTACGCAGATCAATGTGCCGGGCACGGTGGAGCGGATTGAGCGCAATGCCTTTGACGGGTGCTCGCATGTGTCGTCGGTGACGATCGGCGACGGCGTTAAATATATCGGAGCGCACGCGTTCGCCTCTCTTGATCCTGCGATTGCCGGCAAAGAGATTGTGCTACCCAAAAGCGTGGAAATGATAGAGTGGGGAGCTTTTGAGAACACGAGATACGGAAACGAGACGAACCATAATGCCGTTGCCCTGCGCGTGATGAACCCCGATCTTCAGTTTGGTGAGGCGGGCTATCCGGGCGACTATAATGAGCGCGTGACAATCGATGGCGTAACGTATGCGATTCCCTTTAGTGAAGGCCAGACCATCTATGCCTATGCGACCGATTCGGCTGGCAACCCCTCGATGGTCAAAAAGCTTGCCGATGCCGTGGCCGATCGCAAGGACTCCGTCGATTCCTCGAAGCCTGCCTACACGTTTGAGTGGATGGGCGAGGCGGCCCAGGTGACGGGCAAACTTCCCCAGAGCGCGACGGCTACACTCGTGCAGGCGGGGCAGTCCACGCCGCTGGCGGTTGGCGATGACGGCAGCTTTACAGCGGACGCTCTCTCCAAGACAGCAGCCACCCTGCGCATTTCGCTCAGCGGTTACTATGACATGGTGCTGGCGCGCCCGGGCGACCAGATGACGGGCACATGGAATATCGGAGAGATTAAGGCGGAGGACTTTACCAAGATTCCGGCCTCGCGCGCGATTGAGCTCAACGTGGGCTATCTTGAACCGATTGTGGGCCAGGATAAGACCGAACGCATTGAGCTCGATAGTCTCGATAACATCGATCTGACGGTGAAGAGCGGCGGCAAGACGCTCAAACCTGCCAAGGGCGACAAGGAAAACGACTTCCGTATCCAGGGCACAGCGCTCGTGGTGTCGCAGGCCATTGCCGACGCAGACCAGGATCTTGAGATAACGCTCGAGCCCAGAGACAGCCTCAAGCTGGGTGGGGCGACGGCGACGGTGAAGCCTTCGGCCGGCAAGGTCGATATCGACTTGAAGCCTTGGGGTACGGCGACGGTCACGACCAAGGGCGACTACCAGGGCGCCAACCGCGTGCTGGTGTTCCGTACGTCCGACGGCAAGCTGGTCGCCGACGGCGTCACCTATCTGATGGGTTACGAAGACGATGGCACCACGCCTATCATGAAGGCCGAGACGCCGCGCCTTAAGGCCGGTTCGTACACCATCGTTGCCTTTAACAAGACGAGCTACGACATCCAAGCGACGAGCTATTCCACGTTTAGCCGCCTAGGGCTGACCGTGGGTAAGCATATCGCGCAAAAGCAGGTGAAGATTGAGGACGGCAAACAGCTCGACGTGACGCTCGACGTCCCCACGTTTGACGTGGAGACGTATCGTGTCGAGCGCGGGCTGACGGCGGGCTCGGTTATCGCCGATTCGTCCGCGGTCGTTGGCGTGGAGACCGAGCTGCGCATTCATTACGAGCTCAAGGACAGCCAGGCTGCCAAGATTGAGATTCCGCTGGCCAAGGATGCCGTCGAGGATGTGTCCGCAGGCGCTCGCGAAGCCGGCGCCAGCTCCGATGCCATGTGGGCTGGCACAACTTGGGAGGGCGACAACCTCGTTCTCAATATGAAGAAGGGCATGGGCGCCGATGTGTTTGTGCGCTTTAAGCCTAAGACCGCGGGCATCTATGCCATCTCGCCGCTTATTACGCTGGGCGAGGTGACATTGCCGCTGGGAAGCACCACACTCGAGGTTAGCGGATCGCGCATCGAGGTCGACAGCACCGACGTTCACAGCCTACTGGGCAATGTGGCCTACGTATACGCAGCGCCCGGAAAAAGCGTGCAGCTTACCGTGGGCGCGGGCGCCTCGGCCGCAAAGTACACCGGCAAGACCAATAAACTCGGCCGTGCCAAGATTGAATACGACCTGCCGCAGGATACGCTTGCCGCCGAGCGTGTGACGCTCGAAGCGCGCGTGGGCTCGACCGATGTTGCCGCCGCTGCTGCCGAGGTAACGGCTCGCAATTATGTGCGCTATGTTCCGGGTGCTTCGGTCTGGAACTTTGATGTGACGTATCGTGGCGGTACGCAAAACTTGGTCAAGGACGGCAAGGACACCGGCAAGAGCCTGTGGACCTTCCATCATCTGCCACAAAAGAAGAACGCCTACTGGACCTTTGACATCACGCTCGAGGTGGGAAACGAAGAGGCCGCCGACACGCTCGACCTGTACGTGGACTGCGTGGATGGCAAGACGGTGACGATTCCTCTGACTCAAAAGTCGCGCGAGGGCACCCGTGTGCGCTATGTGGCGGAGTATGTGGACGAGGGATATCTCAAGCTGCTCGACGAGTTTAACAAGGCGAATGATTCAACCTATGTGAACTGCGGCAACTTTGAGCAGATCTTTATGCCGCAGACCTACCGTATCTCCAATGCTCAGCTTATGACTATGCTGAGTTTTGACGCCAACGCTTCGGCCAAAAAGCATTCCGCCGCGGCCGAGGAGCGCCAGCAGGAGTTCTCGAATGCCGTGCAGCAGTGGCACGAGTATATGATGGATAACTCGTTTAATGATGTCGACGAGGCCTTTAACGACGCGATTGACCAGATGGTCGCCGATGCGCTTGCCGAGGAGGACAAGGACGGTAAAGAGGGCGAGGCCCAGGGTGGTGCTGCTCGCAAGGCCCGCCGTGCCCCTGCCGCCAGCGACGGCGAGGGTGATGATGCTGGCAACGACGAGGCCGCTCAGTTTGCGGCTGAGCTCAAGGCTGCGGTCGGCGGGTCGGCGGCGCTGCTAACCCAGCAGGGCGACAGCTATGGCGTCAATGTGGACAAAATGATCTTTGAGGATGCTTACGGCACCAGCGAGGATTGGTATCAAGAACTCGCGGCGGCCCAGGGCGCGAACGCAGCGGATGCGGCCGCCATCAAGGAGCTCGTCGACCATGCATCGCGAGCGGAGTTTATTGCCCAGCAGGCCGAGGACCTGGTGGGCCAGTCGATGGGTATCGGCCAGCTCAACCAATACGGAAGCTGGAATGACGCAACTGCTGCGGCACTCAACAAGTGTGCGGGCATTAAGGCCAGCGAGTACAACGGCCAGTCGATGAGCGGGTTTAACGATTTGGGCCAGGCGCTCGGCAGCTCACTGAGCTACAAGGCGGCTGACGACGATACCGTCAAGGGCTTTAAGGTCGCCGCGCCCGATGGCGAGCAGACGGCCTATATCGAGTCGGAGTTTATCGAGAACTCCAATAACAACAAGAACCAGGCGCTTCTGTTTAACTCGATCGCCATGCAGTGCGACATTCTGGACAACCTGTACGACAACTGGAATGTGGTCCATAGCCTCAATAACTCTACGATTCGCGGTTGGCTTATGGCCTGGAAGCGCAACGGCGACGTGAGCGCCCATATGAAGCTCATCCGCACGATCCGTTCGCTCAAGAGCTATAAGATTGAGTGCGAGATGTTCGGACAGGTCTTTAAGACCGATGCGTGGAAGGCGGCCGGCCAGGCGTTTCCCGCGGCGACCCAGGGCATCGGCATCTTTACCGGCATTTACGGCGTGAACGATGCCAGCAAGAACTGGGAGAACGTGAACGTCCGTATGCAGAAGGTGAAGGGCGAGCGCGAGGGCTATGAGCTTCAGCATACGCGCTTACTTGCCAAGCCCGAGAAGACCGAGGACGACTGGAAGTGCATTTACGCGCTGCGCGACGCCATGGAGAAGGCGCGTGCGTTTGAGGATCTGCTGTATCGCCAGCTCTGCCACGACAGCACCGATGTGGCGGTGGGCTCCATTATGACAATCGCCGGCGTGCTGACGGCCGGTTCGGCGGGTACCGTGGTGGGTGCTGCCTATGACGCGGCTTCGACCAGCGTAGGTTCGGAGCGCGCGATTAAGCTGACCAATGCCGAATGCGCCTACGATGTTGCCTGCGAGCAGGTGGAGCGCGCATGCCAGAATCGCATTACGGTCAACTGGGGGGAGCTGACCGATGCCGAGGTCTACAAGGCCAACAAGGACGGCTTGATCTCGGACGAGAAGATGCAGTCGATTTTTGAGGCGCGTTATCGCAATGTGGCCGCCAAGGCTGCACCCGACCCTGCGGGCGTGGTGTACGAGGGCCTACTGTCCAATACGGTTGAAGGCGCGACGGTTGAGCTGTGGAGCGCCGACGATGTGGCCGGTACCAATGCAGTGCGTTGGGATGCCGAGGAGTATGAGCAGGACAATCCGCTTGCAACGGGTGCGGACGGTGCGTACAACTGGAATACGCCGACCAGCTGGTATCAGGTGCGCGTGACCAAGGACGGGTATGAGGAGGCGCGTTCGGCTTGGCTGCGCGTGCCGCCGATTCAGACTGAGGTGAACATTGGCTTGGTGTCGACGGCGGCGCCCGGGGTGGCTTCGGCCCATGCCTATACCGATTGCATCGAGGTTGAGTTTGCGCAGTATATGGATGCGAGCGACGATGCCCTGGTCGCATTGTGCGCGCAGGGCTTGGGCGACGTGACGTATACGTGGCTCGACAAGCAGGACGATCCCAATGGCAAGCCGCTGTCGCGCGTGCTGCGTATTCGCTATGCCGATGCGCGTGAGGCGGGCTCGACGGTGGCGTTTGAGCTCGACGGTGCTCGCAACTACGCCGGCACGGTCATGCCACGCTGGGCAAGTGGCGAGCTTGTCGTGGGCGTTCGTGCCGACAAGCTCAAGCTCAACGTGGAGCAGGCCGTGACCATGCTTGATGGCGGTGACTTTGAGCTGGTGGCGCACGTGACCGATAAGGCGGGCAAGCCGTTTGCGGGCGCCAAGGTTAGTGTTGGGCTGGAGTCCTCGGCTATCTGCTCTGTCGATGCCACCCAGGCCGTGACGGGCGAGGACGGTGCGGCGACGTTTGTGCTGCATGGTGCTCTGCCCGGTTTGACGACGTTGACGGCGACGGTGGATGACACGGCGCTGTCCAAGCAGGTCGACGTTCGCGTGTCTGCCGAGGCAGTGCGACCGGCGCGACCGGTTGCGACGATTGGTGCGACGACGTTTGGTGCATGGTCGCCCAAGGAGAACTACATTACGGTGCCCAAGGGCACGAAGCTGGAGCTTTCTGCCGAAGACGGCACGACGATTTGGTACACCACCAACGACACCTGCCCCTGCCGTGACGAAGGCCGCGTAAAGTACACCGAGCCTATTGCGCTCGATAGCAACATGTATGTGCGCATTGCGGCACAGCGCCCTGGCATGTCGTACAGCGAGTATTCCGAGCGTCTGAACATTACGATCACGGTGACCGATGAGGCGGCGCCTGAGCCGACGCCCGATCCCAGTCTGAAGCCAGAGCCCGAGCCGACGCCTGACGGCGGCGAGCAGGGCGGCGGTGCGGATGGCTCTGGTGGCGCCGGGGTCCCTGCGGGCAGTTCGACTTCGACGACGACCACGGTGACGAGGGACAAGTCCAAGGGTAAGGGCGAGAACGGCAAGAAGTCCGGCGGTACGGAGCTTGCCGGCACGGGTGACTCCGCCGCGATGACGGTCGCTGCCCTGGGCATCGCCGGTGCAACCGTCGCCGCTGCCGGTCTCGCCGCAACCAAGCGCCGCAAGCGTTAGGTTTTGGTGGCGGCGCCTATCCTCGTCTTTAGCAAAATCTCAATCTGTAACACCAAGCCAGATATTTGGGCTCCAGGTGTTACAGATTGAGATGAACTGTTCAGCCGCCAACCTAACGTCTCGATCTGTAACACATAGCGAGGAATTTGGCCTCTAACTGTTACAGATTGAGATAAAGAGGCGGCGGCGGGCGCAATATCTCGATCTGTAACAGTTACGATGCTCAACAGGGCCTAACTGTTACAGATTGAGACAAACGCCGGAATTAGTTTGCCGACCAGGCCCCCAACCACCACAAAGGTGCCTGTCCCCATCGTGGCGGTCGGGCGGCCGGCATAGAAAAAGTCCCCGCCGGGCGTGTGCTCGACGGGGACTTTGCCGTTTGGTGGCTAGTGCTGTAGGTGATTACTCGCCCAGCAGGCTCTTGGTGATGGAAGCGGCGGCCTTCTTGCCGGCGCCCATCGCCAGAATGACCGTAGCGGCACCGGTGACGATGTCGCCGCCGGCCCAGATGCGGGGATCGGTGGTCTGGCCGGTCTCCTCGTCGGCGACGATGTAGCCCCACTTGTTGAGCTCCATCTTGCCGCCGATCTTGGCGGCGAAGGGGTTGGCGTTGGTGCCGATAGCCGAGATTGCGACGTCGCAGGGGATCTCCTCGATGGCGCCCTCGATGGGCACCGGACGACGACGGCCGGACTCGTCGGGCTCGCCGAGCTCCATCTTCTGGACCTTGACGGCGCACACGGAGCCGTCCTCGCCAGCGACAAACTCGAGCGGGGAGACGAGCGGCAGAACCTCGACGCCCTCGGCCTTGGCATGGTGCAGCTCAGCGCGACGGCAGGGCATCTCGTCCTCGGTACGACGGTAGGCGATAATGGCGTGCTCGGCGCCCAGGCGCTTGGCGGTACGGACGGCGTCCATAGCCACGTTGCCGCCACCAAAGACGACGACGTTCTTGCCGTGCTTGGTGGGGGTGTCGTACTCGGGGAACTTGTTGGCCTTCATCAGGTTCACGCGGGTGAGGTACTCGTTCGCGAAGAAGACGTTGGGCAGGTTCTCGCCGGGGACGTTGAGGAACTTGGGCAGGCCGGCGCCGGTCGCCACGTAGATGGCGTCGAAGCCCTGCTCGAACAGCTCCTCGGCCGTGGCCATGTTGCCCACGACGGAGTTGTACTCAAACTTGACGCCCATGTCCTCCAGGCCGTCAATCTCGCGCTTGACGACTGCCTTGGGCAGACGGAACTCGGGAATGCCGTAGACCAGCACGCCGCCGCCGGTAAAGAAGGCCTCAAAGACGGTGACGTCAAAGCCGTTGCGGGCGAGCTCGCCGGCGCAGGTGATGCCGGACGGGCCAGAGCCGACGACGGCGACCTTCTTGCCGTTCTTGGGGGCCATCTTGGGCGTGGAGGCGAGCTCGGGGCGGTCACCCAGGAAGCGCTCGAGCTGGCCGATGGCCACGGGCTCGGACTTCTTACCACGGATGCACTTGCCCTCGCACTGGTTCTCCTGCGGGCAGACGCGACCGCAGATGGCGGGAAGCATGGAGTCCTCGCGGATGGTATCGAGGGCGCCGCCGAAGTCCTTCGCGCGGATCTGCTCGATAAAGCGGGGGATGTTGATGTTGACGGGGCAGCCCTCAACACAGAACGGCTTCTTGCAGTTGAGGCAGCGCTCGGCCTCGGCTAGCGCCATCTCCTCGGTGAAGCCCTTGTCGACGGGGCGGAAGTCGCAGGCGCGCTCGGCAGCCGGCTCCTCGTTATCGGGGGTGCGGGGTGACTTCATATCGGCAACGAAACGACCGTTAACTAGTGGCATGCGCAGCTCTTTTCCTCATAGGCCTTGAGGGACGCGCCCTCTTCGGAACGGTAAGCGGCCTGGCGGGCACGAAGGTCATCCCAGTCGACCAGGGTGGCATCGAAGTCGGGGCCGTCGACGCAAGCGAACTTGGTCACGCCGCCCACCTCGACGCGGCAGCAGCCGCACATGCCGGTGCCGTCAACCATGATGGGGTTGAGCGACGCGGTGATGGGGGTGTCGTACTTCTGGGCGGTGAGGGTCGAGAACTTCATCATCGGAACGGGGCCGACGCAGAAGACCTGGCTCACGGCCTTGTCCTGCAGCAGGCGCTCCAGCGGAGCGGTGACAACGCCCTGCTCGCCGTAGGAACCGTCGTCAGTGGTGATGTGGATGTGGTCCTCGTCGAGGAGTTCGCGGAACTGGTCCTCCATGAGCAGGAGGTCCTTGGTGCGGGCGCCCATGATGGCGTGCACCTCGTGACCGGTCTCGACCAGGTGCTTGGCGACCGGGAAGGCAATTGCCAGGCCGACGCCGCCGCCAATGACGGCGCAGGGGCCCTCAGCCATCTCGGTGGGAACGCCCAGCGGGCCCACGACGTCGCGCAGCGACTCGCCGGCCTCGTAGGTGGAAAGCATCTCGGTGGTCTTGCCGATCACCATGAAGATGAACTCGACCCAGCCCTCGTCACCGTTCCAGCCGGCCAGGGTAAACGGGACACGCTCGCCCGTCTCATTGGCGCGAACCATGAGGAACTGTCCAGCGTGCGCATGCTTGGCGATTGCGGGCGCCTCGATGCGGAACTTGAACACCTTCTCCGAGAACTGCGTCTTCTCCAGGATCTTATACATAGAACCCCTCTCTTGTTAGGGCGACCGAACCGTGCCTCCACGGAAATGGACGGTAGCCCGAATAAAACCGTACGCGCACAGGCGTTGTGCAGACATACGGTGCAAATTATACCCTCATGGACATGTCGCTTACGTGTATCTTCGGCGGTTGGGAGCAGGGTTTATCCACTTTGGCCTACCAAATAGGGGCAGGTTTATTTTGGTCAGTTTTATCGGGTAAAACGGCAAAGGGGGCCGGCCTCGGGTTGTGATGAGGCCGGCCCCCTTTGGGGCGCTATGTGTGTAAGTCGGCGCGCGGTTGATTGCGATGCCGCAACTGAGGTGTTTCCGCAGATAAAACCTGCCAAAATAAACATCCCTAAATGATAGGCTTTAGTGCTTGCCGTTGGCGGAAGCGGCGCCGTTGACGTGATCGCGGGCGTAGATTACGCCGTGCACGATCGCCAGGCCGGCGGCGTCTGCGGCGCGGGCGCAGGTATCCTGGAAGTCCTCGGCCTCGCGGGCGCGCAGCTGCTTGAGCACGTAGTCGGCGACAGCCATCTTGCCGGGAGGGTTGCCGATGCCGGTGCGGATGCGGCTGAAGTCGCGGCTGCCCATCTTGTCGATGATGGAACGCAGCCCGTTGTGGCCAGCATGGCCGCCGCCCACCTTAACGCGTACGTCGCCAGCGGGAATATCGAGCTCATCGTGGATCACGAGCAGCTCCTCGGCCTTGATTTTGTACTCGCGGCAAAGCTTGGAGATGGGACCGCCCGAGGTATTCATGTACGACTGTGGCTTGACCAGCACAATCTGACGCTTGCCGCCCTCTTCCTCGGGGTCGTTGATGTTGATGAGCGCGACCTCGGCGCCGGCCTGGTTTTTCCAGTACGTGACACCGGCCTGACGGGCCAACTCGTCGATTGCTTTGAAGCCAGCGTTGTGGCGGGTCTCGGCATACTCATCGCCAGGGTTGCCAAGTCCGGCAACCATGCGAATCTTAAGCGGCTGTGCAGCTGCCA
>UQMK01000018.1 GCA_900542085.1 uncultured Collinsella sp.
CCTATGACGTTCTGATTCGTAGTCAGACCCTCTATCCAGCTGAGGTAACGCCGCAACGCACGGATTATTATGCACGCGAGCCCCCGATGGGTCAAGCGACAATTTGAAAAAATTTTACGGAGTGGTGATTAGGCTGTTCACACCCCGACCGAGGTTCGAATCCATGCATGGTTTCCAAAAAAGAAAAGTCCCCGTTGCCGGAGGCTTCAAGTTCGATTGGTGCGGCGTATAGGATTCCGCGCATCCGCTCCGCGTCCGCTTCACGCTCGCGCCTCGACCGAGGTTCGAATCCATGCGGTGTTGCCATAAAAGAAAAGCCCCCGTTGCCGGAGGCTTCAAGTTCGATTGGTGCGGCGTATAGGATTCGAACCTATGACGTTCTGATTCGTAGTCAGACCCTCTATCCAGCTGAGGTAACGCCGCAGCGCAAGATATATAAAACCACTTTAGTTAGTTGGAGTCAAGCACAATCTCAAACTTTTTTGAGAATATGTTCCTTACGCAGCTCCGTATGCGTCAGCGTCCCCCATGCGATCAATCGGTTTTTCAACCACATCGAACCCAGCACCGAGCTCCCTCAAAAGCGAGCGCACCCGCTGGGCACAGTCATATTCGGCAAACGAGATACTCAGCATGCGCGCCACCTGGTTAGAAGTCCCAACTCCATAGAACTGCTCAAGCGCCACAAGCCCCTCGTGCGTCACAAAGGTCTCGACTACATGCGACGACTCCTCAAAACACCATTGGGTCAACGGACCCTCGCTCGTCTGCCGCACCACCAAACCACCCATACCCGATGGCTCACACGTAACTAGTAGGTGCTCCCCACCTTCATCGCTCTCAAACAAAACTACCCGCTCATCAAATAGCTCCATCACATCCCCTTCCTCTCGCTTCTATTTAACAAAAGCATAGCAGGTAGATTGCTGTATACAGAACGTCTGTTCGTGTATTTTCTATTGAGCTGTCCGCACGATATGGTAAGGCTTTGCGCACAAAAAAGGCGCCCCGGAAAGGGGCGCCCTCGCAAATCGCTTATACAGCCAACCTACGCGACCGGCTCGATCTTCTCGAGGCCACCCATGTAGGGACGAAGAACCTCGGGGATCGTGATGGTGCCATCGGCGTTCTGGTAGTTCTCCAGAATGGCGGCCATGGTGCGGCCAGCCGGCAGACCGGAACCGTTGAGAGTGTGCAGGTAACGCGAGCCCTTGAAATTCTCGGGGTCGCGATACTTGATGTTGGCGCGACGGGCCTGGAAGTCGCCGCAGTTAGAGCAGGAGCTGATCTCCTTGTAGGCGTTGTAGCTCGGCAGCCAGACCTCGATGTCGTAGGTCTGACGGGCAGAGAAGCCCAGGTCGCCGGTGCACAGGCTAATCACGCGATACGGAAGGCCCAGCTGCTGCAGCAGGTACTCGGCCTCGGCGGTCATGCTCTCGAGCTCCTCGTCGGACTCCTCCGGCTTGGCAAACTTGACCATCTCGACCTTGTCGAACTCGTGCTGGCGAATGATGCCACGGGTGTCGCGACCAGCGGAGCCGGCCTCCTCGCGGAAGCAGGGAGTGAAGGCGGTGTAACGGCGCGGCAGGGTTTCAGCGTCGAGAACCTCGCCGGCGTGCAGGTTGGTAAGCACGACCTCGGCGGTGGGGATCAGGAAGTTATCGCCCGAGACGTGATAGGCATCGTCCTCGAACTTGGGCAGCTGACCCGTGCCAAACATAGTCTGGCGCTTGACGACGATGGGCGGCCACCACTCCTTAAAGCCACGGCTGGTGTGCGTGTCAAGGAAGAAGTTGATGAGGGCGCGCTCAAGACGGGCGCCGGCGCCACCGAGAACGGTAAAGCGGCTACCGGAGAGCTTGTTGCCGCGCTCGAAATCGAGGATGTCGAGGTCGGTGCCCAGGTCCCAGTGCGGCTTAAAGTCGAAGTCGAACTCGCGCGGGGTGCCCCAACGACGGCGCTCGATGTTCTCGTCCTCGTCCTTGCCGTACGGCGTGGCCTCGCAAGGGATGTTGGGAAGGTGAGCCATAAAGTCGTACTGCTCCTGCTCGAGAGCGGTGCGGCGCTCGGCCAGACCGTCAATCTTCTCGTTGACGGCGCGCACGGCCTCCTTGGCGGCCTCGGCCTCGTCCTTCTTGCCCTCCTTCATCAGGGCGCCGATCTTCTTGGACTCGGCATTACGCGTGGCCTGGAGCTCCTCGACCTCGGTGATGACGGCACGGCGCTCGTCGTCGAGCTCGAAGAACTTCTCTCGATCCCAAGACGTCTGGCGGTTGGCCATGGCGGTATCGATGGCATCGGGGTTCTCGCGAACAAACTTGATATCAAGCATTAGATCCTCCGGCGATATACATTCCATTTAGGTTGCAACCTTGTACATGTATGGGCAAGTATATACTTATGAGCGTTTACGACCCAACCCAACTACGCAAGAAGGCACCCAATGGACGCAGTTTTTTCCTTTTTGTTTGGCACCCGCACCGGTTTTGCCATCCTTTTCGCCGGCGGCATCCTACTGTTTGCGATTCTTGCCTTTGTAATGGAGAAGCGCACCCATAAGATGTATGTCGACCGCGGCCCCAAGGACGAGGACGATCAAGACAGCTTCTGGGACTAACCTGCCAAAAAGGGACAGGTTTATTTTGGTCGGTTTTATCTGGGCAAACGCAAGCGCCCCGCAACTGGAATTGAGCCAGTTGCGGGGCGCTTTTCGCATATACGACAAAACCGCAGGAAAAACCTGCCAAAATAAACCTGTCCCTAAATGGCAGGTTTTACTGGAGGGTGGCGTCGATGGCCTTGACCAGGGCGCTGCGCATGCCAGCATCCTCGAGCGCGACGACGCCCTTGATGGTGGCGCCGCCGGGTGAGCATACGGCATCCTTCATCGCCGCAGGATGCTGACCAGTCGCAAGCTGCAGCTTTGCCGTGCCCAGCACCATCTGGCTCACAATGCGATAGGCATCGGCGCGCGGGATACCGTGCTTGACGGCCGCGTCGCCCAAGGCCTCAATCGCCATGGCGACAAATGCCGGTGCGCAACCGCCCACGGTACCGCCCACAAACAGCAGACTCGAATCGAGCTCGACGACGGTGCCAATCTTTCCGAGCAGACCGAGCACCGTGGCACGCTGCTCATCGCCAAGCGTGGAAGCCTTCTCGCAGGCGATAACGCCCTCGCCCACCGAAACCGGTGTGTTGGGCACCGTCGAGATGTGTGCGACACCCGGCAGGACCTGCTCCCACTTGGCGCTATCCCAGGTCCAGGCGACCGAAAGGACAACCTTGTCGGCAAGGGTTTCTTTGAGCGGAGCGAAGACCTTCTCAATCATGTATGGCTTGACCGCAGCAACCACGATATCGGATGCGGCGACAACCTCCGCCGCATCACGACAGGCAACCATCCCACGTGCCTCACAACGCTCGACCAAGGCGTCGTAGTGGCCCGCGCAGGCGCACATATCGCTCGCAGCCACACCGGCGGCGATCCAGCCATCGGCCATAGCGCTCGCCATATTGCCAAAACCGACAAATCCGATCTTCATATCTCATAGTCCTCTCAGACACGCTCTTCAAAACGAAGGCTATTGTCCCACGGCATTGTTTCGTATTGCCGACCTATTTGTGATACGGCTCGCCACGGCTGATCTTGCAGGCGCGGTAGATTTGCTCCAGCAGCACCACGCGCGCCAAGTTGTGCGGCAAGGTAATACGTCCAAAGCTGAGCATCTCGTCGGCTCGTGTGCGCACGTCATCGCTCACGCCGTCCGATCCACCAATCACAAAGGCGATGTCGCTGTTACCACGCAGCATAAGATCGTCGAGCCGCGCCGAAAGTTCCTCGCTCGAGCGCTCTTTGCCCTCAATGGCAAGCAGGATCACATGCGCTCGAGGCGGCAGGGCTGCAAGAATCGCCGCCCCCTCCTTGTCGCGTGCGGCATCCACGCCGCCCGCCTTAGCCGGGTCGATATCGGCCGCCTCGCGGATATCCACCTTGGCATAGGCACCTAGGCGCTTGGTGTACTCAGCGCACGCGTCCTTCCAAAAGCGCTCCTTGAGCTTACCGACGCAAACGACGGTGTATTTCACGCGCGTCTACTCCTTCGAATCGTTTTGAACTTTGCTGGCGGTCAGCATCTGCTCGAACATCGAGGCCGACTGCGAGAAATCGCTCGGCAGTACGACCGTCGATGTTTTACCCGTGCGAGCGAACTCTGTCATCATCTCGGACCACTGCGTAAACATGAACAGCTGGTTGGCCTCGTCGTTACCGACACCCGTCTCCTGGATGATCTCGAGCGAATCCTTGATGCCCAGCGCGATGGCCTTGCGCTGGTTGGCGATGCCCTCGCCTGCCTTTTCCATCGCCTCGGCCTCGGCGGTCGCCTCGGTGACGCGCTTGATGCGGTCGGCCTCGGCGAGCTCCTGCGCAGCAGCGCGCTTTCGCTGGGCAGCATTGATGTCGTTCATGGAGTTCTCGACCTCGGTCGGCAGCGCGATCTTGGTGATGAGTGTCGACACGAGGGTAAAGCCGTAGGCAGCCATCTGCTCGGACACAGTGGCATTAACGTCCTTGGCGATGTCATCCTTCTTGGCAAAGACTTCATCGAGCGTATAGACAGGGATGGAAGAGCGCAGGGCGTCGGTGATGAAATCACGCATCTGGTCGACGGGCTCCTGCAGCATGTAGTAGCTCTTGTAGATGCCCGAATCTGCCGGGCCGGCGCCCATGTCATAGCTCACGTGGTACTGAGCAGAGACCTCAAGGCCGATGGTCACGTTGTCCTGGGTCTTAACGTCGATGCCAAAACCGTTTTTCATGGTGCGCAGACTCACCGTGGCGGCCTTGCGGTCGATCACGGGCACCTTCATGTGGAAGCCCGCGTTGACGATGCGGTTAAACTTGCCCAGACGCTCGATGATCACGGCATGCTGCTGTTCAACGACATAGCAGGCGTTGGGGAGCAGCAGCAACAAAATGATGATGGGAAGTAGAAAGCTCGTAAGAGCAGCGATAATACCGGACAACAGCATGGTCTCTCCTCTGATAGGCACACGTTGGCACTAGGATACCCGCACGAAGCAGCCACATGGCACCAACAGGAGGCCCATAACAAAAAAGCCCCCATTGCTGGGAGCTCTTTCAATCAATGGTGCGGGCGAAAGGACGTCCGCGTATCCGCTTCGCGGATCCGCACCGGCTTCGCCCGCCTGCCGGCGGACTCGCCAGCTCACTAAAAACGCTCCGCGTTTTCTTTACGCTCGCTCCTTCACAGGTTCAAGTCCCTGCGATGGGCCCATAACAAAAAAGCCCCCATTGCTGGGAGCTCTTTCAATCAATGGTGCGGGCGAAAGGACTTGAACCTTCATGGGGTTGCCCCCATACGGACCTGAACCGTACGCGTCTGCCAATTCCGCCACGCCCGCGTGCAGGAATTAGAATAACGGAGCGCTACCGCGAACGCAAGAACTATTTTTGAAAAAGTTTGCAGGCATTTTCCCAAGCTGCTCGCGCGATTGCCTCAGCATCCTCGCCGGTACGATCGACACGGTCGTTGACCAGCGTGTTTGCCGTGATAGAAATCATTGCCGGCTCGCACTCAAGACCACGAATGGGCTCCGGTGCCATATACGGGCAATCCGTCTCGAACAAAATGCGATCGAGCGGGGTCGCCGCAAATGCCTCGCGCACGTCGTCGTTGCGCTTAAAGGTGGCCGCGCCGCCATAGGCGATATAGCAGCCCAAACCCACAAAGCGCTCCATCGTAGTTCGATCCTCGCCAAAGCAGTGCAGCACGCAACCGGCCTGAGGCACGCCTACCTCGCGCAGCACGTTGTACGCATCAACGTGCGAAGTGCGCTCCCCATCCGAGTCCTCGTGCCGCAGGTGCAGCTCCACCGGCACATTGCGGCGCACGGCAACTTCGAGCTGACGTGCCATGCAATCAATCTGCACACTGTGGGGCGCCGGCGCGATGTCGTCGTCGTAATCCATGTGATAGTCCAGACCGATCTCGCCGATGCCGACGCACAAAGGGTCATCAAGCGCAGCAACAACCTGTGCGTGAATGTCGTCGGTATAATCCGGCGCGCCATAGGGGTGAACGCCAGCGAGATACTTGATCTGCGGAATATCCCGCATCGGCAGAATTTCGCGCACGAGCCAGTCGCTATAGTCCGTCACGCTGCGCTTGTCGGCGATGGGGTCGAGCATCGTCACCAACAGGTCGACGCCCGCGGCTTTGGCGCGCACGAGCGTCTCGGGCACTTCTTTGCCCCAAAACGAAAGCAGATGTGCATGCGTGTCGGCAAGCGGCGCCAAGGGCACGGGGCAGGCAACCGTCTTCTTTTTCTTGGTAAACGTCACGCGTTCGGCATTAGGCATCATGGATTAGCTCCTGGGCCAGGCGGACAAAGTCAGCAACATCGAGCGTCTCGGCGCGCGTGGTGGGTGAGATACCGCAAGCCTCAAAGGCGGCATCGAGCACGTCCTTGGCAAAGCCGTTGGCGCTCATGGAATTGCGGATGGTCTTGCGACGCTGAGCAAATGCGGCGTCAATCACGCGGGCCACAAACTCGCGATCGAGTCCTTCGGGCACCACGCCGTCAACACGGTCGATACGCACGACGGCCGAGTCCACGTGCGGCGCCGGCATAAAACAACGCGGCGGCACCTCAAAGCGACCCGTCACCTGCGCATACAGGCCGAGCTTTGCCGTATAGCCGCCATAGGTCTTGTTACCCGGCACTGCGGCAATGCGATCGGCAACCTCCTTTTGAACCATGACGACGGCGCGCTTGAGCGCAGGCATCGTCTGGAAGAACTGCAGGATGGTCGTCGCCGCCACGTTATAGGGCAGGTTCGCGACAAATACCGTCGGCTCACCGCCCGCAGCCTGCTCAATCTGTTCCGACGTCACCCTGAGCGCGTCGCCCATGATAAAGCGGAAGTTGGCGTAGTCAGCGGCGTGGGCATCGAGCACCGGCTCGAGCTCGGGATCGGCCTCGATCGACGTGACACACGCCGCCTCCTGCAGCAGCGCAAGCGTAAGCGTGCCAACGCCCGGGCCAACCTCGAGCACGCGTTCATCGCCCGCAAGCTCGGAAAGCTCGCAAATGCGCTCAATTACATGGTTGTCGATCAGGAAGTTCTGGCCCAGGCGATGCTTGGTCGCAAGGCCAAACTCCTCCAGCAGCTCCCTTGTTGCCGTGGGGTTTGCCAAAGGCGAAGTTGTCATAGTTGCCTCCTTAGCATGGTGGCGGCGTCTTGAAACAAAAGGGCATGGACCGTTGCGGCCATGCCCTTACATCTAAACAGCAAATTGCCGATATGGCGCGCGGCGGCTTAGCCCAGACGCGGGAACAGCGGCTCGCCCTTCTCGACGGGCTGACCACCGGCAAGCAAGCCCCAAGCGCAAATGCCCTTGAGGTCGTCGCTCGCGGCCTCGTCCTCGCACGACAGGCGGCGCAGGGCCTCGGCAGAAGTCTGGGGCATGAGCGGCATCAGCAGGTGAGCGGCAATGCGGATAGCCTCGAGCAGGTTGTAGATCACAAATGCCAGCTCGTCAGCCTTGGTCTCGTCCTTGGCAAGCGCCCAGGGCTCGGAGTCCTCGATGTAGTGGTTGGCGGCATGGATGAGCTCCATGACCTCGTCCTTAGCTCCACCGTAATCGAGCACGTCCATCTTGGCCATGTAGCGCTCGACCAGGCCATCGGCGATCTTTGCCAGCGGGTTTTCGAACGCATCGAACGACGCGGGCTTGGCGGGCGCGCAACCGTCAAAGTACTTGCCGCTCATGTTAAGCGAACGCGAGATAAGGTTGCCCCAGCTGTTGGCCAGGTCGGCGTTGTAGACCTGCTCCATGCGATCGAAGCTGATGGCACCGTCGGTGCCGGGGACGACGTCGGTCATGAAGTAATAGCGATAGCCCTCGACGCCCAGCATGTCGATAACGTCCTGCGGAGCGATGGCGTTGCCGCGGCTCTTGGACATCTTTTCGGCCTTGCCGGTCTCGGCATTGCGCACGGTCAGGAAGCCGTGGGCAAAGACGTGCTCGGGCAGGGCCTCACCGATGGCCATGAGCATGGCGGGCCAAATGACGCAGTGGAAGCGGATGATGTCCTTACCCACGATGTGGAACTGCGCGGGCCAACGATAGGCCAGCTCGGCACGAGCCTCGTCGGTGTCGACGCCGTAGCCGACGGCCGTCATATAGTTAAGCAGCGCATCGAACCACACGTAGGTCACGTGGCCCTCGTCAAACGGGACCTGAATGCCCCAGTCAAAGCTCGTGCGGCTCACGGAAAGGTCGTTAAGGCCGCCCTCGACAAAGCTGCGCACCTCGTTCATGCGGAACGCAGGCTCGACAAAGTCGGGGTGCTCGTCGTAAAGCTTGAGCAGCTTATCCTGGAAGGCGGAAAGCTTAAAGAAGTAGGACTCCTCCTGCACGCGCTCAAGCGGACGGTGGCAGTCGGGGCACAGGTGCTGGCCGACGCTGCCGTACTCCTCGTCGCCCTTCTGGACCTGCGTATCGGTGAAGTAGGTCTCGTCAGGCACGCAATACCAGCCGTCGTAGCTGCCCTTATACAGGTAACCGGACTCCTTCATGCGCTCCCACAGGTACTGCACGGCATGATGCTGGCGCGGCTCGGTGGTGCGGATGAAGTCGTCGTTGGAAATCTCGAGCTTGCTCCAAAGCTCCTTGAAGTGCGGAGCCTGGCTGTCGGTCCACTCCTGCGGCGTCATGCCATGCTTGGCTGCGGCCTCGGCGACCTTCTCGCCGTGCTCGTCCATACCGGTCAGGAACTTGACGTTGTAGCCGGCGGAGCGGCGATAGCGAGCCTGAACGTCGGCGATGATGGTGGAATAAGCCGTGCCCAGGTGCGGATCGGCGTTGACGTAGTAGATGGGCGTCGTGATAAAGAACGAAGGCTTGCTTTGATCCATGGGGTTTGTCCTCCAGAAAAACGTTGCATACAGGGGATGATTCTAGCGCAAGGGCTGGATATCCTCCATCTATTGCATATCGAGCACCATGGCATAGACATCGCGCTTGCGGCGCGAATACTTCTGAGACAGGCGCTTGGCCACCGCAGAGGCGGGCTCCCCCTCCTCGAGCGCGACGCGGATATCCTCGCGCAGGGCCTCATCGGGATCCACTGCCGCAGCGCCAACCGGCACGATGCCGGCCTCCTCGTCCTCGCTCGGTGGCGCGATGACCAGCGCAATCTCGCCCTTTACCTCGCCACGAGCACGCAGCTCCTCGACGAGTTGGGCAGCGGGCCCGCGCAAGACCTCCTCGTGCAGCTTGGTGAGTTCGCGGCAGACGGCAACCTCACGCTGGGGAAAGACCTCTGCCACGGCCTCGAGCGTCGCCACGATGCGATGTGGAGACTCGTAGAAGATGAGCGCGCCGGGCACCACGGCAAGGCGCTGTAAACGGCGCACGCGGTCGCCGTGCTTTCGGCCCAAAAAGCCCTCGAAGAAAAAATGCTCGCAGGGAATGCCGGACGAAACGAGCGCCGTGACGCAAGCAGAGGGCCCGGGGATAACTTCGACGGGCACATCGGCCTCACGTGCTGCCTCGACCAGCGCCTGGCCGGGATCGGACACACTCGGCATGCCGGCATCCGAGGCAAAAGCGAGAGTCTCCCCCGCCAGCAGACGGTCGACCAGGCCGGCGGCGCGGCTCGCGATCACATTCTCGTCGCAACGGACAAGCGGCTTGGAAATGCCCAGGTGCATCAGCAGCTTTGACGTCACACGCGTGTCTTCGCAGCAAATGGCATCGGCGGCGGCAAACGCCTCGCCAACGCGCGGGGACAGGTCGCCCAGGTTGCCGATGGGTGTGCCGACCACATAGAGTTTGCCCGTATGGGCGCTGTTTTGCGTCATATCAACCTATTCAATCATGCCACGCTCGAGCGTGCCGAGCGCCGCGCGGGCGTCCCATGCTGCAATACGCTTCTCGGTCTTCCACGTTTGGAAGAACCAACCGGCAGCCGGCGCAAACGAAGCCAGCTGGTTGGCGATAAACACGCGCTCGTAGGCATTGCGCCCCTCGGGCGTAACCGACGAGTTGGCAAAGATCGCCGCACCCGACCATTCGCCCACCAGCACGGGGAACCCAGTCGAGATCGCTTCTTTAAGCTCGCGCTTGTTACGCGAAATCGCCGTCGTCAGTCCGCGGGGACTCGTGATGTCGAGCGCATACTCGTCACGGTAATGGTACAGGTGAAGGTCCATGTAGACGTTCTTGTACTTGGCGCCGCGCATAAAATGCTTCCACTCGCTGGGATGCCCCGACGACGAGAAGACGACGATCTTATCCTCGGGCATATACGAACGGACGAGCTCGTAGGCATCGCGATAGAAATTGCGCAGGTAGTGGGCCGGAATGCCATCCGTCATGGTAAAGAGACTCTTGCGGACGCTCATCTGTGGCGTATCCAGCAGCTCAATGCCCAGCAGGCTCTCGGCCTCGCCGTAGCGATCGGCCAGGCGCTCGAGCACGTCGAGTGCGACATGACGGCCGTTGGTGGACGAATGCCACTCGGCAACAGCCTCCGGCGTGGTGGGCGAATCGTTGGAATCGCCCTGGCCACCGGGCACAGTTGCCAGATCGAGCAGCACGCGGATGCCGTACTTGGCAGCCCACTCAATTGCACGGTCGATGTAGTCGACAACCGAGATGTAGGACGCATCGGACTCCTGCGAGCCAAAGGCATACCAGGGCACCGGCAGACGCACGGCATTGAGACCGATCTGCGCCATGCGGCGAAAATCGTCCTCACTCACAAACGTCTCGTAATGACGGCGCATGCGCTCGTTATAGGCGGCGGTGCCCATGGCCTCCTGCAGCTCGGCCGCATTGGATGCACCGGTCGCCGCGTATAGCGACGGGGTCACCCAAGGCTCGGGAATAAACCAGCCAGAGAGATTAACGCCGAGTATCCTCTCCATCACTGCCCCCTTCGGATCGTGCAGGCCGAGCCTGCATCGTATTGCACAGGAAAAGTATCGTTTTGAGTATACCCGCGCGTGCGGACAGACGACCGAACGGTCTGTAAAGTGGCGCAAAAGCGGGAGGAATGTCTGGAGCGAGCGGGGCCAAGATGACGTACCGAGTGCGCATACACGCCGAGGGCAGGCGCCGGAAAGCGCATCCCATTCTTTCGTTCAATAATGGGATGCATTTTCCGCGGGTCCACATAACCCGCGGGCGCTACAAAAAGAAAAGGACCCCTTTGCAGAGGTCCTAGTCAATTCAAGGTGGCGGGGAAGGGAATCGCGTCCGCGCGCTGCGCGGACGGACCGCTGCGGCGCTTGCGCGCCTTGCGAGCTACGCTGGCAAACGCTATCGCGTTTCCTCAGCTCCGCGCCCTCACGGGGTTCGATTCCGTGCATGGGCTACATAAAAGAAAAGGACCCCTTTGCAGAGGTCCTAGTCAATTCAAGGTGGCGGGGAAGGGAATCGAACCCCTGACACGAGGATTTTCAGTCCTCTGCTCTACCAACTGAGCTACCCAGCCATTTGAGGTGTGCCTTGTCTCAAGGCTTGATTAGTATAACCAAGGACGCGCTCCGGTCAACCGAGAATTTGAAAAAAGTTTTTGAGCACGGCGTCAGCCACAAGTCCGACCCTATAGAACAGCACGTTAGAGACATCAACCGGCCGCAAGAAGTTTTTCGCTCAGGGCCTTCAAGCCTGCGCTCGTTGCAAGACAGTGGGCGATACAAGAATTGAAGGGCGTTCCAGCACCGCCCAGGCACCGGGACAGGAACACATGCGCCAAGGACGGACGTTTTCGTAGCATGCGAGGATGCTGCCGTTGCGGTCGATAAAAGCAATGTCGATGGGGTAGGCCATAAAGCAGGTGTGGACCGAAGAGCAGCGTGGGAACGCCATGACGAGCGGCAACCCGTTGGCGGCAATCGGAGACCGTCCCAGCATGCCGCGCAGGCGCACGGCAAACGACTCCGCCACCACAAACTCGGCAGGCGTCCAACCCAGCCTGTTGAGCGCCCGCGCGTAGGCAATGTAGGATGAGGCCGCGGTCACATAACCACCCCCGGACGCCACGGATCGACCGTCACTGCGCGCTCGTGCGACAACTTTGCCGGTGCCCCCAGCGAAACGCCGGCGATGCTGAGCGAGCTCGGCCACGGCTCGTAGCGCATGGTACAGGTATAGGTCCTAAACGTGCCGGAGAGCGAAAGCAGACCGCCATCCGATGTCGTCGCACCCTGCTCGCTCGAGACCTCAATCTGCAAGTCATAGCCTTCCATGGCATGTTGGATCTGAGCCTGAACGGTCGCGGAGGCATCGATGGAGCTGTCATCGCCCTCCCCGCTCGGCGCCACGGCATGCGCTAGCACGATATCGGGCACCACGCGATCGAAGCGCGCGACCGCGCCGGCAAAGACCATGACGTTGTACACGATGAGCGCCAGAACCAGCAGGACGGGCGTGACCACGGCCATCTCGACCGTCGCCTGGGCGCGCTCCTCGCGCAGGCGCTTACGGATGCTCATTACGACCCACCGCCCAGGGCACCCGCCAGCGTGGCGACATCGACGGTGAGTGGAATGGAACCGCCGCCGGGCAGCGGAATCTCCGCAAGCGTGAACACCGTGCCGCTGATGGTGCGCTCGACTTGATATTCCAGCGCCTCGCAAAGCGCCTTGGGGTCGGTCACGCCCAGCGGAATACTTCGTAGCTTGTCCTGCACTTTAGAAAGACCCGTGATGTCAGACCCGGGGCTCTTGATGACATTGGCGGTGTCAGTCAGCACCGGCTTTCGCAGGCGCAAGTCGCACGGCTCCAAGCCCAGCGCCGCCACGGACGCCGAAACGGTATCGCCGAGCCACGATGCAATGGAGCCCAGCGCGCCACTGCTCCCTCCCAGGCCATCGATCATCTCATCCATAAGCTCGTCGGCCGAGCCCTGGATATCTCCGTATCCCACAAGCAGCCGTCCCCAAACATCCATGACGCCATCGAGTACGCCGGCAACGCCACCCGAACGCTCCTCCAGCGTCGAGAAAAACCGCGAGAGAACGTTGTTCTGCGCCGTCGCGTCATCGGGCGCCAGCACCGCAGCAGAGATTGCGCCGCGATCGCCAAGCCTGACTGTCGTGTTAAACGAAGAGTTGAGCTCATCGGGGCTCGAGATGGCACCCGAAACCGCAAGGGCAACCACGCCATTGCGGCCGGGCGGGGCGATACGCGGACGCTCGCCCGAAAGCGCTTTAATGGCCTCGTCAAACGCATTGCCCGCACGGTCAGCCTCGTCCTCGGTCTGGCGCATGAGCTCGAGCTCTTTGTTGCGGCATTCGACGTAGTCTTCCAGAGCGTCTTTGAATCGATCAAAGTGGTACTCGAAGCCGTTTTCGATAGAAGTCGAAGGAGCCGCAACGGCGCCGAGCGACGAAACACCAAAATGGCATCTGTTGCATTTGTCCTGCCCGTCATAAGCAGCGACCGAGGCTAGCCCGCCTGGCGTCCCTTTCTTATAGTTGGGGCAACTCGTTCCGTAATGCAGATACGTCTTGCCATCATTGGCACTGGCTGGCCACACCGCATCGGTATAGAGCTCCGTCGCTCGCACCTCGTCGGTGTTGCGCGGCAACAGCGGGATATAGAAAGCGACTTCATCTCCGTCCTCGGTTACATATGCACGATTGACCTCTGTACTCGCATAGGTGTAAAACGCCTTGCGCGCCGCCGACTCCGCCTTCATCTCGACGCTTGAACCCTGCGGTTTTTCGTCTGCCAGACGCTGGTGATAGTAGGCCTTCGCGCGATCGAACGCCACCTGTGGCTCCCACGCAACGCTCGAGGCATAATGCGGGTTCTGCTCACCTGAGAGCTTTGCCAAGCTCCCCGCGCGTTCCCACATACATGAACAGCTGCCAATCGCGTTCTCGTCCGATCCACCGCAGTCGGCAAGCCAGGCGCGTTCCTTGGCCTTTGACGTTTTCTCGGACGCTTTCTGCAGTTCTTTGGCAGCATAGTCAAGGTCTTTTGAGGCGCTCTCGACGGCATCGGTCGAGATCTCGGAACCCTCGAGCGCAACGAAATCCGACTCGGACGTCCTGGGTACGGCAAGCGCCGTACCGGTATAGGTCGCGCCCTCGGTTTCCTGCGCCGACACGGCCTGCGTAGCTCGCGCAGCGACCAGATACGGTAGAGCCGTCTCGATTTTCTGCAGGCCCTTGGAGGCGCTTTTGGCAAACTTGTTGCGCGTTTTAATGATCTCAATTCCCGTGTCGACCATATCGCCCGCGGCAAGCTCGGCACCCGGAATAAGGATGGCGACCAAGCCGGTGCCGATCGTGGCAAACCCCGCCAGGCCCAAACTCAAAATGCTCGCATCCACCACCGTCGCAGCCGTGTGGTAGGACGACACCACATTGGCGCCTGCCAGCGCGCCGCTATCGGCAGCCACCTGGGTGTCCCCCGCGCGCGACATGCTCCATATCGCCGCCGTTGACGAAAACAGCAGCGTGAGCACCACCAAGATGACCACCGCAGAGGAGAGCGTGGTATAGGCACCGTCTTCGATAAACAGGTCGATCCCGGCTCGACCCATAAAGCCGCCTCGCTTGCAGCGAGCACGCGGTCGGCAACGGCCCGCAAGCCCCCTCGTCACCTTCAACAGGCAGCGCTTAATCCCATGCGGCAATCCATGAATCATAATCTCCCTCCAGCCACTCGGGACGCGATTGGTACGAGACGTCGACCTTAAGCTCGACATAGCCGTTTTTGCCTGTGCTACCCATAGCCTGCGCAAACGCACCGATCACGGGCAGTGGTTTAACCTCGCCGGTAACGGAAACGGACGAGACGCCGCCCGCATCGGCCCGACCAAGCTCGATATCCCACGACAGGGGCCCGCCGGCATGGAAAATCGAAACGTCGGGAACCGCGGCAAGACGGCGGCGGGCAAACTCCTTAATATCCTCGTCATCCCCCACCGTCGTCGTGGTCATGAGCCGCGCGGTCTCGGCGGCGGCAGACTCCATGACCGCGCGTGTATAGAGCAGGCACACCGGCTGCAGCGCCAACAGGACGAGCGTCAGAAACGTCGGCAGTAGGAATGCCGCCTCGACCGTAGACTGAGCCCGGTCCTCGCGCGCAACATCAATACAGCACGATGTCCTTAGCACCCGCAGCAGCGTCGACAACCGATGTCGAGGTGACACCGTGAGATGCCGTCCGCTCGACCAGCGCCGCCAAGCGCCCATCGGCACCGGCACGCCAAAGCCCTGCGATCGCCAGCACGATGGAAAGCAGTGCCACCGTGACGATGGCGTATTCGACCGTTGCCTGGGCAGATTCCTCGCGCAGGACATAATGCATTTCACGACCCCTCCTTTGAGTTCGTTGTCTGTGGGGTCAGGCGGACCACGCGCAGGCAACACGAAGTATCACCAGCATCCGCGGCAACCGTCACCATATCGACCCAGCCGCGTCCGTCACGCACGATGGCGCCCCACACGTTGCCCTTGATGTCGAGATAGCCGCTCAGAACAAGTTGCGCCGTGGGCACCTCGCGATAGGCACGCAGCATATCCGCCGCCGCCTCGGTCATCGGTCGGCACTCGGACCATGCGAGACGAACAGCGACGGCATTGTTTGCAGATGAACCCGTTGCAGCGTCCGCTCGCTCGTCGAGTGCTTGCAAGAACGTTTGCGCCGTGACGGCGGCATTCGCATCGGCCGCGTCTCGCGCATCGTCTATTTGAGACGCCGCAGCCGAACCCGATCCCGCATCCGCGGCAGCCCCTAAACGTTGTTGCCGTGCTGCGTTAAGCCCCCAAACCGCCACTGCCACCGCCACGACCGCACAGGCGAGCACCAGCAACGCGCCGACGGGACGGGCGCCCTCTACAGGCTGTTGATGCCCTCGCTGATAGCGCTCCATAAATCTTGGACCTTGCCCTTAAATGCGACGATGGCAATGATGGCAATCACCACGAGCACACCGACTAGGATGGCGTACTCGGTGGTGCCCTGCGCGCTCTCTTCCCGCAGCAGTTCTTCGGCACGCTGGCGAGCGTGAATTGGCTGGCAAAACGCCAAGCTCCAGACCTTGCCAACAACGTCAGTCATCGTATTCATGTATTCCTCCCTACATCATCCCGCCTGCTCCCAGCAGCGGGCCCAATATGGACAGAAGCAACGCCGGCAAGATGAGCGTGCCGGTGGGAATCAGCAGCTTGACCGGCGCACGCTCAATCTCGCGCTCGACCGCGGCGCGATGAGCCGCGCGAATCTCGCGACTTTGGGCCGCCAGCGTCTCGGCAAGCGGGGCACCGAGGGCAAGCGCCTGCCCCGCTGTGATGGCAAAGGTCTCGAGCGCCCGCACATCCAGGTCGCGCGCGGCCGCCAGAAGCTCATCCTCTCGCGTCCCTACGCCCACACGCCATGCCATGCAGGCTCGCTCAAGGCGGAGCGCCAACGTCGATCGGCGATTGGCGCAAAAAACCTCAAGCGCCGCATCGAACGAAAGGCCGGCCGAAAGCCCCAGACGCACCACGTCGATCATCTCGGACACCTCGCCAAGCGACACCTGCGCCGTACCACCCGTGCCGAGCATGCCCCTCAACCGTGCTACCAGGACATCGGTCACCGATCGGGCAGCCGCAACAACCAGCAGCGCCTCGCGTTTGCAGACCTGGGCGATCTTGCATGCGTCCGCACGATTGAGCCCCGTCGCGACAAACACGCTGAGCGCGCACAGGCATGCCGCGACCCCGACCAGGGCGCTCATAGCTCCACCCGCATAATGCGTCGGATGACCACCAGGGCGACGGCGTTGAGGGCAAGTCCCAGTACCACGGCACCGGCACCCGCCGGCGTCGCAAGGCCGCGGCGAAAGTCGGCCGAAAGCAGCGCCAGCACCGCGCACATACCCGCCGGCATCGCCGAGACCATGTGTGCCGACATACGAGCCTGCGATGTCTTGACGTCCAAGCGGCGCTTGAGCTCAATGCGCTCCCCCACCATGCTCGACGCCTCGGACAACAGGTCGGCAAGCGGGGCACCGGTTCGCTGCGACACCTTAAGCGCCAAGGTGACAAGCGAAAGGCCGGGGGCATCGATACGGTCGAGTAGGTCATCCAACGCATCAGTCGCCGAGACGCCGCAGTCGATCGCCGCCGCCACGCGCAAAAACTCGGTATGCACCGGCTCTTGCGCGTGAGTTCCCACAAACCTCATGCCCTGGGCCAGCGAATGACCCGAGGCGAGCGACATAGAGAGCGCCGTAAAGGCCTCGGGCATGGCTTCTTCCACATCGTGTTGCTCGCGGCGACGGTCGAAGGTGTCGCGAGCGGCGCCTACGCCAAACGGTGCGAGCAGCCCCAGGACAAAGCCGATGGGCGACAGCGATACGACAGTCAGGACAATGCCGCAGACACCACTCGATAGCAGCAAGCATGCCAGGCGCGCCTCGTCATCCTCGATAACAAGGCCAAGGCGATGTGCTGGAACCAGCGCCGCCCAGGAGCGGGCAATCTTTTTTAGCAGGTCGTTTTCTACCAACTCGCGCGGCAGCTTCTCGACCACCGACTCAAGCGCATGACTGACCAGTTCCGCCGGCGGCACGCGCGACACACGAGGCTCCGCCCCGCACGCCACCGCGGCAGAAAGCCCTGTCAAGCCCCCTACGACGAGGGGCACAACGATCTCCATTCGTCCACCTCCTCTTGTGTGAGCGTTCCCGAGCGCAGGCCCTCCGCGATAAACGGAGGCTCGCGATCGAGCGTCCAGGTGCGCGCGGCGGCATCGAACGTCACGTAGCGCTCAAGCTCCACGCCGCCTGACGTGCCGCGTCGCACCCCCGAATAGGAGGACACGAAACGCCTGCCGTCCGCATGACGCTCGGACATCACGATGCCGTCGAGCGCCATGGCAATCTGCTCCTCGATAAGCTCGCTCGGCAGATCGATGCCATAGCGCGCAAGCAGCGTCAAACGCACCACGGTCTCCTGCTCGGTGCCCGCATGAAGCGTGGTGAGCGATCCGTCGTGCCCGGTGTTCATGGCCTGCAGCATGTCGCAACATTCCGCACCGCGCACCTCACCCACCACAATACGGTCGGGACGCATGCGCAGGGCGTTGGTCACCAGATCGCGGATTGTCACCGCGCCCTCGCCCTCAATTGAAGCCTCGCGCGCCTCCAGGCGAACCACATGCGGGTGATGCGCAAACTTGAGCTCGGCGGAGTCCTCGATCGTCACGATGCGCTCGCCGGTGGATATCTCGCACGACAGCGCGTTGAGCAGCGTGGTCTTGCCCGATCCCGTGCCACCCGCAACCGCCAGATCTTGACGCAGCGACACCGCACACGACAGCAGTTGCGCATACCAAAGCGGCAGCGACCCCAGGCCCACAAGCTCGTCCAACGAACAGATGCGATCTGAGAACTTGCGAATGGTGAGGATTGGTCCATCAATCGCCACGGGCGGGATCACCGCGTTGACGCGATAGCCCGTCTTGAGGCGGGCGTTGACAATGGGGCTGCGCTCGTCGATGCGCCTGCCCAGCGGCGAGATGATGCGGTCGATGAGCACGCGGATCTGCTCGTCATCCTCAAATGCATGCTCGATGGGATATAAGACGCCGCCGCGTTCAAAGAAAGCCGAGCGGCAACCGTTGACCATGATCTCGGTGACGGTGTCGTCCTCGATGAGCGGCTGCAGCGGGCCCAGGCCCACCACGTCGTCCAAGATCTCGTCGATGATGGTCTCGCGCTCGGGCGTCGCCAGGTCGCCCGGCTCCTCCACGTTGAGCGCCGCCTCCACCGCAGGACGCAATTCCGAGCGGGCGCGCGCCGGATCGATGTATGCGCTGATACGCGCCACCTCGTCATAGCCCATGCGGTCCATCACGGCGCGCTTGGTGCGGCGCTTGACGGCACGGTGGCGCCCCGCATCAACAGGCGCCGCCGCCGCGGCCGCACCGGCTTCCTTAATCCTTGTTTGCAAGCTCATCGCGAATCACCCTCGCGCGACCAGGGAAGACGGATACGTGGGCGCTCGGTGCGCGTCGCGCGGTCGGTGACCATGTCACTCCAGGGACCGACGGCGCAGCCCAGCTCCACGAGCATCTCGCGCGTGGCTTCGCGCACGCTGGTGGCAAAAGCGCTGGTCTGGCCCACCGCCTCGTCAGCACGGCCGAATGCCATGAGCGCCGTCAAGTCCTGCCCGCCGTCGGCGATGCGAATCTTGGAGCTCAACGCGCAGGCAATCTCAAAGCGCATGGCGACATCCTCGTCGGCGCCGCGCGCGCCAAACCGGTTGAATACGGCGCTCATGCGCGTACGCGGCACGCCCACACGGCTCGCCAGCTCGATGACGCGCGCCGCGGACGTCGCAGACGACACCGATGGATCGCCCACGACCAGGCAGCGGTCGCTTGCCGCCACTGCGGCCGCCACGGCGTCGCCCCAAAAGACCGAGGTGTCGACAAGCACCACGTCGGATTCACGGCGCAAGACGTCGAGCAGCAGCTCCACCGGGCGCGCCATGAGCTCGGCCTGTTCGGGCGCGGCGACCGGGCCCCAAAGCGTGACGCCCGGGGCAACACGCATCGAGGCGGCCACGATGTCCGATTCGGCAAGTGCACCCGCAGCCGATGGCTCGATAAGCGTCGCCATGTCATGCGGGGCATCGGCACCCAACAGGTCGTAAAGGTTTCCAAACATCAGGTCCAAGTCGAGCACGGCGGCACGCAGGCCCAGCAGCGACGCCGCGTGCGCCATGGTGGCGACGATCGTCGACTTGCCGCAACCGCCCGAACCCGAGACGGCGCAGACAACCGGGGCTCGATGCGCCGGGGCGGCGGCATCCGCCGGCGGCGTGGGGGCAGGCGGCGCCGACACGGGCGGCAACGTTCCCGTCTCCCCGGCAGCGCTCATATGCTGCGCCCAAGCCGGCATGGCAGGTTGATCGGCCCGCGGGGCCGAGTCTGGAGACTTCACGGCCGCATCGGCACGAACATTGTCGTTCCCGGCAAGCCCCTCAACCTCGTCGAGCTCATCGACCAGGCTCACGCCATGCACGTATCCCATATCTACAGTCAGAAGCTCCTCGCCATACGGCACCGGCTCTCCGGCATCATCGTATGCAAGGGGATCCCGGGGGCACCGACCATGCTCGGCTTCCGCTTTTCCACAATCATCAACACGCGGGCCTCTTGTAGCGCGAGGCGCCCCGGGTTCCCTATCAACAAAAGCATCGGGCTCAATCGTCAGACACCGGTCGTAATCAACCGTTCCCTCGCCCGCGCGCCCGTTGCCGCATATGCTGCGCGCAGCGATAACCTCGGTCGCCCCCGCGCGAAACAGCCCCTCGATATCCGAAGGATCGAGCGTCTCTATCAGTACGACCACGCGGCTCACACGGCCCTCGGCCGTCAGGCGTGCAACAGTCTTTCGCACGTCTTCGGCATCGAACAGGGCTGCCGCGATAATCGCCGCCCCGCGACGCGACGGAAACGCCCGCGCCATGGACACCAGCCCATCCAGGTCGCCCACGCGAAGCACCTGCGCGCCCGCATCGCGACCCTCGACTTCCCGCTGCAGCAATCCGTAATCACCACACGCGCAGCATGCAAGCCAGATCGCCTTCATCACTCGTCGCCTCCGCTCTTTTTGCCGCGCACCGTGGCGGGAATCGTCAAACTGACCGTCCCCTTGCCCGAGGCCCCCAGCAATTCCTTAACGTCTTCGGGGTCGGCCGCCAGCGTCACCCATTCGATCTTGCCCTCGCGCGTGGCGCCGGCCACTTCGCTGGTATCGATCACGCGCGCGCCGCACAGCCGATCGGTCACGCCGTCCTTTTGCACGTACACGTCCACGTAGCTGCCCACGCCCGTGGCGCCCCCGACCGAATGCTCGGCATCGACCGCCACCGAAACGGCGACCTTGCCTTTGGGCACCTCGAACGTGTGGCTTTCGGCCTTGGTGTAGACATCGCAAATCACGGCATTTTTAGGGATGCGTGAGGTCGTCACGTCGCCGCGCACCTGGCGCAACTCGGTCGCCGCATCGCGCGGCAGTAGGCTCGCCAGCCATTCCTGGGTTATGACATTGGTCTCGTCAAGCGTCTCGCCCGCATCGATATCGCGTGCCGCGACGCACACCTCGACGCGATCGCCGCCATACTTGGCCAGCGTCTCGGCCTGGGCCTGCTCAGCCCGCGAGCGGATCGACGATGCGTAGACCATGCAGAGCAACGCGGCGAGCACGCCCGCGATCAGACTGATGGCGATGCGCTTGCTCTTGTTCACGGCCGCTCCTCTCAAGGTAGCACCGGGCGGATGCCCGTACCACCATTGTCCGAGCGGGCAAGCAGCAAAACGACGCGATCGCGATCTTGGTTTTGAGTGTCGAACCAATTGCCGACCAAAAGCTGACCGGCCCGTCAAGCTCGTGGCAAGGTTTTGGTCAGCACGTCGGCAAAACGCACGTTTAGGGGCGCATCGGCAATAAAAAAGCCGCCTCCCGTGCCATTGGGAGACGGCTGTCATAGGTAGATTCGATTACAGATGGACATCGGGATCGAGCATCTGCGCACTCACACGCATGGATGACGCCAGATTTTGGAACGTCTCCAGGCGCAGGCTGTCGATCTGCCCGGCATCCTCGGCCTCGCGAACGGCGCAGCCCGGTTCGTGGGTATGCGTGCAGTCGCCAAACCGGCACGCACGCGACGCCTCGACGATCTCGGGAAACGCGCGTGCCAAGCCCCGCTCATGCCCCACGAGCGGCAGGCTGCGAAGGCCCGGCGCGTCAGCAATAACGCCGGCTTCGCCCGGCAGCGCCACCATCACGCGCGCGACCGTGGTGTGACGACCCTGGTCATCGCGCTCACGCACGCCGCCGGTCGCCAATGTATCGTGACCCAGCAGCGCGTTGAGCAGCGTCGACTTGCCAGCACCCGATTCACCCAAGATCATGGCGCAGCTCCCGGCGGGCACGCAGGCGCGCACCTCGTCCAGGCCACGACCCTCGGCAGAAGATGTCACGATTACGCGCACGTCCGGACCCACCAAGCGGTGCACACGGTCCAGATCGCGCTCGAGCTCATCGGCGTCGCAGCGGTCGGCCTTGGTGAGTACCACCACCGGCTCGGCATCGCAGTCGAGTGCCAACACCAGCGAGCGCGCCACGCGGTCGAGCAGTACCTCGCCGGCGCCGAGCGCCTGCACGATCAGCACGCTATCCACGTTGGAGCAAAGCACCTGACGCTCGCCGCGAGCGCGTCCGCGCCAGCGCTCAAAACTCGTGCGGCGTGGCAGCACGCACTCGATCACGCCCATGTCGTGCCCGGGCGCACGACGCACCGCCACGCGGTCGCCCACGGCGGGCAGCAGAACCTCGTCCTCGCCACGCGGCTTGGCAAACCCCACGGCATGCTCGGCACGAAAGGTGTCATCGGCAGTCGCCACCAGCGGAAACCCACGATCCAGGCGCACCACGGCACCAAGCTGCATCTGCTCGGGCTCCTCGGCCCGAGCACAATAATCATCGAAGGCAGCCCGCTGAGCATCATCGACCGGCAGATCGTCGAACGCCGGAACATCCTGCAGCGCATCGAGTCCCGGCACGCTTGCCAGCAGCTCCTCGGCAGACGCGGGAGCTTCGGTCGCAAGCTTCCGACGACGATCGCGCTTAGCCCGCGCCCCCGTCGTCTTTTTCTTCGCCTTAGCCTTCGCCTTGCCCACAAGCGCCTCCCAGCACCACAAATCACAACTGAGCGGGTATTTTACCCACAAAAAAGAGCTGGTCGAGCAAACGCTCGACCAGCTCACATACTTTCCCTTAGCCCTTTTCATCCGCGCGGGAGAAAAGCCAGCAAGGATGCCGCAGGGCCCGCCCCGGAAGCCCTTTCTCCCGAACGATCCCGCAGCGCGAAGCGCGAGGACCAGTGAGGGAGAAAGGGCGTGGGGCGGGCCCGGACGAGAGCGTTACTCCTTCTCCACAGCGCGCATGATCGCCTTGTAGATCTCCATCAACGGAATGATCAGGAAGGCAAGGCCCAGGGCGGCGATAACGCCCTTGAGCTCAAGCGTCACGGGGCCAAAGAACATCTCGGCAAGCGTCGGCTGAACGGTCACGATAACCGTCAGTACCAGCGCCAGCGCGGCAGATGCCCACAGCCACTTGTTCTGCTTCTTCATGCTAAACAGCGACGCACGACGGCTGCGCATATTGAAGCAGTGGAAGATCTCGACCATGTTGAGCGTGATGAACGCCATCATCACGCCTTCCTCGTCGGCATTGCCGGCGATCATATCGGCGATGTGGATGTAGCCCATGTCAAAGTACACGCCCACAAAGAAGCTCGCCAGCACCAGCACGGTGATGATCAAGCCCTGGACCACACAGTCCAGGCCCATATTACCGGCAAAGACGCCGTCCTTGGCGTTGCGCGGCTTGCGCTTCATGATGTCGCCCTCGGCATCCTCCATGCCCAGCGCGAGCGCGGGGAAGCAGTCGGTGACCAGGTTCACCCACAGCAGCTGCACCGGCTGGAAGATGGTAAAGCCGATGAGCGTGGCGATAAACACCGAGAACACCTCGGCAAGGTTAGCCGAAAGCAGGAACTGGATGACCTTGCGGATATTGTCGTAGATGCGACGGCCCTCTTCGCAAGCACCGATGATGGTGGCGAAGTTGTCGTCGGCAAGCACCATGTCGGCAACGTTCTTGGTGACGTCGGTACCGGTGATGCCCATGCCCACGCCGATGTCGGCGCGCTTGATGGACGGGGCGTCGTTGACGCCGTCGCCCGTCATGGCCACGATCTGGTCGCGCGACTTCCAGGCCTCGACGATGCGGGTCTTGTGCTCGGGCTGGACGCGAGCGTACACGCCGTAGTCCTCGATGTGCGCGTCGAGCTCCTCGTCGCTCATGCGATCGAGGTCGGCACCGGTGATGGCATGGCTGCGATCGGTGACGATTCCCAGCTGCTTGGCAATGGCCACGGCGGTGTCGATATGGTCGCCCGTGATCATGACGGTGCGAATACCGGCATCGTGGGCCTCGCGGATGGCGTCGGCGACCTCGGGGCGGACAGGGTCAATCATGCCGGATAGGCCGCAGAAGACCAGGTCGTGCTCGAGCGCAGCGGGGCTGCAGTCGCTCGGGACCTCGGTGTAAGTGCGGCTTGCCAGCGCCAGCACGCGCAGGGCCTCGTCGGCCATGGCCTTGTTGGCGGCCACGAGCTCGGCGCGACGCTCCTCGGTCAGCGGGACGACCTTTTCGCCCTCGTAGATATGGGTGCACAGGCCGATCACCACGTCGGGCGCGCCCTTGGTGTACTGCTCGTACTCGCCGTCCAGGGTCTCGACGACCACGGACATCATCTTGCGGCCCGAGTCGAACGGGGCCTCGCCCACGCGCGGGTGCTCGGCAGTCAGGCCGGTGAGACCAGCCTTGCCGGCATCGTTGACGAGCGCGCACTCGGTCGGCTCGCCCACGGCCTCGCCCAGCTCCTCGTCCCACTGGGCATCGGAGCACAGCGCCATGCCGGCCAAGAACTTTTCCTTGGGCGCAGCGAGCTCGTGCTTGACGACGGTCATCTTGTTCTGGGTAAGCGTGCCGGTCTTGTCCGAGCAGATGGTCTGCGTGCAGCCGAGCGTCTCGACAGCAGAAAGCTTACGGATGATCGCCTGGCGCTTGGCCATCTTGGTCACGCCGAGCGAAAGGACGATGGTCACAACGGCGACCAGGCCCTCGGGGATGGCGGCGACGGCGAGCGAGACGGCAACCATAAAGGTGTCGAGCAGGGCAGTCGGGTCGGTGAGAACGTTACCCACGCCGTGGCGGAGGATATCGACGCCAAAGATCACGACGCAGATGACGATAACCATGATGGTAAGGATACGGCTGAGCTCGGCGAGCTTCACCTGCAACGGCGTGAGCTCTTCCTTGGCCTCGGCCAGGGCACCGGCAATCTTGCCCATCTCGGTGTCCATGCCAGTGCCGACCACGACGGCGCGGCCGCGGCCGTACACCACGGTGGAGCCCATGTAGCACATGTTCTTGCGGTCGCCGAGCGGCACGTCATCGGTGCCCGCGGCAAGCTCGATCACGTTGGCGTGCTTCTCTACGGGCACGGACTCGCCAGTGAGTGCGGCCTCTTCGATCTTCATCGTGGCGCTCTCGAGGACGCGGCAGTCGGCCGGAACGGAGTCGCCCGCCTCGAGCATGATCACGTCACCGGGCACGAGCTCGGCGCTCGGCAGATGCACGAGCTTGCCGTCGCGCAGCACCTTGGACTGCGCCGCGCTCATCTCCTGCAGGGCCTCGAGGGCCTCCTCGCTCTTGGCTTCCTGGACCACGCCCAGTACCGAGTTGACGATAACGACGAACATGATGATGACGACATCGGCAAAGTCGGGCTCGCCCTTGACCATGCCCGTGAGCGCGCTGATGACGGCGGCAACGATCAGCATGATGACCATGGGGTCGGCCATCTGCTCAAAGAAACGCTTCCACAGCGGCGTCTTCTCGGCTTCCTCGAGCTTGTTAGGGCCTGTCTTGGCGACGCGCGACGACGCCTCACCGGTGCTCAGGCCGAGGTTCTCATCGACGCCTTGGTCGCTGAGCACCTCCGCCGCGGCGGACAGGTATTCCTTTTGCATATAGAGTCCCCTCCTGGGATTCGGGCCACTCAGCAGATTGATGCCCGATCATAATTCCCAGGAGAAGGGCAAGGGCTCATCAAGGCTGCCGTGCTGAGCGGCAGTTGATAGTGGGGCTATGGTACCCCAAAGCGACGCGTCTAGCCAAAACATTCCATCTGGAAACACGGCACAGGCGCAACGGTGCAGACCGTGTGATGCTCAACATTGATAAAACGTTTTTTCTTCGGCGCAACATCAAACTGAAATATCGCCCAGATAGCAGCGGTTAGAACAGTTGGTAAAGTTTTTGCATATACCGTTTTTCCGCAAAAAATGAACTTCTAATTCGGCATACGGTCGATTTTTTGGGGTATTCGGTCGTCATTTCGTTATAATCATCTCAGTTTTATTTCTTATGGTTTATCTATCAGCGCAAGACGATGTCAGATGGAGGTCTGAATGTACAAGCGCACCAAGATTGTATGCACCATGGGTCCCGCCTGCGATAGCGACGAGACCATCCGCGAGATGATCAAGGCGGGCATGAACGTCGCCCGTTTTAACTTCTCGCACGGATCCTACGACGAGCACCACGGTCGCATCGAGCGCGTCCGTCGTATTTCCAAGGAGCTCGGTCTGCCCGTCGGCATCCTGCTCGACACCAAGGGCCCCGAGGTCCGCACCGGCCTTCTGGTCGACGGCAAGAAGGTTGCCGTCAAGACCGGCGACAAGATCGTCGTCACCGCTCAGCCCACGTCCGAGGATTTCCACGGCACCGCTGAGCACATCTCCCTCGACTACCTGGCCCTGCCCTCCGAGGTCGAGAAGGGCTCCCTCATCCTGATCGATGACGGCCTGGTTGCCCTCGAGGTCGAGTCCGTCGACGGCCAGGACATGACCTGCGTCGTCAAGAACGACGGCCTGATCGGCGAGCGCAAGGGCGTCAACATGCCCAACGTCAACATCTCGCTGCCCGCCATCACCGAGCGCGATCGTCAGGACATCCTCTTTGGCCTGACCGAGAACATCGACTACATCGCCGCTTCCTTCATCCGTGACGGCGAGTCCGTCCGCGGCATCCGCAAGCTTTGCCGCGAGAACGGTGGCGAGCACGTCACGATCTTCCCGAAGATCGAGTGCGCCCTGGGCGTCGAGAACTTCGACGAGATCCTCGAGGCTTCCGACGGCATCATGGTTGCCCGTGGCGACCTGGGCATCGAGATCAAGCCCGAGCTCGTTCCCCACATCCAGAAGGAGATCATCGCCAAGTGCAACGCGGCCTACAAGCCCGTTATCACTGCTACGCAGATGCTCGACTCCATGCAGCAGAACCCGCGCCCGACGCGCGCCGAGGTTGCCGACGTTGCTAACGCCATCTACGACGGCACCGATGCCGTCATGCTGTCCGGCGAGTCCGCTGCCGGTAAGTACCCGGTCGAGGCCGTTAAGATGCAGGCCAGCATTGCTCTCGAGACCGAAAAGTACCTCCCGGCTCACGCTCCGCTCGAGGTTCCGGCTGACGCTCACGGCACCCGCGTCGTCAACAACGTTGTGGGTATGTCCGCTGTGAACATGGCCACCACCGTTGGCGCCAAGTGCATCACCGTGCCGACGACCACCGGTCGTACCGCTCGCCTGATCTCGCACTTCCGTCCCAACATGCCGATCTGCGCGTTCTCCCGCCACGAGTGGGCCGTCCAGCAGATGATCATGTACTGGGGCGTTATCCCGCACCAGGCCGAGATTACCCAGGGCACCGTCAACGGCACGATCGTCAAGGCAATCGAGACCGCTAAGGAGCTCGGCTACGTCGAGGCCGGCGACCTGACCGTCGCCACCGCCGGCGATCCCCGCATGAGCGTTCAGCTCGAGGACAAGGTCTCCTCGACCAACGTTGCTTACGTCGCTCAGGTGCGCTAAAACGCACTTGCAAGCACACTTGCATTGCAAAGGGCCCGGAAGGCATTGCCTTCCGGGCCCTTTTTCTGTGCCAATGCCGGCGCACGGCAAAACACGCACTCATTTCTTTACCAAAAGCGCGAAATCCACCCTTCGAGGCCCAAAAATAAAGTCCCAAGCGCTAAAAGTGTTCGCCCGGTGGCAAACCCACACCTTAACCGACACTGCTAAATCGTTTTAGCAAGAGTCAGATCGACCTGGTTTTCGGAAGTGCGGGGAAAAATTGCTTACCTCCGAGTACAAACCCTTTTATTTCAACAAAACCCCTGATAAAGTTGGCTCAAATACCGCTTGTGCTTTGCCTGTTTGTCTTTTTCCCCGCACTTCCGAAACCGATAGCTTTTCTAGCCCAAACTACGCTCAAACGATCGGATCGCTATGTCATTTCTTGCCTGCGGACCCACGGCTTTTCAGTACTATCGCATCCCGCCCCAGATACTGGGACTCTATCCGGCAATCCTGCCGCCCGACCATGACCATCGCTTGGTGCACTACTCAAAACAACCAGTATTTAAAGACTTGCTCGGCACACCAGTTTGGAGATTCGTGGGCGAAAGAAAACAGCGCACGAACGGAAAGCTATTTCATAGCCGTCTGCTAACCCAAGAGCCGCCTCCTGGATCGTTTAGGCAGACTGAGCATGGATTTGATGTCACGTCGCCCGAGTTTACGCTGCTCAACCTTGCCACGCAGGTCTCTCGCAACCAGTTACTCATGGCTTGCTACGAGATGTGCGGCTCCTTTGCAGTGTTTAGGCCCTGCGAGCGAACGCAACAACAACTCGATGAAGCCATTTCGCTTAAGCTCATTCCACCCAACTGCGGCTGGGAGCGAGTTAACGACACCAAGGGCAATGACACCAACCTGTGGAAGCGCCCACCGCTCCTCAGCGCAGCGGATATCGCCGCGTTCGCCAAGCAGGCCGCAGGCCTGCGCGGCGTTAAACAACTGCGCTGGGCGGCCGAGCACATGACGGGGCAGACCGCCTCGCCCTTCGAAGTACAGACTTCCATGCTTGTCTCGCTCCCCCGCAACGAGGGCGGCATGGGCATCAACATCGCAAACAACGTGCGCATCCCACTCAGCGACGCCGCGCGCTCACTGTATGACAAAACCTGCTGCTACGCCGATATCCTCATAGAGAGCAACACCGACAGCATGGGCGTCATCCTTGAATGCCAAGGCCGCTCCGCCCATGACAGCGAAACCGCAAGCCTCTCCGATGCCGAGCGCGCCACCGCGCTCACCAGCATGGGCTACGATGTCATACAAATTACCTACGACCAGATCAAGGACAAGAAGAGCTTTGAAAGCATCGCCAAGCTCATCCATAAAAAGGCGGGGCTCCCCTACATCCCAAAGGCCGATCAGGAACGTACCGCCGAAGATGCCCTGCGACGGGAGCTGTTGGTCAATTGGGATGAACTGTTCACCGTTACGCCGGCCGGCTAGCAGCTAGCGATCAGAGGGACTGCGGGGACGTCAGGAGCAGCAACGCGAGCCGCAAAGCCTGCCTCGGTTAGCTCGATGACCTCGGTAAACGTTGCATCGAAAAACTCCTCAGTTAGCAGGCGATACGGCGGATGATCGGGCTCGCCGGGGTTTTCGCGTACAATCTCGTGCATAACGCCGATGGTCTTGAGCACATACTCCTTATGGATGGGATACTGACCAAAACGCGTCGCCGCAGTATAGAGGCGATCGGTCGCGCGCGGAATCGAAACAATGCCGAGCGTCTTGCCAAACCAGTCAAAGTCGCCTTGCTTTTTAATGCGGAATTCCTCGCATGGCTTGCCGCCGTGCGCCTCCAGGTACTGGTTCACGCGGGTGTTCCACACGGTATCGGCCACAAGGTGAGACCAAACGCCCAGCGTCAGATCGAGCAGCGACTGCGCCACATCTTCGGACGCAAGCGAAAACTCACAGGCGCCGGGGCCGGCAACCGGCTCGGCGTCCTTGTAACGTTGGGGATAATGCACCCGATTGAGTCGCTCGCGTTCCTCGACAATCGAGGTGGCCTCAGCAGGTTCGCCCGCGGGTGCGCCTTTAAGCAGCGGCGCCACATAGGTATCCCAGAACTCATGCTCACGAGGCTTAGGGATAGGCTCGGGCTTTGCAAAGTGCGTAATGCGGTACGGGATGGGATCGGCGATGCCAGGGACCATATAGCCCACGAAGATATCCGGAACCACGCAGCCAAACAAAAAGGCATTGCGGTCGCGCACGCTCTTGGCAAGCGCACCGGTGCGCTCCAGCAAACGCTCCGTCTGAGCGATATGAATGTTCCAGCTTGGCATAGCCACCCCCATAAAAACCTGGATAACTATACCATCACGGCAAAGCCGCGCGGGCGGCTACGCACGCTCTACGCAGCAACTATTCCGCAGCGCCGCTCTCGGTTCCATACGACGACACCGGTGCCTCGACCACGTGGTGATATCGATCGATATAGATGGCGCGGGCACCCAGGCGCCGCACCAAATCCTGATGATGTGTACTCATCAAGACCGTCTTGCCGGCAGCAACATAGGCCAGTAGAAAGTTGACCACGATGTCGCACGAGTCCTCGTCAAGTCCGTTGGTGGGCTCGTCGAGCACCAGGATATCCGGGTTCATCGACACCACCGCAGCCAGCGCAACGCGCTTCTTTTGCCCGCCCGAGAGCTGATAGGGAGAGGCGTCGGCAAGATCGGCAACCTGGAACAGCTCCATGGCATCGCGGACGCGGCGGTCGAGCTCGTCTGCCGGCAGCCCCATTTGAGCCGGGCCAAACGCGACTTCCTCGCCGACCGTGGCACAAAAGAGCTGCGCATCGGCGTTTTGGAACACAAAGCCCACGCGCTGATGGAACCGCTGGGCCGTCGCGGAATCCTTGAGATATGCCGCATCGACCGCATGCCCGTCGAACAGGTACGCACCCGCGTCCGCAAGCTCAAGGCCGTTGATAAGACGCATAATCGTCGTCTTGCCGCAGCCGTTAGGACCAAGCAGAGCGACGAGCTCCCCATGGTTCACCTGCAATGAAACGCCGTCGACCACCGTATGGCCCGCATAGGAAAACACCACGTCGCGAAACTCGATGAGCGGCGTGGTCTCGGCGTCGGCAGCACCGCTCGCACCCATCGCGTTATTCGTATCGTTTGCCAAAACGTCGCCCTTCCCTACTCACATCGACGGTTCGACCGTCCGCGCTACAACACCGCGCACAACACGACGAGCAACGCCACAACGGCCGTGTAAACGGCATCGCGCCAGCCAAAACCGCTCCGTGCAGGCGCCGGATACACGCCGGCGAAGCCGCGGCACAGCATGGCCTCGTCCATCGCGCGGCTGCATTCCATCGCCTTGATAAACGTCATGCCCATGATACCCGCCAGCGAGTCGGTGCGCGAAAAACCCGCAGGCGCGGAACCGACGCTGCGCAGCATGGCCGATTCGCACAGATCGTGCGCCGTGCGTCCCAGCACCTCGATATGCTTGAGCGCCATATCAAAGGTAAAGATGACCTCGTCGGGCAGGCGCAGCATCTTAAGCGCCGCCGACATGCGACTCCAGGTGAGCGTCCACGAAACGCCTAGCACCAGCGACACATTAATAAACGTCTTGAGCGCGATCTTGAGCATGGCGCCCGTGGCAGACGCGCCCAGCAGCAGGGCAGGCAGCGCCAGAACCACGGCAAACCCCGCGGCAGCCAACGCCGGCACAAAGGTAGCGCGCAGTCCGCGTACAGGGCGCACCGCGACCAGCACCAACGCAATCGCCGCCATCAGCATCAGGTACAGCGGACTCTGAGTCAGGCACACGCACAGGACGCAAACGAACATCCCCACCAGGCGCACCGGCGCCGTAACGGAAGAAAGGGCGCGGTCGATCATCGACCCGCCCTCGTGCGCGCCTCCACCCAGGCGAACCCGCTCAAGCAGGCTCGCCAGGTGCAGGACATTCTTTTGCATCACACGATGCCGAGCCCCCGCGGGCTCGTATCGCTCCTCGGCCGCAAGCCAGCTAGGCAGCTCGGCTATTGCCATGAGCACCGCTTTCCTTAACCGTCAGCGAGACCAGGCGGAATGCGATGGTGAGCACCGCCACGCCAATCACGCCCGAAAGAATATACATCGCGGCCTGGCCGGCAAAGCCAAGGCCCTGCTCCTCGGAATAGGCCTGCAGATAATCGCCCGTGGGCAGGGCATCGGCAAAGGTCGGGGTATCGAGGCCGACCGAAGCCTGCAGGCTGTCGTCGCCAGCCTCCTGAACGGCGGTCGCGGCGCCCTCGGCGTCCCACTCACCCCAGGCGTCGCCCGTAGCCAGCAGGCCCAGCGGCGTGGCTACGACAAGCACGGCAACCAGGATGAGCGTAGGGACCAGCGAGGTCTTCTTGGCGGCAGCGCCCTCGGCAGCAAGCTTGCCATCGACGGCCTCGGGCCCGACGATAATGCTCGGCGCCGTCTTCTTAATGAAACCGTAAATCGCAGCCGTCGCCACGCCCTCGACCACACCGGCAACCAGCATATGCGGGACCAACATGGCCGGAATAGCCACGGACAGCGGGAAGGGGCAGTACAGCGGGGCGCCCGAAGCGTTGGTGAAGAGCATCGGCTGAATACCGAACTCGACCGCCGCGCACAGGGCCGCCAGGCACAGGCCAACCCAGCCGCTCACGATGGCAGAAACCGAGGTGCCCCAGCTCTTGTCGTGCAGACGGCTGTTGAGCGCACGAAACACGATAGCAGCGACAAACGGCAGCACAAAGGCCATGTTAAAGCAGTTGGCGCCAAACGACAGAACGCCGCCGTCGCCAAATAGCAGCGCCTGCAGCGCTAGCGCGACCGAGACAGCGATAGCCGCGGCCTCGGGGCCCAGCAGCAGCGCGATGAGCGCGCCGCCGACGGCGTGACCTGTGGTGCCGCCGGGCAGCGGCACGTTGAACATCATGAGCAAGAAGGAGAATGCGGCGCAGATGCCCAGGAACGCCATATGCTCGCGATCGAGCGTGGCGCGCACCTTCTTGATGCAGTGAACCCAAACGGGCACCATCGCCACCGCCATGACGGCATCGGTCTGCGGGGACAGATAATTATCTGGAATGTGCATGTACGCCTCCCGGTTGTCGGCGCACAGAATTGCAACGCCGCTTAAATCACCTTGACAGTGTTACGTATTGTCAAATTCGTAACACGACGCGGGCTATCATAGCAAAACGGCGCACTGCCGACAAAGCAGCACGCCGTTATGTAATGCGCGTGTCATATATACAGGCTCAACGGTGCCTCATACCGAGCATAGCGGTCACGTAGGACTCGGCGGCAGCCACCGCCGACCCATATCCCAGTGCAGGACCTAGCCGCGGACCTCGCCGTTTACGCCCTTGCACACCTTGGTGACGATCTTCTGGTGCGCTTTTTCGACCTCTTCGCTGGTGAGCGTGTGGTCGTCGGAGCGATACGTAAGCGCAAAGGCCATGGACTTCTTGCCCGCTCCGATGCGGATGGGATCGCGGTAGACGTCGAACAGGCGCACGCCCTCGAGCAGCTTGCCGCCGGCGCTGGTAATGCGGCGCTCAAGGTCCTCGCAGGTCACGGAGTTATCGACCACGATAGCAAGGTCGTGCTCAACGGCAGGGTACTGCGAGAACTCGCGGTAGTTCTCCTGGTTGCGGGCGCCCTTGATCAGCTTGTCCAAATCGAGCTCAAAGGCAACGACGACCTCATCGATGCCCATCGCCTCGCGCGCCTCGGGGTGAATCTCGCCGACCCAGCCCAGCACGGTGCCGCCGGACAGAACCTCGGCCGCACGACCCGGCTGCAGGAAGGCATAGCCCTCGCCCTCGACGGGACGGAAGCGAACCTTCTCGATGCGCAGCTGGGCGAGCAGCTCTTCGACAATGCCCTTGCCAAAGAAGAAACGCAGCTTGCGGTACTTCATGTTCCAAGACTGCTCGCTCCACTGGCCCGAGAGCACACCCGCCACGGACTTGGTCTCCCTGGGCAGGCTGGCGTTCTCGCGGCCGTGGAACAGGCTGCCGACCTCGTACAGGTGCACGTTGGGCGTGCCGTGAGCCTCGTTGTAGGCAACGGACTGCAGCAGGCCCGGCAACAGCGAGCGGCGCATCTCGGTCTGCTCGGCTACCAGCGGGTTCATGAGCACCACGGGGCAACCGCGGCCCTCGGTGGACATACCGATCTTCTCCAGGTCGCCCGGGGCGGCAAAGCCAAAGGTCGTGGTCTCGTTGAGGCCGCAGGCACGCAGGATCTCGCCGACCTTGCGGGTGAGCTTCTGCTCGCGGGTCAGACCGCCAATGTGGTTCTTGGCAGCCGGGATGGTCGCCGTCACACGGCCCATGCCCCACAGGCGCAGGACCTCCTCGATCAGATCGATCTCGCGCGGCAGGTCGGGACGGAAGCTCGGCGGGGTGACCATAAAGTCCTCGCCCTCGCGCTCGACGGTGCAGCCCAGACGGGTGAGCGAACGCTCGATAAAGTCGGGCTCGATGTCGGCGCCGCAGATGGCGTGCACGCGGGCCAGGCGCAGCTTGATGCTGTCGATGGTCTTGGGCGCGGGGAAAACGTCGACATAGCCGGGAGCGACCTCGCCGCCGGCGACCTCCTCGATGAGCGCGCACGTGACGTTGGCGACATCCACGCAGCCGGTCTCGTCGACCTGGCGCTCAAAGCGGATGGAAGCATCCGAGATCAGCGACAGATCGCGGCTGGTGTGCGAGGTGCGACCGGCGTTGAAGCAGGCGCTCTCGACCATCACGTCGACGGTATCGTCCTCGATCTCGGAATCCATGCCGCCCATAACGCCGGCCAGCGCCACGGGGCGCTCGCCGTCGGTGATGAGGCCCATGCCGGCGTCGAGCGTGCGCTCCTCGCCGTCGAGGGTCGTAAACTTCTCGTCCTGTTGGGCGGCGCGAACCACCACGCGACGATGGCCATCGCGCTCGGCAAAGGTGTCCAGGTCAAAGGCGTGCAACGGCTGACCGGTGAGCATCATCACATAGTTGGTGATGTCGACGATGTTATTGTGCGGGCGCACGCCCAGGGCGTTGAGGCGCTTGACCATCCAGTCGGGCGAGGGGCCGACCTTCACGTTGCGCACGATGCGGGCGACATAGCGGTCGCACAGGCCCTCGTCGGCAATCTCGACCGAAAGCTCGTCGTCGGTCGCGCGGCCGGTCTCGGCCTTGATGGCAGGCAGCTCAACATGGAAATCGCGGTCGAAGATGGCGCCGGTCTCGCGGGCCATGCCAATCATGGACAGGCAATCGGGACGGTTGGGCGTGATCTCGCAGTCGAGCACGGTGTCGCTCGAGCCCACGTACTCGGCAAACGGCATGCCGCAGGGCGTATCCTCGGGCAGGATCATGATGCCGGAGTGGTCGCCGCCCAGGCCGAGCTCGCGCGCGGAGCAGTTCATGCCCATGGACACGACGCCGCGAAGCTTGCTCTTCTTGATCTTGACGTCGCCGGGAAGCACTGCGCCGATCATCGCCGTGACGATGTGGTCGCCGGCCTCAAAGTTCTGCGCGCCACAGACGATCTGCAGCGGAGCGGGGTTGCCGTCGGCGTCGAGATTCTTGTCACCCACGTCGACCGAGCACACATACATGTGGTCGCTATCGGGGTGCGGGGTCTTGGTGAGCACCTTGGCAGTCACCACGTGGTCGAAGGACTCGCCCACGGTGTCAATTGCCTCGACCTCGGTGCCGGTGCGGATATATTCGTCCGAAAGGGTCTTGGGATCCTCCGGAATATCGATCATGGTCTTGAGCCAGTCGTAAGAAACACGCATCTAGCTCTCCTTTCATACTGAAAGCCTGCGAAGAGATGCAGGTGGAAACTTCATCTTTGTGAACATTCCTTACAAAGCGAGGGTTGTCCAAGTGCGGCAGATCGGCCCGAAAGAGGAGCGCCGCGTACTTTGGTACGCAAGCGACGAATGAGCGCCGAGGTGCCGTGCTTGGGCAAGCCGCAGCCTAGAACTGATTCAGGAAACGCATATCGCCTGTCATCAACGTACGCAGGTCGGGCAGGTCGTAGCGCAGGGCCGCGACGCGCTCGGCGCCAATGCCAAAGGCGAAGCCGGTGTACTTCTCGGGATCGATGCCGCAGTTGATCAGGACGTTGGGGTCGACCATGCCGCAGCCCAAGATCTCGATCCAGCCGCTGTGCTTGCAGAAGTTGCAGCCCTTGCCGCCGCAGACGTGGCAGCTCACGTCCACCTCGCAGCTCGGCTCGGTGAAGGGGAAGAAGTGCGGGCGATAACGCGTCTTGCGGTCCTCGCCAAACATGCACTTAACAAAGTAGTCGAGCGTGCCCTTAAGATCGCCAAAGGTGATGCCCTCGTCGACGACCAGGCCCTCGATCTGGTTGAACTGCGGCAGGTGGCAGGCGTCGGCCGTGTCGGGACGGTAGACGGTGCCCGGGCAGATCATGTAGATGGGCGGCTTCTGCGACTCCATGGTGTGGATCTGCACGCCCGAGGTCTGGGTGCGCAGCAGCACGTCGGACTCACCGTGGGCGTGAGCCTCGGGGTGCGCGACGCTGCCGGGGTTGTTGTCGACCACGTAGAAGGTATCGCGGGCCGAGCGGCTCGGGTGATCCATGGGGGCATTGAGCGCGGTGAAGTTGTAGTAGGAGGTGTCGACCATGGGGCCGGACTCGACGGTGTAGCCGATGCCGCAGAAGATGTCCTCGGCCTCCTCGATGATCTGCTTGATCAGGTGCTGGTGACCGATCTGCGGACGGATACCCGGCAGCGTGATGTCGACGGCCTCGTGCTCGAGTGCGTGCTTGAGGGCGGCGGCCTTCATCTCGGTGGTGCGCTCGTCGAGCATGCCCTCGATCAGCTGGCGCATCTCGTTGGCGCGCTTGCCCATCACAGGACGATCCTCGGGGGCGAGCTTGCCCATCATGCGCATCAGGCCGGTGATGCGGCCTTTGCGGCCGAGCAGCTCAACGCGCGCGGCCTCGAGCTTGGCGGCGTCGTCGGCGCTTGCGACGAGCTCCTTGGCCTCTTCCTCGAGTTTGACCAGATCATCAATCAGACTCATGTCTTCCCTTTCGTCTCTCGCGCTCCCCGCTTGCCGAGGCGGCTGCCGCCGTCTGACATTGCGAAAACGCGGCCCGGTTCGGTAACAAAAAAACCGTCCTCGGGCATGTGCATTGCCCAAGGACGGTTGAATTCCGCGGTACCACCTTGTTTGACCCGACGGATGTCTGGCCCGCCGCGCCCACTCTTTGCCCCTTGTCGCGAGGCTCACGGCTTCCCTACTGGGGACATCGCCGCCGCTGGCCGCGCGCCCGTTGAGGTCGCTGCTCGGGAGTGAACGCTTGGCCCTTGTCACCGCAGGAAGGCTTGCAGCCCATGACCTTCCCTCTCTTGCCGGCGACGCGGCGGGCAAAACCCTCTCCGTCAACGCATTGGGTTACAGGATACCACATTGTGTGAGCGTATCGCCGCGTTCCGTTTTGTTCGTGCTGGGTACAAGGCAGGTAGCTGTGCAAACTGGCCGTGCGCCCATCCGTGGCGCCCGGCTCGCGAGATCAAGGATATGGTATGGGAAAGAAGCACGATAAGAAGGCCGAGCCCGCAGCGGGCAAGACGCCCAAAGGCATGAAGGTCGATAAGGCCGTCAAGAAGCTCCGCAAGCTCGAGGGCAAGCTGTGGACCCGCGAGTACCTGCTCAAGATTGCCGAGTTTGATGGCGCGACCATTGCCCCCGCCAACGGCGCCGCGGCCCGCGCCGATGCCATGGGCACCCTTGCCGGCGAGCATCATAAGCTCCTGACCAGCGAAAAGTCTGTCGAACTTGTGCGCTCGCTGGCACGCGAAACCGTCGCCGGCGGCAAGATCGACGACCCGCAGCTGCTCGACGAGATCCGCGTACTCGGCCGCGACCAGCGCGAAGCGAGCGTCATTCCCACCGAGGAGGCCGAGGCCTGGACCAGGCTCACCTGCGAGGCCGACGCCGTGTGGCACAAGGCCAAGACGGCCAATGACTGGGCGAGCTTTGAGCCCTATGTGGATAGAATCGTCGGCCAGCTTAAGCATCAGGCCGAGCTCATGGACCCCAAGCGCGACCCATACGATGTTTGGCTTGACCAGTACGAGCGCGGCCTTTCCGCCAAGAGCTTCGATGCGTTTTGCGATGAGGTCAAGGCTACGGTCGTGCCGCTCGTGCACGCCATCGGCGAGCGCGGCCAGCAGCCCGCTGCCGACTTTTTGCACGCCCGCGTGCCCGAGGCTGCCCAGCGTGCCATGAGCTTCGATCTTATGAAGCTCGTCGGCCTGGACCTGAACGACACCACGCTTGCCTTTACCGAACACCCGTTTAGCGAGGGCTTTGCCGTGGGTGACGCGCGCATCGCGACGCACATCTATGAGGACGACTGCATCTCCAACGTCTACAGCATCATCCACGAGGCCGGTCACACCATGTATGAGCTGGGCGTGAACCCCGCCTATGCGCGCACCTGCCTGGAGGGCGGCACCTCCATGGGCATCCACGAGAGCCAGAGCCGCTTCTTTGAGAACACCGTGGGTCGCAGCCGCGCCTTTATGGGACCGCTGCTCGAGGTGCTGCGCCGCCACGCGCCCGAGGTCTACGGCAACGTGGACGAGGACACGCTCTACCGCGCCGTGAACATCGCGCAGCCGTCGTTGATCCGCACCGAGGCCGACGAGCTCACTTACCCGCTGCACGTTATGGTGCGCTACGAGATCGAGCGTATGCTGTTTGCCGGCGAGGCCACGGCCAAGGACATCCCCGCGCTTTGGAATCGCTTTATGAACGAGTACCTGGGCATTCCCGTTCCCGACGACACGCGCGGCTGCCTGCAGGATACACACTGGAGCGGCGGCTCGTTTGGCTACTTCCCCACGTATGCGCTGGGTAGCGCCTACGATGCCATGTTTGTGCCGGCCATGTGCCGCGACGGTGTCGACCTCAACGGCGCCTGTGCGAGCGGCGATCTGGCGCCCGTCCGCGCCTGGCTGGGCGAGCACATTTGGCAGTGGGGCCGTGCCAAAGACGCGCCGGAGCTCATCAAGGGCGCCTGCGGCATGGACTTTGACGCCCGCTACTACTGCAGCTACCTGCAGGACAAGTTCACCACGCTGTACGCGCTGTAAGGATTGGCCAGCACGCCATCGCCAACGCCAACCATGTTGACGCCGATGTCTTGGCAAAGTCAGCGAAAACGGCCCCAAGCGAGCAAGGTGACGTGAAATGAAAGGGCGCTGACCTTCTGGTCGCGCCCTTGAAATTGAACGTCAGATTGCCGCTTAGGGCCGTTTGCAGCGTCGAGCCGTTACGCGGTCTGGTAAAACCGCGTAACTATAGAGCTTCCAGCGCCGCGGCGATGCGCTTCATGGCGACGTCGGCAGCTGCCTGGTCGGGAGCTTCGGCCAAAACGCGAATCACCGACTCGGTTCCACTCTTGCGCACCAGCACGCGGCCCTCGCCCGCCAGCGACGCCTCGGCCTCGGCGATGGCGGCTTGCACGCCCATGTTGCCCAGCGCGGCGTCTTTATCCGCCACGCGTACGGCAACCTGAGCCTGCGGCAGTAGCTTGCACGGAGCTGTGAGCTGCGAGAGCGTCTCGCGCTCGGCACGAATCACTTCCATCACGCGCAGCGAGGTCATAATGCCGTCGCCCGTGCGCTCGATATCACCAAAGATCGTGTGGCCCGTCTGCTCGCCGCCCAGGCTGTAGCCGCCCTCGCGCATCTTGGCATACACATGACGGTCGCCCACGCCGCTGGTCACGGCACTTAGACCGGCAAGCTCCAGCGACTTGACCAGGCCAAAGTTGCTGGCGATCGTCGGCACCACGGTACCGCCCGAAAGGCGACCGTGCTTGTTCAGGTACACGCCGCACACATACAGGATCTGGTCGCCGTCGACCACGCGACCACGCTCGTCCACGGCCAGGCAGCGGTCGGCATCGCCGTCGTAGGCAAAGCCAACGTCCAGGCCCTGCTCCACCACGTGGCGCTGCAGACGCTCCATATGCGTGGAGCCGCAGTCAACGTTGATGTTAAAACCATCGGGCGCGGCGTTAATCACGCGCACATCGGCACCCAGCGCGTCGAACACCGGCTTGGCCACCGAGGATGCCGAGCCGTTGGCGCAGTCGAGACCGATCTTGACGCCCTGCAGCGAAAAGTTCGCGCTCGCGATGAGCGAGGCGATGTAGCGGTTGCGGCCCTGCATGTAGTCGACCGTGGCACCGATGTGGTTGCCCGTAGCCAGCGGCACCTCGCTCTTGCCATCGATATAGTCCTCGATGAGCTCCAACACGTCCTCGTCCATCTTAAAGCCGTCGCTGTTGACGAGCTTAATGCCGTTATCGCAAAACGGGTTGTGGCTCGCACTGATCATGATGCCGCAATCGAAGCAGCCCTCCACGGTCTGATGTGCCACGCCCGGCGTCGGGATCACGTGCAGCATGTAGGCGTCCGCGCCGCTCGCGACCAAGCCGCTCACCAGCGCCGCCTCGAACATATAGCTCGAGCGACGCGTGTCCTTGCCCACGATCACGCGTGCCTTGGTCCCGCGGTTGGCGCCGTAATACCAGCCCACAAAGCGGCCGATCTTATAAGCGTGCTCTACCGTCAGCCCAACGTTGGCCTCGCCGCGAAATCCGTCGGTGCCAAAGTACTTCATGCGCTCTCCTTACAAAATAGGGGCGAACAGATTGCCCGTCCGCCCCAAAATTGTACTCGATTATCTGCGCTACCAGAAAAACCCTACGCCGACGCGCTGTCGCGAGCCGCCTGGCATGTAGGAGTCTGACGCAGCGTAAGCGGCTTGTCCCCCGCCTCGGCCGACGTGGTCAGCGTATACGTGATCGTCGTCGTCTCGCCAGCATGCAGGTCAACGGTGCCCGAATAGAAGGGGATTCCATGCCACGTAGCGGCGCCAAGACCAAACTGGGTGCCCTCAACCGTAAGGTCACTGATGTTGCCGCCCGTCGGGGCAAACACTGAGACATTCAGGCGTTCGTCGTCACGCGCGGCATCGGATGCGCCCGCCGCAACGTAGTCGGGCAGCTTGGCAGCCTCCTCCTGCGTCATGATGTTCGTCAGGGTAACGGTGATGCGATAGGAGCACGTGCCGTCGCCGTTCTTCACGCCCTGGCCAATCTGCGTGTCGGCGTTCAGATACCAATCGAGCTTGGAGAAGCTCAGGTTGTTAAAGTAAACGCCGGCAACGGGATCGGCACTCGGATCATCCGGATCGGGCAGCGAAGCGTCAATGCCCGTCTCCTTGATGGCATTCTGCTCGTCATCGTTTCTCATCCAAGCAATCAGACGGCCCTCTTCGGCACCGCGCTCGAATGCACCGACAAGCTTCGTAACGTCGACGTCACCGATGCCACCGAGAATCTTGTCGAAGGCGACGCTGGCAACAGACGCAAAGATGCCGTCCGATTCTTCGACCGGATAGTTCCAATACACATCGTGCATGAGAACCTTCGCCGCGTTGGTACCGTCGACGACCGTACCATCGGGCAGCGAGACATTACCGACAAGGCCCAGCAGGTACTGCAAGAACACAGGATCGATGCCGACGACGCCATCAACGTCCTGCCCATACTGGGACTTCCACAGCGCGGCGACACGCTGCGAGTTGCGGGGCCAATCGGGTGAATAGGTATTGCCCGAGTTGTACAGGTTACTGTGGTTGCCGAACAGTGCCTCATCCTCTTCGTCGACGCTCTCGACTGCCTCATCCTCGCTGAGTCCAATGCGGGGAACAAACTCGCCAATCGACATCTGACCATCGGTAACTGAAATCAAACCTTGCGAACCACCAAAACCGCCGCAAGCACGAATCTCGACGTTGTTCATGGCATACAAAAGATAGTTGCGCGTCTGGCCGTTGGCGCCGAGCATCTGGGGCAGAACGGGGGCAATCTTCTCTGCCGCGTCGACTACACCGTCCAGGGTGGCAAAGCCGTCCTTTGCCTTATCGACCAGCTCGGTCACCTGGGCGATATGCGTATCGCCAATACCCTGCACCTTTTTGTTGGCGCTCTTGAACGCCTTCGAGCTATCGGAGAGCGAATCGGCGACCGCCTGCAGCGCGGACACGTTGATTGTCCCGTCCTGGAACAGCTTGCCGGGCGTTGCCTGAGCGAGATTATCGGCCATGGGGACCAGCGCGCCGCTCGAAACATCGGACAGAGCGTCGACCATGGTGCGGGCGGCATTAATGTCGCCGCCGTACACCGGAATGAACGAGGCCATCGTCCACACCGGGCTCGAGGTCTCCTTCTTCATGCTGCTGCAGAGCTCGTCGATCTTTTTCGCATCGTCGGGCAGGGTCGAAAAATCGCCCGACGTGACCTTGTCCTTAAGGCCGCCGACGATCTCGACAGTTTCCTTTGCCTGGCTCTTCACGGTTTTTGCCGAGTTAAACAGCATGAAGCCACTCACGCCAAACGCGACAAGAACCACCGCGACGATGGCAGCGACAACGGCTGCAACGCGGCGCTTCTTGCGCTCGCCCTTGCGATGGCGATGGCGAACCAGGCCGTTCGAGGTCGGGCTCGTCGAGGATTCACCGCCGTAGTTCAAGCCAAAATCGTAATAATCTTCTTTAGAGCCCGAGCCCTTAAACTCGGCACCGTCGTCATTGAGACGGGCAAACGTGCCGGTTTCGGAAGCGCCCGTATAGATAGTGCCTAGGTTACCCGTAAGCCCTGCGTCTCCAGCAGAAGAAGCACTATTGGCGGGATTGGCAGAGTTGATGGGGCTGGCGTTGTGGGCGCGATGAGCGTTGTTAGCGGGGCCAGTGGAGCCGGCGACATTTGCACCGCCCGTTGGCGCCGGACGGACCCCGGCCGACGAAGCCGCAGAGCCCGCCCCGCCCGGAAATGCCTGCCTGCCTACGCGACCAGCCTGTTTTGCCTTTTGAGACTGTTCGTACAGAGCGGCAAACATCGCCGTTTCGCCCGGAGACGTACGGTTACCAGCACCGTTTTGGCTGGATCCACTCGGTACGCCAGCGTTTCCAGTCCCATTTGAACGCGGCGGAACTGCAGAGCGCTCGCCGTCGCCGTTCTTAAAGTGGTTACCAGCCATAGAGGAGTCCTCGCAATACTAAAAGTCAATAACGCTATTAGTTTATGACATATTTGGCATCGTCAGTTAAACTCCAGATGCAGGCACCAATTCGCGGAATTGTGGTGCAACACCGCGTCCGTCTAGGCAGCGGCGTGAGCTATACCGTCAGGAACATCATTGCGATAATCATGGCAAAGCCGATAAGGTCGGTCGGCAAAAATACCGTGCCCAGCATAACGGCGCTGGTGATGGTCGCCGAGACCGGCTCCACGGTTCCGATGAGGCTCGCACGCACCGAGCCGATGTCCTTAACGCCCTGCATATACAGCATGTAGGCAAAAAACGAGCCAATGACCACAAACACCGCGAGCGCCTCGATACCGGCAGCATCGAGCACCGGCATATGAGCCCACGGCTGCACGAAGACGCACGAGACCACGCCCGCTGCGAGCATGGCAGAGCCTGTAACGATGGGGCTGCCGTATTCGGGCAGAATCTTGGCGGGAATCACCGCCATACAGGCTGCGCTAACCGCACACATAAGGCCTGCGACCAGACCAAGCGGCGATATGCTCAAACTGGTCGGGTCGCCGCCGGTAGCGATTAAAAAGGTGCCACCGAGGGCCAGACCAATGCCGATCGTCTCGCGAGCGCGCGGCATGCGGCGATCGACCACGCAGGCGTAACCCATGATGATGACCAGCTGCAGGCACTGGAGCACCGTCGCGGTTCCGGCATTGGTCAGACGCACGGCCGAAAGATAGCAGAACTGGTTGAACAGCAGGCCAAAAGCGGTAAAAAGCAGCAGTTGCCTACGGTCGGCGGGCGTGGTCCAGAGCCTAACCAGACGCTCGCGATCGCGCGTGACCACCACGGCCATAAAGAGCAGGCCGGCGAGAATCTGGCGCACACTCATAAGCCACAGGGTATCAACGTGATAAGTATCGAACAGGAAGCTCGCGCTGGTGCCCGAAAAACCCCAAAACGAACCGCCCGCCAGCGTGGCCAGAACGCCCGTAATCATCTTGCGCGACGACGCATCGTTGAGGCGCTCGCGCCATGCACGGCGGGTGCTGCGGCTGAGCTCGTCAGTTCCCTCGGGCACGACAAAATCGGACGCCGCCGTCATCGGTACCGAAGCCTTTTTGCGTGCACGCTGCGCTGAGCGCTCCTGCTCCATTCCACTCCCCCGAAATCAATTGGCAACAAAGCGCTCAAACTGTAGCACGAATATTGGTATGAAAAAGCAGACGATTCGGAACATCTACGGGCGTCCAGATTGCAGGGACGAAAGACGCAGACGCGCTATGCCGAGTGGTTGGAATCGTCTAGGGCGCCGGGATCGGTTTCCACACTTTCCCCAGTATGCTCGCCGTCGCTCTGCTCCTTGGCGCCGTCCTGGCCTTCCTGCTCGCGGCGACGCTTTTCGCGAATCTGCTCCACGGCTGCGCGCAGGGCAGCCTCGTCCTCGGCGCGCGCCACCTCTTGCGTGGTCTTGACCATATGGCGAATCTCGAGCGCCAGCAGCACAATCAGCGGCACCACGATAAGCGGGAAGAACAGCAGCGGGTTGGTGAGCAACGAGACCACCACGCCCAGCCCCGCCGAGACAAAGATCACGCGGCCCACCACGTCGGCTGCAGGCACGGGCGCGGCGTCCTCGACCGGATTGGCGTCGCCCTTGGTGTGGTAGACCGGCGAGCCGTCGGACGCGGCCTCCACGGATACGATGCGGTGCGTGTTGAACGAACCCTCCAGCGCGTCATCGGACGAATGGAAGGTGATGATATCGCCCACCTGGTAGACCTGGCTGTTGTCGGTATCGACGACGATAAACGAATGCACGGGAATCGCCGGCTCCATCGAGCCGGTCAGCGTGCGCATAAAGCCGTAGCCCATGATGGTGGGAATCTCGCCGGCGGGCGTGAACACCGTGCGCAGCAGCACCACAAAGGCGACCAGGATCACCACGGTCGCCAGCACGTTGATCACGCGGAGCACGTGCTTCATCACTTGTCGGCGTCCTTTGCGGAAAGCGCAGTGTCGGCGGCGTCGGCGGCGTCGGCGGCATCCTTTGCAGAAGGCGCGGCATCGGTCGCGGCACCCGCGTCGCCCTCGGCACCCGCAGCCAGCTCGCCAGCCTCGCCGCGCAGACGAGCCAACAGATAGCGCGACAGGCTGTTGCCCTCGGCACGGCGCTCGGCACGGGCGCGATCGCGCTCGGCCTGCTCCAGCTCGTGCGTCAACGAGTCCAAGCGCTGCTGCATCTCGGCGCGGGCGGCCTCGAGCTCGCGCTCGTGCGCGGCCTTGGCGGCGGCGAGTTCCTGCTCAATGCGCTCCCCCGCCTCGAGCTCGGCCGTGGCGATACGCGCGTCGGCGTCGGCACGGGCCTCCTCGGCGGCACGCGCGGCGGCATCGCGCTCGGCAGCGGCAGCGGCGACCCTCTCGCTGGCGTCCACCGCAGCCTGCTCCACAGCAGAATCGGC
>UQMK01000019.1 GCA_900542085.1 uncultured Collinsella sp.
GCTCGCACGGAGAGCACATTAAGTGCTCTCCGGCTCGTGCGGAACTCGCGATCGATGTTGCCCCATACGCCCGCCCAGGTCCTTAGATAACGTTGCTTGCGAACGTCGCTTTGCCCGTTCGCTTTTTGGTCTGGAGGGCCGGGTGGGCTGAATACTTAGACATGGCAAGGGGCTCCCCCGTTAAAGAACGGGGGAGCCCCTTGTTGCGTTTTGAATGGTGCGCTTGGCTTTGATGATTGATGATTTTATACGATTCAGTATAATTTCAGATAGACGCTAAAATGTAACCGAAATGAAAACGGTGATTGTACATGCTGATAAACTGCCTCCCAAAAAGACTCTTCTCTTTAGAGCTCGCTATCGACCCGGAGCCAGTTGAGATGCAGATTCCTCGCATGTATCTTGAGCGGTATTCGCTTCGCTTGGCACGGCTCGGCATGTCTAAACAGGGCCGTTTTATTGTTGCGGAACCAAAGGAACCGCCCAGTGTCATTTCGGCGCGAAATCTCGTCAGTGCGGTGCGCAAGTTAGATGTTCACCCGGTGGTAATTTGCTGGGATGCTATGGATTTAGGTTTTATGCGCGCGCTTTCTTCGGAGGGAATCGCATATATCCGAGATGAGCGAAATGCGTTCCTGCCGTTTATCGGAGCCGTTATTTCCGATGAGGTGCTGGGTGCTTCTCCCGCTGCTCCGCTTTCGCCCCAATCTCAACGAATCGTCCTAAATCTCATTGCGGGACGATGGGTTGACTGCTCCGCCGGCGACCTAGCGCGTCTGTGTGGCAAAAGCGCGGCAAGCGTCAGCGGCTATCTTTCGGAAATCGCCGCTATAGCTCCTGGGTTGATTATGCGGGACGGCAAAAAGCGTATATTGTGCGACGCCGGGCTGTCGACCGAGACGTTGCTAGATGGGTTTGAGGACTATCTTCGCACGCCAGTTTTAGAGCGAATCCGGCTCAAGAAGGTTATCGAGAGAACAGAGCTACGTGCCGTTGATGCGCTGCTTTCCGGTGTGTCTGCCCTTAGCTATATGTCCGACCTTGCCCATGAAGACTCTGCTCCAACCATTGCTCTCGAAAAATATCAGCTAGAGGCCTTGAAAGAGCATATGGGCGACAGATGGCTGGAGGCTCAGTGGTACGAACCGGCGGCAGTTGTGATTGAGGTCTGGTCGTATCCCGTGGACGCGCCGTCCGATATTAGTTTTGACGCGACGGGTTTGCAGTGTGTCGACCCGTTTTCCTTATACGTTGCTTGCGCAAAAGCAGATTACAAAGAAGATCGTCTGCTCGACGCGGTCGAACAGCTCAGGAGGACGATATGTCAAAAGTGAGGGGAATAGAGCGATTTGCCGATGCCATGAGCGGCTGTAAAGGCGGTTACGTCCTTATTGGTGGAGGGGCCTGCAGCGTTCTATTTGACAATGAGGGCGATTCGTTTAGAGCTACTGAAGACTTGGATATCGTCGTAATTGTTGATGGGGAAGGCGTTGAATTCGCCACTGCATTGTGGGCATTTATCAAAGCTGTCGGATATGAGACTGGGAAGGTCGGCGATGGAAAGTGCACTTACTATCGGTTCTGTTTGCCCGAAGGATCAAGGCAAGTCCTAGACTATCCCGGCCAAATTGAGCTATTCGCCCGACATCCTGATTTTGTGCTCGAAGATGAAACGAGCGAAGTGGCACCTCTTTCCTTTGACGGGGCCGTATCAAGTCTTTCGGCAATTATTCTCGACGATGGCTACTACGAATTTATTCGCGACAACGCAACGAACGTAGAGGGCATTACGTTGCTCGATGCGCTCCATATCATTCCCCTCAAGATGCGTGCACACATTGATATCAATAGGAGCTATGAAGAAGGGCGCCATTGCAACGATAAAGATCGACGAAAGCATCGCTCGGATATTGTTCGACTTGCGGGTTTGTTGCCGCCTTCGGCTCGCTTGGAGCTAATAGAGCAAATGAGGGCTGACGCCGGAGACTTCTTTGCGGACTTTTCTTCTTATGTAAATCGGCAGACCGATCGTAAAGAGAGAGCGCGTCTTCAGGACACATTATCGTTTCTCGAAAAGGTCTACCTATAGGCACCTTGATTCGTTATGTATGGTGAGGGGCTCTCCCGTTTGATGAGCGGGGGAGCCCCTTGTTGCTTTTTGATTGTCGTAACTAGCCAGAGGCTCGCCGGGACGGGACGCGGGGTTTGGTCGATCGCGAGTTCCGCACGAGCTGGAGAGCACTTAATGTGCTCTCCGTGCGAGCAGGACTGTCCGAGCAGGCGACCAAACCCCGCGCCCCGTCCCGGCGAGCGCTTGGGGACCGGTGGCCTACAGGTGGCTGATGATCAGTTCCATCTTGCCTTCGAGGTCAATGGAGCTGACGGTGCTTGGAGCCAGCAGATGGCTTCCCTTGTGGACGGGGTCGCCGCAGACGGTGCCTTCGCCGTCGATGACCGACAGGCACATGAAGGGCCAGCGCTGGTCGAGGGTTTTGCTGCCGTCGACGCGCACACGATCGACGGTGTAGCAGGAGTTAGACTCGAGCTCGGTCACGCCGTTCACCTCGGGCGCGGTCACCGTGCCGTCGGTCGGAGCCTGAACGTCAAAATCGATGCAGTCGAGGCTCTGCTCAATGTGCAGTGGGCGCAGCTTGCCGTCGGTGCCGGGACGGTCGTAGTCGTACAGGCGATACGTCACGTCGCTCGACTGCTGCGTCTCCAAAATGAGCGTGCCGGTCTTGATGGCGTGCACGGTACCGGAATCAATCTGGAAAAAGTCGCCCTTGTGAATCGGCAACACGTTGAGCATGTCGTCCCAACGTCCTTCCTCGATCATTTGTGCGGCCTCGGCGCGGTCCTTGGCACGCTGGCCGACGATGATCGTGGCGTCGGGCTCGCAGTCCAGCACATACCAACACTCGGTTTTGCCCAGGCTACCGTTCTCGTGCTCGGCAGCGTACTCGTCGTTGGGATGAATCTGGATCGAAAGGTCGTCCTTGGCGTCCAGAATCTTAATGAGCAGCGGGAACTCCTTGCCCTCGCAGTTGCCAAAGAGCTCGCGATGCTCGGCCCACAGCCACGACAGCGTGTGGCCGGCATACGGGCCCTCCGCAATCTGGCAGTCGCCGTTGGGGTGGGCCGAGATGGCCCAGCACTCACCGATGGGGCCATCGGGAATGTCGTAGCCAAATACGGTTTCGAGCTGGCGGCCGCCCCAGATCTTCTCGTGGAAGATCGGCGTCAGCTTAATCAAATCGGACATGTTCATACCCCCATTGTGTTGCGCGGGCGCTGCGTAAAACTGTTCAAAGCGAGCGCCCGGATGACTACAAAAACCTATGCCAACGTTACGTTGTGCAACTCAAAGCGGTCGCCAACGTTGCGCGAGACCGAATACTCAAAGGCCGCGCCGCTGTCCAAAAAGCCAATCTGGGTGAGCTCGAGCAGGGGAGAGCCAGGTTTGGTGTCCAGGCGATCGGCTTCTTCCTCGGTTGCTGCCACGGCGCGAATGGTACGGTGGAAGCTCGAAATTTTCAGCCCGCATTGCTCGCGGACAAAGCGGTAGACCGATCCGTACAGGTCCTTCTTTTTAAGGCCCGGAATCAGCTCGAGGGGCATGTAGGTGTACTCGATAACGATGGGCTTCTCGTCGGCCTGACGCACGCGCACGATGTGATAGGCAAAGTCATCCTCGGCAATTCCCAGCTGGGCTGCGATGTCCGCTGGTGGATTAACAATCGAGAAATCGTAGACCACCGAGGTCACCTTCTCCCCGCGGTGCTCATACGAAAAACCCTGGGCACGGTCGTTTTTGCCCTGGAAAAACGCCTGGCCGGGAAGTCCCGCCGTGTCCTTAACGTAGGTACCCGATCCACGACGGCTGGTAATAAGACCTTCCTCGGTGATTTGCTCGATAGCTCGTTTCACGGTGATTTTGGAAACGCTATAGAGCTCGCAGAACTCAACGATGGTGGGAAGCTTGTCGCCCGGTTTAAGAGTGCCATCCTCGATGCTTCGACGGATATCCGCAGCGATCGTTTCGTATTTGGGAATCATGGAACCCCCTTTCCGGCTTGATTGAATATAAAAGAAAGTATAGTCAACGCCTAGGTATCCCTATTGCGTTTTGAAAAGTTCGAGAAGGATTATGCTAAAAGCCGCTCCGCATATAAAACTAGAGCGCTCTAAACGGATATACATGCGAATAATGTCGCGTTGAACAAATTGATTGGTCCGCGGACCGGGGCGAGTCGTTTTACCACCCAGCAAACCGAATCCCATGCCCTGCGTTTCCCCAGATAAAACCTGCCAAAATAAACCTGTCCCTTTTTGGTAGGTTTTTGCCTTGGGAGCGGTACCATACAGGCAATGTTTAAACGAGAAAGGTGGGCTCCCATGGAACCTAAGCAGTATTACATCGGCATCGACGTCGGCGGCACTTCGGTTAAGGAGGGCCTGTTCGACGAGGACGGCAACCTGCTTGCCAAGGCCAGCGTGCCCACGCCTCCCATCGTTGACGCTGCGGGCTTTGCTGCGGTGACCGAGGCTATCGACCAGGTGGTCGCCAAGGCCCAGATTCCGCGTGCCTTTGTGGCGGGCATTGGCCTGGCCGTTCCGTGTCCCATCCCGGCATCGGGCGATGCCAAGGTCAAGGCCAACATTGCCATTAACCTGCCCGAGCTGAGGATCGCCATTCAGAAGCACTGCCCCGACGCGGTCGTTAAATACGAGAATGATGCCAACGCCGCCGCCATGGGCGAGGCCTGGCTCGGCTCTGCCAAGGGCGTACAGAACGTGGTGATGGTCACCATCGGTACCGGCGTGGGCGGCGGCGTTATCGTTAACGGCGACGTGGTATCGGGTGTTGTGGGCGCCGGCGGCGAGATTGGCCACATGTGCCTGAACCCGGCTGAGGAGCGCACCTGCGGCTGTGGCGGCCATGGCCATCTGGAGCAGTATTCCAGCGCCACCGGTGTGGTGAGCAACTACCTTGCCGAGTGCAAGAAGGCGGGCGTCGAGCCCATTGAGCTCACCGGCCCCTCCGATTCCAAGGACGTGTTCCAGGCCTGCCGCGAGGGCGACAAACTCGCGCTGGCAGCTGCCGATACCATGGCTGACTATCTCGGCCGTGCTCTGGCACTTATCGCCAACGTGGTCGACCCCGAGATGTTCCTGATCGGTGGCGGCGCGTCCGCTTCGGCCGATGTCTATCTCGACAAGGTTCGCGAGCACTTTAAGCAGTACGCGCTTTCCGCCTCGCGCGAGACGCCCATTAAGGTCGCTTCGCTCGGCAACGACGCCGGCATCATCGGTGCCGCATACGTAGCCCTGCGCGCCGCCGCTAAATAGCTGCTGCAAGGGGGTCAGGTTACTTTGCACCAACATGGTGCAAAAGGGATGGCCTTGGCCCCCATACCTGCCACAAAATATGCCGTGGCCCTTCCGTCTGCGAAGGCTCGGCATCGGCGTGCTACCATAGCTACGTCTAAGTACACATATCAAGTGGAGGATATCCATGGCAAACGTTCTTGTCTTTGGTCACCAGAACCCCGATAACGACGCCATCATGAGCGCCGTCGTCCTGTCCCAGCTGCTCAACCAGGTTGAGTATGCCGGCAACACCTACGAGGCCTGCGCCCTTGGTCAGCTTCCGGCAGAGTCTGCCAAGCTGCTCGCCGACGCCGGCATCGCCGAGCCCCGCGTGATCGAGTCCGTCGAGGCCGGTCAGCTCGTCGTCCTCACCGACCACAACGAGTCTGCCCAGTCCGTCGCCGGCCTTAAGGACGCCACGGTCTTTGGCGTTGTCGATCATCACCGCATCGGCGACTTCGAGACCGCCGGCCCGCTGCACTACATCTGCCTGCCCTGGGGCTCCAGCTGCACCATCGTCACCAAGCTCGCCGGCGTGCTCGGCGTTGAGCTTTCCGACGTCCAGGCTAAGCTGCTGCTCTCGGCCATGATGACCGACACGCTCATGCTCAAGAGCCCCACCACCACCGATGTCGACCGCGCCGTCGCCGCCAAGCTCGGCGAGCAGGTGGGCGTCGACCCGGTCAAGTTTGGCATGGAGGTCTTCCTCACCCGTCCGTCCGGCTCCTTTACCGCTGCCGAGATGGTCGGCAACGACATCAAGATGTTCGAGCCCGCCGGCAAGAAGCTGCTCATCGGCCAGTACGAGACTGTCGACAAGACCCGCGCACTCGGCATGATCGACGAGATTCGCGAGGCCATGCGCGCCTACGCTGCCGAGAAGGGCGCTGACGGCATTGTCCTGTGCATCACCGACATCATGGAGGAGGGCTCGCAGGTCCTGCTCGAGGGCGAGACCGAGGCCGCTCAGAAGGGCCTGGGCATTGCCGACGAGCACGACGGCGTCTGGATGCCGGGCGTCCTCTCCCGTAAGAAGCAGGTCGCTGCCCCCATCATGGCCGCCTGCTAGGTTTAGTTCACTAAACGCCACGACCGGATCGCGGACGCCCCGCGCTCCGGTCGTTTTTTGTGCATGGCGCCGCGTCGTCTCTTGGACAGGCGTGCCCGTGCCGTTGGGCAAATAATGTTCAACCTGTGGTTCCGCTTTTCGGCCACGCCTGCGTGCTTGTCGTGCAGGGTAGGCTAGATGCAAGCGTAATACGTTAGAGCGCGGCGCCGCCACTTGGGCGGGCCGTGCTTTTTTAAGACGGGAGCCTTCCCGTGAAAGGAGCCGCCCATGGCAGCACCCGAGCAGCTGTTCAACGTCCGTGAGCGCAAGCGTTTTGAGCGTCACGACACCTGGGAGCGCATCGCCGAGAACGGCACGATTTCCGCCGCCGTCATGGTCTTCGCCGCCATCGCCGCCGTCATTTGCGCCAATACCGATGCCTACGAGGCCATCCATCACTTTTTGGAGACCCCGCTGTATGTGGGTCTGGGCAACCTTACGGCCGGTCTCACCGTTGAGCTTTTCGTCAACGACTTTCTCATGGCGATTTTCTTTTTGTTGGTGGGTATTGAGCTTAAGTACGAGATGACGGTCGGCGAGCTCAAGAATCCGCGTCAGGCCATGCTTCCCATGCTGGCGGCCGTGGGTGGCGTCGTCGTTCCCGCCTGCATCTACCTGATCTTTAACCATGCCGGCGCTCACAACGGTTGGGCCATCCCCATGGCAACCGATATTGCCTTCGCACTGGGCGTGCTGTCGCTTTTGGGCAATCGCGTGCCCAACGGCGTGCGCGTGTTCTTCTCGACGCTCGCCATCGCCGACGACCTCATCTCTATCGCCGCCATCGCCATCTTCTACGGTCAGAGCCCCAATCCGTTTTGGTTGGGCGCCGCCGCGCTTGTGACCTGCGCGCTCGTGTGGCTCAACAAGACGCAGCATTACCGCCTTGCCCCGTATTCGGTACTGGGTTTGCTGTTGTGGTTCTGCATGTTCAAGAGCGGCGTACACGCCACGCTTGCCGGCGTCATCTTGGCTTTTACCATCCCGGCCAAGTGCGGCGTCAAGCTCGATAGCCTTACCGATTGGTTGGGCGAGTGCCTGCCGTTGCTCGATGACCGCTACGATGACGAGGCACACATCCTGGGCCAGCATGACTTTACCGTCTCGACCACTAAGGTCGAGCGCGTCATGCACCGCGTCACCCCGCCGCTCATCCGCATGGAGCGTCTGATCTCCACGCCGGTCAACTTTGTGATTCTTCCGATCTTTGCGTTCGTGAACGCACAGGTTCGCCTAGTGGGCGTGGACATGAGCACGCTGCTCACCGACCCGGTGACGCTCGGCGTGTACTTTGGCATGCTGCTGGGCAAGCCGATCGGCATCTTTGGCATGACGTTCGCCTTGGTCAAGCTCAAGGTCTGCGAGCTGCCGCACAATGTCAACTGGCACATGATTGCCGGTGTGGGCATTCTGGGCGGCATCGGCTTTACCATGTCGATTCTCATCAGCGGTCTTGCCTTCCCGACGGCCCAGTTTGAGGTTCTGGCTGCCAAGGCCGCCATCCTTGCCGGTTCGGTCACCGCCGCCGTGCTCGGCATGATCTACATGAGTGTGGTCTGCAAACACCCCGCGCCCAAGGGCGAGTAAAAGCACATACAAGTTTGAAAACGCCGTTTGTGAGCACTGTCACAAACGGCGTTTCATTTATTTGGCCACGGGCCCCAATGACTAGGTTTATTCCACCGTTCCGTAGACGGCGCCCCAGCCGTGGGCGGCCAAGGCGGAGTTGAGCTGGTCGCAAAGTGACTGGCGGTCGTAATAGCCGGGCGGCAAAAGGTTGACGATTTCCATGAGGTCGGGCGCGAGGTCCAAGATCTCGGCCTGCACGATGAGATCCAGGCGGTCGATGGCGCGGCGGTCATAAAACAGTCCGTCGACCAGGCGCTGCAGGTCGCCGAATTCCTCGGCCTGGAACGATCCGTACTCCATAGTGCCTCCTTGGGCGCCCCACACCGGCATGCGCGGCGATGTCGTAATTCATTGCGATGGACTTAATCTATCACGGCTTCATACCGTTGCGGCAGTGGCGGTCTATACTTAGACGAACTGCAACGTCCCGCTTCGCGAAAGGTCGCACCCATGCAGACGATCTACCAGAAGATGGAAACCACCGAACTCGATGCCGCCATCGAGGCGCTCAAAGCCGAGGTCGCCGAGGTCAAGGCCAAGGGCCTGGCGCTCGACATGGCCCGCGGCAAGCCGTCGCCCTCCCAGGTGGACATCTCTCGACCCATGCTCGATATCCTCAATGCCGATGCCGATCTGCACGACGGCAACGTCGACTGCTCCAACTACGGTTGCTTTGAGGGCATTCCCTCGGCACGCAAGCTGGCGGGGGAGTTCCTGGGTTGCCCTGCCGAGCAGACGCTCGTACTGGGTTCGTCGAGCCTTCTGATCGAGCACGATATCGCCGGCATGTTTTGGCGCTGCGGCTCGTGCGGCAGCGAGCCCTGGGAGGCTTACGAGGCCGCGCACGACGGCAAGAAGGTCAAATTCCTGTGTCCTGTTCCCGGCTACGACCGTCACTTTGGCATCACCGCCGACCTGGGCATCGAGAACGTTCCCGTCGCGATGACCGACAACGGCCCCGACATGGACGAGGTCGAGCGTCTGGTTGCCGCCGACGACTCCATCAAGGGCATCTGGTGCGTGCCCAAGTATTCCAACCCCACGGGCATCACCTTTAGCGAGGACACCGTGCGTCGCCTGGTCGAGATGCCCACGGCCGCGCCCGATTTCCGCATCTTCTGGGACAACGCCTACTGCGTGCACGACCTGTACGACGAGACCGACGAGCTCGCAAACATCTTTGACCTCGCTCGCGCGGCGGGCACCGAGGACCGCGTGGTGGCCTTTGCCTCGACGTCCAAGATCACCTTCCCGGGCGCCGGCATCGGCTTTATCGGTGCGAGCCCCGCGGTTATCGCGGAGTTCTCCAAGCGCCTGAAGGCCGGCCTTATCAGCGCCGACAAGCTCAACCAGCTGCGTCACGTGCGCTTCCTTCCCACCATCGAGGCGGTCAAGGAGCACATGAAAAAGCATGCCGAGTTCTTGCGCCCGCGCTTTGAGGCCGTTGAGCGTAAGCTCACCGAGGGCCTGGGCGATACGGGTTGCGCCACTTGGACGCATCCCCGCGGCGGCTACTTTGTGAGCTTTGATGGTCCCGAGGGCTCGGCCCAAAAGGTCGCAGCGCTTTGTGCCGACCTGGGCGTCAAGCTTACGCCGGCTGGTGCCACCTGGCCTTATGGCAAGGATCCGCGCGACACCAACATCCGCATCGCGCCGAGCTATCCCACGGTCGATGACCTGGAGGCCGCGCTCGACGTGCTGGTGCTGGCCGTTAAGCTTGTCGCTGCCGAGCTTGCTCGTGCCGAGCGCGCCTAACGCCTAGGGCCCCGCAAGTCCGCGCCCAGTACTATCCGCACTTTCGATACGTAAAGGAGCGTATACATGGATTTGGGTATTTCCACCAACCCCACGCCGGAGATCTACACCATTAAGGTAACCGGCGAGATCGATATCTCTAACGCCGATAGCCTGCGCAATGCTATCGACCTGGCGCTCGAGCAGCCCACTGAGGCCGTTGAGCTCGATTTTGCCCAGGTGAGCTACATCGATTCGACGGGCATTGGCGTGCTCGTGGGCGCCGCGCACCACGCGGTCGACCACGGTAAGCGCTTTAGCTGCACTAATGTGCAGCCCCAGGTGATGCGCGTGGTTCAGCTGCTGGGCGTCGACCAGGAGATTTCGATCACGGCGGCATAATCTTTGCCCCCAAAAGGGCGTGCCGTTTGGCATATGTTTGTGATGCGCTCGGACGTTTTGGCGTCCGGGCGCTATACTTGACCGAATGAATAGACGAGTTCCGGCCGAATGGCGCGGTGCGGGCTCGACTCACATCGAGCCTTGGAGGTATGTGTGTTTGGTATTGGAGAGGGTGAGCTCGCGATCATCGTGGTCTTCGGCTTTTTGCTGTTTGGCCCGGATAAGCTCCCGCAGATGGGCCGCACGATCGGCCGTGCCATCCGTCAGTTCCGCGAGACGCAGGAAAAGATGACGGCCGTTGTTCAGTCCGAGATCATCGATCCGGTAAGCGAGGCCGCGTCGGCTCCGGTCAAGCCCAAGAAGGCTGCCGTCGATGACGATTCCGATGCGGACGAGGATGCCGTCGAGACGGCCGCGCCCGCAAAGAAGGAGACCTTTGCCGAGCGCCGTGCCCGCCTTGCCGCCGAGAAGGCTGCAAGCGAGGGTGCCACCGAGGGCGAAGGCGCTGCTGATGAGGCCGAGAGCGCCGAGCCTGCCGCCGCTGCTGCTGCCGCAGCCGAGCCCGAGCCTGCTGCAGAGCCGGAGCCCGAGCCCGAGCCGGCAGAGCCCACGACGGCTGACCTCTACGCCCGTCGTCCCCGTAAGCGCAAGGCTGTCGTCGACCAGCTCGCTCGCGAGCTCGAGGCCGAGGACGACGCCGCTGCCGCCGACGCCCCGAAGGGAGGCGATGAGTAATGCCTATCGGACCTGCGCGTATGCCGCTCTTCGATCACCTGGGAGAGCTCCGTCGCCGTCTGACCATCGTAGTCGTGTCGGTGTTTGCCGCCGCTATCGTGCTGTATTTCGCCACACCCGTGGTGCTCGACATCCTGGAAGACCCCATCCGCTCCTTTGTACCGGACGGTAAGTTCTACATCACCACTACGCTCGGCGGCTTTGGCCTGCGCTTTTCGCTGGCCATCAAGATGGCCGTTGTCATGTGCACGCCCATGATCATCTGGCAGATTCTGGCATTTTTCCTGCCGGCGCTTCGCCCCAACGAGCGCAAGTGGGTCGTGCCCACGGTGCTCGCCTCGACGGTGCTGTTCTTCCTGGGCGCCATTTTCTGCTACTTCATCATCATTCCTGCGGGCTTTGAGTGGCTCATCGGCGAAACCTCGGCCGTCGCTACGGCGCTGCCCGATCTGGAGAACTACGTCAACATGGAGCTGCTCTTTATGATCGGCTTTGGCGTGGCGTTTGAGCTGCCGCTCATCATCTTCTACCTGTCCGTCTTCCACATCGTGTCCTACGCTGCTTTCCGCGGTGCCTGGCGTTACGTATACGTTGGCCTGCTTGTGGGCTCGGCTGTGATTACGCCTGACGGCTCGCCCGTTACGCTCGGCCTCATGTATGGCGCCCTGCTCTCGCTTTACGAGATTTCGCTTGCCATCGCCCGTGTGGTCATTACCGCGCGCGAGGGCAAGGAGGGCTTGTTCGTGAGTCGTCTGGACCTGTTCTCGGACGACGAGGACGACGAGGAGTAAATCGGTATGCACGAGGTTGGCATTGTCAACGGCATACTCGATACAGTGATTCGCGCGGCGCGTGGGGCGGGGGCCTCGCGCGCCGTTTTGGTAACGCTGCGTATCGGGGATATGACCGAGGTCGTGCGCGAGGCACTCGACTTTGCATGGGAGACATTTCGCGACGAGGACCCGCTCACGCGCGGCTGCGAGCTTGCCGTAGAGGAAGTCCATCCACAAAGCGAGTGTCTGGACTGCGGCGAGGTCTTTGAGCACGACCGCTTCCATTGCCGTTGTCCCCAGTGCGGTGGCGCCAATGTGCGCCTACTGCACGGCCGCGAGCTCGACATCGCCAGTATAGAAATCGAAACCCCCGACGATTAGCCCGCCAGCCACCTGGGGACGGGGTATAAATGTTGGAAATTAAGGAGTGCCGAATATGGCCGAGAAAACGATTGATATCGCGTCGCCGATTCTGTCGCGCAATGAGCGCCTGGCAGATCAGCTGCGACAGCGATTTAAAGAGACAAACACCTATGTGATCAATGTGCTGTCAAGCCCCGGCTCGGGCAAGACTACCGCGATCCTGGGCACCAACGAGCGTCTACGTGACAAGGCCGGCCTGCGCTGTGCCGTCATCGAGGGCGATATCGCCTCGGATGTCGACGCCATCACCATGAAGGAAGCCGGCATGCCCGCCATCCAGATCAACACGGGCGGCCTGTGCCATCTCGAGGGCAATATGATCATGGAGGCCGTTGACGCCTTCGACCAGGCTGTGGGTCTTCAAAACATCGACGTCATCTTTATCGAAAACGTGGGTAACCTGGTCTGCCCAGTCGACTTTGACCTGGGCGAAAACCTGTCCATCATGATTCTCTCGGTGCCCGAGGGCGACGACAAGCCCATCAAGTACCCGGGCATCTTCCAGCACGCCGGCGCGCAGCTGCTCAACAAGGTCGATGTGGCCCCGGCTTTCGATTTTGACATGGATAGGTATACTAAGACACTCGATGACCTCAATCCGCAGGCGCCGCGGTTTTCCGTTAGCGCGCGTAAGGGCGAGGGCATGGATGCCTGGTGCGATTGGCTCATCGGGCAGATTGAGCAAGCAAGGGCGTAAGTCGGCCGCCATACGGGCGGGCGTAGCCGCAGAGATACGAGATAGGAGCCTCTTTTGAAGCTCATCATCGCCGAGAAAAACGACGCCGCGCGTCAGATTGCCGAGCGTCTGTCCACGGGCAAGCCCAAAAAGGACAAGGTGTACAACACCGCCATCTACCGTTTTGAGTGGAAGGGCGAGGAGTGCGTGACGATCGGCCTTGCCGGTCACATCCTTGCGCCCGATTTTTGCGACAGCGTGCTGTTCGATAAAAAGCTGGGCTGGTATTCGGTCACCGAGGACGGTGAGATACTGCCGGCCGACATGCCCGATGGCCTGGCTCGTCCGCCTTACGACACCAAGCGCAAGCCGTTCCTTGCCGACGGCATTTCTATCAAGGGCTGGAAGCTCGAAAGCCTGCCTTACCTCACCTGGGCGCCCGTCATTAAGCTGCCGGCCGAGAAAGAGCTCATTCGCTCGCTCAAGAACCTTGCCAAGAAGTCTGACAGTGTCATCATCGCCACGGACTTCGATCGCGAGGGCGAGCTGATCGGTTCGGACGCCCTCAACAAGGTGCGCGAGGTTGCGCCCGACCTGCCGGTCGCCCGCGCCCAGTATTCTTCGTTTACCAAGGCCGAGATCACGCAGGCCTTCGATAATCTCGTCTCGCTCGACCAGAATCTGGCCGACGCCGGCGAGAGCCGCCAGCACATCGACCTCATTTGGGGTGCGGTGCTCACGCGCTACCTGACGCTCGCCAAGTTTGGCGGCTTTGGTAACGTGCGCTCTGCCGGCCGTGTGCAGACGCCGACGCTTGCCCTGGTGGTCGAGCGCGAGCGCGAGCGCATGGCGTTTGTGCCCGAGGACTATTGGCAGATCCGCGGCATGGGCGCCGCACAGGGTGCTGCCGAGGACGACCGCTTTAAGATTGCGCACAAGACGGCGCGTTTTACCGACAAAAATGCTGCCGAGACGGCATACGGCCATGTTGACGGCGTTGCGACGGCAACCGTCGCCGCGGTGACCAAGCGTTCGCGCAAGCAGCAGCCGCCCACGCCGTTTGCGACCACCTCGCTGCAGGCTGCCGCCGCGGCCGAGGGCATCTCGCCTGCGCGTACCATGCGCATCGCCGAGTCCCTCTACATGGCCGGTCTCATCAGCTACCCGCGTGTCGACAATACCGTGTACCCTGCGACGCTCGATCTGGGTGCCGTGGTGAGCGACCTGGCAAAGATCAACCCGGCGCTGGCGCCCGTGTGCAAAAAGGTGCTCGCCGGTCCCATGAAGCCCACGCGCGGCAAGGTCGAGACCACCGACCACCCGCCTATCTATCCTACGGGCGAGGGCGACCCGTCCGCGCTCGATGGCGGCCAGCGCAAGCTCTACGACCTCATCGCCCGCCGCTTCCTGGCGACGCTCATGGGGCCTGCGACCATCGAGAACACCAAGCTCGAGCTCGATGTGAACGGCGAGCCGTTCGTGGCTTCGGGCGATGTGCTCGTGACCCCCGGTTTCCGCGAGGCATACCCGTACGGTCTCAAGCGCGACGAGCAGATGCCGCCGCTGGAGCAGGGCGATACGGTCGACGTGTTCGACATTAAGCTCGAGGCCAAGCAGACCGAGCCGCCCGCGCGCTACAGCCAGGGCAAGCTCGTGCAGGAGATGGAAAAGCGCGGCCTGGGTACCAAGTCCACGCGCGCGAGCATCATCGAGCGCCTGTACGCCGTGCGCTATCTCAAAAACGATCCCGTGGAGCCGAGCCAGCTGGGTATCGCCATCATCGATGCGCTGTCGCGGTTTGCCCCGCGCATCACGAGCCCCGATATGACCAGCGAGCTCGACGGCGACATGACCCGCGTGGAGCGCGGCGAGGACACCGAAGAGCATGTCGTGACGCACTCGCGCGCGCTGCTGGCCGGCGTGCTCGACGAGCTGCTCAAGCATACGCAGGAGCTGGGCGACGCCATCAGCGACGCCGTCACGGCCGATGCGCGCGTGGGCGCCTGCCCCAAGTGCGGCAAGGATTTGGTTATGAAGACGAGCGCCAAGACCCGCGGCAGCTTTATCGGCTGCATGGGATGGCCCGACTGCGACGTGACCTATCCGGTGCCGAGTGGCGTCAAGGTAAGCCCGCTCGAGGGCGAGGCCGCCGTGTGCCCCGAGTGCGGTGCGCCGCGCATTAAGTGCCAGCCGTTCCGCCAGAAGGCCTTCGAGATCTGCGTGAACCCCACGTGCCCCACCAACTACGAGCCCGACCTTAAGGTGGGTGAGTGCAAGGTGTGTGCCGAGGCCGGACGCCATGGCGACCTGATCGCACACAAGAGCGAGAAGAGCGGCAAGCGCTTTATCCGCTGCACCAACTATGACGATTGCGGCGTGAGCTATCCGCTGCCGGCGCGTGGAAAACTCGAGGCGACGGGCGAGACCTGTCCCGAGTGCGGCGCTCCCATCGTGGTGGTCAACACGGCGCGCGGTCCGTGGCGTATCTGCGTCAACATGGACTGCCCGACCAAGGAGAAGAAGCCCGCCCGCGGCCGCAAGACTGCGACCAAGGCGAGCACGGCGAAGAAAACCACGGCAGCAAAGAAGACTTCGACCGCCAAGAAGTCGACTGCCAAGAAGGCTGCCGCGAAAAAGACGACCACCAAGAAGGCGGCCGCCGACAAGTAACCGAGCACATATAGACACGGTGGGGCCGGGCGCGCAAATGCAAATGCGCGCCCGGCCCCACTTCTAAGTTGCGGTGAAATAGGGACTGTTTTTGCTGACAAAAGGCCTAATCAATCCCTATTTCACCGCAAGTTTTGATCAGTTGTTGGGATTACTTCACCTCGACGGGCTTGGCGCCGGGATAGCGGTCCTCAAAGTCCTGACGGTACTTATTGTCATTGGTGCCCGCCACGTTGTCGCGTGACAGCGGCGCCACGATCTCATTCTTGTGGTCCGCGGGCTTTGCGTACTTCAGGCTGATCTCCCAGGCATCGCAGATCGCGTCAATGCGGTGGTCCAGGTCGTCATACAGGGCAACGATGTCTTTCCAGGAGCTGTAGTTCTTGGAGCTCGTCGGGACGTCCAGGTCCTCGACGATGTCGTAATACTGCTCGATGGTGTCCTCCGTGCGCTCGGCGACGTCGGCGAGATTTTGACGGGCGGTGCGATCTTCTTCCAGATAGCTGCCATTGAAGGCCTGCGCGCAGGCGCGGACCTGGCTATCGAGATCTTCGAGCAGATCGTAGTATTCGCTCAGGCGACGGTAGAGGTTCTGCTCGGAGAGGGTTGCTTCGCCGTCGTCCTCGTCGTCATCGTCGCCATCATCGTAGAGGCTATTGGGGTCGTCGAGAGGCTTGAGGTCATCATCGTCAACATCATGGTGCAGCTTAGTAATCTCGGCAGTCGTTTGCGTGGCGGCGTTGTCGAAAGGCTTGATCACAAAAAAGATGACCAAGGCGATGATAATTGCCACGAGCACAACGATAACGGCGATAAGCGCCTTGGTGCTGCTCTTTTTGGCGGCGGGGGCCTGCGGTGAATCAGGCGCGTACGTAGATGCCGGTTGCTGTTGGGGCGGGGTGTCCGCGACGGGTATGCGCTGCGTCGTTTCGACCGCTGCGGGGCTGGCGGCGGGGTCGGGGCGATAGGCGAGGGGGTCGTCCGGCTTAGCTTGCGGCGTATCGAGGAAGCCGGTCTGCTCAAACGCGGGTTGGCCATTGCTTGCGGTTGTCTGCTCAACGGGTGCACCGCATGAGGTGCAGAACTTGGCATCATCTGCAAGAAGTTTGCCGCACGAGGCGCAATACCGAGACATTGCCACTCCTTTCGCCACATTTCAAATCAATACGATGATTATACCCAGCGTCCAAAAGTCCCCATCGTAAGTTGCGGTGAAATAGGGACTGTTTGGCGGTCTCAGAGCTTCAATCAGTCCCTATTTCACCGCAACTTTGGAAAGACACCTTTAGCCATTGGGGACGCGCCGAGCACTGGGGTATCATGGCTTGGTTGATATATCTGCATTTACGCGCCTTGTAGGAAGGGGCTGCGCTCATGGCTTTTGAGCCCGCTCAACATAGCTTTATCACGCTCGAGGGCGTCGATGGTGCCGGCAAGTCCACGCAGGCGCGTCTGCTTGCCCGCGCGCTCGAACTCGCTGGCTACCGGGTCGTAAGCCTGCGCGAGCCGGGCGGCACCGCCATCAGCGAAAAGATTCGTGCTCTGCTGCTCGACCCCGCCAATACGGCGATGGGCGACACCTGCGAGTTGCTGCTCTACGAGGCTGCGCGTGCCCAGCTGGTGCACGAGGTCATCGCGCCCGCCCTCGCGGCCGGCAAGGTGGTCCTGTGCGATCGCTTCTACGATTCCACGACCTGCTACCAGGCGTTTGCCGATGGCCTCGACCGTCAGATGGTACGCGATGCCAACAACCTGGCTGTCGCCGGTACGCATCCGGCGCTCACGCTCGTCTACCACATCACACCCGAGCAGGCGGCGCTACGCATGGCAGCCCGTGGCGCGGCAGATCGCATGGAGGCAAAAGGCATGGCCTTCCAAGAGCGCGTTTACGAGGGGTTTAGCGCCATTGCCGCCGAGGAACCAAATCGCGTAAAGCTTATCGACGCCACCGCGCCCGTCGCGGAGGTCTTCGAGAAGACGGTCGAGCAGGTTCGCGCGTACGGTCTCGACATTCCGCAAGATGCCGTCGCCGCCGCGCTTGCCAAGGAGGCCGAGTAACATGGCCCCCGCTCAGGCAAGCCTGCTGGCCAAGCTCGACACCCAACAGCGCGTGCGCGACTTTTTGACCAACGCCGTCGCCAGCGGCCGCGCATCGCACGCCTACCTGTTTTTGGGCGCTCCCGGCGCCGGCAAGCTCGATGCCGCATGGGCGCTCGCCCAAGCCTTCCTGTGCGAGCAGGACGGCTGCGGCGCATGCGACAGCTGCGTACGCGTTGCTCGGCATACGCATCCCGACGTGCACTATTACACGCCCGAGAGCGCCACGGGCTACCTCATTGCCCAGACCCGCGAGCTGCTCGATGACGTGCCGCTGGCGCCCATCCGCGCCAAGGCCAAGGTCTACATCATCGACCGTGCCGAGCAGCTGCGTGCTAACACTGCCAACGCACTGCTCAAAACACTCGAGGAGCCGCCCGAGGGCGTCATGTTCATCTTGCTGGGCACCTCGGCAGACGTGATGTTGCCCACCATCGTGAGCCGCTGTCAGTGCGTGCCGTTTCGGCTGGTGTCGCCCACCGTGGCCGCGCAGGCCGTGAGTCGCGCGACGGGCCAGGATCTCGCGCGCTGTCGCATGGCGGTCGCCGTGGCGGGAAGCCCCACACGCGGCATCGAGTTCCTTAAGAGCGCCGAGCGCCAGGATGCTCGCCGCCAGATGGTCCGCGCCATCGACTCGCTCATCGCTGCCGATGAGGCCGATGTACTCAGTCGCGCCAAGTCGCTCATCGTCGCCGTTAAAGCGCCGCTCGCCGAGGTCAAGTCCACGCAGGAAAAGGTGCTCGAGCAAAACGCCGACTACCTGTCGCGTGGAGCATTGAAGCAGCTTGAGGACCGCAACAAGCGCGAACTCAACGCGCGCGAGCGTTCGGGTATCATGGAAGCGCTGGCGAGCGCGCGGACGCTCATGCGCGACGTGCTGCTGACGCTTCAGGACGAGGCGGCAGGCGTTGTGAACGAGGACGTGCGCGACACGATCGGGCGGCTTGCCGCGGCGACGAATGTTGCGGGTGCCACCCAGGCGCTCGAGGCGGTTGCCACGGCTGAGCGCAACATCGCCAGAAACGTTACTCCCCAGCTGGCCATCGAGGTCATGCTGTTCGATATCAGGAAGGCACTGAAATGCCGTTAGTCGTACCCGTTAAGTTTACCTACGCCTCGCGCGACCTGTGGTTTGACCCGCAGGATCTGGATATCCTCGAGGCCGATTATGCCATTTGCTCCACCGAGCGCGGAACCGAGATCGGCCTGGTCACGGCCGATCCCTTCGAGGTGCCGCAAGATGAGATCGGCCAGCCGCTCAAGCCCGTGCTGCGCGTGGCGAGCGACATCGACCTGCAGCTTGCCGACGACCTGGCCATCCAGGGCGACGAGGCGATGGTCGATTTCCGCCGTCTGGTCAAAGAGCTCGACCTCGAGATGAAGCCGGTCGGCGTCGAGTACCTGTTTGGCGGCGAGAAGGCCGTGTTCTACTTTGCGGCCGAGGAACGCGTCGATTTTCGTCAGCTCGTCAAGGACCTGTCCTCGACGCTGCACATTCGCGTCGACATGCGTCAGATCGGCGTGCGCGATGAGACCCGCCTGGTGGGCGGCTATGCCCAATGCGGACAGGAGCTCTGCTGCACGCGCTTTGGCGGACAGTTTGAGCCCGTCTCGATTCGCATGGCAAAAGAGCAGGACCTGCCGCTCAACTCGTCCAAGATCAGCGGCGTTTGCGGCCGCCTGATGTGCTGCCTGCGTTATGAGTTCGAGGCGTACAAGGACTTTAAGAGCCGTGCGCCCAAAAAGAAGACGCTCATCGATACGCCGCTCGGCAAGGCGCGTATACAGGAATATGACACGCCGCGTGAGCAGCTGGTGCTGCGCCTGGAGAACGGCAAAGTCTTTAAGGTCAACCTGGCCGATATGACGTGCTCGGAGGGCTGCAAAAAGAAGGCCGCCGAGCAGGGCTGCAACTGCCGCCCCGACTGCGTGACGCGTGACGTGCTCGAGCGCATCGAGTCGCCCGAGATGCGCCTGGCGCTCATGGAACTCGATCGCGAGAACGGCGTCGACGTGGGCGATGGCCTGTCGAGCGCCGATCGTCTGGCCGGCACATCGATGCCCAAGCGCCGTCGTCGCGATGCCGAATCCGATGCTCGCGCTGCTCAGGGCCAGGGCGAGGGCCGTGGCCGTGGAAAGGGCCGCGGCAAGGCCGAGGCACCCGAGGCCGAGGAGGCAGCCGGTGGCCGTCGCCGCCGCAAGCGCGCGGCGTCCGTCGACAATGGCGAGGCCGCGGGCAAGAACGCTTCCCGCGAACGCGAGGCTCAGCAGCCCCAGCAGCAAAACCGCGGCGGCGGCATGAACCCCACGCGCCGTCGTCGCCGTCACCTGTCGAGCGAGGAGCGCGAGGACGCCTTCCGCGCCGCAGCCGCTCGCGAGGCCGGTGCCGCTCCCAAGGACGCCTCGGCCTCCGACGCGCCTGCCGACAAGGGCGGCAAGCCGCGTGGCGAGGAGGAGTGGGCGTCACGTCCGCGCCGTCGCCATTCCTCGGGCACGCAGCAGAAGCCCTCGGTTCCTTCTGTGGCCGATCAGGTTTCGGATGGAGAAGTCAAGGTCACGCGCCGTCGCCCCGGCGATGGTGGAGGAGCTGCCGCCAAGGCTTCGCGCGGCGGTACTCGCGATGAGCGCGAACCGCGTGAGGATCGCGGTGGCGAGGGCTCGACCGACCAGGGTCAAAAGCGCCGCCGTCGCCGTCGCTCCCGCAAGCCGCGCCAGGACGGTGGTGAAGGCTCGACCCACACCTCGTCCGCACCGCAACCGCCTGCCGGCGAATAACGTCCGTAAGCGGATGTAACCCGCCTGACCCCAGCACCTCTGGGTATCATGGCTCTACACCGACAACCCTCCCTTCGCCTTCGCGTAGGGAGGGTTGTGTCATGAAGAGACATCTGAACGTATTGACTCGCTTGCAGGACGCAGGTGTCCTACCGTTTGCGGACGAATTGCTACCGCTTGCCGAGCACGCGACATACGAGGCGCTCGAGGCGTTGTCGCCTACGCGATGCGCCGGCTGCGAGCGTTCCGGTGCGCTGATCTGCCAGGATTGTCTGGCATCGCTCGCACTCATCGACCCGTGCCATAGCTGCATCCGATGCGGCGCCCCGTTTGGGGATTTGCTGTGTACCGAGTGTTCGGTCGAGGGCGCGTCTTCGGCAATGGCCGAGGCGCTCGACCGCTGCCTGGCGTGCGCCGTCTATGCGCATCCGCTGCCGCGCATCATTAAAGCGTACAAGGATGCGGGCGAGCGACGTCTGGCACCGTATCTGGCGGAGCTACTCTACGACACTGCCTTGCATGCCCAGGTGGCAGCCCCCGATCGCTACGGCAGTGTGCTGTCCGGCGCCGACGCGGTGGTATTTGTGCCCGCGACTGCGGCAGCGTTTCGGCGGCGTGGATTCGACCATATGGAAGCAATCGCGCGCTCGTTTTGCGATCTTTCGGGTGTGTCGCTGCTGGACGCCCTGGTCAAATACGGTCACGGTGACCAGCGCGAGCTCGGTCGCGATGAGCGCCGGGAGCATGCCCGGGGCATGTACGAGACGGTCGAGGATGTGCGCGGCCGCCGTCTGCTGCTCATCGATGATGTTATTACCACGGGCGCGACCATGGCAGCAGCCTCGGCGGAGCTCAAGCGTGCCGGCGCCGCAGCAGTCGATGGCCTCGCTATCGCACGCGTTTGGTAGGGGGTGGCTTTGTGGCAGTGAAGATAGCGCGTGCGGCCCGTCCCGACCTGCGAAATCTGTACTCGCGATGCGAATAACGTCCCTAACCTTAAACTATAGCTTGAACTTAGCTATAATGCGCTACGTTCCTGCCAGGCTGTGGTTGCGGACGGACGAAATGCCCATCCTAGTCCAAGACAGACGCGGTCAAAGGGATCCACGTAAGCGGCCGCGTGCGCGCGGCGCGATCATGGCGCGTCCTAGATGTAAGCCGCACCGTCCGTTCTACTTTCTTTGGGGCAATACCGCCTCGCGGGCGAGCGGGCCAGTCGTGAAGGTGGCTGCGGCCTCCCGAGCAAACGCCCCGGTGCGCAAGTGTGGGGTCAAATACCAGGTCAGCTGGTGGGAACAACCCGATATTCCGTGCGGGGCACGGATCGTATACGACACAGAAGGCAGGGTAGTGGACATGGTGAGGGGCAGCTTGATGCATGCGGCTCGGTTGGGTGCTGGGACCGCGGCGGTCATTGCCGTTTTGGGCCTGAGCGGATGCGCGTTCAATCCACTGTCCACGTTCACGACGCCCACGATTGACCAGATCGAGCGCGAGACCGTTACCCCCACGGTATCGGACAATGCCCTGGTCACGCCGGGAACCCTGACAGTCGCCCTCGATACTTCCGATGCCCCGCAAGCCATGCAGGATGCCGACGGAAACCTCACGGGCTATGCGGTCGATACCGCTCGTGCCCTCGCGTGCCGCATGGGTCTCAAGGTTGCTTTTGTCGATGCGTCCTCGGCCGATTCCGTGCTCAGCGATAAGAAGGCCGACATCTTCATTGGCGACGTTAGGTCCACGGACGGCGACATCAGCTCGCTTGGCACCTGTCTGTACGATGCTGCCGCCGTGTTCGGCAAGACCAGCGACGGAGAGTCCCCGAGTGTCTCAACCGACACACTCAACACTGCTACCTTGGGCGTTCAGACTTCCTCGGCCTCGCAGGAAGCGCTTGCCAAGCAAAGCATCACGGCCAACCAAAAGACCTTCTCCAACATCAACGAGTGCTTCGAGGCACTCGAGTCGGGCGAGGTCGATTACGTGATCTGTGATTCCACGGCCGGTGGTTACCTCGCGCGCCTGATGAGCCAGATCTCCTATGTCGGCACGCTCGAGGCGCCCTCCACGCTTGGCGTCGCAGGCCTTAGCTCTAACGATGAGCTGTGCAGTGCCGTGAGTGATGCCCTCGACGGTATCACGGTCGACGGCACGCTCGAGGCGGTCCACTGCGTCTGGTATGGCCAAATGCCCTATGACCTTACCGCCAAGACTGTTTCGGGGGCCAATGTGCAGGCATCCGGCTCCACGTCCAACGAGACCGAGTCCTCCGATGGCGACGCCTCTGATAACAACGGCGACAGTCCGTCGTCTAGCCAGGAGGGCGCCATCACCGACGATGACATCAACAAGCTCAATAGCTAGTTATTGGTAGGGGTGGCGTCTGCCATACACCGAACAAGGCGCTTCTTCACGGTTTCAACACGCATGGCCGGGTCTCCCAAATAGGGGAGCCCGGCTTTTCTATTTTGGTAAAACTAGCAGGTCAAAGCTAATTTCCAGGAGAAAAATTAACCCCGTCGACGCCTTCCTATAGCGCACTTTGTCACGGAAAAGTGCGAGACTTCGGTATGCGGTATCAAGCAGTCGTTATTCGGGTCTTTGGGAATTCGCGTGATTAAATGCACGGCAATGGGTACATAGCCAGTACAGTAAGTCCCCGAGGCAGATTGGAGCCACGTATGGATATCAAGGTTTCTGGACGCAAGACGACGGTAACCGATGCTCTGCGTGCGCATGTGGATGAGAAGATCGGCGAGGCGCTCAAGGTTTTCGACATCGAGCCCATGACAGTCGACGTCGTGCTTCGTTATGAGAAGAACCCCTCGAACCCCAACCCGGCAATCGTCGAGGTCACGGTTCGTGCCCGCGGCTCTGTGATTCGCGTTGCCGAGCACGGCGCAGATATGTATGCCGCCATCGATCTCTCCGCCGATAAGGTCACCCGCCAGCTGCGCAAGTTCAAGACCAAGGTCGTGGACAACCGCCAGGGTGGTGCCAGCGCCGCGGATGTCGCACCGGTCGAGCGCGTCGAGGATCTGGCCGACCTGCTGCTGCCCGAGGAGGAGGACGACCTGCTCGTCCGCGAGAAGGTCATCGATGTCACCCCGATGACCGAGGAGCAGGCGCTGGTGCAGACCGATCTGCTCGGCCACGACTTCTACGTGTTCGAGAACGCGACGACTGGCCTCATCAATGTGGTGTATCACCGTAAGAATGGTGGATATGGCATCATCAAGCCCCGCATCGAAACACTTGACGAGTAAAATACGTTAACTTGCATGAGTTAACGGTTGGCGGCCATCCCATGCGGGTGGCCGCCTTTTTACGTAAGGAGTCGCTTTGATGGACAAGGCCGCATCCGCCGGTCATTCGGACCGTTGCCGCATCGTCGTCGATACCTGCTGCGACTTTAGCCCCGAGGTCGCCGCGAACCTCGATGTCGATATCCTGGGTTTCCCCTTCATTATCGATGGCGAGGAGCGCACGGACGACATCTGGTCGAGCATGAGCCCTAAGGAGTTCTACGACCGCATGCGCGCCGGCGCCCGCGTGTCCACCTCGGCTGTGTCGCTCGGTCGCTATATCGAGTTCTTTACCGAGTGCGCCAAAGAGGGCACGCCCACGGTCTACCTGTGCTTTACCTCGGCGCTGTCGTCGAGCTACAACTCCGCGTGCCAGGCGGCAGATGCCGTGCGCGCCGAGTATCCCAACTTTGAGCTCTACGTGGTCGACAACGCTCTGCCCTGTGCGACCGGCGCGCTCTTGGCGCTCGAGGCCGTGCGCCAGCGTTCGGCGGGACTGACCGCCAAGCAGCTGGTCGATTGGGCAAACGAGGCAAAGACCTACGTGCACGGCTACTTTACGCTTGAGAGCTTCGACGCACTGGCTGCCGGCGGCCGCATTCCGCCCGCGGCGGCGCAGCTCACGGCAAAGCTCGACGTCAAGCCCGAGCTCTCCTACGACCTGGCCGGCTCGCTGTCGCTGATCGGCGTCAACCGCGGCCGCAAGAAGGCGCTCAAGTCCATCCTCAAGTCGTTCCGCGAGAACTACGTGCCCGACCGCACCATGCCCATCGCCATCATGACTGCCGATGCCGAGAAGGATGGTGACTGGCTCGAGGCCGCAGTTCGCAAGGAGGAGGGCTGCGCCGACGTCACGATTATCCGTAGTTCCGTCGGCCCTACCATCGGCTCGCACGTGGGGCCCGGTATGGTGGCACTTGCGTTTTGGGGTAAGAACCGCGCCGAGAAAGCCTCGCTTTCCGACCGCATCGCTCGCCGCGTGCGCGGGCAGTAGGCAAGCGATGCGTCCGTAATCGCCCTCGACTCACAGCCCAAACGCTGGCACCGAGTATTCAACCTGGTAATAACACCCAACCCAAAAGGAAAGGTTTCATGGCAAACAAGCTCTCTGTCGCATTTATCGGCACCGGAATTATGGGTGCCCCCATTGCCGGCCACATTCTGGACGCTGGCTATCCCGTCACGGTCAACAACCGCACCAAGTCCAAGGCCGCAGCGCTCGTTGAGCGCGGTGCCGTCTGGGCCGATACGCCGGCAGATGCCGCGGCGAACGCCGACGTCGTCTTTACCATGGTGGGTTATCCCTCCGAGGTCGAGGAGCTCTACCTGGCGGGTGACGGTCTGCTCGCGTGCACTAAGCCCGGTGCGGTCCTGATCGACCTTACCACGAGCTCGCCCGAGCTGGCGCGCGACATTGCCGAGGCCGCCCAGGTCTCCGGCCGCATGGCGTTTGACTGCCCCGTCACCGGCGGCGAGTCGGGTGCCATCGCCGGCACGCTCACGGCTATCGTGGGCGCCACCGAGAACGACATCGCGCCGGTCCGCGACATCCTTTCCACCTTTGCGGCAACCATCTGCTGCTTCGATGGCGCCGGCAAGGGTCAGGCTGCCAAGCTTGCCAACCAGGTGTCGCTGGGCGCCTGCATGGTTGGCATGGCAGACGCCATGGCGTTTGCCGAGCTGAGCGGCCTTGATCTTGAGAAGACCCGTCAGATGATCCTGGGTGGCACCGGCAAGTCCGGTGCCCTGGAGAGCCTGGCGCCCAAGGCGCTCGACGGCGACTACAAGCCCGGCTTTATGGTCGAGCACTTCATTAAGGACCTGCGCTTGGCGCTCGCCTATGCCGATGACCGCGAGCTTGCGCTGCCCGGCGCCGACGTCGCCTTTACGCTCTACGACATGCTCGACGCCATCGGTGGCGCCAAGCTGGGCACCCAGGCCATCACGGTTCTCTACAAGGAGGAGGCCGACGCCATCGCCGCCGGTCTGGACTGGTCGCAGTATCGTCCCGAGGAGCATGGTGCTCACGAGGAAGGCTGCGGTTGCGGCGAACATGGCGACGATCACGAGTGCGGTTGTGGCCACCACCACGACGAGGGCCACGAGTGCTGCGGCGGCCACGGCCATGATGATGGCCACGAGTGCTGCTGCGGCCACCATCACGGGGAGTAGCGCCCATGAGCTGGACGTTCGTGGTGCTCGCGCTGGTGCTCTTTCTCTTTGCGATCTACATTGGCTTTTTGTGCGGCCAGTGGGCGTGCGAAAAGCGCGTCATCACCAAGCGCGACTACTGGATTGCCAACTTTGCAGGTGCGGCGGCAGTCGTCCTGCTGACCTGGGTGTTTTCGCTGTTCCCGTTGGTACAGTTTGCGCCGATCGGCTGGCTCGGCGGCTTTATCGCCGGTCTTAAGATGAGCTTTGGCGAGTCCGTCGGTCCGTGGCGCAAGCACGACGAGGTCTTTAACGTCAACAAGGCTCATCGCGCCGCCGCCGACGCGGGCGACGCTGAGGAACGCCGCCGTGCGCGTCGCAATGGCGCGGCCGACCGACAGCTCATCTCGGTCACCGATGACAGCAAGGGTGCTGGCAAGCACGCTAAGAAATAGTAAGAAGAGGTAACTATGGCAGAAAACAAAGACGAACAGCTCACCGACGAGGAGCTGGCACAGCTTCAGCTGGCAGAGGAGAACGAGAACGCCGTCGACCGTCTGGTCCAGGAGCTCGGCTGCCCTACGCGCCGCATCCGCCAGTTTGCCGCTCGTGTGCTGCACCTGCTTGCCGAGCGCGATCCGCAGCGCGTCGTGCCCTGCGTGCCCGCGCTGATCGAGGCGCTCGACCGCCCCGAGGCGCAGACCCGCTGGGAGGCCCTCGATGCCCTGACGGCGCTCGCTACCACCTGCCCCGAGCAGCTGGGCGATGCCTTTGAGGGCGCCGAGACCGCACTGTTCGACGAGATCTCCTCCACGCTGCGCTATGCCGCCTTCCGCCTGCTGTGCGTGTGGGGTGCCACGAGCGTCGAGCGTTCGCGCGAGGCTTGGCCCATCCTGGACGAGGCCATCCAGTGCTACCACGGCGACCTCGAGTATCGCGACATGCTCGGTTGCCTGTACGAGTTTGGCCAGGGCGAGATCGACGCCGAGGTCGCCGAGAAGCTCGCGCTGCGCCTTAAGTTCGATGCCGAGAACGGCAAGGGCAGCTATCTCAAAGCCCGTTCGAGCGAGATTTGCGAAATGCTTGTTAAACGCTTTGACCTTGATCTCTCCAAAAAGAAGAAGCGTGCTAGCGTTAAAAAATCTGACGACGCCGAAAACGAGGAGTAACAGATTATGGCGCACGATGTAGTCCTGATTCCCGGTGACGGTATCGGTCCCGAGATTACGCAGGCCATGCGCCGCGTGGTCGAGGCCACCGGTGTCCAGATCAATTGGAATGTCCAGGAGGCCGGTGCCGGCGTCATGGACGAGTTTGGCACGCCACTGCCCCAGCACGTGCTCGATGCGGTCGCCGAGACCAAGGTTGCCATCAAGGGCCCCATCACCACGCCGGTCGGCACGGGTTTCCGCAGCGTCAACGTGGCCCTGCGCAAGTACTTTGACCTGTACGCCTGCGTGCGCCCCTGCCTGTCGCAGCCGGGCGACGGATCGCGCTTTCGCGACGTCGACCTGGTCATCGTGCGCGAGAATACCGAGGACCTCTACGCCGGCATCGAGTTCGATGAGGGGGCTGCCGAGGTCGAGGAGCTCTCGCAGCTTGTCGAGCGCTCGGGTCAGAAGACCTTCGCCGCCGATTCCGCCATCTCGATCAAGCCGATCTCCATCGCCAAGAGCCGCCGCATTGTGGAGTATGCCTTTGAGTATGCCCGCCGCTGCGGTCGCAAAAAGGTGACGGCCGTGCATAAGGCCAACATCATGAAGGCGACCGATGGCCTGTTCCTGCGCGTTGCGCGCGAGGTGGCCGCCAACTATCCCGATATCGAGTTCAACGACAAGATCGTCGACGCCACCTGCATGGGCCTGGTCCAGAACCCCAACGACTTTGATGTCCTGGTGCTGCCCAACCTGTACGGCGACATCGTGAGCGACCTGTGCGCCGGCCTGGTGGGTGGCTTAGGGATGGCCCCCGGCTCCAACATCGGTGCCGACTGCGCCATCTTCGAGGCAACGCACGGCTCCGCGCCCGATATCGCTGGCCAGGATATCGCCAACCCCACGGCCGAGATCCTTTCTGCTGCGATGATGCTCGATCACCTGGGCGAGAACGACGCTGTCAATCGCATTCGCGCCGCCGTATCTGCCACGCTCGACGAGGGCGAGCAGGTTACCGGTGACGTGCGTCGTGCCCAGACCGGCTCCGTCGAGGGGGCCGTGGGCACGCAGGCCTTTGCCGATGCCGTTATCGCGCACCTGGCCTAAGGTAGGCACGTTGCAAACGCCTAAATAGTACTTAAGTGTTTGCGTATAACCTAAGAATCAATACGCCCGGCGCTCTGTCGGGCGTATTCTATTGAGGACTATGTTTCCTAACAAGGAGTAACCGATATGGGTCTGATTCAAAAGAAGGACGAGAAGGACGAGATCGACGGCATCCAGATCATCGAGCGCGGCGAAGGCCCCGACGGTGATGAGGACGAGAAGATCGACCTGGTCGCCGGCACGTCTGCCGAGCATATTGCCGCCGGCACGACCGCCGAGGAGGAGGACGCTCGCCTGGAGGCAAAGATCGCCGCGGACGCTGCTGACGAGAATCTGATGCCCGAGGAGCAGGATGAGGACAACGACTCCGACTTGGACGACCACGCTTGCAAGCACAAGAAGACGATGATTGCCGCCTTTGTGGTCGCCGTCGTGATCGCTGCCGTGGTCGGCTTCTTTATCGGCAATGGCGGTTTTGGCGGCAAGGGCGTCGGCTCGGCGACCCTCACCGAGGACCAGCTCGATTCGACCGTGGCAAGCTACAGCTACAACGGCAAGAAGAGCGACATCACCGCGCGCGAGGCCATCGAGAGCCAGTACAGCCTCGACACCGTCAAGGATAGCGATGGCAACTACACCGCTCCGTCTGCCGACGTTATCCTGTCCTACGTGCGCAACAAGATCCTGCTCGATGCTGCCGAGGACGAGGGCATTACCGTCTCTTCCAAGGAGATGAAGAAGTACGCCGAGGATTCCATCGGCACCTCCGACTACAAGACCATGGCCACGCAGTACGGCGTGTCCAAGGATCAGGCCAAGCAGATTGTCCGTCAGTCCGCGACGCTGCAGAAGCTCTACAAGAAGAAGGTCGGCGACAGCTCCGCAAGCATGCCGACCGCCCCGACCGAGCCTGCTGACGGCAACGAGGAGACCGCGAGCAAGGACTACGCTGACTACATCATCAACCTTGCCGGTGACGAGTGGGATAGCGAGAAGGGCGCCTGGAAGGATGCCGACAGCACCTATGCCAAGGCCTTCGCTGACGATGCCTTTACGGCCGATAGCGCTACCTATAAGCAAGCCATGACCGCCTATTACACTGCTTATCAGCAGTATTCCTCGCAGGCTTCGAGCGCCAGCTCCAAGTGGACCGAGTATGCGAACGGCCTCTACGCCAAGGCCAACATCAGCATCTACGGCCTGTTTGCGTAAGGTTTGCCTGCACTACTGCGCGCTAACCGATCTACCTGATTGAGCCCGCTAGAACGGACAACGTTCTAGCGGGCTTTTTGCGTTGAGGGCGTGATTGACGGCTTAATTATGACTATTCATCTTTAAGCCCAAAAAGGCTATCGGCTTCATCGTCGGATATATATTCCAGTACATCGCCTGGTTGGCAGTCGAGTGCCCGGCATATCGCGTCAAGAGTTGAAAAACGTATGGCAGAAACCTTGCCCGTCTTAATGCGTGACATATTGACCTGGGAGATGCCCACGCGTTCCGCAAGCTCTTTGGATGAGATCTTGCGTTCGGCGAGCATGCGGTCAAGCCGCAGAATAATCATGGATTTCCCCTAGAGCAACTCGTCATCTTGCTTTTGCAGGATATACCCGTAGCGGAAGATGCTGGCAATCAGGCAAATAATCAGGCCTGCAAAGAGCATGGAGGGCTCGAATAACTGGCCGACGAACGCATCCGTAAAGCTGCCGCCAAATCCTGAGAGTATCATTCCCGTGATTACGGCGCCAAGAAGCCTCACGGCAACGCCGCCGATAAGGAATAAATGTCCTACTCGACGAAGTGTCTGGTTACATTCAAGGTCAAAGGGCCTGCCTTCCTTTTCAATGTTGAGGAAAAGCCTGCGCACGCTTATCGCGATGGTAAGCGCGAGGCATGTCATCAAGAGGCTCCCTATGGCAGTGTGACCATCGTGTGCGACGAGCATAAGTGGGGCCTGCGCATCGGTACCGACGATAGCAAGGCACGGCCCTTCGCCGGCTTGAAGTTCTACGGATTGGAGACACGAGCCTTGGGAGAGGCCAGGCAATATGAGTAGAAGGTCAATCGCAATGACTGCGAGGAGCCCCAGAGCGAGCGCGGTGGTAATGCAGATCGTGGCCCATTTGCAGATGCGAGCGAGCTTCCTCAGTTTGGCTACCGTCTGTTCGCGGCTGATGGTTTCATTCGATATAGATGCGTTTCGATGGACCATAACCCCTCCAATCGGCGTTTTGGATGATACTTGTATCTTATCAGAATTAATGACAAACGATAAATAATTACGGATACTGAGTATGTAATGATTGAAAACGATTAGCGTGAGCTATTAGCTCATTTTGGATGCCGGAGTTTGGCGCGTGGGGGATAAGGACAAATGCCAAAATTTCCTGTGATCGCGCAAGCGCTCCATCGGGTTCCCCTAATTCATATGGGAAAACAGCTGCAAACGATTGCAAGTAACCGGTGAACGGTCGAAAACTACCGTTCACCGATAATCTCAAAACTGGTTCTAACTGGTATTAAGTCAAAAAGACCAATTCACATATCTTCACAATGACCTGCAATTTTTCTACACGCTATTTTTAGCCGCCCTACGTTGTTTAGACACAGGAAAAGATCAGATTTTTTGCCAAAGCATTTCGAAACGGTTTCAAAACCGCAGGTAGAAGTGTTAACGACCGGTAAACGGTCGATTTATCACCGTGAGCGGTGCAAAAACGTTTTACCGTATGAATCAACGAAAGCGACCTCTTCTGGGGTGATATAGTGACAACAACACGTCACGTGGTTACTACCAGTTTAGAAACCACTGGTCTTCAAAGAACGCTTTCTAAGAAGCTTTAAGGGCGAGCGCCCGCTGGCTTCCGAAAATCATCGGACTCAGATCGTACACACCTTCGGAAGGGAAATTTGAATGGTTGGCTTTATTCTTACCGGTCATGGACAGTTCGCACCCGGTCTTGCAAGCGCTATCGCTATGGTTGCCGGCGACCAGCCTGCTTTTACCGTCGTTCCTTTTGAGGGCGACCAGGCCGCATCCTACGGTGAGGATCTCCGCGCCGCTATTACCGCCATGCGCGAGGAGTGCGATGGCGTGCTTGTCTTTACCGACCTGCTTGGCGGCACCCCGTTCAACCAGTCGATGATGATTGCCCAGGATGTCGACAACGTCGAGGTTCTGACTGGCACCAACCTTCCCATGGTTATTGAGCTTCTGTTCCTCCGCGGCAATGCCACGCTCGCCGAGCTTGGCGAGCAGGCCGTGACCGTTGGCCAGACGGGCGTCACCGCCCAGACGGTCGCATCCGTTGCCGGCTCCGAGGAAGAGGATATCTTCGGCGACGAGGACGGCATTTAATGGCCGATTTCGGAGCCAACGTCCTGAGCTCCTCGGTCGCCCTTTTAGGCCTGCTTGTCATCATGGGCTTGATTTACACCATCTGGTCGCAAATCAACATGAAGAAGAAGCAGAAGTACTTCAAGGAGCTGCACACCGAGCTCAAGCCGGGTCAGGAGGTTCTTTTCGCCGGCGGTATCTACGGAACCGTCAAAGGCTTCGAAGGCGAGAAGGTCCAGATCAAAGTCCGATCCGGAGCCGTCGTAGATGTTTCGCGTTACGCGATTCAGGAGATCAAGTAACTGTCGTCAGCAAATATCGAAAGGAAGCTGATCAACATGGCAGAACCCAACATTCTTCTTACCCGCATCGATAACCGACTGGTTCATGGTCAGGTTGCCACCCAGTGGAACTCCACTCTGGGCTCCAACCTCATCCTCGTCGCCAACGACGACGTGGCGTCCAACACCATGCGCCAGAACCTCATGAAGATGGCCGCTCCCGCCGGCGTCGCTACGCGTTTCTTCTCTCTGCAGAAGACCATCGACGTCATTGGCAAGGCGAGCCCGCGCCAGAAGATCTTCATCGTGGCCGAAACACCGGAAGACGTGCTTACGCTCGTCAAGGGCGGTGTGCCTATAAAGAAGGTAAACATCGGCAACATGCACATGTCGGAAGGAAAGCGCCAAGTCGCCACCTCCGTCGCAGTTAACGACGAGGATGTCGCTGCGTTTAAAGAGCTGCAGGAATTGGGGGTGGAGTTGGAGATCAGGCGCGTTCCGAGCACGCCTGTTGAGGACACGAGCAAGCTCTTCTCGTAATCCTCGTGATCCACGTTGTCAGGAGTGAAACCCTGACGTTCTGTACGTGATATCCAAAGTGCGTACATTCATTTTGAAAGGAGGAGCAAGATGGAATACTCGATCATCCAGATCGCTCTGGTCTTCGTCGTCACGTTCATCGCGGCAATCGACCAGTTTGACTTCCTCGAGTCTCTCTATCAGCCCATCGTCACCGGCGCCGTCATCGGTCTTATCCTTGGCGACCTCAACACCGGTCTTCTCGTGGGTGGTACTTATCAGCTCATGACGATCGGCAACATGCCGATCGGAGGCGCTCAGCCGCCTAACGCCGTCATTGGCGGCATCATGGCAGCCACTATCGCTATTGCTACGGGTCTCGAGCCCAACGCGGCAGTCGGCCTTGCCATTCCGTTCGCTCTGCTTGGTCAGCTCGGCGTTACCCTGGTCTTCACGCTTATGTCCCCGCTTATGTCCACGGCCGATAACATGGCTCATAACGCGGACACCAAGGGCATCGAGCGCCTGAACTACTTCGCCATGGCTCTGCTCGGCCTGATCTTCGCTGTCGTCGTCACCCTGTTCTTCATCGCTGGCGCTACCATCGGTCAGACCATCGCTTCCGCCATCCCGACTTGGCTGCAGACCGGTCTGTCCGCTGCAGGCGGCATGATGCGCTTCGTCGGCTTCGCCGTCCTGCTCAAGGTTATGATGAACCGCGATATGTGGGGCTTCTTCCTCATGGGCTTTGGCCTCGCGCTCATCACCGTTGCCAACGATTCTCTGGCAACCCCTGCTCTGCTCATCCTCGCTCTCATCGGCTTCGGCATCGCTTTCTGGGACTTCCAGCAGCAGACCGAGCTGAAGGGTGCAGCTGTTTCTGACGGAGGTGACTTCGAAGATGGCATCTAATGAGTATGTGATCCCGGAGCACTACGAGGATCTCACTCCTGCTCCGCAGCTCGACCAGAAGACCCTCAACAAGATGGCTTGGCGCTCCTGCTTCCTGCAGGCCTCGTTCAACTACGAGCGTATGCAGGCCGCCGGTTGGCTCTACTCCATCATCCCCGGTCTGGAGAAGATCCACACCAACAAGAACGACCTCGCGGCTTCCATGAGCCACAACCTGGAGTTTTTCAACACCCACCCGTTCCTCGTCACCTTTGTTATGGGCATCGTGCTTTCGCTCGAGCAGAACAAGGTTGACATCCCCACGATCCGCGCCGTCCGCGTCGCCGCAATGGGCCCGCTCGGTGGTATCGGTGACGCTCTGTTCTGGCTGACGCTCGTGCCTATCACGGCCGGCATCACCTCCAACATGGCCATCAACGGCAACGCCGCTGCGCCGATCATCTTCCTGGTGATCTTCAACGTCGTCCAGTTCGCTCTGCGTTTCTGGCTCATGAACTGGTCCTACAAGCTTGGCACCAGCGCTATTGACGCTCTGACCGCCAACATGCAGGCCTTCACGCGTGCCGCTTCCATCATGGGCGTCTTCGTCGTCGGTTGCCTGGTCGTCACCATGGGTGGCACCCAGATCAACCTCCAGATCCCCAACGGCACCACCCGTGGTCTCTCCGCTACTACCGTGATCGTCTCCGAGAAGGAGGCCGAGAACTTCACCGGTATGGAGGGCATCGATACCGAGACCGCTGAGGCCGGTACCATCGCCATGACCGATAAGGACGGCAACGCCCTTACCGCTTCCGATGCCGACGGCAACGCTGTCGAGTGCGGCGTCACCGATCTGGGCAACGGCATGGAGTCCGTTACCTACGGCACCGTTACCGAGGATCCGGTCAACTTCTCTGTTGCCGACACCCTCAACACCATCGTCCCGAAGCTCGTCCCGCTTATGCTTACGCTGCTGCTTTACTACATGTTCGCTAAGCACAGCTGGACCCCGACCAAGGGCATTCTCCTGCTCTTCGTCCTTGGCATCCTGGGCGCTGGCCCGCTTGGTCTCTGGCCGAGCATCTGGTAAGGCTCTAGCTTGAGGGGTGTGTCCCTACGCGGCTCACACCCCGACCCCTTAAGCCATGTGTATGTTAAAAGCCGCGTGCTCGAAAGAGCGCGCGGCTTTTGTTTTCTTGTTGATTCGGGTGTGGCAGACAGATAATGCATAACACCCTAGGTAGTTAGCCGAATTCGAGCAAAAGGGAGGATAGGATGGCGATCGGAGCGCGTAAGCAACCGCTGTACGATCAGCTGGTCGATATTCTGACCGAAAAGATTGACCATGAATATCGCGCCGGTGACATGATTCCTTCCGAGCGCGAACTTTCGGAGCGCTATGGTCTCTCGCGCACTACGGTACGCCTGGCTCTGCAGGAACTGGAGCGTTTAGGACTGGTGGTTCGGCAGCACGGTCGCGGTACCTTTGTGACCGACCGTTCGGCAAAAGCAACCAATCTTATGCAGTCCTACAGCTTTACCGAGCAGATGCGCGCGATGGGTCGAGAACCCGAGACCACGATTCTCGAGTTTTGCGAGATGGAGGCCGATAAGAATCTGGCCGAGCATATGGGATTGCGCATCGGTGATCGCATTTTTAAGCTCAAGCGCCTTCGTTCTGCCGACAACATGCCCATGATGGTCGAACGCAGCTATCTACCGGTTCGTCAATTTCTGTCCCTAAAGCGACCGCTGCTGGAGCGTAAGCCGCTTTACGATGTGATTGAGCAGGACTTTCAGCAAAAGATTCGCGTGGCCGAAGAGGAGTTCTATGCGAGCATAGCCCGTCCCACCGATGCCCACCTTTTGGGAATTGTCGAGGGCTCGCCTGTGCTCGATTTGGTCAGGACTACGTATAACGAGTCAAACGAGGTAGTGGAGTACACACTCTCGGTTGCTCGTGCCGATCAGTTTAAATACAAGGTTTACCACCAGCGCAGTAACTAGTGCTCGCATCGTTTCCATATGGTGATTCTTTGCATTTAACTGGTTACTACCAGATAACCAACCGAAGTGTATAATTGCACGTCAGAGGATTACTTCTAGAGAGAGGTATTAAAAATGTTCGAGAAGAGTGTCGAGGAGCTCACCGAGCTCGGCGCCCAGATCACCACGGCCGAGATTGCTCAGCAGCCCGAGCTTTGGCGTGATACGCTCAACATCTATCGCGAGAATAAGGAGGCCATCGAGGCCTTCCTGGCCGAGGCTCGCGCTATGGGCGAGGGTCGTCTGTCCGTTGTCTTCACCGGTGCCGGTACGTCCGACTACGTTGGCGATACCTGCGCCCCGTACCTGCGTCACGCTGGCAACACTGATCTCTACGACTTTAAGCCCATCGCCACGACCGACATCGTGAGCGCCCCGCGCGACTTCCTGCGCGCCGAGGATCCCACGCTCGTGGTTTCCTTTGCCCGCTCTGGCAACAGCCCCGAGAGCCTTGCCGCCGTTGCCGTTGCCAAGGAGCTCGTCCACAACGTCAAGTTCCTCAACATCACCTGCGCTCCCGAGGGCAAGCTTGCCGTCGAGTCTGCCGATGATCCCAATGCGCTGACGCTGCTCATTCCGCGCGCCAACGACAAGGGCTTCGCCATGACCGGTTCTTATTCCTGCATGACCCTGCTCTCCACCCTTATTTTCGACACTGCCTCTGACGAGCAGAAGGCCGAGTGGGTCGAGACGATTGCCAAGATGGGCGAGGAGGTCATCTCCCGTGAGCCCGAGATCGCCGATTACCTGGCTGGCGATTTCAACCGCGTGACCTACTTGGGTTCTGGCTCCTTCGGTGGCCTTGCTCAGGAGAGCCAGCTCAAGATCCTCGAGCTCGCTCACGGTCTGGTCGCTACTTCCTACGACACCTCCATGGGCTATCGTCACGGACCTAAGTCCTTCGTCGACGATAAGACGCTCGTCTTCGTGTTCGTCAACAACGACGCCTACACCCGTCAGTACGACATCGACATCCTCAACGAGATCGGTGGCGACGAGATCGCTCAGCACACCATCGCCGTTCAGCAGGAAGGTGCCACCGTCTATGAGGGTGAGTCCTTCACCTTTAAGGGCTACGAGGCACTTCCCGAGGGTTACCTTGCTCTGCCGTTCGTGATGTTTGCCCAGGCTATCAGCCTGCTCAACTCCGTCCGCGTGGGCAACACGCCCGATACGCCGAGCCCCACCGGCACGGTCAACCGCGTGGTTAAGGGCGTGACGATTCACCCCTTCACCGCTTAATCGCGTCCCCCTGTAAGGGCGCCCGTCCGCTCATAACGGCGGGCGGGCGCTTTTTGTTTTACGTGAGCTGGGTATAAGCATTACCACAGTCAACTGCTTTAGAAGCGAGGAGTGCATATGAGCACGTACGCAATTAAGGCTGACAAGTTCTTCTTGCCGGCAGGCCCGCAACTGGGCGGCTATCTTATGGTCGAGGATGGCGTTTTTGGCGCCTGGCAGGCCGACGAGCCCTCTTGCGAGATTAAGGACTACACGGGATCGTGGATCGCACCGGGTATGGTCGATACTCACATCCATGGCTTCTACAACCACTCAACTACCGATAACGATCCCGAGGGCATCGATATCAGCTCAACCGAGCTCGCCCGTCGCGGTACCACCAGCTGGCTGCCCACGACGTTCACCGATGGCGTCGAACAGATCAAGGACGCCTGCGCTGCTATCGCCAAGGCGGACGAGGGCCGCGGCCCCGACTTCTGCGGTGCCCGCATTCAGGGCATCTACCTGGAGGGCCCCTTCTTTACCATGAAGCACGTGGGCGCGCAGAACCCCGCTTACCTGATTGACCCCTCCGAGGAGGTTTTCGACCAGTGGCAGGAGGCTGCGGGCGGTCGCATCGTTAAGAGCGCCATGGCCGCCGAGCGCGACGGTGCCGCTGCTTATGCGGCTGCTCTGAACGCCAAGGGCGTGGTGACCAGCATCGGTCACTCCGACGCCACCTACGATGAGTGCATCGCCGCTATCAATGCCGGTGCCAGCTGCTTTACGCATACCTATAACGGCCAGCGCGGTCTGCATCACCGTGAGCCCGGTGTCGTGGGTGCTGCCATGTCTACGCCCGAGACCTACGCCGAGATCATCTGTGACGGCAAGCACGTAAACCCTGCCGCCATCAAGGCGCTGCTGCAAGCAAAGGGCTGGCAGCACACGGTACTCATCACCGACTGCCTGGGTTGCGGCGGCATGCCCGAGGGCAGCTACACCAGTGGCGGCATGGACGTCATCATGAAGGACAACCTGTGCTGGCTCGCCGACGGCAAAAGCATTGCCGGCTCGGTGCTCACGCTTGCCCAGGGCGTCAAGAACATTGTCGATTGGGGCATCGCCAGCGCTGATATCGCCATTCGCATGGCAACCGAGGTGCCGGCTCGCTCTGCGCACATCGAGGATAAGTGCGGCAGCATCATGCCGGGTCGCGACGCCGACTTTGTCGTGTTCGACCATGAGCTCACCCTCGTCGAGACGTATGTTGGCGGCCAGAGCGTCGGCAACGCCTTTACCGATTAACGATAGAAAAAGACGGCGGGCCCGAATCTGCTCGGACCCGCCGTATGGGTTAAACGCTCAAAAGCACCTTAACAGTTACAGCTTGTTAACGATCTTCTTTGCCGTGCGCTTGACGCCGGCCACAAGACCCCCCGCGGGATGCTCCTTTTCGTATGCTAGACGCTTCTCGCGCTTGGCGTACTCTTCGACGATGATGTCGCCATACTCGTCTTCGATCTTGTCGAAGAAGTCGACGGCGCCCTTAATTTCCTCAGCGGTCGGGTGTCCCTTCTGGACGCCGCCGGTGAGTTTGAACGGCCCCCACGTATCAAAGCCGGGACAGCCGTAGACGCCCATAAAGATGGCCTGCCTCATGCGGCAGATGCCATCGATATCCTTGCCGTACCACTTGTTTTTGCCACCGTAGGTCATAAGGCCAAACACCTTGTCCTGCGGCTGCAGCACGTTCGTGAGCACGCGTGCCATGTCCTTGTCGATCTCGGAGTAATAGATGCCCGTGGCAACACCGATCAGATGGTATTCGTGCAGGTCGGGGTACTCGTTTTTACCGAGTGACTTCACGTCGAGGGTATCGATTTCGGGGTGCGCCTCGACGATGGCGTCCACGAGCTTTTTCGTATTGCCGTGGTGGCGTGAGGCATAAAGGATGATGGTTCGCATAAGAAGGCCTTTCAGCTGTAATTGCATCAATGTCTGTATGGTACCCCGTTGCATGCCTGGGAAACCGGACGCATCGATGAACGTGCGGGTTTGTCCTTTGGTCAAGGCCGAGACGGGTTCTTGCGAGCAAAAAGCAGTTGTTCGAAAGGATGGACAATGGAATACGCTCTCTCCAACGATTCGATTTCTATCAAGGTCTCCACGGCCGGCGGCTCGTTTACCTCGATTGAGGCTGGAGGTCGCGAGTACTTGTGGCAGGGCGATCCCGCCGTGTGGTCCGGCCAGGCACCGATTTGCTTCCCGATTTGCGGAGGTTTGCGCGATAACAGCGCCATGACGTTTGCCGGACATCATGTGAAGCTCGCCCGCCACGGCTTTGCGCGCAAGCAGGAGTGGAAGCTGTTGAGCCAAAGCACAAACGAGCTGGCTATGTGCCTGGCATCCGAGGATAACGCCGCGCTGCTGAGCGATTATCCGTATCCGTTTAAACTTGTCGCCCGCTATACGCTCGAGGACGCCGCCGTGCGTGTCTCCTATGAGGTTACCAACGAGGGCACCGAGGACATGCCTTTCTTTATCGGTGGACACCCCGGCTTTAGGTGTCCGCTCGACGAGGGTGAGTCCTATACGGACTACGAGTTGCGTTTTGAGAAAGACGAGGCTGCGGAGCTCTGCACCGCCGTTCCCTCGACCGGATTGATTGATGTGGACAGGCGCTCCAAGAACCCCATGGTGGGAAAGACGCTGCCTTTGTCGCATGAGCTCTTCGATTTTGCGGAGACCATCTTTGACGTGCTCGAGAGCCGTCAGGTCACGCTTTCCAAAAAGGGCGAGGACAAGGGCGTTCGCCTGAGCTTTGAGGGCTTCCCGTACCTCATTGTGTGGAGCAAGCCCGAGGGTGATTTTGTGGCAGTTGAACCCTGGGGCGGCCTCTCGACCTGTTCCGATGAGGATGACGTGCTTGAGCACAAGCGCGGCTGCCTTATCGCCAAGCCCAAAGAAACCATCGTGCGCTCGTTCACAATCGAGATTCTGTAGTCGCATGTAGCCAATTCGTTTTGCAAGGCATAAGGAGCCTGCGAGATAAGGAGCTAGAAATGATCCTCACCGTTACGATGAACCCGTCCGTCGATACGCGCTATCAGCTCGATGAGCTCATTATCGACGACGTCAACCGCGTGACGCCCGAAAAGACCGCCGGCGGTAAGGGCCTCAACGTGGCCCGCGTCCTGGGCCAGCTGGGCGACGATGTCGTGGCAACCGGCCTGCTTGGTGGTCATATGGGCGCCTATATGGCCGAGCTCATGGATGCTAACGGCATTAAGAATGATTTTGTGCCCATCAAGGGCGAGACTCGCATTTGTCTCAACATCCTCCACGCCGGCAACCAGACCGAGCTGCTCGAGAGCGGCCCGACGATTGCCCCCGAGGAGCTCGATGCCTTTACCGCCAAGTTCGCCGAGCTTGCGAGCAAGGCCGATGTCGTTACCATCTCGGGTTCGCTGCCCCGCGGCGTCGAGGCGGACTACTACGCTAAGATCACGGGCATTGCAGAGAACGCCGGCGCCAAGGTGCTGCTCGATACCTCGGGCGCCTCGCTCGAGGCTGCGCTCAAGTCCGAGGTCAAGCCTGAGCTGGTTAAGCCTAACCTGACCGAAATTAACGGCCTTCTGGGCACGAGCTTTACCACCGACGATGTGGACGAGCTCCGTTCCGCGCTCGCCTCTGACGCCCGCTTCTCCGATATCCCCTGGGTCGTCGTATCTATGGGCGCTGCCGGCTCCGTTGGTTTCCATAACGGCCGTGCGTTCCGCGCCAAGACCCCCGATATCCCCGCCGTTAACGCTACGGGCTCTGGCGATTCGACCATTGCCGGCTTCGCACATGCGATTGCTGCCGGAGCCGACGACGAGACGGTGCTGCGTACCGCCAACACCTGCGGCAAACTCAATGCCATGGATCCCATGACTGGCCACTTGGTTATGGATCGTTGGGACGAGGTTTACAACGGCGTTGTCGTGACCGAGCTGTAGGAGCTTGTGCTGCGGCCCCGGCATCGGTTGCCAGCTCATGTCGACGACAAGTGCAGTAGCATTATGCCGGGGCGCGACGCCGACACTGTCGTGTTCAATCCCGACCTTACCCTGGTCGAGACGCATGTGGGTGGCAACAGCGTCGGTAATGCGTTTGCCGAGTAGCCGCCAAAGAAACGATCCGAGAGGGGATTTAGATGATTTACGGTGCATTAGGCGATATCGAGGAGTACCGCGGAATGCTCAAGGGCCTCGACGTGCTGATCGACTGGCTCGAGGAGAACGACCCGGCGGAGCTCGAGGTCGGCAGCCATCCGATTCTGGGCGACAAGGTCTTTGCGAACGTTATGGCTCCCACGACGCGTCCCGAGGCCGAGGCTCACTATGAGACGCATCAGCGCTATCACGACCTGCAGATTGATGTTGAGGGTCGCGAGGCCTTTAAGGTCGCTACGGGCAGCCTGACGCTGGTCCAGGAGTTTGACGAGAAGGACGACTACGATCTGGTCGATTCCGACGCTTCGATCGCCGGCGATCTTGCCGACGACAAGTTTGCGCTGTTTGTTGCCGGCGAGCCTCACATGCCCACGCTCGAGTTCCCGGGCGATGGTGCGCAGCCGGTCAAGAAGATCTGCTTTAAGCTGCTTGCAGATGCTTACTGGGAGGAGTAGCGCGTTGCTCGGCTGAGTTGTTCGTGTTGCGAGCGTTGTCCCTTGGAGGAGCGCGCTTGGGCCCCGCTGATCGCAGTTTCCCGTTTGGGGGCTTATAGGACAAAATGTGTGTCCCGATAGAACATCCGTTTCCATCCATTAATC
>UQMK01000020.1 GCA_900542085.1 uncultured Collinsella sp.
CAAGAAGTTCGCAAGGGGGGGCCGCGCCCGGCGCGCCGGACCCCCCAGCCGTATTGGCCGCGGGCGCAGGCTCCTGTGCAACGGGAGCAGGCTCCGGCTCAAACGTCGGCTCCTCGCCCTCTTCGTAATCGAGCGTGCAGGACTCGGGAAGCATCCCCAGGGCACGGATGGCATCCGAGCCAAACCGGATGTTGCCGGCGGCATTGCGATAAAGCTTGGGCTCGGGCTCGGCCTGCTCGGCCGCGGCAGGCTCCTCTGCCGACTCGGCAGTGGACTCGTCTGCAACGGGCTCCTCGGCCGGAATATCTTGGACCTGGGGCTCGGGTGCGATGGCGCCAATCAGGGTCTCGTCGGCAGAAGCACCTTCGAATCCATCGATTTGCTCATCAAAAGCCTCGCCCTGCGCGGCCTCATCCTCGGGAGCGACCGGCTGGCCATACTCATCCTCGGTATAGGCAGGTTCTTCGTACTCGATGGTATTGCCGTAATCGTTTTGCTGCTGGGCCGCGGCATACTCGGCCGCCGCACGCGCCATCTCCTCGGCGCGGCGCTTCTGCTCGCCAAAATACGTGTCAAACGGAATATCGTCAGGGAACTCGTTCTCACCCTGATAGGGGGCGACGTTATCCATGACACCCAGCATGGCGGCAACAGACGACTTGTTGCAAACCGAGCCGGACGTGTAGGGAAGGACAAAACGATTGGAAATGATATTTGCGGCATTGGCGAGCGCCACGAGGGAGGCAAGGATCGCAACAATCCACAGCAAGACCTTCAGCACACCGGGAAGCGGCAAGATGCGCAGGATGGCAATAGCCGCGGGAGCAATCGTGGCAATCGGGAGCAACTTGGCGATCAGCGCTCGATACGGCGCATAGGGCTCGCGAGCGAGCAGTTCGGCGCGCGGGGAGTCATAGTGCGCGACGACGACAACCGGGCGATTGCGCGGAGAGGCAAGCGGGCCCGATGCCTTGTGGTAGGCGATGACGTTTTGGCTCACGCCCGTTTTACCCAGGCGCGAGATCACGGGGCGACCGGTTCGCTCGAGCACATAGAGCACGGCTCCGACAATGGCCAACAGGGTGCCGACTAAGCCGATACCGCCGCCGATGCCCATAAGCAGGGCACCGGCAAATGCCAGAATGCCCGTAACGGCAAACGCCATCCTGCTCGGCGCGGGAGCATTATACTCCTGCACCTCGGGATCAAAGCCGTGGTTGCGGAAAATTTGAGCGATATCTTCGGCAGCCAAGCGCTCTTCTTCGCTGCACGCCGGCGTGATGCCAGTGTTCTGCAGCAGGTGGTTAATATAGTTCTGGGTGTTCGCCATATGCGCTCCACATCCATAATCCGACAAATAGGCCCAATGTATGCACATTAGAACCGTATATAGTCGAAAGTATACCCCGAGCGGGCGCAAACGGCCGAATTCTGGGTATCTTAACGCCCCGAGCGGACAAGGATATAGCCTAATCTCCATATCGGACTAAAATCATGGCATCAGACACCTTCCCATGCGAGGATTCTATGACGGCAAGCGATACAACCGTAACGAATAAAAAGGGGACACCGGGGCCCGGTTTCGACAAGACCGCCCAGCGCATCCTCAATCTGTTCTTTGTTCTTAACAGCTCTCCCGAGCCATTGACCACGGAGCAAATTGTCCTGGATTCCGATCTTGGCTATGGGTCGGGCAATATCGACTCGGACAAGCGCAAGTTTCGCCGCGATCGCGAAAAACTCCTCGAACGCGGAATCACGATCAAGGAAGTTCGCGCAGCAGGCGCCCAAGAAACCGAAGAAAGCGCGTGGACCATCGATCGCGAGCACACGTTTGCGGCCGGTGGCCTCATCACCGCAGACGACGCGGACATCTTGCTCGACGCTATCGACCAGACCCTTGCGACCGGCTCGGCCGCGTTTGCCACGCCGCTTGCAGACATACGCTCCAAAATCGCCTACCTCACCGGCGCATCGACCGCAGAAGAGCCTCCCGCCCGTCGCTCACCCGCCGTCGATGCGGTGTGGAGCGCTTTTGCCGAACGCTGCGCACTGCGTTTTTTGTATCAAAACGGGCACGGGGAGCAAAAAGAGCGCACCGTCTGCGTATACGGCATGTTCGAGCACGAGGGCGTGGCGTATTTTTGCGGACTCGACAACGCCACCGATGAAATCAGGACGTTTCGCTGCGACCGCATCGTTCGCGCATGGCGCCCCTCGAAGGCCTATACCATCCCCGCCGACTTTAACCTGAACGATCGCCTGTTCTTTGAGTTTGATTTTGCCGATTGCACGCCCGTTATGGCGACTTTTTCGTTCGCCCCGCAAGCCCAGGCCGACATGGTCAGCGGCCTTACGCGCGGTCGCGGGGAGCTCACCCGCACCGAAGAGGGTTGGACCTGGACCGTCGGTGTGCGCGACCTTAATGCCGCTGCCTCGTTTTGCATGGAGCACGCCATGGACGGCATGAGACCCGTTGCCCCCGATGCACTTAAACTGGCGTGGAACCACCTCATCGAAAGGACGGTGCACGAGCATGCCCGCGCGTAAACTGACCAGCGAGCAAAGGCTCTCGCGTGCGATTGACATCATGGAGGCCCTCTACGCTGCCGGCGAGACCGGTATGACACGAGGGGATATCTGCAGCCGTTTTGATATCACGGGTACGGCGCTCGACGAAATTATCGATATCGTCTCGACCCTCGCTGACCGTGAGTCGGGCGCACGCATCATCTGCGAACGCCACGGCGAGTGCATCATCCTGACAGGCGATGCGGGGCGTGTGCTGCCCTTGCGCCTAAGTGCCGCCGAAGGTGCCGTGCTCAACCACGAACTCGAATCGATGGGAATCGACTCTCGGGCAGCAGAGCGTATCCGACACGCCCTCCTACCCGAGAAACTCGGCTACAACCAGCGCGTCGTCGATACCGTTGCCCGAGGATCGCACTGGCAACAGCTGAACTGCGCGATTCAAGACGGCGTTCGATGCCGCATCATCTACCGTTCGATGGACGACACACGGCCGCGTGAGCGTCTCATCGACCCCCTGCGCATCGCGACGCATGGCGACCAAACATATCTGATTGCCTGGGATGTCGAAGTTGATGCGCAGCGCTCCTACCGCATGGACAAAATCGAAGGCCTTGCCCTTACCGACGATTCCGTGGAGCGCCACACACCCGCGTCCTCGTCCCTCCACGAATCCCTTTCCCAAGCGGAGCAGAGCGCAAAACTCCTCATGCCGCTCGATATGGCAGAGCGCCTAGACTGGGCCGGCATCATGTCGATTGAGCCAAACGGGGCAGACATGGCAACGGTGACTGTGCGTTATGGGTCAGAGCACTGGCTGTTCTGTCAGGTAATCGCAGCGGGCGGAGCCATCCGCATACTGGATGACCCCGCCCAGGCATTGCGTCTATGCGATATGGCGAAGAGCCTGACCTGCCCGCTTTAACGGCGTCGCTCGTGGCGTGCACGCCACAGCTGCAAATAATGACCGATCTGCGCCGACTCGATACGCTGGTAGGAAGTCGTGGGCAGCGACGTCAAGAACTTCTTGCCGTAGCCCTTTGTCACCAAGCGCGGATCTGCCAAGATGAGCACACCGCAATCGGTTGACGAGCGGATGAGACGGCCGGCGGCTTGCTTGACTTCGAGTACCGCCTCGGGCAGCGAGTAGCGCGCCCAGGCGCGGTCCTCACGCAGATTGCGCTCACACGAAAGAGGATCCGTGGGGCTCGAGAACGGCAGCTTGGGGATAATGACGCAACGCAGTGTCTCGCCGCTGGCGTCAAAGCCCTCCCAAAAGGCCTTGAGCGCAAAGAGCGATGAGGTCGGCTCGTTGATAAACCGATCGCGCAGACGGCGCGGGGACGAGTTGCGCTGTTGGCAATTGAGCTCTAGACCCGCTCGCGCCAATTTGGGCTCGACACGGGCATACAGGTCCTCCATATCGCGCCTGTTAGTGAAGAGCGTGAGCACCGATCCACCCATGGCGAGATGGGCATCGACCAGCACACACTCGAGCGCCGACAGATAGCGCTCGCGATCTCGCGGATCAGGAATGTCCCCCGCCACAACCACGGCCATATTCGAGTCAAAGTCATAGCTCGAATCCAGGTGTAGCGATGAGGATGTCGACGCACCGATGCGATCGAGGCCGACGGCATGGTTGAAATGCTCAAAGCTCTTAGACACCGTCATGGTCGCCGAAGCGAAGATGGCTGTGTGCACCTCGGGCAGCCACTCGTTCGCCAAGGCCTCGCCGATGTCGATGCGCTCGGCGGTCATAGACTCCCCGCCCGCTCGCAGCCGGCGGTTAACCTGCAGTGAGTACACATAGTGCTCATCCGTACCCTCAATGATGAGCTTGAGATTCTCGACCAACTCGTGCAGACGGCGTGAAATGTCGCCCAGGTCGACGACGACCTCGGGCTTATCGGCAGCGACGGCTTGCACCAGCGCGTCTACGCTTTTATCCGCCTGGTCCAGCGCATCAATTGCGGTATGGGCCGGCTGCAAAAAATCGTGCCAGTCATCCGACTCGCGCAGCTCGGGGCCAATCCACAGATTCGCGTTGTCATAGCCCCCGCGGGCACGGCGGCCAAGCTCGCGCACGCCATCGAACACATCGGCAATCGCCATGCTCGCGCGGGCAACCGTCGACGTTGCTTTGGCGGTGAGTCCCAGGTAGAGCGTGGAGCCCTCGGAAGTGGCCAGGTCACGGGAAACCTGACTCAGCGCGCCGGCACTCGACCCACCCAAGCGCTCAAACAGCACGCGCGACTCATCTGCCGAAACCACGCGCGCCCATTGGCGACGAGCCTCGCGCTCGATGGAATGGGCCTCGTCGACCACCCAGTGACGAATCGGAGGCAAAATCCTTCCCTCGGCGGCCACGTTGCGGAACAGCAGGGAATGGTTGGTGACCACCACGTCGGCATGTGCCGCACGGCGGCGCGCCCCGTGGACCAGGCATTTGTCAGGGAAGAACGGACACAGACGACGAGCACACTCGCGCGAAGCCGTCGTAAAGTCGGGACGGTTGACGCTGCGCCAGCGAATGCCGAGTGAATCGAGGTCGCCATCGGCAGATTGGCACACATACGCCATGATCACCGCAACCGCCGTGAGCGTGTCAGCAGGATCGCGCTTGGTGGTGATCTCAATCTGACTACGGCTCATGCGCTCGAGCTTGCGCAGACACGGATAGTGGTCATAGCCCTTGAGCGCACAAAATGACAGGCCCCCGTCCAGCTGTTCGGCGAGCTTTGGCAGCTCATGGTACATAAGCTGGTCGGCAAGATTATTCGATTTGGTCGCGATGCCGACGGTAATGTTGTTTCGGCGGGCGGCCTCGGCGAAGGGCACGAGATAGGCCATCGACTTACCGACGCCCGTGCCCGCCTCGATCACGCGATGGGTACCCGTGACCAGCGCATCGCGCACCTCAACCGCCATCGCGATCTGCTCGTCGCGCGGCTCATAGGTGGGATACATGCGATTGACCAGGCCGCCGGGGGCGTAATCTGCCTCGATCTCTTCACGGCTCGGCATCTTAAGGACCGGCAGCTCGTCCGCATCAACGCGATCGCCTGCGCGATCGGCCTTGAGCACATCGGCACGAGCGGCGCTGAGCGAAAATATCGAACCCGGGTTCTGGCCAGCCAAAAAAGAAAAAATGGGGCGATAGGACCAAGGCACGTCCGCGTGCATGTCCGCCAAGCGCGCCATAAGGCCCGAAGGTAGGTCGGTAAGTGCGACCAACAGCACGCGCCACACACCGCACAGGGCATCAACGTCTGCGTTCGCACGGTGCGATACCGAATCGCACCCAAACAAGTCGGCCATAAAGGACAGTTTGTGCGATGTCAGGCGCGGAAGCGCAATGCGCGATAGCGCCAGCGAATCGATCCAGATATCACTCACGTTGACACCGCCTTTGACCGATTCGATGAACGACCGGTCAAACGTGGCGTTATGCGCGATAACAGGACAGCCGCCCACGAAGTCGGCGAGCGCCGCGACGGCCTCGACGGCCGACGGGGCATCTGCCACATCGGCGTTCGTAATGCTCGTGAGCTCGGTAATCTCTACAGGGATCAGCTGCTTGGGATGCACGAACGTATCAAAGCGGTCAATGATCTCGCGGCCCGAAAGGCGGGCCGCGGAAATCTCAATTAACTCGTTGTCCTGCACCGAAAGACCCGTGGTCTCGGTATCGAGGACGATTACGTCCTCCTCGATGAGGCCAAACGACTGCGTCTTAGCGCGCTCGGCGAGCGTGGCGTAAGAATCGATGACAAACTGCGGCGTTCCAGGAGATACGGCGTCCTCAATTAGCATGCAACGCCCGCTCGACGGAGACCCATACGGATCAGGCTGTCGCACACTTGCGGGAACGTCATGTCGTCGGTATGGCGAATCTCGTCAGGATACAGCGACGTATCGGTCATGCCGGGAATGGTGTTGGTCTCGAGAATGACAGGGCCGTCCTCGCTCACGATAAAATCGCTGCGCGAAATGCCCAGACAGCCGAGGGCCTTATGGGCCGCACAGGCAAGTTCCTGGGCACGCGCATAGTTTTCGGGCGAAATCTGCGCCGGAATGCGGTGGATATCCGTGGGATCGACGTACTTTACATCCAGGTCGTAGAACTCGCAGTCCTCGGGCTTGCGAATCTCCACAATCGGCAGCGCGCGCACGTCGTCCTCGCCGTACACGCCCACGGTGATCTCGGTTCCCTCGATGCATTTTTCGACCAGCACCTTATCACCGTACTCAAAAGCCTTGGAGATCGCCGCGGGCAGCTCGGAGGGCTCATGGACGAGCGAAATGCCGTAGCTGGAGCCGTTGACGGCGGGCTTTACAAAGCACCGCTCGCCACAAATCTCGACGATACGATCGATATCGACCTCGTCGCCCGCCTCAAGCGCCAGGCCGGGGGCAATGGGGATGCCCGCCTTGGCATACAGAAGCTTTGAAACCTCTTTATCGGCGCCACATGCGCTGGCGAGCACGCCTGACGCCGTGTAGGGGATACCCAGCGTCTCCATGGCCCCCTGCATGGCGCCATCCTCGCCGCCGGCGCCGTGCATGGCGATAAACGCCACGTCGAAGCCACCGGTCGCCATAGTCACCATAAAGTCATCGGCGGCGGTGTCGAGCAGCTCCACCGAGGTGTAGCCGGCCTCCTTCAGTGCCACCACGACATTCTTTCCCGAATTGAGCGAAATCTCGCGTTCGGCGGAATGGCCGCCCGCCAAGACCGCTACGTGCATGTTCTCTAGGCTTTTACCCGGCATGGGCAGACTCCTCCTCTATAATTCCTGCAGCTGATACCATATTGTAGCGATACCCTCTACGTTTCCCCAAAATCGAAAGGCTTCCATGAATCCCAGGACTAAATCTCAGGACATTCGCGACTTGAGCCAAAACGATATTCGCGAACTTGTCGCCGAACTCGGCCAACCCGCTTTTCGCGCAAAGCAGCTCATCGAATGGGTTTTTGAGAAGAACGTTTGTTCGTTTGATGACATGACCAACCTTCCCAAGGCCTTCCGCGAGCAGCTGAAGGAGGCATTTGCCTTCGACACGCCGACCGAGCTCACCAAGCAGGTGTCTAAGGATGGCTCTCGTAAATACCTACTCGAGTACCACGACGGCATCTCCGTCGAGACCGTAGGCATGCCTCGTCGCAACAAGCTGTCTGTCTGCGTATCCACCCAAGCCGGCTGTGGTATGGGCTGCGCTTTTTGCGCTACCGGTCTGAACGGCCTCAAGCGCTCACTGACCGCTCAAGAGATCGTTGACCAGGTACTACATGTTTCCAACGACTTTGGTGAGCGCGCGACGAGCGTCGTGTTCATGGGCCAGGGTGAGCCTTTCGCCAACTACGACGAGGTCCTCAAAGCATTACGCATTCTTAATGACCCTGACGGAATCGGTATCGGAGCGCGTCATCTCACCGTCTCCACCAGCGGCGTTATTCCTGGTATTCGTAAGTTCGCCGACATTCCCGAGCAGTTCACGCTCGCCGTCTCGCTGCACTCTGCCATTCAATCCACCCGTAATAAGCTCATGCCAGGCGTTAAGAAGTACACACTTCTGCGCCTTCACGAGGCCCTTCAGCTCTACACCGAAAAGACCGGCCGCCGTCCGACATACGAATACGCCATGATCGAGGGCGTCAATGACACCAACCCCGAGATGCAGGCGCTCTGCGACTTCTGCGAGGGCACGCTGTGCCACGTCAACCTGATCCAGCTCAACGATATCGAAGGCAGTCCTCTCAAGCCGTCGCCGATTCATAAGGTTGAAGACCTTCAGCGTCGTCTTGAGTCCCGTGGTATTGAAACCACGATCCGTAACTCTCGCGGCAACGATATCGACGCTGCTTGCGGCCAGCTCAAGCAACGCTTCAAGATTCAGAAGAACGCGTAGGGGAGACTAACCTAAACGTTTCATGTGAAACATCGAACGGCCCCGGTTGCCTAATTGCAACCGGGGCCGTTTCATATCTATCATTAATCTGTATGGCGCAGTTGTTCAACACTTTTTCGCAAGAAATAAGGGGTCCCCGTTCTGGCGTTCAGAGAAGGACCCCTTCAATAAAGGCTAGTAATTGTTAGGTACCTAAAAGCCTACATTTTCCCATTGATGATTAACCCAATCTTGATTAATCTTAGGATTCTTAGTTACCTGAGCTGTACGCATAGCGACATCCTCAGTCATAACATCCATTTTCTTTTTGGACGTATCGACGATATCTTGCGCTCCGCGAAGCAGACGACCACGCAATTCATCATCTGTTGCGATCTTAAATCCCGCAAACGCACCAACCGCTACAGTTGCAGCCAAAGCAAGAGCAGTCAGAACTTTATTCTTCATCCTGATCTCCCTGGTCAAATTGAATCATCTCGCCAAGAATGCGAGACAGCTCTTCCTCATCCTTAAACTCGATCTCGATCTTATTCTTGCCGCGCGAGCTCTTGACGCGAACGTTTGTGTTAAACACCTGACGCAGAACGCGTGCAGCTTTCTTAAAAGACTGAGGCGTTGCAGGGCGAGGTGTTTTAGGTGTCTCTCCGGCAGAAAACAGTGGAGCAAGATTTTCTGTCGCACGGACAGACAAACCCTCTGCAACAACTTTCTCTGCAAGTTTAACGCGCGCATCTTCATACGGAACAGCAAGAATTGCACGCGCATGACCAGCAGTCAGCTTGCCTTCGAAAATCATCTGCTGAACTACCTCTGGAAGATCAAGCAAGCGCAACGAATTGGTGATTGCGGAACGAGACTTGCTGACAGCCTTTGACAAGGCTTCTTGAGTCATACCGCTTGAATCGATGAGTTGTCGATATCCCTTAGCCTCTTCGACGGGGTTGAGGTCAGAGCGCTGCAGATTCTCAATCAGTGCAAGTGCAAGCATCTGCTCATCATCAACATCTTTAATGATGACAGGGAGCTCCTCAAGACCCGCAAGTTTCGAAGCCTGATAACGGCGCTCACCCGCGATAATCTCATAGCCATTACCGTGCTTGCGCACAAGAAGCGGCTGAAGAACGCCATGCTCCCGAATTGACTCACTCAACTCTCGAAGCTCGGTCTCATTGAAATGAATTCGTGGCTGATTTGGGTTCGGAACGATGTCTTCGATCGGAAGCTTGGTTTCCGAAGCTGCATTTGATGCCGACGCTGTAGATCCACCAGTCTCATATTCAGCTTCTGAGACCAGTGCATTGAGTCCACGACCCAAGCCGCCGCGCTTCTTAGGACTAGGCACGCTTAATCACCTCTTTAGCAAGGTTCATATACGCCTTTGCGCCCTTGTTCTGTGGCGCATAGGTAATTACTGGCTCACCGAACGAGGGTGCTTCTGAAATTTTAACTGTGCGTGGAATCAAGGTCTTGAATGCCTTGTCACCAAAATACGATTGAACCTCTTCCACAACCTGGTTCGAAAGCGATGTACGCGAATCGTACATAGTCATGAGCACGCCATAAGTATCAAGGCTCTTATTTAGGCGTGTTTTAACCATCTTCATCGATTCAAGCAGCTTTGTAACACCTTCAAGTGCGTAATATTCGCACTGAATAGGAATCAAAACACTGTCCGCTGCTGTTAACGCATTGATGGTCAGCAAACCAAGCGATGGCGGGCAATCGATGAATATAAAATCAAACTCATCCTGAACAGGCTCAAGCAGATCCTTTAAGCGAGTCTCACGGGCAATCGCACTGACAAGTTCGATTTCCGCACCCGCAAGCTGGATAGTTGCCGGGATTACAAATACCTTATTGCAATTTGTATCAAGAACGAGCGATTCCGCCGGAATATCGTTCAGCAATGCATCATAGATGCAGTGATCGAGTTCTTCTTTTTCGATTCCAAAACCACTCGTACTATTACCCTGCGGGTCAAAATCGACAATTAACGTCTTTCGGCCCAGTTCACCCAACGCTGCTGCAAGATTTACAGCCGTGGTGGACTTACCTACGCCGCCTTTTTGGTTGATGATAGCGATGACACGCGTGTCTTTTGCACTCTTAGAACGCTTAACGTCGCGAAATCCCACGGTCCCTCCTGGTGTATTTAAAGCTGTTGAATGGAGGATGTTTCACGTGAAACAATCCGATTCGACATCGATTGCTATGTTTCACGTGAAACATAGCAATCGACACTATCCATTATGTTTCACGTGAAACATCTAGGCAAGCGGATTCTTTTTTGCCATGCCATTAGCACGAGGAAGAGAAACCGAGGCATGACGAGTCTTTTTAAGGATAATAAATTCACGGTGACCCAGACCATTCGGCAAATCAAGGTCGTCCGTCATAAGCGTGGTAAAGCCGCATATCTTTGCAGCAGCAATACCAGATTGAAGCTCTTCATCAGATGGATTCCCCTTCGTAATAACAAAGAGACCACCATCTTTTAGAAAAGGAGAAGCATATTCAACGAGAACCGGTAATGGTGCGAGCGCACGGGCGGTCACAACTGCAAATTGCTTCTTATGGGATCGAGCATATTCCTCAAGACGATCGTGAACGGCATAAGCATGTTTGAGTCCAAGCGCACTAACAAAGGAGTTAACGGCATCTACTTTCTTGCCAACGGAATCGATATAGGTAGCCTTTCGCCCACTTGCAATAGTCAACGGAATACCTGGAAATCCAGCACCGGTACCCATATCAAGAAAAGCACCTTCAGGAGCTTTATCAATATAGGGCAGCAAAACAAGTGAGTCCAGAATATGAAGGACGGCTGCATCATCAACATTCAGGATGCGCGTTAGATTGGTAGTCTTATTGGCCTCCAGAACAAGATCAAGATGCTTGATACAGACACGAAGGCTCTCGTCGGAGACCTTCAAAGAATAGTCTTTGCGATACAAAATAAGACGGCCCAGCATTTGGCTTGCCTGCTCATCAGTTAAAACAAACAAGACGACTCCTTTCTGACAAAAATCAGTGTATCGAGAACTTTTGACAAAAAAAGGGGACGTGGAAACCACGTCCCCTTAGCATAGACTCGAGAAGATTATCGAGCAACAATCACAACATGGCGATCGGGGTCAGAGCCCTCAGAATGCGTGTCGACAGCATCGTTACCACGAAGGGCAATATGAACCAATCGACGTTCGTAGGCATTCATAGGCGGCAAGGAAACACTTTTATGAGTGCGAATAGCGCGCTCGGCAGCGGACTGGGCCATAGAAGCAACCTTGTCCTGTCGACGGCTCTTATAACCTTCGACGTCGACGACGACCGGATACCTAAAGCCAAGCTTGCGACTCACCAACAGGGAGAACATAACTTGAAGAGCATCGAGGGTACGTCCATGACGGCCAATGAGAACAGCAAGATCAGGAGCAGTTACGTCCAGGATCAACTCGCCCTCGTCACCCTCATACTCATCGATGGGTGAGTTCGCCGCATCGAAGTGCGAAAGGATGGAACGCAGAATGGAAATAGCCACATCGGCAATGGCGTCGAGCTCCTCATCGGTCAGCTCTTCACCAGCCTTGTAACGCTGTGCAATCTCGGGATAATCGCCCGCGACCCGCGGGGCAACCTCCTCAAGCATATCCTCGACGATCTCTTCAGACATAACGAACTCCAAAAGTTAGGTACCTAAATAAGAATACTATCCCACTACTTCTTCTTGTGCGGGCGCGGCTTCTTCTCGCGACGAGTAACCTCGACCTGCAGCGGAGCGTTCTTAAGACGCTCTTCCTCATCGGCCTTGGCCTTATCGATAACCTTCTGCGTCACGAAGATCTGCTGGACAACCTGCCAGGCGGAAGACACGTCGTAGTACAGCAGAACGCCGACGGGCAGGCTCCAACCCATCCAAAGCATCATGACGGTCATGACGACGGCCATCATGCGCATGCTCTGGGCCTGCTGACCAGTCTGATTGCGTGACATATACAGCTGCGGAATCAGGGTCAAGACAGCGAACAGAATCAGGCAAACCAGCGCAGGCAGCGCAACCATAAAGCCATCGGCAAAGGAAGCGCTCGGCGTGGTGGTAAGGTCAGGCAGGATATTGAAGAACGAGAACGTGCCGTCGCTAAAGTAGTTCGGCAGGTTACGCAGCAGCGTAAACAGGGCGAACAGGACAGGCATCTGGATTAACAGCGGCAGACAACCAGCCATGGGGTTGAACTTGTTCTCGCTGTAGAACTTCTGCATCTCCTCGGCCTGACGCTGGGGATCGTCGGCATAGCGCTCCTGGATCTCGAGCATCTTAGGCTGCAGCACCTGCATGCGAGCCGTCGACTTGGTCGACTTGAGCATGAGCGGCGTCAGCAGCAGACGGATGATGACCACCAGGATGATGATGGACAGGCCCCAGTCGACCGCAAAGGTCTGGATGAGCTTGAGCAGCTCGAAAAGGATGTTAACGATCCAATCCCACATGTAAGTTTTCCTCCGATAGCGAGTGCCCGCTAGGGCACAGGGTCATAACCGCCGACGTGCAGGGGATTGCAGCGAGCGATGCGCCTCACGGCAAGCCAGCAGCCTCTCAAAACACCGTACTTCTCAATCGCCTGAACGGCATATTGCGAGCACGTTGGATAATAAATGCAGGCGTCAGGCAATAAGGGCGAAATAACCTGTTGATATATGCGAATAGGAGCGATGGCAACACGTCGCAAAACGTGATTGCTCATCGCTCCTCCCCGGCAATGCCGGCGCGTTTCATAAGCGAACGCAATGCCTTGTCCATCTCCTGAGGCGAGGAGATCCTCGTCTTGGGAGTCGCGAACAAGATGATGTCATAACCCGCAACGGGAAATCCGCAGCTGCGGGCGGCCTCGCGCATCACGCGCTTAGAACGGTTGCGCACGACTGCGCAACCGAGCCGTTTAGCACCAACGAAGGCGACCCTTCCGGAGTCGCCTTCGCCAACCGATTCACATATGGTCATTCGAATCAGAGGGTGATTGAAACGACGCCCCTGACTGAACACATGCTCGAAATCTTGCCGAGACTTAATAGTCTTCATGCGAGATGTGTGTATCGCTGCTAGACAGTGAGACGCTTGCGGCCCTTGGCGCGGCGACGGGCGAGCACGGCACGACCACCCTTGGTGGCCATACGGGCACGGAAGCCATGGGTCTTGGCACGCTTACGCTTATTAGGCTGATACGTACGCTTCATCTTAAGTTCCTCCTGCTGCATTTCGAGTGTCCGCGGGAGCGCGGACGCAGATATAGACACGTGAGCTTGAAGATTGTAGGGAAATCAATGTTCAAATGTCAAGAAATCAAAGGTAAAAGGTTGCGTAGTTCACACGGTTCCCCCATAAGCTCAACCGAAATTTGCGCCGCGTTACAACTTTTCACGATATTTCATCGAGTTTTCGACAGGTCATGTTGGCAATGTTGAGAACTTTTCGCCTGATTTCCAAAGTTTTCAACAGGTTTTGAAAAGTTGTCGAAAGATGAGAAACATTGCACGGTGAGCTACTATTTGTTCGAAACCTTTTGAAAGATTGCGAGCGGCATGTCTGACGACTTTTACACCATGGTCGATTCCGGAGACCCGGCACCCGACAACGAGCACATCACCGGCGTGCGCGAAAAGCGTGGCGAGGAAGAGCAGGCCGCTGCGAAAACGCAGGCTGCCATGTATGCCGCACGCATCGCGGTCTATGACGACATGCTGTCGACGCCGCGCGTCATCGTCATCGAACCTAAGGACGTGCGCACCTATCTGGAAGAGACAACCAACACCGTCTACCAGTGCATGAAAGAACAGGGCGGGCACATCTCGCTCATGGTTATCCGCGAGATTGTCGAAAACTTTATCCACGCCCACTTTGCAGAGCCCATCATCTCGATCCTAGACGGCGGCGACACCATCCGATTCGCAGACCAGGGACCGGGGATCGACGACAAGGAGCGCGCGTTCGACTTTGGCGTTACCAGCGCAAACAGCAACATGAAACGATACATCCGCGGAACCGGAGCCGGGTTTCCCATGGTGCAGGAGTACCTGGAAAACGCCGGCGGCGCTGTATCCATCGAGGACAACATGGGCAACGGCACCGTGGTCACGGTAAGCCTGAATCCCAAGCGCGTACAGGAAATCGAGCGCGCCGGAGGGCGAGGGGCCGCCGTGCGCCCCGAGACGGAGCAGCCGGCGTATCCCCTATCCAGCACGTTTGCACAGCAGCCCGTGGCGCAGCAGATGCAGCAGCCTGGAAGTTTTCCCATGCAAGACCCCCAGACACCGCTGGGCAACCCAGTGCAAAACATGCCGGAGGGGATAGGCTCGGCAGATCCGGACACAGGCGCCGTGCAGCAGACGGCGGCCATGCCAAACGTCGCGCAAATGGGCTACCAACCGTACCCACAAGGGTATCCTCCCCAATATATGCCGCAGCAGGGATATGCCCAGCCGTATCCACAGCAGTATCCTCAGCCGTACCAGCAGCCGTATCAGCAGATGCCGCAGGGAAACCTCAACCCCTGGACTCAGCAGATGCCGCCGCAGCCTTACCAACAGTGGCCGCAAAGTTTTCAACAGCAGGTGCCGCCCATGCAGAGTTCTCAACAACCAGCAGCTCAAATGATGTATCCTAATGCGGCGAATCAATACGCACAACCGCAGTCGGACGTGTTTGTAAGCGAACGCGGCAACGCTGCATTAGGGTATCTGGCCCAACATCAAGAGTGCGGCGCGACGGACTTGGCGCGGGCGTTTGGAAACTCCGCACCCACCTGGTCGCGCACGCTCAACGATTTGGCACAGGCGGGCTTGGTGGTCAAACATGGGCAGAAATACCATCTGACCGAAATTGGTAGCGCTCGCGTGCGGGCTCAGGCTTAAGGAACGGGAGAAACAGTGGACGAGGAAGCAAGCATCATCCTGGGGGATGCCATCGCCTTTTGCCAGCGCGACGGCCAAGATGCGCGCCTCATCAACATGCTGGGGCAATCGCGCGCCGTGAGCCTGACCGAGGACACCTTGACGATTGAGGCCCCCTCACGATTCGCCATCGCTCAGCTCAAAAAGCATCAGCCGACCATCGAGGCGTACCTGGAAGAGATCGCCTTTGCACCGATTGCGCTCAACATCGTGGCACCACAGGGCTCCGCGGCAGATAACGCCGCACCCACGGCACCCGTCGTCCCCCCGGCGGCACCAGCTACCACCACAGTGTCGGCTCCCGAGCACCAAATCGGCGATGTTTCCCGTGAAACCATGCCCGCCGTCTCGACGCCGGCGGCCCCCATGTCCGCTGCCACACACATGCCTATCGCGCACGACGCAACACCGGTCGAGGATTCGGGCATCGCAATCAAAAACACGCTTTCGGCCGACGATTTCCGCCGCATGATGAACCAGATGAAAGGCGGGGCGCCTGCAAAGAGTGCAAAACCAGCCTCCACATCGCCCACGAGCGTCCCCGCAGCTGCGGCACCGATCGAGCAGAACACCGATGGCGCGCCGCTCGCGGCCAACTCGAAATTCACCTTCGAAAACTTTGTCTACGGCCCAGAAAACAGCCATGCCTATCGCTCGGCCCTCAAGTTTGCCGCGCTCGCGGACGAACGCGGCACATGCACATCCCTGTTCATCTATGGCAAATCGGGGCTGGGCAAGACCCATCTGCTGCTCGCCATCAAAAACGAGCTCGCCGAAAAGTCGCCCGAGATCAAGGTGAAGTACGCCAACTCGCAAGCGTACCTCGATGACCTGATGACGGAGTTCGACCGCCAAAAGAAGAGCAACGCCCCCATCATGCAGGCATACCACGACGTGGACGTGCTCATCATCGACGACATTCAAAACATCATCGGCAAGCGCGCGAGCGTGGACTACTTCTTCCAGCTCATGGACGAGTTTATCCGCAACAACAAAAAAGTCGTCATCGCAGCCGACCGTGCGCCCAAAGACCTGAGCATGGACGAGCGCCTTACCAGCCGTTTTAATGCCGGTATGCTCTGTTTGGTGGCGGAGCCCAGCTACGAGATGAAATACAAGATCTTGCAGCGCTACTACGAGAACACGATAGCCGCCGCACCCGAGGCGGGTGACGACTCGCTGCTGGCGGCCTATGGCGGCGATGACGGGCATCTGACCGACGAGCACTTTAAGCACATGGCAGAAGTCTCGGGAACCAACATCCGCGAACTCGAGAGCTTCTGCGAACGCTGCGCCGGCGAGGCAGGAGACCGCGAACGCGAGGGCAGCGAGCTCAGTTTCGACGACATCGACGCCATCGCAAGCCAGTACTTCGATACGTCGGCCAAAAAGATCAACGTGCAGACGGTCCAGTCTGTCATTGAAGAGCAGTACGGCGTGACGCACGAGGAGCTCATCGGCCCGCGCCGCAACGCCAACATAGCCAAAGCCCGCCATATCGCCATATATCTGGCCATCGAGATGTGCGAGATGACGACTACGGCGGTGGGCGCGGAGTTTGGCAACCGCAACCACTCAACCGTCAGTACGAGCTATAAAAAGGTTCAGAAGATGATTCAGGAAGACCGCACCATAACCGAGGATCTCAAATCGCTGCGAGATAAAATTACACTGCGCTCGTAGGGAAATAGAGACACCTGTTGAAAACTTGTCGAAACGCCGGGCATAACGTGTCTAAAACTCACCCCAAGGCGACGAAAAGTTTTCCGCAGGTTTTGAACGTGGAAAACACGGTCGGTTGCGCACAGGTTGCTGTCGATTCTCTTTTTGGGGTTGACCAGCGCTTTTGGGAGTAATCAACAGTTTCGTCAGTGCTATTACTATTATTAAGATATTTATATCTATAGAAAGGTATTAAAAGATGAAGTTCACCGTCAGCCAAAGCTCGCTCACGCAAGCCATCGGCGTCGTTATGAAAGGCGTCGCTTCGGCATCTACCCTTCCCATCCTGTCGGGCGTGCTCGTTAAGGCGCAGGACGGCATCTTGGAATTCCAAACCTCTAACTACACCATCTCGATTCGTCATCGCATTGCCGCGCATGTCGAAGAAGAGGGCGAGATGGTGATTCCCTGCAAGATGCTCTCGAACATTACGAAGACCCTTCCCGACGCCCCGGTTACCTTTGAGCTCTCGGAGCGTCAGGTGCTGATCGGATGCGAGAAGAGCTCCTTCCGCCTCAACACGCTCGACGCCAACGATTTCCCCGAGTTCCCCGCCTATGCCATCGAGAGCGCGGTGGAGCTCCCGACCGACATCCTGTCCGAGATGGTCGGTCGCGTATGGCGCGTCACTTCGACCGATAAGGCCCGCCCCATTCTGGGAGGCGTGCACATGAAGGTCGAGAACAACACCGTGCGCCTGGTGGCAACCGACTCCTTCCGCCTGGCCGTATGCGACACCCAGGTCGAGACCTCGACGCTCGAGGGATCCTTTGAGCTCAACGTTCCGGCCGACGCGTTCAACGACGCCCTGAGCATCATGGCCAGCCAGGCGACCATCATGATCGGCGCCACCGACACCCAGGTTGTCTTTGAGGCCGGCAACACCACCTATGTGTCGCGCCGTATCGAGGGCGTGTACCCCAACTACAAGCAACTCATCCCCGATTCGTGTGTGACGAGCGTCAAGATCGACGTGGCGGCTTTTAATGCCGCCCTCAAGCGCGTGGCGGTCATCGCGAGCGCGAACCCCGCCGTCAAGTTCGAGATCGATGTCGAGAACGGTCAGATGGGCCTGTCCTCTATCTCTAATGACCAGGATCTGGCGCAGGAGACGATCGATGTCGAGGCCGAGGGCGAGTCGGGCACCATCGCCTTTAACTACCACTACATCTTTGGCTGCCTCAATGCCCTGTCCAAGGAGAAGGAGATCACGCTGGAGCTCAAGAGCTACTCGCAGGCGGGTATCTTTAAGTCCTACGACAAGATCAACTACCTGTACCTGGTCATGCCGGTTCGCATCTAGCGCTGCGCCATGACCATGTTTGCCCGCAACCTTTCCGTCGCGCGCTACCGCAGTTTCGATAGCTACCGTCTTGACCTGGACGAGGGCGTGACGGTGCTTGCGGGGCCCAACGCGGCGGGAAAGACCAACCTTATAGAGGCGCTGCAGCTTTTGACGAGCGGCGCCTCGTTTAGGCATCCCACCGCTACCGAGCTCGTGCACGACGGCACGGGCTCGTGCAGGCTCGAGTTGAGACTCGAGGGCGATGGCCGCGTGCTCGATATGGGGCTGGGCGTTGAGGACGGCAAGCGCTCGTTTAGCCGTAACGGCAAGAGATGTTCGGCCGCCGGCGTGCGCGGGGTTTTGCCGAGCGTGCTGTTTTGCCCCGATCATCTGGATATGGTCAAACGCGGTGCCAGTGTGCGCCGCGCCGCCCTCGATGACTTTGGCGTTCAGCTGAGCGCCCGTTACGCCGACCTGGCGAGCACCTACGGGCGTTGCGTGACGCAGCGCAACGCCCTGCTCAAGGAAACCTGGTGCTGCCGCGAGATGCTCGGCGCATGGAATGACTCCATCGCCCGCGCCGGGTCAGCCCTGCTCGTACATCGTTTGGCCCTGCTCGACCGACTGGCAGGCCATGTGCGCGCCACGTATGGGCAGGTGGCGTCCGGTGAGGACGCAGGCGTGTCCTATGTGTCCACGCTGGGGGATTTGCCTCAAACCGAGGGGCGCGAGGAACTTAAGGACTGGGCATACGAGCATATGCTCGCGGCCCTCGATGAGCGTGCCGATGAGGAGATGCGCCGCGGCGTGACGCTTGTGGGTCCGCATCGCGACGAGATTGAGTTTTCCGTCGCGGGCCGATCGGCCCGTTCATTTGCCAGCCAGGGCCAGCAGCGAACGCTGGTGCTTGCCTGGAAGGTGGCAGAAGTAGCCGTGGCGCGCGATATCCTGGGCACCGCGCCACTGCTGCTTTTGGACGACGTGATGAGCGAGCTCGATGCCGGGCGGCGAGACGCTTTTCTGCAGCTGATCGGTGATGATATCCAGACGGTCATAACCACCACCAATCTGGGGTATTTTACCGATGACCTGCTTGATCGAGCCAAGGTGGTGAGCATGGGTGAGACGTGCTAATTACGAGCGCGAGAACGGAACGGTTGCCTTTGGCGGCTTTTTGGATGCCGAGCGTCAGCGCATCCTGGCGGCCGCGACACCTGAGCGCCGCGCGCAAATGGAGGCTGCAGAGGAATCTCGTGCGGTCTATCGCGCCTGGAATGCGGTGTGCTCGGGCACGCGCGAGGGACGCCACGTGACGGGCCTGCGCTACCTGCCCGAGTCCAATGAGCTGCTGGTGTATCTCGATTCGCCCTCGTGGACGCAGGAGATGACGCTGCTGCGCGAGATCATCCGGGCACGCATGGAGCGGGCCGGCGCGCATGTGGACGGCCTGGTGTTCAAAACGACCGCGCCCGGTCACACGCCGCCGGCTGCCAAGGAGCGCCTGCGCCCAGCCGTGACCGAGCGCCCGCCGGCTTCGCACGCCGATCTCAGCGAGGCCGAACGCGGCGAGATTGAGCGCCAAGTGGCGCCCATCGAAGATCAAAAACTGCGCGAGGCCCTCGAGAATGCCATGAGAGCTAGTGCCGAGTGGGCCAAGGGCGTGCAAAGCAAAAAAGAGCCTTAAATCGCATCTGGTGGCCTTGTAGAGCCAAATACCCTCGTTCCCGAGGGTATTTTTTTACGATAAACTAGTAAGGCTGTACACATTTTCTTAGCTGAAGGAGGACGTGTGGCAAACGAAAACGATTACGATGGCGGCGAGATTAAGATTCTCGAAGGTCTCGAGGCCGTTCGTAAGCGCCCGGGCATGTACATCGGCTCGACGAGCGCCAGCGGCCTGCATCACCTGGTGTGGGAGATCGTTGACAACTCCGTTGACGAGGCCATGGCCGGTTTCTGCACCGAGATTCAGGTGACGGTCCACGCCGACAACTCCATCACGGTCGTCGACAACGGGCGAGGCATCCCCGTCGACGAGCATCCCATCAAGAAGATCCCGACGCTCGAGGTCGTTATGACGATCTTGCACGCCGGCGGTAAGTTCGATAACTCGGCCTACAAGGTCTCGGGCGGCCTGCACGGCGTGGGCATCTCCGTCGTCAACGCGCTGTCCAAGCGCGTGGTCGTGCAGGTGCGCCGTGATGGCAACGTCTACGAGATGGAGTTCTCGCGCGGCAAGACCGTCAAGAAGATGGAGGTCGTGGGCACCTCGGATTCGACGGGTACCACCGTCAACTTCTGGCCCGACGACGAGATCTTCGAGACCTGTGTCTACGATTTCGATACGCTGCACAACCGTCTGCAGGAGACGGCGTTCCTCAATAAGAATCTAAAGATTGTGCTGACCGACGAGCGCGAGGCGACTCCCCACGTGGAGGAGTTCTGCTACGAGGGCGGCATCATCGACTTCGTTAAGTTCCTCAACGACGGCAAAGACGTCCCCGAGGCCTTTAAGGAGCCCATCTATATCGAGGGTAAATCGGATCCGGATGCGCCCGTGACCAAGATGGGCGAGGTCGAGGTGTCCCTGCAGTGGAATGCCGGCTATGGCGAGAACGTCATGTCGTTTGCCAACGACATCTACACCCCCGAGGGCGGCATGCATCTCGAGGGCTTCCGCACCGCCCTCACCCGCGTGATTAACGATTACGCCCGCAAGCAGAACCTGCTCAAGGAGAAGGACGCCAACCTGAGCGGTGACGACGTGCGCGAGGGCCTTTCGGCCGTCATTTCGGTTAAACTGCCCGATCCGCAGTTTGAGGGCCAGACCAAGGCCAAGCTCGGCAGCTCCTACATGCGCGCGCTCACGCTCAAGATCGTGACCGATGGACTGACCGATTATCTGGAGGAGCACCCCAAGCCCGCCCGCGAGATCGTCAAGAAGGCCCAGCAGGCCTGCAAGGCCCGCAACGCCGCCCGCAAGGCGCGCGAGGCGACCCGTCGCAAAAGTCTGCTCGAGACGGCGTCGCTGCCCGGCAAGCTCGCCGACTGCTCGGTGCGCGATGCCAAGCTGACCGAGCTCTTTATCGTAGAGGGCGACTCGGCAGGCGGTTCGGCCAAGGACGGCCGTCGCCGAGACATCCAGGCGATTCTGCCCCTGCGCGGCAAGATTTTGAACGTCGAGCGCGTGGGTGACCACCGCGCGTTCTCGAGCGACACCATCCAATCCCTGATCACCGCGATCGGCTGCGGCGTCACGACGAGCGCCGGCGACGGTGGCGACTTCGATATCAGCAAGGCGCGCTACCACAAGATCATCATCATGACCGATGCAGACGTTGATGGTGCGCATATCCGCATCCTGCTGCTGACGTTCTTCTACAAGTACATGCGCCCGCTGATCGATGCCGGCTATGTCTATGTTGCCTGCCCGCCCATCTTTGGCATTAAGGTACGCAACAAGATCCATTACGTGTATCCCAACGGCCGCCAGCCCGAAGACGAGATTCTGCGCGACACCATTCAGAGCCTGGGCCTGAACCCCGACGACAACGACGAGGACGGCAAGGCCAAGGACGGCAAGATCACCAAGAAGCGCAAGGGCTATACCGTTCAGCGCTACAAGGGCCTGGGCGAGATGGACCCCAAGCAGCTTGCCTCGACGACGATGGACCCCAAGACCCGTATCCTGCAGCGCGTGTCGATCGAGGACGCCGTGGTGGCGGACCGCGCCGTGCGCGAGCTCATGGGTTCCGAGGTCGGCTATCGCCGCGAGTACATCGAGAAGCATGCGCATGATGCACGCTTCTTGGACGCCTAGCTTTCCCAGGCACCCCATCTTGCCCTTCAGGATTTCGGGCGCCGCACGCAAGGCGTGCGCCCCCATCCTTCAGGGCAACCTGGGGCACCTGGAAAACCTAGGAGGGTTATCCGGTGTTCCCGGTAAGCCGTCTCCGTGGTAGGGAACTAATGGACCACGCAAACCATGAGGAGGTAACGTGGCAGACGATATCAACAACAACGAGGGTATGGACGAGGCCGGCGACGCCGGCATGCCCGATGATCTGAAGCGCCTGCTCGCCCGCGCTGAGCAGGGCGAGGACGGCGATCCGGATTCCTATAACCCCGACGCCGAGGATGAAGAGGATGAGGGTGACGACGCCGAGCTCGAGGAGAGCTTCGGTGCGGTCGATCGTGGCGCCTCGGCCGGCGAGGATATCAACGGCGGTCAGCTCCAGATTTCGGAGTTCGGCCGCGAGATGAAGCAGTCGTTCATCGAGTACTCGATGTCGGTCATCACGGCGCGCGCCCTGCCGGACGTGCGCGACGGCCTAAAGCCGGTGCACCGCCGCATCCTGTATGCCATGAACGAGAGCGGCATCTACCCCAACCGCCCGCATAAGAAGTCGGCCTGGACGGTCGGCGAAGTTATCGGCAAGTACCATCCGCACGGTGACTCCGCGGTCTACGAGGCCATGGTTCGTCTGGCGCAGTGGTTCTCCATGCGCACACCGCTCATCGATGGCCACGGCAACTTCGGCAACATCGATGGCGACGGCGCGGCGGCTATGCGTTATACCGAGAGCCGCCTGGCAAAGCCCGCCATGGAGCTGCTGCGCGACCTGCAAAAGGATACCGTCGACTGGCAGCCCAACTACGACGAGTCGCTCGCCGAGCCCGTGGCGCTGCCCGCGCGCTTTCCCAACCTGCTGGTCAACGGCAGCCAGGGCATCGCCGTCGGCATGGCCACCAATATCGCCCCGCACAACCTCACCGAGGCGATCGAGGCCACCTGCTACCTGATCGACAATCCCGACGCCACCGTCGACGAGCTTATGCAGATCATGCCCGGTCCGGACTTCCCCACCGGCGCCATCATCATGGGCAGCGCCGGCATTAGGCAGAGCTACGAGACCGGTCGCGGCTCCATTACCGTGCGTGCCAAGGCCCACGTGGAATCCACCAAGACCGGTCGCAGCCGCCTGGTCTTTACCGAGATTCCCTACATGGTCAACAAGGGCACCTTGCAGGAGAAGATCGCCCAGCTCGTAAACGACAAGCGCATCGAGGGCATCTCGGACATGCGCGACGAGTCCAACCAAAAGGGCATCCGTCTGGTCATCGAGCTCAAGAAGGGCGTCATTCCGCAGGTCGTGCTCAACAACCTGTATAAGTACACATCGCTGCAGACGACCTTTGGCGCCAACAACCTGGCACTCGTCAACGGCGTTCCCAAATGCCTGAGCTTGCGCGAGATGCTGCAGCACTACATCGACCACCAGGTCGACGTCGTCACCCGCCGCACTCGCTTTGACCTTAAGAAGGCCCAGGCGCGTGCCCATATCCTCGAGGGCTACTTGATGGCTCTCGACCATATCGACGAGGTCATCAGCATTATCCGTTCCTCGCAGACCGACTCCGAGGCAAGCGGCCGCCTGATCGAGCGCTTTGGCTTTACGCCCGAGCAGACCACGGCCATCCTCGAGATGAAGCTGCGCCGCCTGACTGGCCTGGAGCGCGACAAGATCCAGGAAGAGCTGGACGGTCTGCGCCGCGCCATCGCTTACTATGAGGACTTGCTGGCACATGAGGAGAAGATCCTGGGCGTCATCAAGGAGGAGATGCGCGAGATTTCGAAAAAGTTCGGCGACAAACGCCGCACCGAGATCAGCCATGTCGAAAAGGATCTGGATGTCGAGGACCTCATCGCCGACGAGGACATGGTCGTGACCATCACCCACACCGGCTACGTGAAGCGCATCCCGGTGGCTGCCTACCGCGCTCAGAAGCGCGGCGGCAAGGGCGTGTCGGGCGTCAACCTTAAAGAGGACGACGTCATCGACGAGATGTTTATCGCATCCACGCACGAGTACGTGCTGTTCTTCTCGAGCAAGGGCAAGGTCTACCGCCTGAAGGTGCACGAGCTGCCGGTGGGTACGCGCCAGGCGCGCGGCACCGCGATCGTCAACCTGCTGCCCTTTGAGGAAGGCGAGAAGATCGCGAGCGTCATCAGCTGCCGCGAGTTCCCCGCCGACGAGTACCTGATGTTTGCCACCAAGAGCGGCATGGTCAAGAAGACCGTGATGAGCGCTTACGACCGCAGCCGCCGTGATGGCCTGATCGCCATCAACCTGAGGGACGACGACGCGCTGCTCGCCGTGCGCCGTGTGCGCGAGGGCGACAAGATCATCCTGGCCACCACTGCGGGCAAGGCGATCATGTTCCCCGAGGACCAGGTTCGCGCCACGGGACGCGACACCAGCGGCGTTCGCGGTATTAGCATGAAGGACGGCGTGAGCGTTTTGGGTATGGAGGTTACCAACGGCAACGGCGACCTGTTTGTCATCACCGAGCGCGGCTACGGCAAGCGCACGCCGGTCGCGGACTATCCGGAGCAGAACCGCGGCGGTCAGGGCGTCTACACCATCCAGATGACCGAGCGTAAGGGAAACCTCGCGGCCATGAAGACGGTGGGTCCGCAGCACGAGCTGTTCATCGTGACAGAAGGCGCGACGGTCATTCGCGTCAAGACCGATGAGATTAGCCAGACCGGCCGAGCCACCCAGGGCGTCAAGATGATGGCCGTCGACGACAACGACCGCGTATGTGCTGTCGCCCGCATGACGGCAGCTAAGGAAAAGCCCGAAGGCGAAGGCGCCGAGGCCGAGGCAACGGTCGATGCCGAAAATACCCCAGTCGACCTAGGCGACGGCAACGACATGCCAGAGGATCTCCTAGACGAGTAAGAGGCCCTAGCTGGTAGAAAATATCAGACCCCATATATCGGCGGTCGGCGCACTGCGCGCCGACCGCTTTTTTGAAAACCTCGGGACTCGCGTTCGCCCCGGCCGCACGGCGGCATGTGAAGTCGATCGCGAGTTCCGCACGAGCCAGAGAGCACTTAATGTGCTCTCTGCGCGAGTCAGGACTGTCCGAGCAGGCGACTTCATATACCGCCGTGCGGCCGGGGCGAACACCCTCCAAAGATTTTCAAAAAAGTTGTTGACGCGCGCGTAACGACTCGTCTAATATATCCCTTGCGCGATGGACCTGTAGCTCAGTTGGTTAGAGCGTCCGGCTGATAACCGGGAGGTCACAAGTTCGAATCTTGTCAGGTCCACCACTTTCTTTCGCAATAAACACCCCAGCGAGAGCCGAGTCGCCGCTGGGGTGTTTATTACTGTCTCCGTGGGGGTTTAGCTCAGCTGGGAGAGCGCGGGCTTTGCAAGCCTGAGGTCAGGGGTTCGATCCCCCTAACCTCCACCATGATGGACCTGTAGCTCAGTTGGTTAGAGCGTCCGGCTGATAACCGGGAGGTCACAAGTTCGAATCTTGTCAGGTCCACCATCAAAACTGTGAAGAGCCTCGAGGCATGGCCTCGGGGCTTTTTTCTTGTGTGTGATAAAACTCATTTTGGTTTTGTGTGCTGTGCGAAAGATTGGGTAGTATAGCTATTCAATGCGGCGAAGGCGCCGCGTGTTAACCGCTACGTACCGGAGGTGTTCCATGGTTCGTGTCGACATAGAGACCATCGTCATGGCCGCCGGTCCCGTGCCATCGCTTATCGTACTTCGCGAGCGCTGCAGCAAATCGGACTCCCCTGCGCCGCTGCGCTCCCTTTCTATCCAAACTGGTTCGTTTGAGGCTGCGGCTATTAGCCGCGGTATCGACAGCGGTCGTGCCGAGCGCCCGATCGCCCATGACCTGCTGCTCGACACGCTTGATGCCCTGGATGCAAAACTCGAGCGCATCGAGATTGTCCGTGCCGAGCCTCCCGTGTTCTATGCGACGGTCGTTGTTTTGGCCGACAGCAACGAGCATAGGATCGATGCGCGTCCGAGCGATGCCATCGCCCTCGCCGTGCGCAGCAATGCTCCCATGTTTGTTGAGGACGACATCATGAACCGCCTGGGGACCGTCTCTCCGGTTGCCGAGGAAGTCGATGACGAGCAGGAATTTGAGAAGTTCGACGAGTTCGTCCATACGCTCTCGCCCGATGATTTTTAAATGACGAGTAGCCATGAGACGGAGTGTGCACTGATGGGTCGCGGCGTTTCAGCCGAAGCCGCCGCCATTGCCCGCGAGGCCCAGATGCGCTCGGAGGCATTCGAGGCCGCGCGCATCGCCTATGTGACGCAGGCCCGTACGCTTCGCGAGCGCCGTGCCTCCTTTATCAAGATGGTTGCCGTCTCCGCACTTGTCGCGGCAATCTCCTCGCGCCTTCGTGGTACAGTTGGTGCGCTTGGGTTTTCGATTTCGACGGGCTTGGTCATCTGGGGCGTGGTCGATGCCGTGATGCTGACCAACCAGATCAAGGTACTCGATAAGCGCGCCGCCGATATGATGCGCGCCCGCGACGCCGCCGCCGAGATCGCTGCCGAGGCACAAGAGATGTAACGACGCCGGACTCGATGGGAAGGTCTAAAAATGGCACAGGATATGCAGGACGCCGGAAACGTCTCCGCCGAGCTCGACGCCATGGTGTGCGACCTCATCGGGGCATTTTTAGACGACCTGGCCGCTGGTGAGAACCCCGGCGTTGTCGTTGCGATCGAAGACGCCGCGTCCAACCGCTATCTGGCGGCACTCGATGAGGACGGCGAGGAGGCATGCCTCGAGGCTGCCACCAACTTTATCTCCGAGCACAAGATGGGCCTTAAGGACGAGGGCCTGGGTCGCATCGCCCGTTACGCCATCGGCTACACTGGTTGTGTCGAAATCGATGGCGGCTACCATGACGCCCTGCTTGTGAGTTTCTTTGAGACGACGCTCGAGAGCGGCTTTTCGGCATACGTACTGTACGAGGGTGTGGGCGCCGGCGATGGTTTTATGTGGAGCGACCCTGAACCTGCAGGCGAGGAAACCCCTCTTATCTAAAATCGCTAAAATAAACGAGTTTTCGGTAAAAGGCTCAAAATTCCCGCCGAGCGTTGTGTTGCTGGGCGGGTCGCATACGCGTGCCGGTTGTATATAGATAGAAGATAGGGGAACTACATGCGCGTAGACAATCTGAGGAACATCGCCATCATCGCTCACGTCGACCACGGCAAGACGACGATGGTCGACAAGCTCCTGCGTGCCACGGACGCCTTCCGTGCCAACCAGCAGGTCGAGGACCGCGTCCTGGATTCTAACGACCAGGAGCGCGAGCGCGGCATTACGATTCTCGCCAAGAACATCTCTATCGAGTACAAGGACGTTAAGATCAACGTCATCGACACCCCGGGCCACGCTGACTTTGGCGGCGAGGTCGAGCGCGTGCTGCGTATGGCCGACGGCGCCCTGCTGCTGGTCGATGCCTTTGAGGGCCCCATGCCCCAGACCCGCTTCGTGCTGCGTCACGCCATCGACACCGGCCTCAAGATCATGATCGTCATCAACAAGATCGACCGTCCGGGCGCCAACCCTGAGAAGGCCTACAACGACTGCCTGGACCTTATGGCCGACCTGGGCGCCACCGACGACCAGCTTGAGTTTGCCATGGAACACGTGGTCTACGCCAGCGCCATGAATGGCTTTGCCCGCCTTGACCCCAACGACGGCAACATGGACATGTATCCGCTGCTCGATATGATCATCGACGACATGCCCGCGCCCGAGGTTGACGAGAACGCCCCGCTGGCCATGCAGTGTGTGACCATCGACCACTCCAACTTCGTTGGCCGCATCGGTATCGGTCGCGTGTACTCCGGCACCATTCACCAGGGCGATCAGATCCTGGTCGTCAAGAACGACGGCTCCAGCGCTACCGCTACCGTCAAGCAGCTCTTTACTTTCGACTACCTGGGTCGCACCGAGTGCCAGGAAGTCGGCGCCGGTGATATCGCCGCCGTCGTGGGCATCGACCGCACCGATATCGGCGATGTCTACACCGATCCCGAGAACCCCGTTGAGCTCGAACCCATCGAGATCGACCCGCCGACCCTGTCCATCGTCTTTGAGGCTTCGACCTCCCCGCTCGTCGGCCGCGACGGCGACATCGTGGGTGCCCGTCAGCTCAAGGAGCGCCTGTTCAACGAGGCCGAGAACAACGTGACCATGAAGATCGAGGAGCTCGAGGACAAGAGCGGCGTCGAGGTCTCGGGCCGCGGCATTCTGCACCTGTCCGTCCTGATGGAGTCCATGCGTCGCGAGGGCTTTGAGTTCCAGGTCGGCCGTCCCCGCGTTCTGTTTAAGAAGGACGAGAACGGCAATAAGATGGAGCCCGTCGAGCAGGCTGTCGTCGAGTGCCCGGACGAGTATTCGGGCAAGGTCGTTGAGGTCTTTGGCACCTCCGGCGGCATCATGACGAGCATGGATACCTCGGGTATCGTGACGCACCTCGAGTTTAAGATCCCGACCCGCGGCATCATGGGTCTTAAGAACCGCATCATGAACGTCACTCACGGCGAGGGCGTGTTCTACCACACCTTCCTGGAGTACGGCCCCTATGCCGGCGAGATCGGCAACCGCCAGAACGGCGCCATGATCTCCATGACCACCGAGAAAGCCGTTGCCTACGCTCTGGGCACGCTGCAGGAGCGCGGCCAGCTGTTTGTTGAGCCGGGTACCGAGTGCTACGAGGGCATGATCGTGGGCGAGCGCAGCAAGGCCGGCGACATGGTCGTCAACATCGCCCGTACCAAGAACCTGGGCAACCAGCGTTCCTCGACCTCCGATATCTCCGTCCAGCTGGTGCCGCCCCGCACCTTCTCGCTGGAGGAGGCGCTGGAGTACATCGCCGACGACGAGCTGGTGGAGATCACTCCCAAGAACATCCGCCTGCGCAAGCGTCTGCTCAATGCCACCGACCGCAAGAAGGCCGCCGTCCGCGCCGGTCAGGTCAACAAATAAGCGCTGAGCTTTATAGCGTCTAACAAGAAAGGGCGCCGACCATCGCGGTCGGTGCCCTTTTTGGTGTACAGGGATTGAGCTGGTCTGCACCACCACGAAGGTGCCTGTCCCCTTTGTGGGGTTGACGGCTAGGCGGAAGGAAGGCCCGGAGTATTGGCGGCCTGCTGCGGCTTGAGGCGGGCGTTGCGCCAGATGATCTGGATGACGTAGCCGAGCGTAAAGACGAAGGCTACGCCGCTGACAAAGCTGCCCATAAGGGGGAGTGCCGTGAGTGCGCCCGCGGCGATACCGCCCACGGCGGCCATGGCGTAGCGGTTCTGGTTGTGTCCGACCATGCGTGCGATCGCGGTGCCCGTAAATGCCGCCGAGACCAGAGCGATGCCGATCACGGCGCACATGAGGGCTCCGGCGAGCGACAGACCTGCAATCGAGATGATGAGCAACAGGACGGCGGGAACGGCGGCCACCGTGCCCAAAAGACCGCTCACCCACAGCGGGGTGGGGCGTTGGCGAAGCATACCGGCGGCGCTGGCGGTCGCGCGCGGAAGGACGAGCTCGAGGAGGATTGCGACAAAGCAGGTAGAAAGCGCCGCGGCGACGATGCCGCCGATGGTGTCGTTAATCGTTGAGGTGTCCTCGTTCTCGGTGCGGTCGATCTTGAGGGCTCCGACCTGAGCGCCCTCGGCCCGCTCGGGATCCTCGGAGATGTGGGCGTTCACCGTGCCGGTGATGCGGGCATTTTTGCCCAAGACGAGCTTATCGGCCCAGACCTCGATATCGCCATCGACGGTGCCGTCGATGGTTACCGTACTGCCCGCGAGCGCTGCCGACTTGGCGGAGCCACGCAGGGCAACCGTCTCGCCCATCGCGTAAAAACAGCTGGCGGTGCTACCGGTGTTGAGCACGACGTGCTGACCGGCTACCGTCACGCTGCCATCGATTGCGGTTTTGGAGATATCGATGGTGCGTGCCGCCAGGCGAACGGCTCCGCCTACGGTGCAGTCGCGAATCGATAGGCTGTCGCCTGCCGCGATAATATCGCGGCCGATGGAGGCATCGTCCAGGTTAAGGCTTTGGCCAGCCCAGTACAGGTCGCCCTCGGCGCTAGACGGATTTGAATCAGCTTCGGTTGCGAGTACGTTGCCCGCGGTGTCTGTGCCGGCGAACGACGCCGTGGGAAGTACGGTCAGCGCAAGCGCAATCAGTACGAATAGGAGGGCGATGCGGGCCTGCGCTTTGTGGCGCTTGGTCGACGGTTCTAGGTTGCAAGGCATAGTGAATCCTTCGTTAGATACTCGGCATATATCTAACAGGGTACCCAACGTGCGAGCGCTCTAAAAGAACCTCTCGGTTGCATTTCGAAGGGTCGTGCCGTGCTATCTACTATTTGCGATGTAAAAAGCGCGCGATGTCTTCTTCGGTGGGGCTTTTGATGTCAAAGCGCAGCGAGAGCCAGCGCAGACCCATGGTCACGATAACGCATGCGACCAGCGCGGCGACATTGCTGACCAAGCCACTCATGACGAGGCTTACATAGCTTGCCGATCCGGCGATGGCCGCGATGGCATAAAAGTTGGTGCGTTGGAAAATGCCCGGAACCACGCCCATAAAGCCGTCGCGCAGCATGCCGCCGCCCACCGCGGTGAAAAAGCCCATCATGATGCAAACGACGGGTGCAAATCCGTAGACCAGTGCCTTGTCTGCGCCGGTTGCCGCATAGATGCCGACCGAGATGATGTCGAGCAGGGGGATGAGTTTGTCGGGCTTATCGACGATTGCCGGGAAGATGTAAATGATGGCCGCCGTGGCGATGGAGAGCGGCAGCGCCATTGGCTGGTTGAGGATGTAGACGTTTCCGACCTGGAGTGTCATGTCGCGCAAAAGACCGCCGCCCAGACCGCAGACTACCGCGAGTGCGACCGCGCCCACCAGGTCGAGCTTGTGTTCGCGCGCAACCAGCACACCCGAGATCGATGCAGCGACAACGGCGAACATCTCGAGCCAAAATGGGATAGCGACCATGGCATCCGAGGCATGTGAGGTAACGGTTATGGCGGCGACGACGGGCAAGATGGGGTCCTTTGAGTTACGGGATTGGACAATGCCCGTACATAGTACATGTTCGGCGACGATCGCGACCCTATTGCTCGGCAAACGGTCGGGACTGGGTGCGGTCATAGGTTTCAAGTATGTACATCAGCCTCCAAAGATGTCGAAAAATATCGTTTTTGGAGGGTGATGTACATGTTTGGGGAGCGCGGGGCGAGCGGGTCCGTCGTTACTCAGAAGGCGACTCTTCGGCTTGATCGCTCTTCCAGTTGCGGATAAGTACCTTGCGCAGTTCGTTTTGCTTTCGCTGATACTCGGCATCTGTGCAACGAGGCATGCCGAGCGCTTCGCGGATATTGTTCATGGCACGGTGAAAAGCGAGTTGGCTGGCAAATTGCGTTGAGGTGAGTGTGATGATGCGATAGCCCATTTGGGCGAGCACGGCCTCCCGCTCCGCATCTGCTCCCTTGCGTTCGACCTCGTCGTGAAAGCCGCCCTTATATTCGATGCCGAGCTCTCTGCGCTTATAGGTAATGAGGGTATCGATTTTGAGCGTTCGAGCTTTGGTGCAATGCCAAAGTCGTTTAGGGATTTCGAGTGGCTTGTTGAGTTCGACACCTCGGATGCCAACGCCGCCTTCGTTTGTCGGGAGTGAAAGGGCGATAGCGGATGCGGTCTCCATGGGTGAGGCTGAGTGGTCGTAGATATGCCTGAGCGCGAGTCTGGCGCGTGTGGCACCGGGTTTGCCGGGGTGACGATCGAGCAGTTCGACAATTTCGTCCTTGGAAGTGGTGGCTGGCTGCTCGGTATAAGGGTCATCGGGGCTGAACCCCATGCGATAATCACCGCAAACTTCGTAGCCGTATTCGAGGTATTCGATTCTGTCCATCCACTCGGCAGCGAATACGAAGGTAAGGGCTTCGTCGGTGATAAAAATGCCGGGGGTCAGCTCGTCAATATGGTCGTAGGGTAGATTTTGGCCAAGAACGTGGCAAGCGACACCGCTGGCGCGGATTCGCTCGAAAGCAAATACTACGGAGATGTCGATAGTCTTGAGCATGGTGGACGGAATGCCGCAGTCGGTAAGTGCCTGCCGAATGCGCGCGATGCGTTGCTGGGTAGAGAGGCCCCGCACACCTATCTGGTAGTCGCGTTGTGCGACGGCTTGAACCAGGTTCCGCGGTGCATGATGGACGAGCCACGCCGTTTTATGCGAAATGAGAACAGGAGTATCCATTAGGGACCTCTCGCTTCGAGCTGACACCAAACTCTTATGTCCGTTGAGGTGGGGAAATATACCGGATACGAGCAAATCGACTCATGCTCGGTGCGCGTCATATGCAAACGTGTACATCACACTCCAAAAACGACATTTTTCGACATCTTTGGAGGGTGGTGTACATGTTTGGGGATCTGGGTTGATGCTGAACGCGAGGGTGGCGTGGCTGAATAGGAGGGATGTCCATATTTTGAGCGGAGCTCAAAATTTATCCGGTCGGCTTACGCCGACCGCGCTGCGCTAAAAACGCGCCGCTGGCGCGTTTTCTTTACGCTCCGCGCCCTGGGCGGGTTCGAATCCCTCCTCTTTCGCCGTATTTGCTTGTTAGGGACTCAAAACAAAAAAGCTCCCATTCCCGGGAGCTTTCTCAACCAAAATGGCGGAGGAGGAGGGATTCGAACCCTCGTGACCTTATACAGGCCAAACGGTTTTCGAGACCGCCGCATTCAACCACTCTGCCACCCCTCCGCGTGGGGTAAAAACAAAGCAGGCTCAAAGGCCTGCTTTGGAATTAACTGGCGGAGAGTCAGGGATTTGAACCCTGGAGACGCTTTTGACGCCTACACGATTTCCAATCGTGCTCCTTCGGCCACTCGGACAACTCTCCGTTAAATGCGAAAGTCAGTATACACGAGGAATCGCAAAGTGCAAACAGAAAAGTTGGCATTTTTTGAAACGCTTGGCTTCGCGATGGGATCCAGGAGGCCAAAAACGGGCTCTGACCAGCATGGCTGCATGCAGCAAATTGTTCAAAATGAGTATTTATAAACGACGTGGCAACAATTTTAAAAATATTTGAACGGTGTTATGAACCACTGGTATGCGTTTCGCGACCACAGCCTTGCATTTGCTGACCTGCTGTTTGATTTGGCTTGTCCCCGCAGCGCTGTATCTTGTCCACAAATCCGTCAGGCATTTGGTCAGCATTTGGTTGGAAGACGCATGAAGTGCCGTGTGAGTATGGACATATGTGGAGGTCATGAGGTTGTAGCTGCATATTCTTGCAGCCTAGGAGGTTGAAAGATATTATTACCAAGTCTTTTCCTGCTTCAGGCGCACCTTCACGACCTGAAGCCACATTTGCCCAGAGGAGGTGACAATATGAAGGCTTATGAACTGCTGTTCTTTGTTGACCCGTCGCTCGACCCCGAGACTCGTCTCGCTGTTATGAAGCGTATCGATACCACGATCGCTGAGGGCGCTGGCAAGGTCGACTCCGTTGACGAGTGGGGCAAGCGCAAGCTCGCCTACGAGATCAACGACCTCACCGATGGTGACTACACCCTCATCAACTTCCACGCAGATCCTACCCAGATCGCCGAGCTTGATCGCGTCCTGCGCATCACCGACGCTGTGGTCCGCCACATGATCGTCCGTCGCGACGACCAGGAGTAAGACTGTCGTTTTGGACTGGGCTTATGCCCCAAGAGGAAGTAGTGAGTTATGAGCATCAATCGAGTGAACATCACCGGTAACCTCACGCGTGATCCCGAGCTGCGCGCCACCGCCGGCGGAACCCAGGTTCTGTCCTTTGGCGTCGCCGTGAACGATCGTCGCCGCAACCCGCAGACTGGCGAGTGGGAGGACTATCCCAACTTTGTCGACTGCACTATGTTCGGCACGCGCGCCGAGGCCGTGAGCCGTTTCCTGGCAAAGGGAAACAAGGTCGCGATCGAGGGCAAGCTGCGCTACAGCTCTTGGGAGCGCGATGGCCAGCGCCGGAGCAAGCTTGAGGTCATCGTCGATGAGATCGAGTTTATGAGCTCCCGCGGTGGCCAGGGTGGCTACGATCAGGGCGGTTACGCCCCCGCAGCCCCTGCAGCGCCCGCACCGCGTCCTGCCGCACCGGTGGCTACGCCGCCCGCGGTCGACGTCTACGATGAGGACATCCCGTTTTAAGGGCTGTTCACCTATTTTTGAGTGAGAGGCGGCTTCGGTTCGCCGAAGTTGCCAAACGAAAGGTATTTTGACATGGCTAATGATTTTTCTGCACGTCAGCCGCGTCGTAAGTACTGCCAGTTCTGCAAGGAGAACACTGAGTTCATCGACTATAAGGACACTCAGCTTCTCCGTAAGTACATGACCGACCGTGGCAAGATCAAGCCCCGTCGCGTCACTGGCGCTTGCACGCAGCATCAGCATGACATCGCCAACGCCATCAAGCGCGCCCGCGAGATGGCTCTCCTGCCGTACACCGTCCCCGTGGTTTCCTCTCGTGGCAACCGCGACCGCGGCTAAGAAGGGAGACGCATCATGAAGGTTATTCTTCTCGATGAGATCAAGGGCAAGGGCGGCGAGGGTGACGTCGTAGAGGTCGCTCAGGGTTACGCTGAGAACTTCCTGTTCCCCAAGAAGCTCGCTGTTGCCGCCACCAAGGGCAACCTCAAGCAGCTTGACGAGCGTCGCAACAACATCGCCAAGCGCGAGGCCGTCCGTCTGGCTACCGCCAACGAGACCAAGGCTGCCTTCGAGGGCAAGACGGTCACCGTTGACGTCAAGGTCGGCGACGAGGGCATCCTCTTTGGCTCCGTTACCGCCGCTATGATCGCTGACGCCATCAAGGCTCAGCTCGGTATGGACATCGACCGCAAGCGCGTCGAGCTCGGTAAGCCCATCAAGGTTGCCGGTGCCCACACCGTTGCCATCTCGCTGTACCGCGAGATCAAGGCCGAGGTTGTCGTTCTCGTTGGCGTTACCGCCGAGGAGCTCGCTGCCGAGGCTGAGGCTGAGGAGGCCGCTGAGGTCGCCGAGGCCGAGACCGCCGAGGTCGAGACTGAGGCTGCTGCCGAGTAGCATTTGCTGCAACGCAACAATCTTGTTCTAAGAAGGGCGCTCTGGGAGACCAGGGCGCCCTTTTGTTTTCTACGCTCAGCGAGCGTCATGGCAGGCGTTGCGTCGAAGTCCTACACACGGGACCGTTCATCCGTTTCGTTCGGTGATGATTGCCGGGGCGCGGCCCGTTTTGGGGCTGTGGCTGATACTATGGATGCTCGCAAGCGATATGAATGAGGATGCTCATGGCATATGACGAAAGGGAGACGGGGCTGACGGTCGAGGACCGTGGCTCCAAGTTGGGTCTCCCTCAAAACCAAGATGCAGAGGCTAATGTACTGGCCGCCATGCTGCTGTCGCCCGAGGTGGTCGAGGAGGCCCAGGTCGAGCTGCAGCCCGATGACTTCTACCGGCCCATTCATAAGACCATCTACACCGCGATGGTCGATATGTACAACAGCCGCATTCCCATCGACTCTATCTCGCTGATCGATTACCTGCGCAGCATCAACAAGCTTGATGCCGTGGGCGGCGAGGCCTACATTTTGGAGCTGATGGGTCAGACCCTGTCGCTCGTGAACTGGCAGCACCATGCCGCCATCGTCCGTCGCGACTCGATGCTGCGCGAGCTGATCGGTGCCACCAACGAGATCAACGCGCTGGCCTATAACGCCCCTACCGACACTAAAGAGGTCGTGGAGCTGGCCGAGAGCAAGCTGCTCAAGGTCACGGCGCGCGAGGTCAAGTCGAGCTATAAGACACTGACCGAGTTTATGGTCGAGGCCTATAACGAGGCCGAGGAAGTGTGCAAGGCCGGCGGACAGGCCGCGGGCGTGCCCACCGGCTTCCCGTCGCTCGACCGCATGCTCATGGGCTTCCGCGAGGGCCAGCTCATCATTATCGGCGCCCGCCCTGCCGTGGGTAAGACGTCGTTCGCTCTGAACCTGGCGCTGAATGCCGCCGCTGCGGGCTATACCGTTGGCTTCTTTTCGCTGGAGATGTCGGGCAAGGAAATTGCCCAGCGCCTGATTTGCGCCTACGCCATGATCTCAATCAGCGACTTCCGTACGGGCCGCATTAGCCCCGAGCAGTGGGCCAATATCAACGAGGCCACGCAGACCTTGTCTAAGCTCGACATTCTGATTGACGATACGCCCGGCACCACGGTGACCGAGATCCGCGCCAAGAGCCGCCGTATGCTCCACAACAAGGAGAAGGCCATCATCATCCTGGACTACCTGCAGCTGGTGAGTCCTCCGCCGGGGCGTCGCTCCGAGAGCCGTACCGTCGAGGTCTCCGAGATGTCGCGTGGCTTGAAGATCATGGCCAAGGAGCTCAAGATCCCGCTCATTGCACTGTCGCAGCTGTCGCGTCAGGTCGAGTCCCGTACCGGCAAGCGCCCGCAGCTGTCCGACCTGCGTGAATCGGGCTCCATCGAGCAGGACGCCGACATCGTTATGTTCTTGGACCGCTCCGCCGATGAGGCCGAGGCCTCGCGTGACGATCGACCCGACGAGGGCGTTACGCGTATCGTCGTGGCCAAGAACCGTTCGGGCCCGATCGGTGACGTCGACCTGATGTTCCTGCCGGCATCCACCAAGTTCTATGAGCTTGATGGGGCGCATACCGAGGAGTAGGACAGGCGCCCGTTGCACGGGTATACTGGGAATGTTTTGTGCTTCTGCGTGCCAGCGTGGCGCGTAGACAGTCCATGAATGTAAGGAGTAAACATGCCGTCAACCGTTTTGGTCGGTGCCCAGTGGGGCGATGAGGGCAAGGGTAAGATCTGCGACCTGGTCGCCGGCGACTTCGATGCCGTCGTGCGCTATTCGGGCGGTAATAACGCCGGCCACACCATCGTCGTCAACGGCAAGAAGTACGGCCTGCACCAGGTGCCCTCCGGCATCATGTATTCCGACCATGTGTCGGTGATCGGTAACGGCTGCGTCGTCAACCCCAAGGTTGTCCTTGAGGAGATTGACATGTTCGAGGCCGACGGCATCACCACCAAGAACCTCAAGATCAGTGGCAACGCGCACATCATCATGCCGTACCACATCGATCTGGATGGTGCTTTTGAGCAGAAGCTCGGCAAGAAGAACATCGGTACCACCAAGCGCGGCATCGGTCCGTGCTACCAGGACAAGATGGCCCGCATCGGTCTGCGCATGCAGGACATGCTGGACGAGACGCTGTTCCGCGACAAACTGGAGACCGCTCTTGCCCGCGTGAATCCCGAGCTCGAGCTCATCTACCACCTGCCCACCTACACCGTGGACCAGATCTGCGACGAGTACCTGCCCATGGCCGAGCGCCTGCGTCCCTACATCACCGAGACGAGCCTGCTGCTCAACAACATGATCGACGAGGGCAAGGACCTGCTGTTCGAGGGCGCCCAGGCGACGCTGCTCGACATCGACCACGGCACCTATCCGTACGTGACGTCTTCCAACTGCACCGCCGGCGGCGCCATCACCGGCTCCGGCGTCGGTATGAAGAATGTCGACCGCGTGCTGGGCGTCATGAAGGCCTATATCACCCGCGTCGGTTCGGGCCCCATGCCCACCGAGCTTTCCTATGAGTCCGAGGCCGGCCATACGCTGACCGAGGAAGGCTATGAGTACGGCGTGACCACCGGCCGTCGCCGTCGCTGCGGTTGGTTTGACGGCCCTATCGCCAACTATGCCTCGCGCGTCAACGGCCTCACCGATATCGCCATGACCAAGCTCGACGTGCTTTCGGCCTTCGATACCATCAAGGTGTGCGTTGCCTACGACGTTGACGGCGAGCGTTACACGAGCGTGCCCGAGCATCAGGTTCGTTTTGAGCATGCCAAGCCCGTCTACGAGGAGCTCCCGGGCTGGAAGTGCGACATCACCGGTTGCCGTAGCTTTGAGGAGCTGCCGCAGGAGGCTCAGGACTACGTGACATTTATCGAGGATCTGGCACACACCCGCGTGACGTTCATTGGCGTCGGCGCCGATCGCGAGCAGATCATCAACCGATTCTGGAAGTAATCGGCACTATTCGGTTATTGCGATATACCCCTTTGCAGCCCAGGCGGGCGGCCGAGGGGTATATTTGCTTTGTAATGGGTCCGCATGGTTGGCGGACCGTTCATCCATAGAGGAGGCACCCTTGAAGGCGGACACTCAAACCATCGACATCCTGTTGTTGGGCAGCGGCGGCCGCGAGCATGCTCTGGCAGCAAAGCTCGCAGCATCACCGCGCGCCGGCAAGCTCTACATTGCGCCGGGTAACGGCGGCACCGCGAGCTGCGGCGAGAACGTGGTTCTCGACGATTGCGATCCTGCGGCCGTGGCGGCGTTTGCCCAGAGCCACGGATGCGGACTCGTGGTGATTGGCCCCGAGGCTCCGCTCGTGGCGGGCGTAGCCGAAGGCGTGCCGGCCGCGGGGGCGCGCCAAAGCA
>UQMK01000021.1 GCA_900542085.1 uncultured Collinsella sp.
GCAAGGCGGGGCCGAGGCCGCCTCGATCAATTTGCGAAAGAATCTTGACGGTACCTGACCAAGCTGGACCTATTGACCCCCAAAACAGAACCAGACGTATTCAACCATGCACCACTTGCATTGAAGTAATAGTCAACGCCATCGATTTTCAGCCACCCGTTAGCAAACATGGCACCCGAAGGCTGGAGCCAGTACCACGTACCGCCGTCATTAAGCCATCCAGTTTTCATCTTGAATGTGGAAGGGTCCATCCAATACCACGCACCGTTGACATATTGCCAACCAGACTTAAGGACACCATTGGAAGATGCGTAATACCAAGTATTGCCACTTTCGTCAGAAGCGTCTTTCGACATAATCCAACCAGACGCCACGTTAACGAAACCATTCGCATCCGCATAGAAAACCGCATCTCCAATATGAATCACACCTGGCAATGAAGACGAGTCAGTACGATCAGCGACTACAGGAGATCCATCAGATGAAGTAGGCAACGGCTCGCTCAGTGCTCCAGACAAATTCGCCCATGCCATACCATCGTTCAAGTTGATCCAGCACGAAGATGCCATTGCACCGGAATCATAAGAAAAATAGCGCTTGCTTCCTACCGCAAATTCACCAGTACGCATTGCGCCGGATACATCATCAAGGTAATACCAGGCGCTTCCGGACTTTATCCATCGCCCTCGTTGAATAGCTCCGTTTGATGCGGCGTAATACCAAGTACCATCAGCAAGTGCCCAGCCTGTTGCCATGGCACCTGAGCTCGTAAGGAAATAGGTGGACGAGCCCACTTGCACAAAGCCCGTGAGCATAATATGGCTTCCTGGATCCAGGTAATACCAAGAATTCCCTAGAAGTAACCAACCTCCATGCAGTAAGCCGTTGGAGTCAGCGTAATACCAGTTGTTGTCAAAAAGTGCCCACTGGGAGGATAGCATGGCCCCTGAACTGTTAAAGATATAAGAGGTGCCATTGCATTCATTCAGCCCGGTGGCCATAGAACCGTCTGCAGGATCAAGCCAGTACCAACGACCCCCATCCGAGAGCCAGCCCTTTACCAGAGCGCCAGAGCCGGAAAAATAATGCCAGACAGAAGCATCAAGATGCCATCCGATAAGCATTGCACCAGAAGAAGAGAATCCATACGTGGCTCCCCCAATCTGCAGCATCGCATCGTGGACCATCTTGCCCTCATCATCCAGCCAATACCAGTTGCTGCCGTCTGAAAGCCAGCCTTTTACCATGGCGCCAGAACCGGAGAAATAACGCCAAGCAGAAGTGGAGCCCGTAGAATCTAGGTACCAGCCGACACGCATTGCGCCCGAAGAGGAGAAGGCATACGTCGCACCCCCGACTTGAACCAACCCATCCTGAGCCATTCGACCTTCGTCGTCGAACCAGTACCAGCTACCGTTTATATGTCTCCAAGAAGAAACAGCGATTGTTCCGTCGGACAAGCCCCAACGCCAAAAACCAGCCCCTTCTTCGGGTGATATCCACCCCTGATGCCAAATAATTTGATTCGAAACCTCGGAAGGGGTCTCATTATCCACCTGAGAGTTCTGCTCGACAGCGAAGGTCGATTCGCGCTGAGCATCAACGCCTGACTCGACAGAAGCAATAGCAACGTTAGATGCGGGACCTTCGTCAGTGTTATTCAAATCAAGGGCGTATAACATCGAGGGCGAACCCAAAAGGAGCCCCAAAGAAACAAGGCCCGAAAAGACCAGCACCCCGAATGACCATTTCTTCATAGCAGCACAGTATCCAATCACGCAGTGGCCCCGTCACCTCAGGGCAACGGGGCCTCAATCAAAACTAGCTCAGTAATGTACTAGCCAATTTGCTGGCAGTTTTTGCACTCTCGTGAAGCGCCACGTCTCAGGGCCTCCTGGATAGAGATCTGCGAATAGCCCTTTGCGTCCTTGCCAACGGTACGGCACTTATGCGTATGGTAAACATGGCTACCGCTCTTATACCAAACTAAACCATAGCCCGGAATCCACTTGCCGTCCTCGCCGACATAGTAGGAGCCAACCCAGGCATTCGTAGCCATGGCACCGGAAGACTGGAGGTAGTAGTCGCCGACCCAGGCGTCGTGGGCCATAGCGCCGGAACCGCTAAAGTAGTACCAGGCGCCGCCGACCTGACGCCAGCCGGTGACCATCGCGCCGGAATCGTCGAACCAGTACCAAACTCCACCAACGTTAGCCCAAGAGTTAGAGGCCATAGCGCCCGAACCTCCGAGCCAATACCACGTGCCGCCATTGCTGAGCCAGCCGGTTGCCATGGCGCCCGAACCGCTCGCATAGTACCAAGAGCCGCCTGCCAAGAACCAGCCAGTGGCCATTGCACCGGAGTCGCCGAACCAGTACCAGGAGCCGCCGAGGCTGCGCCAGCTGTTAGCGACCATGGCGCCCGAACCGTCGAGGTAGTACCACGTACCGCCGATGTTGAGCCAGCCAGTGGCCATCGCACCGGAAGCGTTGGCGTAGTACCACGTCCCCGAAACGTTGATCCAGCCGGTCAGCATGACACCATACTCGTCGAAATAATACCAAGTTCCACCGATATTATGCCAACCGGTCAGCAGTTCGCCACTGGAGGTCGCATAGAACCACTTTCCATAGATGGAGTCATAGAGCCAGCCGCTATGCTGCATGCGGCCATCGGCGTTGGCACCAGGGGTGTTCAGGAAGTAGTTCTTGCCGTCAATCTGAACTCGGCCGTATGCCATATCATGGCTTTCGGGGTAGAAGTAATACTTGTCCCCACCGATAGACTGCCAGCCCGACACCGCGATCCCGTCAGCGCCAAAATAGTACCAGACAGCTTCGTATTCGTTATGCCACTGGTTCGTGACCATGGCGCCAGTTTCGGGATCGAAATAGCGAAGGTTGCCGTCCTCGCACCGAACGAGTCCAGTCTTCGGACGACCGTCGGAACACCATTCCGTAATCGGTCCACCGCCTCCGCCACCGCCAGCAATATCAGCAAATGAGGGCGCCGGGGCAACCGTCGTGCAGACAGCGGCAAATGCAACAACTCCCAGCACTGTTAGTCCGCGCCATCTTTCTCGAAGGTTTTTCATACGACATCCTTTCTCCGAGATTTAAGGCTCTCTTAAGTAATTTTTAAACTATCAATTCAGTATTTCAACGGGAAATCGATAAAAGGTGTCTTTGTGACTGCAATTTAAATATGAGTCGCCACACCTCAACCGTTACGCTAAATAGCTTCTGAGTCAAACCGAGCACATAAGCGAACCAATTTAATTAATACGGTCACCTAAAAATCCTGACACACGTTTTCGATATGACAAGAGCCGCTTCAACGAGGAGTACTTGAACCCCACCGCTCTTGCAGCTCTTGAGGATACTTTGCCGGATCTTGGAATTACTTCGCTCTAAAGCGAGAAGTACTCACTGTCGGAGGATAGGTTTGGTCCGAGCCACGGATCGCCTCTCAAGAAGAACTCAGGCCAGCGCTGCATGAACAGCGCTTGCTCGCGCTTCCAGCGGCGCAGCTTTTCCTCGTTGGCCTCTTCCCTGCCGCGCGAGGTGAACTCGTAGTGGCACAGCTCGGCATAGGGCATTTGCCCTCCTCCAGCAAAACACTGTCACTAACTTAGCCCACCAACCTCGCCATTTGTTAAGCAACAAGTGCGAGCGGTAGGTATTGATCTACAACCGTTGGGGATTGAAAAAATGCAGTAGCCGAAAACGTAATATCTTCCGATTGGCGCGGCATAAAAATAGAGGGCGTCCCATAAAGAGAAGCCCCCTTGCAAAACGGCCGAACCGCTTTTCGAAGTGGGAAATATTTTGCACCAGATGCCTAGGAATCGCAAGAAGGCATATCTTCAGCGTCACACAAATACCATGCGCCGATCACTTTCGACAAAAACGAGAAGGAGGAAGTTATGACCTCCGCAGCTTTATAGTAGTTGATGTTGCGATTTGCCCTAGAAATAAACTTGGAAAGCGATTGTGCTTTGTGCTTAATAACGCCTTTAGACGACACCTCTTTGTGCAGATATAGCGTTGTGACAATCTGGCGTATTCGCTCATTGCTCATCCTTGCCTTACGCTGATAAGAGCCAACCCCATCTATTTTGCTCAATGCCTTCATAACACCGTTATTTGCCCTTCGGGCATTCTCACCCGAAGCAAGACCATTAAGAATGCAACTATTGTGAGCACACGCGTTGCGGAGATCTTTTGCCGCGCGAAGCAAATAAAACCTATCGCGAAGCTCATCATCGTCAAACCGTTTGGCGCAAAACAAAATGAATGAATTAAAGGCGCCAAAGGTAATAACTTCCAGAAAGGCCCAGACAGGCATATTAAAACCACTGTATTTTGCAAGAATGCCTGCAGAATAGGCACTCGACTCACAACGTGAAATCTCTTTTTTAACCCAGTTGGTCACATTCCCCTTGCTATCAAATGTATCCTGCTCGCTCAAATAGTCTTGAACGATTTCGTAACCGTCCTCGGCATGCTGCTCTATCCTGCCCAGCAAGTCAACTTTGCAGAAGTGCTCGATATCAAGAGTGAGTGAAATCATCTCGTTTCGAAGCAACATATCGATAATCGAAAGGTCAACAAGCATCTTGAAATCTAAGTTGACATATTCACCCTTGCGTTTTCCATCAGAAACCTTTGGAAATCCGGTGCGGTACGAGCGCAAGCGAAAGTAATTGTTGTTCTTCGTCAGATACTCGACTGCCTCTGCCTCGCTCATATAGCGGAAACGGACACCCTTGCTCTTAAGATGGGAGACTTGTTCCCAAGGAGTAAGCCAAGGCTTTTGATCGCACATATCTTGTTGACGAATAGGACTATTCACTGCGCTCTCCAGCGTATTTGATGAAATAACAGATTGATTTTATCCTAACTTTAAATACCTATTAAACAGCCGGACGCTCATGCAAATACATCATGGCGCGCCGCCGTCCATCTTGCCTTGAGCTCGTTACAACATTTGCATTAGCTTCCACAGAATTAGGAGGAGTATCCGGTAGCGCGCAGAGATTCAATACAGCATTCTTTCATTCCGCCAATCCGGACAATAACGGCTCGATGCCGAATAAAAAACGATCTTCAAGCTCCCGACAGCGATCGCAGTATTCAATTGTGCCGACAAACAAAGATGATATTCCTGCGCCTAAAACCGCTAACAAAACCTCGTTCATCTGTTCATCCGTCAAAATGACTGCGTTTAGAGGGCAAATATAGAAAATAAACGAGATAGCCGCAACGATGGATGACGCTATTACGATCGTTCTCGATAATCTCATGCTGTTTCACCCTTAGACAAGCGGACTGCACCTGAAATCCCGATAATCGCATCGACACGTATAAGAAAAGCTAAGCGTAGGCTCCACGAATCAAACTCCAGCAATTTAGCAAAAACCCAACGTCCTCACAGCCCTTGAGCACCCTATGCTGGATTTCACGTCACCTCGCGCTAAAGCGAGAAGTACTCACTGTCGGAGGATAGGTTTGACCCGAGCCACAGATCGCCATCGAGGAAGAACTCTGGCCAGCGCTGCATGAACAGCGCTTGCTCGCGCTTCCAGCGGCGCAGCTTTTTCTCGTTGGCCTCTTCCCTGCCGCGCGAGGTGAACTCGTAGTGATACAGCTCGGCATAGGGCGTATAGATGGTTCGATAGCCCGCCTCCCACACGCGCAGACAAAAGTCCGCGTCGTTAAAGCCGACGGCGAATTCCTCGTCGTAGCCTCCGACCCGCTCAAATACGTCGCGTCGGACCATCTGACAGGCACCAGTTACGGCGCTAAAGTTACCGGGGCGCACAGCGCGGGCAAGATAGCCCTCGCGCTTTGCCGAGAAGTCCTGGTTGGCATGGGCAAGTGCGCCACGCACGCCAACCAAAATGCCGGCATGCTGCACCAGATGATCGGCAAAGTAGAGTTTGGCGCCCACCACGCCCGCATCGGGACGCTGCAGATAGCCCATCATCTCTTCGATAAAGTCGGGGCTTATGACCTCGGTATCGTTGTTCAGCAGCAGCAGGTAGTCACCCTTGGCGTGCTTCACACCATAATTGATGATCTGAGAGTAATTGAACTCGCCCGGCCAGTACACAACGCGCGCGATGCCCTTGCCTTCGGATGCTGCAGCCACGCGCTCTGGCAGGGTTTCGTAATACGCAAACGTCTCCGGGGCTTCACTGTTGTTCTCCACCAAGACGATCTCGTAATTGGTATACGTGGCCTTCTGGGCGATCGACATCACACAGGCATCGAGCGTCTCAACGTGGTCCTTGGTGGGAATCACAATGCTCACCAGCGGCGCAGACTCCGGCAGCGCATAGCGCATGCGATAGACAAACGGCGTCTCGGTCTCCTCGACTGTTCCGCAAATGTCCAGCGCGTTAAAGTGGCGCTGCAGCGCAAGGCGCCCGGCTTCAATAGCATACGGCTTGCTATCGGCAGAACCGTCGGCGGTGGAACCGGGGTGCACGCGCCAGTGATACAACACGTGAGCAACATGCTCAAACCGTGCGCCCGATGCAAGGCAGCGAAGCGTCAGGTCATAATCCTGGGCGCCCGCGACGTCTTCCGGAGACATGCCAATGCGATCGATAAGTGCCTTCTCCACCATCAGGAAATGCGTTACGCAGTTATGACTATAGAGCAGGTCGACGTTGAGCTTGGTCTTAAAGACCGGCTGGCCCCACTCCCCCGTTTTCTGGAACATGTCCTCGTCGCAGAATAGGACCTGGGGGCGCTCGCCCCTGGCCGCCTTATTCAGCGCGGAAACATACTGGAATAACGCGTCCGGCTCCAGAATGTCATCGTGGTCCAAGAACGCGATGTAGTCGCCCATCGCTTGCTCAATACCCGCGTTGGTGTTGACCACAATGCCGCCGTTGCCAGGCAGCTCAATACGACAAACCCGCTCGTCGTGAGCTGCTGCCGCAAGATTGGCCACGGCATCCCATTCGGGCGAGGCGTCCATCAGCAGCAATTCCCAGTTGTCATAGCTCTGGGCAAGCACCGAGTCCAACAGCTCGCGCAGGTAGACCCGATCAGTCTTGTAGCACGGTACCACGATGCTCACGAGCGGTCTATAGGCAAAGGCCACCGAAGTGACACACTGGCACGCCAAATCGCCCGGCTTTGCGCGATGCCGCTCAAACCAACGTCGATAAGCTGCGTCGTCTGCACGCGCGTCCTTCATACGGTTCCAGCTGTCGTCGACCATGCCGTTGTACAGGCGACCATCCATGGCGCAAAACCCGCTCTGGATCTGCTCTGTGGGATCGCTCACAATCGCGACAAAATCTCGTATATCCTGAGGCATCTCAACGCTCAGATACGTTTTATTGACGCGGCAACCGTTGCGCTGCGGCACATCGACCTGCGACTCAAACACATGCACGGTAGCATCGATGGCATTCATATGCGTATCGAAGATCTGGAACTCGGGTGCGCACTGGGGGTCTCCCGCCCAGGTAACCTCATAGCGCCACACCGCGCCGGCGTCTGCCGGCAAATAGCGAATGGCATCGATCTCGTAGCGACCGCAGCATTCGCCACGCTGCGCATCGCGTATAAGCGCACACAGCGCAGGCTTTGCTTTGTAGTTAATCTTGGATTCCAGCTTGGCCACGCGGCTATCGAGGCGAATGGAGCCCAACCTTTGCCCACCGGATGCAAAAACGACATCCATCGACGAGCCATCCAAAAACGGAAGCACCAAGACGGCAAGCTCGCGCTCGTAATCGGCAACGGAAGGGCAAAGCGCCAGCACACGGCCATGGTCAACCGGGAGTACCAGCGACGGCACACAAGAACCGCTCGTCGTCGCGCGGACAAAGGCCTGAGAACCTTCTTGCTCAATAAGCGCGGCGACATCCTGGCCGGCAAAACGAAGCAACACAAACAGACGGCCCTGACTGCGGCAAAGTGTCAAACGTTTGATACTCATCTACACTTCTCGCTTTCCCAGGGCGTTCGCTGCCATGCGTTTGCAGGCACCCAGGCGCCCAAACCTCAAGACGTCGTAATCGAACATGAGCTTTTTGCACTCACGGGCATTGGGGGCCTTGCTGGTAAGCGCCGCACGCACCATAGCAGCAACAGAAGGAGCGCATTGTGCGAGCGCAGCATCGCTGCCCGCGGCAGAACCGGCAAGCGCCGTGGCAACGGCAGCAAACACCTTGCCGCAGTCCGAACCCAGCAACCTGAGCGCATCGTACAGCACCAGATCGCATAGGAAGTACGCCAGGTCATCGGCATGCTGTGCATCGAGACCGTCGCGCTGCCAGTCAGTCAGCACCGCGGAGTAAATCTTCACGTGCTCCAGCAGACGCGTCTCGTCGTCGTAGCGCATAGTGTCCATGAGCGAACCCTTGCGCGCCACGCGGTAGTCATACAGCTTGTTCGAGATAAGCGCGCTCTTGTGCGAACGACCGTACACGGCAAAATCGAAGACCTGGTCCTCGCCATACTTAACGGTTTCGTCGAACACGATCCCGTTGCCCAGCAAAAACTCACGCTTGCAGGCGGTGCGCCATGCAAAGGGGCGAGATGCTTCCTTAAACAGCAGATCGGAGCTATAGCCTTCAAACGACACATCGCGTGGGCTCAGCACATAGTTAAGCCACGGATACCCCGCCTCCAGCGGATACGGATTCGCGCCAAAGGTCAAAACATCACAGCGTTCGCGCTCAAAGGCATCGACGATCACACGGCACGCATCGGGCGTAAAGCGGTCGTCGGAATCCAAAAACGCGACGATAGGCGCCGTGGACGCGGCGATGCCTGCATTACGTGCACTCGACAGGCCGCCGTTCTCCTTATCGACCAGCGTAAAGCGAGCGTCCTTTTCGCAATAAGCGGCCGCAATATCGCGCGAGCCATCCGGCGAGCCATCGTTGACCAGCACACCTTCCCAATCGGGCATATCCTGCGCAAGCAGGGAGTCCAGGCACCAGGCCAGGCACTCCTCAACTTTATAGATGGGAACGACAACGGAAATCTTGGGGGTAGCCATAGTCACTCGCTCCTACTGTGCGGCCGGGACGTCATCGGGATGCGGGTTGTCGCCGTAGGAGCGCTGATACGTCAGCACGCGCCAGACCAGCGGCAGGCCACCAATCTTAAAGTAATGCTTAAACGTATTGAGCTTGCCCGGCTTCTTAAAGTCAAAGCGCGAATCGATATAGGCGCGGGGCGACTTGACCATCAGGCGCAAGTCGGTCTCGCCACGCGGATCAAACAGCGACAGGTCAAAGCGACCGGCATCCCAATCGGCCTTGAGCTCGGGGGAAGCCTTGTCCCAAAACTGCCCACGCAGCTCATCGACCAGACGCTCATCATTCCAGCGGTACGTATCGACCTTCATGCGCATTAAAATACCCTGGAGCTGAGCCTTGAGCTCGGGACGCTCGTCCAAAAAACGTTGCATCTCGGCATATTCGTCGCACACGCAAAACACCTTGTTGGGCGAATTAACGGAGCTCTTCTCGTTATCCTGGCGATAGCACAAAATGGGGTCCGTAATAAACGCGGCACGTTCGGCACAAGCCCAAACCTTAAAGTTAAAGCCTGCGTCCTGATACGAGGCGCCCGGCGTGGGAAGGAACCGAATCTGATTGTCGTTGAGGAACTCGCGTCGATAGATAGCCGACCAAATGGAAGGTTTGCGGTAGAAGATCCCCGGGCGATCGACGGGGCGATACGCGGCGCCCGTCATATGCTCATCGATAATCCCAAACAGCTCACGGCGCTCACTGGGCGTGGACCAATACAGGTAAAAGTCGCCCTTTACCACATCGGCATGTTCAGCATCGGCCTTGGCAACCAGCTTTTGGAGCGAATCCTCAAACATAAAGTCGTCGGACTCAAGGATGCCCACGTACTCGCCGCGCGCCATCTCCAGGCCGCGGTTCATCGAGTCACCGTAGCCGCTGTTGGCTTTGTCGATCATCTTTACACGGGGGTCGCGCTCCATGTACTCGCGAATGATATCCGGCGAGCTATCGGTGGAACCGTCATTGATGCAGATGATCTCGATGTCCTTGAGCGTCTGAGTCACGGCAGAATCGAGGCACTCGCGCAGGTAGCGTTCGACATTGCAAATGGGAACAAGCAGCGAAACTTTAGGGGTATCAGAGTTCTGCAAGAGAACCTCCTGTTGAATAGCGTGTAACAGGGTTATTTTAGCAGCCGGGTTGCGGCGGGCGGCAGCGCTTGGAATTATATAAAGCGCTCAAGGCAGGCTTTGAGACCGCGAGTCGAAAGATAGAACAGCGTGGCATCTGCCATCGAAACGCCCGAGGTCGCCGCAACGAGCTTGTGGGCAACACGGCGAACGGCGCCCTTAGCAGGCATATCCGCCCACTCCGTTCCCAAAAACGTCGTGAGGTCCATGTTGACGCGAGCCGCCACGCGATGGAAGTCATCGGAATCCAAGCGCGCCAAATCAAACACGATAAGGTCCAGGAACCAGGTGATCAGCTCGCCGGGACACAGGTCCATAAGACCGTAGCCCGCCCAGTCCTCCAAGACCTCCTCGAGCATTCTCATATGGGCATCGAGCTTTTTGGCGCGAGCCTCGACACTGTTGAACTCGTGCGTCGCCGATTCGCTCTCCATCACGTAGTGGTAGAACTTGTCCGGCATGACGACGGTCTTGTGGGCAAGCGCATAAGCCGCAAATTGGAAGACGACGTCCTCGCCCAAAGCCAGACCGGGGGCGAAGCGAATACCTTCGCGATTGAGCAGCTCGCGCGAAAAAGCCGCACGGCAGGCATAGGGCTGCGCATTCGAATGGAACAGCAGTTGGGGATCACGGGCGCCGAAGGTGCCAGCTTTGGGGCTCATGAGTTGCTGGACGCGTTTGGGGGCAGCATCGGCAGGTTCACAGACGCCGCCAAAAACGGCGGCCTCGGCATCCGCAGACTCCATGGCATGCAGCACGCGCTCGACCGTCTGGGCATCGATGTGATCGTCGGCGTCCACAAAAAAGACGGTCTCGCCCTCGGCAGCATCGATACCGGCATTTCGAGCGCACGAGACGCCCGCGTTTTCCTGGCCAATCACCAGTACACGATCGTCGGCCTGCGCGATCTGGCGCAACGCGTTCAACGAATCATCAGTCGAACCGTCGTTGACGCAGACAACCTGAATCGAGCGCTCGGACTGGGCCAACAGCGAATCGAGGCATCGCTGAATCGAGCGCGCAGAGTTGTAAACGGGGACGACAATGGTAGCTTTAGGACACGAGGCCTCTCCCATGCCGACCTACCCCCTCAGCGATTCGATGAGGAAGGCAGCAACCACGCCTGGGCCTCCAACCGAGGCGTAATACTTAGCACGCCCCAAGGCACCATCCGTCGCAAAACTCGGGTGCTCGTCAACCCAGCCCTCAGGATCTTTGAGGATGACAGCGAGATTTGCGCGCTTCCACGGCTTGAGGTCGTCAAGCGAAAAGTCCCCGGCGTCCAAGGCCGCCTGAAATTCCTTGGCCATCTGCACCAGGAACTCCTTATAGAACTTAGGCGCCAGGCGCACGTAGTTCCACATGTACGAATCGTACTTAATGAGCTGATTGAACTTGAGCATGCGCGCGACATCGACGCTTGCGTGGTCGCGGGCATAATCTTCTCGGATCCAGCGCTCGATTTCGGCATACTCGGTATTGACGCAAAAGACCTTAGCCGAAGAATTGACCGAGGAATTCTCGTTGTCCTGTCGATACGACAAAACAGCATCATGCAGGTAAACAGCCTTATCGGCGCACGCGATCACCTTAAAGGCGAATGACGTGTCCTGAAAGGATGCCCCCGGAGTCGGCAAGAACTTGATGCCGTTGCGCTCAAGAAAATCGCGACGGTACACGGCCGACCAAATCGACGGCTTTTGCTTAAAGAACTGCGTCGTGTCGCTCGGGTGCACCGGCTTGTCGCAGTCCTTGGCCTTAAACATCTCGTGCAGCGAACGGCGCTCCTCGGGCTTAGACCAGTAGAAATCAAAGTTAGCCTTCGCAAAGTCGGCATTATTGCTATCGGCGGCCGAGACAAGCTTTTCGAGTGCGTCGGGCGCCATAAAGTCATCGGACTCCAAGATGCCAACGTACTTGCCACGCGCCATCTCCAGACCGTGGTTCATTGAGTCACCGTAGCCGCTGTTGACCTTGTCGATCATCTTGACGCGCCCATCGCGCTCCATATACTCGCGGATAATCGCCGGCGAGTTGTCGGTCGACCCGTCGTTAATGCAGATGATCTCAATATCCTTGAGCGTCTGCGCCAGGGCGGAATCGAGGCACTCGCGCAGGTAGCGCTGAACATTGTAAATGGGAATAAGCAGCGACAGAACAGGGCTGCCAGAGGCGTTAGTAGACAAATGTGCTCCTTAGGAAATACCTGTCGTTTCATGGTATCAAAGGGTCAGCGCGCCAGCGGGCGTTTATATAATCTATGGAGCCTCTTGCGGGCAAAGCAGCCCCACGTCATGCGGCGGGCCCATGGCAGGTTCCTGCGTTTTATTCAAAGCTTGCCGCTAAGGTGCGCCGAGCCTTTACAATAGGACAGTCCCAAGGACGTATTCGATAGCTTCCGTGCAGCGCTCGCCCGCCGCGCGTGAAAGGATATATTGCCCCATGCCTTCAACCCTTCCCGCTCCCATCGATAAGCTCGCCATCGTCGTCGTTACGTACAAGCGCCAGGAACTCCTGGCCAACTTGTTCGACTCTATGACCGAGCTCACGGCAACGCCCTGGCGCATCGTGATTGTCGATAACGAGAATTCGCGCGAGACCGAGGCCATGTGCGCCGCATTCAACGAGCGCCTGGCCAACCTGTGGGGCATCGACACCGAGCAGCCCGACGCGCAGGGCGGCACCGACCGTGTCATCTACGCCCCGCAACTCGAAAACGGCGGCGGTGCGGGCGGCTTCTCCGCCGGCACCAAATGCGCCTACGACCTGGGCGCCCAGTGGTTCTGGGTGATGGACGACGACGTGCTCGTCATCCCCGAAGGCATCGAGCGTCTTGCCAAGTGGACCGACCGCTACGATGTCATCCAGGGTTCGCGCCTGGACTTTGACGGCGGCGCTTTCTTTTGGCAGTACCAGCTCATCCTCTCGCTCGGCATTCCCAACCCTGTCGCCAAGTGGGACCTGGGACCCGAGGGCTGCCGCGCCATGAACCAGCTATGTTTTGAGGGCGGCATGTTCTCGCGCCGCGTGGTCGACAAGATCGGCCTGCCCGATGCGCGATTCTTCATCTACGGCGACGATGCCTGCTATGGTTACGTGGCCAGCCAGCACTTCCCCGCCGCCGTTGTGGCCGACCTGGTGCTCAAGCGCGCCCGCGCCGTCTCTAACTGGGATATCGCCGGCAAGCGCCAGCTCAACTCCACGAGCGACACCAACCGTTACTACATCATGCGCAACCGCGGTTATCTGGCACGCTACATGCAGATCTACGGCGACTACCACCCTATGCTGTTCCGTCTGGGCAACGCCGCGACCTTCTGCAAGGAATTCATTCGCCTGGCCGCGGTCGACAAGTGCTTTAAGACCGGCATTCCGGCGCTGCGCCGAGGTATGAAGGACGCCCGCAAGATCATCAAGGATCCCAACTGGAAGCCCATGCCGCCCCTGAAGGACACCGAGTAACGGAAGCCGGAAACACCTCGGTGCTTAAAGCCGCTGGCACACCGTAGCCACATGCTGCCCATCAAAACCGAACCCCCAGCGCATGCGACCCACGCCGGGGCGCGGTACACGGATTTCGTCGATGCCGTCGCGCTCTATGTCGAGTAGCGACTGCACGGCCAGCAATTCCAGGCCCAGCGCATCCACATCGGGGTCATACATCAAGTTAATCGTTATCAGCGGGCGCTCGCCCAGCATGCCAATCGTATCTGCTACGTCGAACACAGCACCCGTAGGGAAAACCTGGATGTCCCAGCGACCTGCGCCACACTTTCGCCTCGAGGCAGGATTGGCATAGCCCGGCAAGCCAAAGCAGAGCCCCTGCAAGAGCAGATGATATGGCAGTGGCTTATCTGGGTCGGTCTCACCGATTCCCGCATCCCCCAGGATGCGGCTTAGCGCCCGCCTCACGGTATCCTCGTTCCCACGGCACAGCCCGTCGCGAAACGCATCGACGTCTCGAATGTCTTCGGCAGCGCACTCAAACCACTCAACAATCACTAGACGCAAGGCCTGGCGAAGCTCTTTATTGGGCAATCGCAAAGCACGGAGGCGATCGCCATGTTCTGGCTCCTCAGTCATATCCGCCGTGAGAAAACCGGACAGATACAGCGCTGTCCACATGCCATCGTCAGGCGAGACATCTGGCTCTGCAGTGCCCAAACAAAGCGGGACCTCAGCGCACCCATGGGCCTCGAGCAAATCAAACAAGACCGAAAGGCGGTCGAGATTCCACCCGGCAACTACCCTACTCAGGCAATCCGCATACCCATACAGATCGGCGCGCACAGGCGCCGTGCAGCCTCGGTCCAGAAAACCGATCACGCGCGCCGGACTCGAGCAATAGACCCTGCCAAACCGATATCCCTCGAGCCATTCACGCGCATCATCAAGGTATCCCTCGCGCCCAGCATGATTCAACAGAGCCTGGACCTCGGCATCAGAAAAGCCGAACCAACGGTCGCACCACATCGAAAGCGGCGTCGACAGACAATACGAGCAGCCATACAAAGAAAGCGCCGCTTCGGCAGGGCCGGGATACTCCCCCATCAGACACGTCAGCCGCAACGAATCGCGCGCAGTGGCAATGGCGTCGAACAGCACGCGATCGAATAGCCCTGCCGGATCGGCGCCGGAAGCGCCCCTCGCGCTCGCACGGCCCAACCACGCCGCGTCGTACCCATCAACGAGCAATACAACCTGCTCATCGCAGGCCATCTCCAGCAGCTCAATGAGCACGCCAGGCACCGAGGCGACCTCATCCTCGCTCGCCACGCCACGCGCGACACGTTCGATGTGACGCACCTTATCTCGAGCTAAATCCGGAGCCTCCAAGAGCGCCAACAAGCGAGCGCACTCGCCCGAAAGGGCATCGCGCACGACGCCGGCAACAGCGGCGCCACGCCTCGCAGCGCCAGAAAAGTCCAGCGATATCACCGGATAGCAAGCATACTCATCCCGATAGCGCCCGCCGTTCGCATCCCAAATCTGAGCATCGGCAAACAAACGCTGACCAGAGCGACCGACCGCTGGACGCTCCAGAAAAGCCCTGAGCATCGACAAGTTCATGCTCTTGCCAAAACCCTCGGGTCGACAGCACACCACAACGGACGCGTCGCAGTCCAACACATCGGCAATAAACATGGTCTTGTCAACCAGCATGCAGCAACCAAGGGCCTCCGCATGGTCGTGTATGCCAATGGGCAAAACCGCATCGTCATCACAGCCGATCAAGCGCACGCCAAAGCCAGCAGCACAATCAACATTTGCCTGTTCAGACACCAAAACGTTCCCCCTAAATCGCTGCACGATGCCAATTGTAATGACCGCCTCGCGCGTACCGACGACGCCGCGCGAACATATCGGGCAACGGTAGCAACAAGAGGTGTGAGGGGGCATAACTAATCGTTGCACAACAAAACGGGGCCCGATGCATTCGCACCGGACCCCGTCCCAACTCTTTAGTTATCTAGCAACCAAGAGGCTACTCCTCCGAGCCATCCTCCCCAGAATTCTTCTTCTGCTGATCGAGCTTATGCTTACCGCTCACGATGGACGTAGCGCCCAGCGTAGCCAAGCTCGCACTGGCAAGGCTCGCCATCACGATCAAGTCGCCCGTCTTGGGCATGTTGCCGCCCGAGGACTTGGTAGCTGTAGTCGTCGTGGTCGTGGTGGTCACCGTTTTGGAGTCATTTTGCTCCTGGACCTGGTTGCCAGCACCGCTCTTGTCGTCGTCTTCGGGCTGTTTCTTTTCGCCCTCGGTCTTGCTCTCGTCCTTCTTCTGAGCGGACTTGTCGTCCTTCTCCTCAGAGCTAGAACCCTTATCGGATTCGGTCTTCTCGGAAGCCTTGTCCTTGAAGTCGCCCTTTGAGGCTTCGGTCTTTTCCTTGGAAACCTGATCAGAGTTGTCCTTGTTCTGGGTCGAGCCGTTATTGACACCAGCCATCAGCGAAGAGCCCAGCGTAGAACCAAGCTGCACGGAGAAAGAAGGCTTCTTGTCCGGCGAAGCAACGGGAGCGTCCGGCGCCTTATTCGAGTCGTCCTTGGAAGCATCGGAATCAGAAGCAGCGCCAGTGTTAGAGTCATTGCTAGAACCAGTATCGGCGGAAGAATCGCTCGAGCCAGTGGAAGAGTCAGAGGAACCAGCGTCGGTCGAACCAGAGGCGGCGCTGCCCGTATTGCCGGCAGAGCTTGAAGACGAATCGCCCGCAGCAGAGCCGTTCGAATCGGAGCCGTTCGAGGTAGAGCCGTCGTTGGTAGTGTCACCAGCTGAGCCATTACCGTCAGCATCGGTCGAGGGCGCATCCATCCTGTCATCGTTGGCATCGTCACTCGAGTCGTCATTCGAATCAGGTTCCGGCGCGGGTTCCGGCTGCACGGGCTGCTCGGGCTTGTTGTCCTTCGCAGCGGCAGCCTCGTCCTCGGCGATATAGACCAGGCAGTCCTTGAGCTCATTGCGGTAGCGGTTCTTCCAGCCCTCGTGATACTGGGGCTGGCTTGCATACTTGGTCGCCACGTTATTGACCACGCTGTTGGAAAGCGCCGTCACAAACTCGCGGTCGGACATATCGTTGGAAAGATTCGCCCAGCGGAAAAAGTCCCTGCAGCCACCAGTGCCGCACATGTTGGTAATGCTCCACACCATGCCCTTGACGCAATCGGCGCGGCCCGAAATATCAATACCCAGGCCGCTCTTGAGCCACGCCTCGGTCACCGCATAGTACGAGTTGTACGCATACGCATCCTGCAGAGCCGAAAACTCAGCAGGATCGGTGTTATAAGCACCCTGGAAGGCCTCCTGTGCAATACGGCCCAGCTCAGTAAGCTGGCCGTTCTCGTACATGGCATTGCTCGCGTTGGAAATCTCACTGCCGCGATCAATCGCATCCTTGAGCATGCCGTACTTGGCAGAATCGTAGTTGTAAACCTGCTTCATAAACGGAATGAGCGACCAACGACGGTCGAACTGGTAATAGCCCAGCGCGTTGTAGCCGTCACCATACGAAAAGCCCTGGTTATAGTTGCCATGGCTCTCATATTTGGTGAAGTACTTCATCTCGGGAGTCACGTTGACAAACGAGACACCCTGAACCGACCTCAACACGCCCGAGAAGGACTGTTGGGTGTAAAGGCCCTTATCGATATCGGTGGCATCCGAGGCAATGCCCGGCGTGGGCTCCTCGGCAGCGGCGGGTGCCGGCGCGGAAACGGCGCCAAACGAAAGCGCCAGCGTCAGGCCCGCGACAATAGCAGAATGCTTGGGCTGCATAAGATCCTCCCTGCATTGGTGTAGTTAAAGTTCAGTTTGCAAAGATAAAAGTAAGTATTGCAGCTCGCCCGTTGTTACACAACAACCCCTCGGTAAACGGCAACAACCCTCCGCGAAATCTTAAGGAATTGCGCTCAACCTACAGCTTAATGTCAAAGTTGATCTCGGGGACGGCGGCCAGGTCGGCCAGCGTCACGCCGTCGACGTACTTTTCAATCACGTCGTCCAAACCGCGCCAGAACTTGACGGTCGAGCACAAATCGCTGCGGGTGCAGCTGTTGTCGATGCCATCGCACGCCACCGGAGCCGTGCTGCCCTCGACGGCACGCAGGATGTCGCCGGCGCGCACCTCGGCCGGGTCCTTCGCCATCATATAGCCGCCGCCCTTACCGCGCACGCTCCTAAGCAGGCCCGCCTTCATGAGCGGACGAACCAGCTGCTCCAAATACTTTTGTGAAATATGCTCGCGGTCAGCGACCTCGCGAAGGGCAATCTTGCCCTCGGCGTCACCAAGCGCTGCGATATAGATCATCAGACGGAGGGCATAGCGGCCCTTAGAAGAAATGAGCATACCTACCCTCTCATCGTTGCCGAGACAAAATACCAGGCTTGTTTGTCCCAAATCTTATGCACGCGGGGCAAACAAGCCTGATTATTATGTCCCACATCTAAAAAGTCGAGTGGATTAGTCGGGTTTTCCCTTGACTAACGCCGAACCCATAGTAACTTTATTCCGAGAAGATTCCTAGGGTTTAGTACACCTATGAGTACACCATATACAGAGAGGGACAGCATGAGCGCAAATCCGCTGCTTTCCATCGAAGGTCTGACCGCCTCCGTGGACGAGAAGACCATCCTCCACAACGTCAACCTCAACGTCGCCGCCGGCGAGACCCACGTGTTGATGGGACCCAACGGCGCCGGCAAGTCCACCCTCGGCCACCTGGTCATGGGCGACCCCGTTTACACGGTCAACGACGGCCGCATCGTCTTTGACGGCCAGGACATCACCGAGCTCACCACCGACAAGCGCTCGCGCGCCGGCCTGTTCCTGAGCTTCCAGGCCCCGGTCGAGATCCCCGGCGTGCCACTGTCGAGCTTTTTGCGCGCCAGCATCGCCGGCCGCCCCGGCCTGGAGATGAAGGGCAAGGAGTTCCGCCGCCGCGTGAAGGAGCTCGCGGCCGAGCTCAACATGGATACCGCCTATCTCAACCGCGAGCTGGGCGTGGGCTTCTCGGGCGGCGAGAAGAAGAAGGTCGAAATGCTCCAGCTTCTGCTGCTGCAGCCCAAGCTCGCCATCCTGGACGAGACCGACTCTGGTCTGGACGTCGACGCGCTTTCCACCGTCAGCCACGGCATGGACGCCTACCGCAAGAGCTGCGACGGCTCCATGCTCATCATCACGCACAACACGCGCATCCTGGAGCACCTGGATGTCGACCGCGTCCACGTTATGGTCAAGGGCCACATCGTGCGCGAGGACGACGCCTCGCTGATCCCCTGGATCGACAAGAACGGCTTTGAGACCTTCGAGCGCGAGGCCGCCGAGCAGCGCGCCCAGGCCGAGGCCGCCGCTGCCGAGCAGCAGGCGTAAAGGGGCGACGCAATGACCAAGAACCGCACCGAGGTCGCGGACATCGACCGCAGCCTCTACGACTTCACCTATGGCGAGGAGGGATTTGAGCGCCTCGACGCCGGCATCACGCCCGACATCGTGCGCGAGATCAGCGCCAAGAAGGACGAGCCGCAGTGGATGCTCGACCTGCGCTTAAAGTCCCTCGAGATCTTTAATCGTTTTCCCGACCCGACGTGGGGCCCCTCCATCGAGGGCCTGGACATGGATAACATCGTCACCTATGTCAAGCCCAACACCGACCAAAAGCACGACTGGGAGTCGGTGCCCGACGACATCAAGAGCACCTTTGAGCGCCTGGGCATCCCCGAGGCCGAGCGCAGCTATCTGGCAGGCGTCGGCGCGCAGTACGACTCCGAGCTCGTCTACCACAACATGCAGGACACAGCGTCTAAGATGGGCATCGTCTACTCCGGCATCGAGGAGGCCCTGCACGACCCGCAGTGGGAACCGCTCATCCACGAGAAGTTTATGACGCTCATCCCGCCCACCGACCACAAGTTTGCGGCCCTGCACGGCGCCGTATGGTCGGGCGGCTCGTTTGTCTACGTGCCCAAGGGCACCAAGCTCGACTTCCCGCTGCAGAGCTACTTCCGTCTTAACGCCAAGGGCGCCGGCCAGTTTGAGCACACGCTCATCATCGTCGAGGACGATGCCGACCTGCACTTCATTGAGGGTTGCTCCGCGCCCAAGTACAACGTGGCCAACCTCCACGCCGGCGCCGTCGAGCTCTTTGTGGGCAAGCGTGCGCACCTGCGCTACTCGACCATCGAGAATTGGTCCAAGAACATGTACAACCTCAACACCAAGCGTGCGCGCGTGGACGAGGACGGCGACATCGAGTGGATCAGCGGCTCCTTCGGTAGCCACGTGGGCTACCTCTACCCCATGAGCGTGCTCAACGGCCGTCGCGCCCGCTCGAGCTTTACCGGCATCACCTTTGCCGGCGCCGGGCAGAACCTCGACACCGGCTGCAAGGTCGTGCTCAACGCGCCCGAGACCTCGGCAACCGTCGAGACCAAGGGCATCTCCAAGAGCGGCGGCATCCAGACGTTCCGCAGCTCTATCGTTGCCACGCCCAAGGCCGAGGGCTCCAAGGCAAGCGTGAGCTGCCAGTCGCTGATGCTCGACGACCAGAGCCGCTCCGACACTATTCCGGCCATGGACATCCGCGCCAAGAACGTCGACATCGGCCACGAGGCCACCATCGGCCGCATTGGCGACGACAAGGTGTTCTACCTGATGAGCCGCGGCATCTCGGAGGAAGAGGCCCGCACCATGATCGTCAACGGCTTTGCCAACCCGGTCTCCAAGGAGCTGCCGCTTGAGTACGCCGTCGAGATGAACAACCTGATCAAGCTCGAGATGGAAGGAGCGATCGGATAATGAAACAGACCACGAACACCGCTGCTACCACCCTTGAGCAGGTCAATGCGATGCCGGCCGCCACTTGGGGCTGGCTCAAGATGAACCAGACCAAGCTCGAGCTCTCTGACGAGCTTGCTGCCGCTCCCGCCGAGACCGTTAAGGTTGAGGGCTTGGACGAGCAGTTTACTAGCGTGGCAGACGCCTTCGATACCGCCATGGACGCCATGGCCGAGCGCTTCCCCGAGCGCCGCGCCTCCGCGCCCGGCGATGCCGCCGACCGCGCCCGCATCACGCCCGAGACCGAGCTCGACGTGCCCGCAACCTCCGTCTACCAGGCCGGTGCCATTAAGCTAGAGGAGGAGCTCTCCCCCGCTGAAGCCTTCGAAACCGGCATGGGCAAGGCTGCCTACGCCTACTTGGCCGAGCACGCTACCAAGCGCATCGTCATCGATGTGCCCGCATACCAGCACGCCACGGTTACCGTGCGTGTGAGCGGTGTCGATGCCGCCGCGGCCATCGCCGCCATCGACGTCGTCGCCCGTCCGCAGGCAACGCTCGACCTCGCTCTAGCCCTAGACTCCCCTGTCAACGGCCAAGGCGTCGTGGGCTCCGTGCTACGCGTGTGCGCCCACGAGTACGCCACCGTCAACGTGACCTGCACGCAGACGCTCGACGATAGCTGGATCGCGCTCGACGACACCGGCCTGTTCCTGGACGAGGGCGCGCGCGTCAACGTGCAACACACCGTCCTGGGTGCCGGCGCCAGCGCCACCGGCCTTGCCGGCGACCTGCTGGGCGATACCGCCAAGGTCACCATCGATACTGACTACCTGGGCGCCCGCGAGCAGGTACGCGACTTTAACTACGAGCTGCGCCACCGCGGTCGCAAGACCGAGTGCGAGATCGACGCCAACGGCGTGCTGACCGGCACGTCCAAGAAGGTCTACCGCGGCACCATCGACCTCGTGCACGGCTGCAAGGGTGCAACCGGCACCGAGCGCGAGACGGTGCTTTTGGCCAACAAGGGCGTCGACAACAAGACCATTCCCGTCATTCTCTGCGACGAGGACGACGTCGCCGGCAACCACGGAGCCACCATCGGTCACGTCCGCGACGAGCAGCTGTTCTACCTCGCCTGCCGCGGCCTTGACCAAAACGCCGCCGAGGACCTGTTCATCCGCGCCAAGCTGGAGGACGCCGCGCTTTCCGCCACCGACGAGCGCACCCGCGCCGCCGTCGTCCGCCTGGGCAACAACCTGATCGACAACTTTGAAGAGGAGCTCGCATGATCGACACCGAGCACGTTAAATGCGATACCTGTACCGCACCGGGGCCTATGGAGCTCGACGCCAGCGACGAGGCCTCGCGCGGCTGGCCTACCGTCGACATCGAGACCAATCCCTACAAGGCACAGTTCCCGCTGTTTCAGCAGCACCCCGAGATCGCCTTCCTCGATAGTGCCGCCACCGCGCAGCGCCCTGCCTGCGTGCTCGACGCCGAGCGCGACTTCTATCAGCGCATGAACGCAAACCCCCTGCGCGGCCTGTACTCGCTGTCCGTCGAGGCCACCGAGGCCATCGCGAAGGTCCGCCAGCAGATCGCCGACCTCATCGGCGCCTCACAGGCCAACGAGGTCGTCTTCACCCGCAACACGAGCGAGTCGCTCAACCTGGTTGCCAAGAGCTTTGCGCCCACGGTGCTCGAACCCGGTGACGAGGTCGTCATCACCATCATGGAGCACCACTCCAACTTGATTCCGTGGCAGCAGGTCTGCCGCGAGACCGGCGCCAAGCTCGTCTACCTCTACCCCACCAAGACCGGCCAGCTCACTACCGAGGAGGTTCTTGCCAAGGTTGGTCCCAAGACCAAGATTCTGGCCGTGGGTCAGGTCTCCAACGTGTTAGGCGTCGAGAACCCAGTCAAGAACCTCGGCAAGCTCGTGCACAAGTACGGCGGCTATCTGGTTGTCGACGGCGCGCAGTCGCTGCCGCACATGCCGGTCAACGTGACCGATCTGGGCGCCGACTTCTTTGCCTTTAGCGCACACAAGGCCATGGGGCCCATGGGCATCGGGGTGCTGTGGGGCAAGATGGACCTGCTCAACGCCATGCCGCCCATGCTCACCGGTGGCGAGATGATCGATTCGGTCACCGAGCAGGATGCCGTCTGGGCGCCCGTCCCCGAGAAGTTCGAGGCAGGCACGCAGGACGCCGCCGGCATCTTCGCCACAGGCGCCGCTCTCGACTACCTCGTCAACACGGTTGGCTACGAAAACATCCAGGCACGCGAGCAGGCACTCGTCCACTACCTTATGGGCGAGCTCATGCAGCTCGACTTTGTCCAGATCATCGGCTCCATCTACTGGGACAACCATCACGGCGTCGTCAGCTTTAACGTCAAGGGTATCCACCCGCACGACGTCGCGAGCATCATGGACATGGACGGCGTGTGCATCCGCGCCGGTCACCACTGCGCGCAGCCGCTGCTTACCTGGCTGGGCGTCGAGAACCTCGCCTGCTGCCGCGCCAGCGTGGCCTTCTACAACGACAAGGCCGACATCGATAAGTTCATCGCCGGCCTGCATCACGTTTGGAGCACGTTCAATGGGTAATCTGTACACCTCCACCACGTTTATGGAGCACAACTCGCACCCCGACTACAAGTACGAGATGGATGCCCCCACGCACGAGCACGACGGCATCAACCCAAGCTGCGGCGACGAGCTCACCTTGCAGCTACGCGTCGAGAACGGCGTGATTGAGGAGGCATCCTTTACCGGTCACGGCTGCGCCATCAGCCAGGCCAGCGCCGACATCATGGCCGACCTCATCACCGGCGAGACGGTCGAGGAAGCACATCGCTTGGCAGGGCTCTTCCTCGCCATGATCCGTGGCGAGGAGCTCTCCGAGGAGGACCTGGAAGACCTGGACGAGGCCGCCCAGCTCCAGGACATCTCGCACATGCCCGCCCGCGTCAAATGCGCCGAGTTAGCCTGGCGCACCCTCGACGGCATGCTCACGGAACAAAATAATCAGTAGTAGTTGTCTCAAATCTGAAGAATTCTGTTGGCCGAATCGCTTAACTTTCGCGATTCGGCCATTTTCTTTTCTGCCTTTATTTCGAGCTCTCGGCCTGCGCGTCCACCTGCGCATAAGCGCGCACAATGCGAGAAACGGTACTTTTGCCAATACCCGTATACCGCTCAATCTGGCGCGCCGTGAATCCGGCATCGTGCAATCCAACGATAACGGTATCGCGCCGCGCCGGCGGTGCGGCTTTAACCCCGCGGAGCGGAACCCCGAGGCTCTTCGCCAACTTGTCGGCAAAGGCGTGGCGTTCCCACTCCGTCTCTTTCATATCGCACAGCGCTGGCTCGCCGCCGCCGGACATCGCTAGCGAATAGGCAATAAAGCCCTCGGCAGAACCAAAAAGCTCAAGCACGCAAGAAGGATCGGAAAATCCCCTCGTGACATCAGCCGCATCGCTGTCGTAAGCGCGCAGATGCTCCGCAAAGCTGCTCCAGGGATAACGCTCGATTAGGCTAATGCCCGCCTCCTGCGGATCGGCGTGTACGGAGCGAATAGCCTCCATCACCTGCCAGTCGGTATCGAGCGAGCGGCGCTCAAAACGCTCACGAAATAAGCAGCCCGCGCGCCCAGCGCGCTTATTGAACCGACGAGCATACGTCAACAGCAGCCGCTGCATAGCAGCGCTCATTTCGTCCTCGTAATCCAAAAGCGCCAGATCCACGTAGTCGCTCATGAGACACCACGCCACAATCGTCACCTGGGCATCGCGGCAGCAGTCGCGCATCAGTTCCAAAAACTCCCACCGGTCCTCGTCGCTCTCAAAGATCAACTGCCCGCCCATACCGCGGGCACAAACATGGTAAAAACCGGTGATCGTTTTCCAAACGCGCTGCATGGCGCTCCCTTCGCCGGGATCTGCTTACCATCCAATACATCACGATTGAAACGTGCCATCAAAACATTCACGCAAAATGGCACCCGTCGACGGTAAAAGGCGGCAAACCGACGGCAAACGGCAACATAGCCACAGGTCTGGCAACGCAGCCTTGCCAAAAGCTTGACCACAACCGAGCCCCTTCAACGGACCGCACAACCACAAACAGTTTAGTTAAATCGTTTCAATTGAAAGTTCCGCGCTTCTCGCTACGAAAACTGAGCCGTTCGCCGAATATTCCGTGCATTTCGCGGTATTATAGGGACTGCATGTCATGTCCCTTTCGAAGGGTCGCCCGGCAATCGCCAGCCACGACCCCCAGACGGGACGCCAACACGATAGAGAGGAGAGGCATGCAGTACTCACAGGAAGTGGAGAACATGTGCCCCGTTGCCAAGGGTGCATACCACGGCCCCGCACCCATCCCCGAGGAGGGCAAGTGGGTCCAGGCTAAGGAGATTTCCGACATCTCCGGTCTTACGCACGGTGTGGGTTGGTGCGCACCTCAGCAGGGCGCCTGCAAGCTCACGCTGAACGTCAAGGACGGCATCATCGAGGAGGCCCTCGTTGAGACCATCGGCTGCTCGGGCATGACCCACTCTGCCGCCATGGCTTCCGAGATCCTTCCCGGTAAGACCATCCTCGAGGCCCTCAACACCGATCTCGTCTGCGACGCCATCAACGTTGCTATGCGCGAGATCTTCCTGCAGATCGTTTACGGCCGCAGCCAGACCGCGTTCTCCGAGGGCGGCCTGCCCGTGGGCGCCTCCCTCGACGACCTCGGCAAGGGCCTTCGCTCTCAGGTCGGCACCATGTTCGGTACCAAGGCCAAGGGCGCTCGTTACCTCGAGCTCGCTCAGGGCTACGTCACCCGCATGGCTCTCAACGACAAGAACGAGATCATCGCGTTCGAGTTCCTGAACCTCGGTAAGTTCACCGACGCCGTCAAGGCCGGCAAGACCCCCGAGGAGGCCATCGCTGGCGCTATGGGCCACTATGGTCAGTGGGAGAACGCTGCCAAGTACATCGACCCGCGCACCGACGAGGAGACTCACTCCGTCGCCAGCGTGTTCCCGGTTCACGAGTAGAAAGGGAGGGAAATAACTATGACTGTTACGTTCGAAGGTTACGAGCGCCGCGCTGACAAGATCAACAAGTGCCTCGCCGACAACGGCATCGCCTCCCTCGAGGAAGCTCTGCAGATCTGCACCGACAAGGGCTTCAACCCGCGTGAGATCGTCAACAACACCCAGTCCATCGCCTTCCAGAACGCCGAGTGGGCCTACACCCTCGGCTGCGCTCTCGCTGTCAAGCGTGGCGCCAAGACCGCTTCTGAGGCTGCCGCCATCATCGGCGAGGGCATCCAGGCCTTCACCGTTCCCGGCTCCGTTGCCGAGGACCGCAAGGTCGGTCTGGGCCACGGCAACCTGGGCGCCATGCTGCTATCCGACGACACCGAGTGCTTTGCCTTCCTGGCTGGCCACGAGTCCTTCGCTGCCGCTGAGGGCGCTATCGGCCTGGCTCTGAACGCCAACAAGGCTCGCAAGAAGCCGCTGCGCGTTATCCTCAACGGTCTGGGCAAGGACGCCGCTCAGATCATCGCCCGCATCAACGGCTTCACCTACGTGAAGACCCAGTTCGACTACTTCACGGGCGAGCTCAAGGTCGTCGAGACCATCCCCTACTCCGATGGTCCCCGCGCCGCCGTCAACTGCTACGGCGCCGACGACGTCCGCGAGGGCGTTGCCATCATGTGGCACGAGAACGTCGACATCTCGATCACCGGCAACTCCACCAACCCGACGCGCTTCCAGCACCCCGTCGCTGGCACCTACAAGAAGGAGCGCCTCGAGGCTGGCAAGAAGTACTTCTCCGTCGCTTCTGGTGGCGGCACTGGCCGTACCCTGCACCCGGACAACATGGGCGCCGGCCCTGCCTCTTACGGCATGACCGACACCATGGGCCGTATGCACTCCGACGCCCAGTTCGCCGGTTCTTCCTCCGTGCCTGCGCACGTCGACATGATGGGTCTCATCGGCATGGGCAACAACCCCATGGTCGGTGCCACCGTCGCCTGCGCTGTCGCCGTCGAGGAGGCCCTCAAGGCCTAATCGCGCCCGCGCGATGCTCATATAGTTGAGCTTTAGAGCCGCTACCTACCCGGGTAGCGGCTCTTTTTTTGCCATAAAACGTTCGAGATACGATATATCAGTTTTGATGGAACATGAAGTGTGAGGAGAAGGAGCCGCCAAGCGCCCCTAACGTCCACGTGCCATATTTGCCCTTTGCCGATTTATCCCATCTTTGCGATGCCTTTGCCGATCACCCATGCGACAATGCGCGAACGAGAAAGGAATCCTATGGAATCAACTGATGTACTGGTAATCGGATCGGGCATCGCGGGCCTTTGCGCCGCCATAGAAGCAGCACGCGCGGGCGCGACCGTTGCCATCGCATGCGCCGGCAAGACCATGAGCGGATCGAGCTTCTTCCCGGGCACCTGGGGCCTCGGCCTTATTGGCCCCGTCGACAAAGACGACGAGCAAGACCTCATCGACACCATCCAAACCGTCGGCGGCGGCGCTGCCGACCCCGAACTCGTCCAGACGTTCGTCCACGGCATTCCCCAAGCGATTGACTGGCTCGAACAGGATCTGGGCGTAGAACTCCAGCGCCCGCAAAGCGCCGAGAGCGCCCAGCAAAAGCAATTTATCCCCTGTTTTGACCATAAGACGCGCAATTGGCGCGGCCTCACCCGCAAGCCTCTTGAAGACGCGTGTGCGGCCCAGATCAAGTCTCTTGGCATTCGTCTGCTCCCCCGACACGAGCTTATAGACCTTGTTGAAAGCACAACCGGAAAGATTACCGGCGCCGTGCTCTACAACCAAACAGACGAGCGCATCGTGACCTTTGCAGCAAAGGCCACCGTCATCGCTGCGGGCGGCACGGGCGGTCTGTTCGAACGCAGCCTCACTTCGGCCGATGTACTCAGCTCCTCGCAGGCCATCGCGCTGGCGCACGGTGCATCGCTTACTAATATAGAGTTCATGCAGATGATGCCCGGTTTCATTGAACCTAAGCGCAACCTGGTCTTTAACGAAAAGACCTGGCGCTACGTCACGTTCGACCAACCGGTCGACATTGCCAACGAAAAGTTAGACGATCTGCTTGAGCAACGCTCAGGATATGGCCCCTTCACTTCGCGCTTGGCTTCCCGCGCCATCGATCTTGCTGTCGATCAAGCGGGTGCCGAAGGTCTGGCGCTCCACTACGACTTCCCGCGAGAGAATGTCCCCGAGTTCGTGCAGACATTTGCCACTTGGCTACAAGACGAGCATGGTATCGCTCCGAGCGACGAGATGCGTGTGGCGATGTATGCCCACGCGGCCAACGGCGGCATCAAGATCGACAGGACTGCGTACACGGGCGTTGAGGGCCTCTACGCCTGTGGCGAGGCAACAGGCGGCATGCACGGCGCCGACCGCATCGGAGGGCTGTCGAGCGCCAATGGCATCGTATTCGGGCGCATTGCGGGCGCATCGGCGGCTCGAGCAGCACTGGACGCTCCCGGGGCAGCCGCACCGATGCACACTGCACTGCCCCAGTATGGCATTGCCACAACAGTCGCCGATCACCTGACCCGCAGCCTCAAACACACAATGAGCACCTACTGCATGATCAACAGGACCGATGCGGGTCTATCCAAGGCGCTGCAGGAGCTTGAAAGCCTGCAAGTTGAAGCCACGACTCTAAATAAGCCGCGTGCTAACGACAGCGAAATCGCTGCCCTCGCCCGCCTACAGTCGCAGATTCAGCTGGCAAAGGAGATGGTCAAAGCCATGCGCAAACGGACTGAAAGCCTCGGTTCGCACTATCGAGCGAATTAAACTGGACGCCTATCTAACGCAGAACACAACTAATCGATATCCATGGGTCCCGTGAGCTCGAAGTGACACGGGCTCATGTCTCGTGCGAAACAAACAAAACTCCAGTTGATTCCCATTTTCGTGACACCACGAAAATGGTAACTGCCGGTGTCGCCGCTCGCGCGGTTAAAGACTACAAACTTACGCGCTATGCATGCTATTTAATCGCCCAGAACGGAGATTCAAACAAGCCAGAGATCGCACTCGCCCAGGCATACTTTGCCGTGCAGACGCGCCGCCAAGAGCTCATAGAGCAGCGCTTCGCAGAGATTCAGCGCTTGCAGGCGCGCCACTCGCTATCCGATTCAGAGAAACAGCTCTCGGGTATTGCTTTCAAACGCGGCGTGGACTCCAAAGGATTCGCGATCATCAAGTCGAAGGGCGATGAAGCGTTATTCGGCGGCAGAAGCACGGCGGAAATGAAGCAGCAGCTCGGCGTACCCAAGAGCGCGGCATTGGCGGACAGGTTAGCCGATGTCCTCATCAAAGCAAAGGACCTTACGAACTCGATGACTGCTTTCAACGCAGAGGAACACGACCTGTACGGTCTGGACCAGATCAAGCAAGAGCACGTCGAGAACAACACAAGCGTGCGTGGCAGCCTCATCGACCGTGGAATTGTCCCCGAAAATCTACCATCTGCCGAGGACACAAAGAAGCTCGAGCGTCGCGTGAAGGCAGACGAGAAGAAACTCAAGGAGGGTACTGACGGCTTTGCCGATCCACAGGGTAGACTCGATTTGTAAATATTCCGGGTTACTTTGGTGGGCCGTCAGGGGGTCAGCTTGCTGCGCAGGCGGCCGCTGCGGCGCCAAGGCGCCTTGCGCGCTGCGCTGGCAAACGCTTACGCGTTTTCTAAGCTCCGCGCCCTTTCGGGTTCGACCCCATGTGAGGTCAACAAAAAAGACGGCCAACTTTCGTTGACCGTCTTACATGCTTTGGGTGGGCCGTCAGGGGGTCGAACCCTGGACCTTGGGATTAAGAGTCCCCTGCTCTACCAACTGAGCTAACGACCCAAAGCTAAAGTCCGTTGTGACGGACTTTAGAGGAGATATCGTGTGGTGGGCCGTCAGGGGTTCGAACCCTGGACCTTGGGATTAAGAGTCCCCTGCTCTACCAACTGAGCTAACGACCCGATATCAACACGAAGCAAGAACTGGGGTGGGTAAAGGGACTCGAACCCTCGACCTACGGGACCACAACCCGTCGCTCTAGCCAACTGAGCTACACCCACCGTGTCCTGTGCGCTTCGCGCTCGACTATTATTGCAAGGAACGCCATGCGATGCAAGCCCCAATTTTCAAGAATTTTGAAAAGAGTTTTTCGAGCGCGTTTCGAGCAATTCCCACCCTTTTCATAGGAGTAAACTTGCCCCACTGCAAGCCCTCGAAAGGACCATCATGAAAGAACTCTCCAATCGCACGGCAACATTCACCGATTCAGTCATCCGCCGCATGACACGCATCTCCAATAAGTACGACGCCGTCAACCTCTCGCAGGGCTTCCCCGACTTCGATCCCCCGGCGCAGCTGCTCAAGAGCCTCAGCACCATCGCCGCCGACCCCAAGCCGCTCTATCACCAGTACTCCATCACCTGGGGCTCCCAGGCCATGCGCGAGGCGCTTGCCGCCAAGCAGGAGCACTTTATGGGCATGCCGATCAACCCCAACGAGAACATCGTGGTCACCTGCGGCTCCACCGAGGCCATGATGGCCGCCATGATGACGGTCACGAACCCCGGCGACAAGGTCGTCATCTTCTCGCCGTTCTACGAGAACTACGGCGCCGACACGATCCTTTCGGGTGCCGAGCCCATCTACGTGCCGCTCAACCCGCCCACATTCGACTTTGACCGTGAGACGCTCGAGGCGGCCTTCCGCGACAACGACCCCAAGGCCATCGTCCTGTGCAACCCTTCCAACCCCTGCGGCAAGGTCTTTACGCGCGAGGAGCTCACCTTTATCGCCGACCTCTGCAAAAAGTACGACGCGTACTGCATTACCGACGAGGTATACGAGCACATCGTCTACGCGCCCCACGAGCACGTCTATATGGCCACGCTGCCCGGCATGTTCGAGCGCACTATCAGCTGCAGCTCACTGTCTAAGACATACTCCATCACCGGCTGGCGTCTGGGCTACACCATCGCCCCAGCCCAGATCACCGAGCGCATTAAAAAAGTCCACGACTTCCTCACCGTGGGTGCCGCCGCTCCCCTGCAGGAAGCTGTCGTCACCGCCCTCAACTTCGACGACAGCTATTACCAGGAGGTCCTCGACCTCTATACCGCCAAACGCGACCTGTTCTGCCAGGGACTCGACAGCATCGGTCTTGAACACAACGTGCCGCAGGGCGCCTACTACGTCATGATGGACATCTCTGAGTTTGGCTATGACAGCGACCTCGAATTCTGCGAGGACCTCGCGTCTAAGGTGGGCGTGGGCGCCGTGCCCGGATCGAGCTTCTTCCGCGAGCCCGTCAACCATCTGATTCGTTTCCACTTTGCCAAGCGAGACGAGACGCTTAACGCGGCGTTGGAGAACCTCAAGTCGCTACGTGATAAAATCAAGCCGCGCGGGTAAGGACGGCCCGGCAACTAAAGTAACCAAAGAAGCCTCGCACCGCCCGCCGCGTTGCGAGGCTTCTTTTTATAGCGCTTTCTAAAATGGGTTAGAGCTCTATACTTTAGTCACGGAGCAACTCGTCCCAGAGAGAGGAATACTATGGCAGAACAGCAGCTTATCGGAGCGCTCGAGGCCGGCGGCACCAAGATGGTCTGCGCCACGGGCTATGCAGACGGTACGGTCCTGGAGCGTGAGCAGATCGCGACCACGACCCCGCAGGAGACCGTTGAGGCCGTCAATGCATGGTTTGCCAACAAGGGCATCGCCGCGCTGGGCATCGGCGCCTTTGGCCCCACCGCGGTCAACCCCGCCTCGCCCCAATACGGCAAGATCCTGGAGACGCCCAAAACGGCATGGCGCTACTTCGACCTGCTGGGCACCATCCAAAACGAGCTCAATATTCCCTGTGGCTACGATACCGACGTCAACGTCGCCTGCCTGGGCGAGGTCACTTTTGGTTGCGCCCAGGGCCTCACCGACGTGGTCTACCTGACCATCGGCACCGGTGTGGGCGCCGGCGTGCTCTCGGGAGGCAAGCTCGTGCACGGCATGATGCATCCCGAGGCCGGCCACATCCTGGTCACACGCGACCCGCGCGACACCATCGGCGAGCACAGTGCCTGTCCCTTCCACGACAACTGCCTCGAGGGCCTCATCGCCGGTCCCGGCGTTAAAAAGCGTTGGGATGGCAAGAGCGCCGGAGACATGGCCGATGACCCGGAGGCCATGGACCTGCTCGCAGGCTATCTGGCACAGGCGCTCATGACCTACACGCTGTGCTACGCACCGCAAAAGATTATCATCGGCGGCGGCGTGGCCGACCACACCCCCATCGTGCCGCTTGCACGCAAAAAGTGCGCCGAGATGCTCAACGGCTATATCGTCACGCCCGAGGTCAACGACATCGATACCTACATTGTCAATAACAGCCTCGAGGGCAAGCAGGGCATCATGGGCTGCCTCGCCCTTGGCGCCCAGGCGCTCCAGTAAAGGACACCTCAACGGGGCGCAGCGTAGCCAAACTCGCAAAACGCCCGGACATCGCCGTCACGCCCCGCAGAAGCCCTCAAACGCGTAAGGCCGCCTAGGACCAAGCAAAACGTCCTAGGCGGCCTTTTTGGTGTACATCAGCGACCGTAAGAGATATCGGAGCACGACGCCTGTCGTCGCCCCGCAGCAGTCAATCATCACATCGGTAATCATGCCGGCGCGACCGGGCACAAATAGCTGAATCGTCTCGTCAATGGAGGGGACAAGCAGCAAGAACACCGCCGTGGGCAGCAACACATCAAACGTGCGCCGGCCTTCGAGGTCAAAGGCATGCGTCGCCAAGATGCCAAGCACCATGTACTCGGTAAAATGAGCACACTTGCGCACGACGAAGTTGGTCACCCACTCGTATGGAAGCCCCAGGGCCTGCAAAAAGCCGCGAATGGATTCCATGATCGACAGGCTCAACGAACCAGACCCCGTACCGGGAACCAGCGAATTGCCCCAAATGACGAGCACCATGGCGCAGGCGGCAAGCGCCCATTTTCGATCGAGCTTAACCATGCGGCAATTATGCCTCCGCGCGCAGCGGCGTAAAGCTGGCAGTACCGCCCTCGATAACGCTCAGATAGGCACGGCCCGTGCGCTTGACGGCCGCAGACTGCAGACGGTTGATCTCTTCCTCGAGAATCTGATTGACGCGCTCATGGCGGCGGTTTTCCATAACGCCGGCAGCGATAGCCTCGGCGCGCTCGATACCCTCGCGCGAGATACGCGCGGTATCCTCGGGAAGCACGGAGCTGTGGCGGCCGACATAGACGGGAGCAACCGGGACAGGTGAGGCTGCAGGCGTGGGCACCGCCACGGGGGCGGGCTCGGCAGCCTCGCCCATGATCGCCATAGCGGCGGCCCACATGTCCTCGTGGCCCGAATAATCGGCCATGGGGATATCTTCCTCAAGAGAGGCATCGGGGAGACTATCGGTATCCACGCGATCCTGGGCGTCGATAGACGCAGTGATGGCGGCAGGCTCGTCCAGATCGGAGAGATCCACACCCTTGGCATCGGAAATGATGGGCATGCTGGCGAGCTTGGCGTTGTACGGCGCCGCCTCCGCGGCCTGCATTTGGGCCGAAGCGCCCCAAAGCGAGCTTTCGGCAGCTCGGCGAGCGGCAATGGTCTCCTCGTCGACAGCCAGGGGCTCATCGGCAAAGGGGTCGGCGACAGGAGCCGCCTGAGCTGCGCTCTGTTGGCCGGCCGAAGCAGCCGACGCGGCAGAGGCGTACGCAGCCGACGACGCGCCGTTATAGGCGGCACAATTGGCGGCGTTGGCTACAAGCGCCACGAAGGCCGCGGTGCTGCCCGCAGGGGCGGCATGAGAGCCCGAGACGGCGCGTGCGGCAGCGGCGATGTCATCGCGATTGTAAGAACCGGTCTTTCCACCGTTGGTGAGCTCGTCGATTGCAACCTGGTAGACATCGCGCGAACGCACGGGATCGCAGCTGACCGGGGAATCGTCATCGAGCATACTGTCGATCATAGACCAGGCCTCGGCCTCATCCATGGCGTTAACCGCGCGCGCGATGGTGGGAACGCCATCGTCGGTGTGGCGGCGCTGGAACGCACCGGTCAGGCCGGAGAGAAATGCGGAAGAAGGCTGTGCGGCATTGGCCTGATCAGCCGGAGCCGCAGGCTGAGGCGCCGCCCCCTGCTGCTGTGCGGGAATCGAGGCGGTCTTGAACTCGTTGTGGGTCCGGCCAAACTGAGCGGCGCCGCCCACGGCATCGGGCTCAAACAGGCGGCCATCGTGCTCAGAGCGATACTCGGAGATGCCCAGCGAGGCTGCGTAGATGCCGACGCCCGCCACCGCACCAACGGCGAAGGGAACCGCGCCCGCGACAACCGTCTCGTTGACCGACGAGAACGGCAACGTCGCGGCATACATCACCACGGGGGCGGCAAGGCCGATCCCGCAGGAAAGTCCAGCAAGGACTGCTCGTTGTGTTGCATCAGAAGAAGCCATGAGCTCTCCCCATCTTCCAGCACCCAAATCGCATCATTTAGTTGGCTGCGCGAGAGAAGATGAAGCGGGACATGCGTCCCAAAGCAACGGTATATAGTTCGTTTCATCTGCGTTTTCCGTCGCGAAGCTTAAAAGCTATTATGCGAAACCGACCCTCCGATTGCAAGCGATGAGGCCGGATTATGGCTCGAAAACTGCTGTTTGTCGGTCATAAGGTCAGAAAATGTTGCCGAGTGGCGCCGTAAAGAAAGGGCCGGGGCATAAACCCCGGCCCGATTGCCCGTTCTTATGGCGATATAGCGTGCGGCTTTTGGTCTAAAACGTCTGCTCGTAGTCGCTGTGCTTTTTGGCCGAACGCACCAAGAACTCCTGATTGGTGTTGGTGCCCTTAAGGCCCTTAATAAACGACGCCGCCGCGCGCTCGGTGTTGTTCATGCCGGCGAGAATGCGACGCAGGCCGAAGACAAACGGGCGCATCTGCTCGTCGACCAGCAGGTCCTCGTTGCGCGTACCGGAGGCAACGGGGTCGATGGCCGGGAAGATGCGACGGTCGGCGAGGTCGCGGTCGAGCTTGAGTTCCATGTTGCCGGTACCCTTGAACTCCTCAAAGATGACCTCATCCATCTTGGAGCCGGTGTCGATAAGGGCGGAGGCGAGGATGGTGAGCGATCCACCGTTCTCGATATTGCGGGCTGCACCCAGGAAACGCTTGGGCGGATACAAGGCCGCCGAATCGACACCGCCCGAAAGGATGCGGCCCGAGGCGGGTGCCGCCAGATTGTAGGCGCGGGCAAGACGCGTGATGGAGTCTAGCACCACCACGACATCGCCGCCCAGCTCCACAATGCGCTTGGCACGCTCGATGACGAGCTCGGCCACGCGGGTGTGGTTGTCGGCGGGCATATCGAAGGTCGAGGCCACGACCTCGCCCTTAATGGAGCGCTGCATATCGGTGACCTCTTCGGGGCGCTCGTCGACGAGCAGACAAATGAGGTGCACCTCGGGGTTGTTGATCGAGATGGACTGGCAGATCTTCTTAAGGATCGTTGTCTTGCCGGCCTTGGGCGGCGACACGATCAGGCCACGCTGGCCCTTGCCGATCGGCGACACGATATCGATGGCGCGACCGGTGATGGAATCCTTGCCGTGCTCCATGCGCAGCGGCTCGTTGGGATAGACCGGGGTAAGGTCGCCGAACTTGGGGCGGTTGCGGATCTGCTCGGGATCCATGCCGTTAACGGTCGTGATCTTGGCGAGGCCGGCTCGCTTGTCGCCGCCGCGCGAGGGGCGCAGCGAACCCTCGATAACATCACCCGTGCGCAGGCGTGCGGAGCGGATGAGGTAAGCGGGGACGAAGGCGTCTTCGTTGGACTTCATGTAACCGTGGGCATGGATGATGCCGGAGTTGTCCGGGCGAATCTGCAGGATGCCCTTAATATCGCGGAAGCCCTCGGCCTTCGCGGCGGTCGTGTAGATCTCCTCGACAAGCTCGGCCTTCTTCTTGCCGGTCGTCTCGATCTCGAACTCTTTTGCCTTCTCGCGCAGCTCGGCGACCTTCATGGCCGCAAGCTCCTCGCGCGAAAGCGTGGGCTCGGTGGGGGCGGCGTTGCGCTCCTTGTTGCGCTGTTTGCGGTCGCGCTGACGGCTGCGGCGGTCGTTGTTGCGATCGTCCTTGCGGTCGTTGCGCTCGTCGTTGCGCTTGTGCTGACGGCGGCTGGGGCGGGCGCCCTCTTCGGTCTCGGTGCCTTCGGCAGCCGCGGCTGCGGTTGCATCGGTGCCGGACGGAGCCTCGC
>UQMK01000022.1 GCA_900542085.1 uncultured Collinsella sp.
CATGCGAACCTCCAGTCCGGACCGCCCCGCGGTCCAACTTTCTGTCCGCACCCCCGTTTAAACGATTCAACTCCAAATTCAGTCCCTATTTCACCGCAACTTACAAAAGGGTATAGAGGGGGCTGTCTATCGAGTCTTTGTCGCGAACAGGTCATCAGCCAGAATTCCGTTCGCACGATATTACTCTGGATCAATCGAGTTTCCGCAGCTCGCCTGCCGGGCGGGGCGGTTAAGTTTGTCGCGAGTTCCGCACGCAAAGGAAAGCACTTAATGTGCTTTCCGTCTTGCGCAGGACTGTAGAGCAGCAAACTTAACCCGCCCCGGCCCCCGATGGCCCCAGACCGGCGGGATAGACCAGTTCAGATGGGGCTTTGATGCATGGGTGGTCTGTTGGTATGCAAATGGGTATCATACTGTGGTTACTGCATCGACTCTGCGATGCATGTTTGTACGTTCCCGGCGGTCGGTTTGCCAGAAGCGCCCCGTCGGTTGTTCCAGACCCGTTTCGAAGAAAGGAAACCACACGAACCTATGGCAGCTAAAAAATCATCTCCCTTGAAGATCATCCCGCTCGGCGGCCTTGACGGCATCGGCAAGAATATGACGGTCTTCGAGTGCGGCGACGACATGGTGCTCGTCGACGCCGGCCTCATGTTCCCCGACGACTCCCAGCCCGGTATCGACCTGGTGCTTCCCGACTATACCTATGTCCTGGAGAACGAGGAGAAGCTCCGCGGCATCGTCGTCACCCACGGCCACGAGGACCACACCGGTTCGCTTCCGTACCTGCTGCAGGACCTCAACAACAAGGTGCCCATCTTCTCGAGCAAGCTGACGCTCGGTTTTATCGAGGGCAAGCTCTCCGAGTTCCGCATTCGCGCGCCCAAGTTCCGCGAGGTCAAGGGCGGCAGCCACGTCAATCTCGGTGGCATCTCGCTCGATTTCTTCTCTATGACGCACTCCATTCCGGGTGCACTGGGCGTGTTCATTCGCACCAATCAGGGCACCGTTATGCACACGGGCGACTTTAAGCTCGATCAGACGCCCATCGATGGCGTCACGCCCGACTATGCCGCCATCAGCCGCTTTGCCAAGCAGGGCATCGACCTGCTGCTTTCCGACTCCACCAACGCTACGGTTCCGGGCTTTACCAAGTCCGAGGCCGAGGTTGGCCCCAACTTGCTGCACGCCATCAAGAACGCTCCGGGCCGCGTGTTCGTCGCGTCGTTCTCGAGTCACATCCATCGCCTGCAGCAGATCTGCGACGCCGCTCGCAAGTGCGGCCGCAAGGTCGTCGTGACCGGACGTTCCATGCTCACCAACACCCGCGTGGCGCGCGAGCTGGGCTACCTCAACATCGACGATGCCGATATCCTCGATGCCTTCGATATCGATAACCTGCCCGATGACAAGATCGTCGTCATGTGCACCGGTTCGCAGGGCGAGCCGCTGTCGGCCCTGTCCCGCATGGCCAACGGCGAGCACAAGACGCTTTCCATCCATGAGGGCGATACCGTCATTCTTTCGGCAACTCCCGTTCCCGGCAACGAAAAGGCCGTCCAGCAGGTCGTCAACAGCCTGGCCAAGCTTGGCTGCGACGTCTGGGATAAGTCCCGCGCCCTCGTCCACGTCTCGGGTCATGGCAGCCAGGAGGAGCTCAAGCTCATGATGGCCATGGCCAAGCCCACCTACTTTATGCCGGTTCACGGCGAGGCCGTTCACCTGCGCGCCCATGCCCAGCTCGCCCGCAAGATGGGCCTTAAGGACGATCATATCTTTATCCTCGACAATGGTGACACGCTCGAGATGCGCGGCGGTATCGTCAAACGCGGTGCGCCCGTCGAGTCCGGCGTCGTCTATGTCGACGGTCTGCGCATCGGCGATACCGACCCCATCGTCCTTCGCGATCGCCAAAAGCTCGCCAACGACGGTATGGTCACGGCTGTTGCCATCGTCTCGCTCAAGCACAAGAAGATCGAGGCTATCGAGTTCTCGGGCCGCGGCGTTTCGTTTGCCATCGACGACCAGTTCTCCGAGGATGCCTCCGCAGCCATCATGAAGACGATCGAGAAGGGCAAGTTTAGCTTTACCAGCAGCGGCTCCGATGCCATTCGCAAAGCCGTGCGCGATTCGCTCTCCAACTTTATCTGGAGCCGTACGCGCACCCGTCCGATGATCATCCCGGTCGTCATGGAGGTTTAGTTTGGCGCGCGGATCTGCACAAAACGCCAAAGGCAATAAAGCCAACAGCCAGCCGGCATCTGCTAAGGGTGCCGGTTCCCATCTGCGTGCCAATAAGGGTCACGAGGCGGAGTTCGATGAGTTCGAGCCCCTGGTCGAGCCTTCGGCCAATCGCGATATCGCCGGCGTGGTCATTGCCGTTTTGGCGATTGCATCCTTCATTGCCGTGATTTCGCCGGCAACGGCGCCCGTGACGGCTGCTGTCGCCGGTTTCTATCACCTCGGCTTTGGCCTGGGCGCCTACGTGCTGCCGATCGTCATCTTGCTGTTTGCCGCCACGCTCTTTTTGGGTGAGGACTCGCCGCTCAACATTCGCTCGGTCGCGGGTGGCGCTGTGGTCTTTGTGGCCATTGTCTCTATCCTGTCGCTGATGGTGCCGGGTACGAGCGATTCGTGCGACCTCATGTTTACGCCGCAGAACCTATCCGCATCGGGCGGCTACGTTGGCGCCTTTATCGCAAGTGCCTTGCAAAACGCCCTGGGTAAACCTATCGCTATGGTTGTCTTGCTGGGGCTTGTCGTCGTTGGTTTGGTCATTATCGGCTTTTCGGTGGGCGGCGTTTTGCGCTCCGCACGCGATCGTGCTGCCGATTTTGCCGAGCGCCGTCGTGCCGATGTCAATGCGAGCCCGTGGGGTGACGAAGAGGCCCTATTGGTTCCCGGCGTCGACCGTCCGCACCTGAGCATCCTGCGCCAGAAGGGGGCTGACGCCGCGGTGACTACGGTCATGGGTGGCGATGCCGACCCGGTTTTGGATGACAACGAGGACGATAACCCGTTTGTCGACGTGTCCGAGGCCGTAGAGGCTGAGCGCGCCAAGACCACGTTGCTGCCGCGTCGCCATGCCAAGAAGGGCAAGGCCGCGCCCAAGCTCAACACGAGCGAGCCCGACCCGTCTTGGTCCGATAGCGAAATCGAACTCACCGAGGGCGATGACGAGGACGACGAGGCTCCGCTCGAGACCGCCAAAACCACCTTGCTGCCGCGTCGCCGCGCCAACGCAGGACAGGTTACCGGACAGTTTTCGATGGAAGACGACCCGGACAAGGCTGACGAGTCAGAGCCGCCGTTTGCCGTGAATCCCGTTTCGGCAGCTCCGCAAATTCCCGACTTCCTAAAGCATCCCAAGGTTGCCGATGCCTCCAGCTCTAGGACTTCCGCTGCTCCTGTTGCAGCCGGCGATGGGGGAGCGGACGGTACTACTACCGATGCCGAGGGCGACCAAGAGGACGGCCTCAAGCTCCCGCCGCTCGAAATCCTGCACGCCAACCCGCAGTCGGCTTCCTCTGCGTCTTCTGACAAGGAGCTGGAACAGACAGCCGAGTCGCTGCAGTCCACCTTGCTTGAGTTTGGCCGTAGCGCCCGCGTCGTCGGCTGGATTGCCGGCCCCACGGTCACGACCTTTAAGCTGCAGCCCGGTGAGGGCGAGCGCGTGAGCAAGATCTCGAGCCTCGAGGACGATATTGCGCTTTCGCTTGCCGCCCAGTCGGTGCGCATCTTCGCGCCGATCCCCGGCACCTCGCTCGTTGGTATCGAGATTCCCAATCGCAAGCGTCAGAACGTCAACCTGGGCGACGTGCTTCCCTATGTGAAGGGCGGTCCGCTCGAGCTTGCCATCGGCCGCGATGCCGAGGGCACGCCGGTTGTCGCCGACCTCGCCAAGATGCCCCACCTGCTGATCGCCGGCACCACCGGTTCGGGTAAGTCGGTCATGATCAACTCCATCATCACGACCCTGCTCATGCGCGCCCTTCCCGAGGACGTTCGCCTTATCATGGTCGACCCCAAGCGCGTCGAGCTTGCGGGCTATAACGGCCTGCCGCATCTCTATGTGCCCGTGGTGACCGAGCCCAAGCAGGCTGCCAGTGCGCTGCAATGGGCCGTGTCCGAGATGGAGCGTCGCCTGAAGGTCTTCGAGCGCCTCAACGTTCGCAAGATCTCGACCTACAACGAAAAGCAGGCCGCCGGCGAGTTTGAGCATTACGATAACCCGCCGCAAAAGATGCCCTATCTGGTCATCATCATCGACGAGCTTTCGGACCTGATGATGGTTGCCGGCAAGGATGTCGAGGCCTCGATCGTCCGTATCGCCCAGCTGGGCCGTGCCGCCGGTATTCACCTTATCGTGGCTACGCAGCGCCCCAGCTCCAACGTGGTGACGGGCCTTATTAAGGCCAACATCACCAATCGTATTGCCTTTAACGTGGCTACGGGCATCGATTCCCGCGTCATTATCGACCAGATGGGCGCCGAAAAGCTTACTGGTTTGGGCGACATGCTGTTCTCAAAAGTCGACTGGGGCAAGCCCCGCCGTATCCAGGGCTGCTTTGTCTCGGACGACGAGATCAACGAGATCGTCGAGTTCGTTAAGTCGCAAAGCGAGCCCGACTACCATGAGGAGATTCTCTCTGCCGTGGCACCCGCTTCCATGTCCATGTCTGGTGGCGGCATTGTTCGCACGGGTGTTGCCGAGCCGCAGGATGACGACCCGCTTATCTGGGAGGCCGCCCACATTGTGGTGGAATCGCAGCTGGGCTCCACATCTGGCCTGCAACGCCGCCTCAAGGTTGGCTATGCGCGCGCCGGGCGTATTATGGACATGCTGGAAGAAAAGGGTGTCGTCGGTCCGCCCGACGGTTCCAAGCCGCGCGAGGTCCTGCTGGATGAGGAGGGGCTTGCCGCGCTGGAGTCTGTCGACGCCGAGATGGCACGTGAAGATCGTGAGTTTGGAGGATTCTGATGGCTGCACGCTTTGGTGACATGCTGCTCGAGCAGCGTCGCCGGATGGGCCTTTCCATCCAGCAGGTCGCCAACACCATCAAAATCAGGCCGCAGATCATCGAGTTTTTCGAGACCGGTAACTTTGCATCGATGCCTCCGCGCGGCTATGCGCAGGGCATGATTTCGAGCTATGCTCGCTTTTTGGGTCTTAACCCGCGCGAGGTCGTCAACGCTTATTTTGATGACCTCATGGCATATGAACGCGAGACCTCGCAGCAGGGCGGTCGTTTTCAGGATGCTGCCGGCTACGTTAACTCGCGTTCGTCGGTCGATAACGGACGCTTTCTGATGGTTCAGGGTGGTCGCTCGACGCGGTACGGCCAGCGCCCTCCGCAGGCGGGCTATATCACCGAGACGGGCTCCAGCGAGGAGATTCGTTCTCAGCGAGATCGCTTTCGCAGTACGCCCATGCCGGATGATCGTGCGCTTCCCGCCGCTCGCGGGTTGAGTCGCGATCCCCGCGCCGGTTACGGCGACGGTGGCTACTCCGGTCGTGGTTATCGCGGAGTTTCTGCCGGGCGTTCCCACGGTGGATATGCCGACGCCGATACCACGCAGGTGACGCCGCGCCTCCGTTCGCAATCGCAGCCTTACGGGCAGCGCTCTTCGGCGCCTCGCTCTGGCCAGCGTGGCTATCAGAACCGTGGCGAGCTTGCGCCGCGTTCGGGCCAGCGCGGCTCGCAGAGCCAAGGCGGATATCGTGGTCGTCCCGATAGCAGTCGCGGCCGTATGCCGCAGGGGAATGGCCGCGGCGGCTCCAATCGCGGACGCGGCGGTGGACGTGCTCCCCAGAACAATGGACTCGATCCGCGCATCATCTACGCCGGCATCGGTGCCGTGGCGCTTTTGTTGATTCTGCTCATCGTGGTCCTCCTGCGTGGCTGCGGCTCTTCTGCACCCGAGTCGACGCCCGAGACGCCCGCGGCCACCAAGACGACGACCAAGAAGTCTTCCAAGACGACCGAATCTGTTGACGAGGATGAAGGCACCGACGAGGCGACGGATTCTGCCGATTCCGATGCCGCCAAGGCGAACGCGAAAAAGAAAGAGGACGAGGTCATCAAGGTCAAGGTCTCCGTTGCCAAGGGCAAGACCGCCTGGATCGAGGTCAAGGTCGACGGTAAATCGGTCTTTGGCGCCCAGGCAACCGGTCCCTTTGAGCAGGAGTACACGCCCGAGTCCTCGATCGAGATCACCACGTCCAAGCCCTCCGATGTCACGGTTACCAAGAACGGTGAAAAGGTTCGCTACGACACCAAGACATCGGGCGTGGCGCGCGTGACCATTACCGTTCCTAAGAAGGAGACCGCTGACTCCGAAGACGGTGAGAGTGCCGACGGCACCGATACTGCCGACGGCACCGACCCCCAGTCTACCGACGGCACCGACGCCCAATCTACCGACGGTACCGACACGGCATCCGACGGCCAGACTGCAAACGATTCAGATGACTATTCGTACGACAGCTACTAAGGCTCCCCGTACCGAAAGGAAGAACCATGGCTAAAGATTCCAGCTTCGACGTTGTGTCCGAGGTCAATATGCAGGAGGTCGATAACGCCTTCCAACAGACCACCCGCGAGATCTCTCAGCGCTATGACCTCAAGGACTCCGGCGCCACCATCGAGCTTTCGAAGGGCGACAAGCTCTTTACGATCAATGCCCCGGCCGATTTTGTCTCCAAGCAGATCATTGACGTGCTGAGCTCTAAGCTCATCAAGCGCGGCATCGATCTTAAGGCTGTCTCTTGGGACGCGCCGCAGGCGGCTTCGGGCGGTACCGTGCGCGTGCTCGGCCATATCGTCGAGGGCATTGACCAGGCGACCGCCAAGAAGATTAATAAGGACATCAAGGATCAAAAGCTCAAGGTCAAGGTGACCATCGAGGCCGATAAACTGCGCGTTACCTCGGCCTCTAAGGATGCGCTTCAGACGGTGATCCAGTTCCTGCGCGACCAAGACTACGGCCAGCCGCTGCAGTTCACCAACTACCGCTAATAACATTCGAAAGGACCGCTCTCCAACATGGATACACCTTTGGGCTCCGTGCTCTACATCACCCTCGGGTGCGCTAAGAACGAGGTTGACACCGACCGCATGCGTTCTCTTTTGACCGCTGCGGGCTACGAGGAGGCATTCGACCCGCAGGATGCCGATATCGCCATCGTCAATACATGCTCGTTCCTCGCCTCCGCAACGTCCGAGAGCATCGAGACCACGCTCGAGCTCGCCAATGAGGTTCAGGACGGCGTTCGCGCCTGCCCCATCGTCATGTGCGGCTGTGTGCCGTCGCGCTATGGCGACGACCTGCCCGACGAGCTGCCCGAGGTCGCGGCTTTTGTGAAGGCCGATGAGGAAGACGGTATCGTCTCTGTTATCGATGGCGTACTGGGCGTGGAGCGCGAGATCGCGGCCTATATCCCGCAGGTCAAGCGTACCGTCGAGGGTGCCGTTGCCTATGTCAAGATTTCCGATGGCTGCAATCGTTTTTGCAGCTTCTGCATGATCCCCTACATTCGCGGTCGCTATCATTCGCGCAATGCCGAGAGCATTATCTCCGAGGTGCGCGACCTGGTTGCCGGCGGTGTGCGCGAGATTGTGCTGATCGGCCAGGACACGGGCATCTGGGGCACCGACTTTGCCGACGAGGACGTCGCCGAGGGCTCGCCGCGCAATCTGGCGCAGCTGCTGCGTGCCGTCGCCGAGGCTGTGCGCCCGCATAACGTCTGGGTCCGCGTGCTCTATCTGCAGCCCGAGGGCATGACCGACGAGCTTATCGAGACGATTCGCGATACGCCCGAGGTGCTGCCCTATATCGATATCCCCGTACAGCACTGCGATGCGCGCATCCTTAAGGCCATGCGCCGCTCCGGTTCGCGCCAGGAGCTCGAGGATCTGTTCCGCGACCTTCGCGAGCGCATCCCCGGTATTGTGATTCGCTCCACGGCCATGGTCGGCTTCCCGACCGAGTCCGACGAAGAGTTCCGCGATCTTATCGACTTTATGGACACCGTCGGCTTTGACTACACGAGCGTCTTTGCCTACTCGCGTGAGGAGGGCAGCCTGGCCGCCAAGATGGAGGGCCAGGTCGATGAGGAGGTTAAGCTCGAGCGCGCCCAGGAGGCCATGGATCTGGCCGAGTCGCTCGGTTTTGCCGCCACGGCGGCCCATGTGGGCGAGCGCGCCCAGGTGATCGTCGATGGCATCGAGGAGACCGAGGACGGCGCCGAGCTGATCGGTCACGCTTGGTTCCAGGCGCCCGATTCCGATGGCGCGGTGCATCTGGATGCCAGCGAGGCGTCCGTGGGCGATATTCTGACTGTCGAGTTTACCGATAGCTTCTGCTATGAGCTTATCGGTCATGTTGTGGAGTAGGAGAGCGTCGTGGCAAACGAGAGCAATAAGGAACTGACGAGTGTTTGGACGCCCGCCAACATCGTGACGTGCGTTCGCATCGTCTTTATCCCGGTGTTCATGATCGTCTCGGCTCTGTCTCACGCGAGCGTTGCCGGTACGGACTGGAGCACCTTCAACGGCCCGCTCGCCGCCGCTGCCTTCATTCTGTATGTGATCCTGTCGTGCACCGATAAGGTCGACGGCTATCTGGCGCGCTCGCGCAACGAGATCACTGATTTTGGCAAGTTCTTGGACCCCATCGCCGATAAGCTGCTCGTGTTTTCGGCCCTGCTGCTGTTCCTTGATTTTGGCGCGGTGACCGTGTGGTCCGTGTTCATCATCCTGTTCCGTGAGCTGCTGGTGAGCGCCCTTCGCATGGTCGCGAGTGCTGCCGGTGTAGTCGTTGCCGCCGATAAGCTCGGCAAGTACAAGACGGCGACCACGATGGTCTCCATCTGCGGCTATCTGTGCGTCTTTGCGATGGCCGGCCTTCAGCTGGGGCCGGTGTCGCTGCTGCTCGGTGTCTATTCGGTGTCGCGCTTCCTGTACGTCATCGCCGTGATTTTGACCATTGTCTCGGGCGCCCAGTACTTCTGGAACTGTCGCAAGATCGTCTTTTCGGTCTAGGTCCTGGTGGGTATGACGGAGTCTTATTTGCAGATCGCCGCAAACAACGAGGAGCTGGCGCGCGATATTGTCGAGCGCGCGAGTGCCCGTGGTGTGACGGTGTCGACGGCGGAGTCGCTGACGGCGGGCATGATCGCCTCGACGATTGCCGATATCCCGGGTGCCTCGGCGGTGCTTCGTGGCGGTGCGGTGACCTACTGCGATGAGATCAAACATCGCGTGCTCGGCGTCGAGCAGGAAACGCTCGATCGGTTTAGCGCCGTGTCGCACCAGACGGCGCGCGAGATGGCCGTTGGCTCGCTGGACCTCTATCAGAGCGATGTGGCCGTGAGCGCAACGGGCTACGCTGGGCCCGGTGGCGGCACTGAGCAAGACCCCGCCGGTACGTTCTATATTGGGTGGGCGTATCGTGCGGCCGATGGGGGAGCGCCGGTTGTCGAGTCTGCGCGCTGTCATTATGAGGGCGATCGGTCGTGCGTTCGTGTCCATGCGGTCGCGGAGGCTTTGGAGCGTATTGTCCGCGTGCTCAATTCTATGGATTAGACGTGGTTTAAGGGGCCTTAGGGCCCCTTAATTGTGGAGATAGGGACCTTTGATGATATTGCCGTTTGGGCTGGTACAAGGCTTAAATTTGTTCGAACACCCGTATTTGTGATTGGCGTGGTCAAGCGTTTGGTCGGTGATTGGTCGGCGTTTGGTTGGGTTTTGGAATGGCCGGGTGCATATGATGAATCTGAACGGTTGACCACGAACAGCCGTTCGTTTATTATCGTTTCAGGTTGTTAAGAGGAGGGCTATTCATGGCCAAGAATTCAGGTCCCGTACGTACCGTTCATGCACGCACGACGGGTAAAGAGCGCGATGAGATGATCGCCACCACCAAGGCCGAGATTGAGAAGAAGTTCGGCCAGGGCTCTATTATGAGGTATGGCGACGGCGGTCCCGAGCTCGAGGTCGAGGCTATTCCGACGGGCTCTCTGGCGCTCGATGCCGCCTTGGGTATCGGCGGCGTGCCGCGCGGCCGTATCGTCGAGATTTATGGCCCCGAGTCCTCCGGTAAGACGACGCTTTCGCTTGAGATTCTTGCAGAGGCACAGGCCATGGGCGGCGTTGTGGCATTTATCGATGCCGAGCACGCGCTTGATCCCACCTATGCCGCGCGAATCGGCGTCGATATCGATGAGGTCTTGATTTCCCAGCCCGATACGGGCGAGCAGGCGCTCGAGATCGTCGATATGCTTGTGCGCTCCGGTGCCATCGACGCCATCGTCGTTGACTCTGTTGCTGCCTTGACTCCGCGTGCCGAGATCGAAGGCGAGATCGGTGACACGACGGTGGGTCTGCAGGCTCGCTTGATGAGCCAGGCACTCCGCAAGCTTGCCGGCTCGCTTTCCAAGTCCAACACGACCTGCATCTTCATTAACCAATTGCGCGAGAAGATCGGCGTCATGTTCGGTAACCCCGAGACCACCACGGGCGGTCGCGCGCTCAAGTTCTTCTCTTCCGTGCGAATCGATATTCGCAAAATCGATACCATCAAGCTCAAGGACGAGGTTATCGGCAATCGCGTGCGTGCCAAGGTCGTTAAGAACAAGGTGGCCGCTCCGTTCCGCTCGGCCGAGTTTGACATCATGTACGGCACCGGCATCTCCAAAGAGGGCTCGATTCTGGATATGGCCGTCGAGTGCGGCATTTGCAAAAAGATGGGGTCCTGGTTTGCCTATGGCGAGGACAAGCTCGGCAATGGTCGCGAGGCCGCCAAGACGTTCCTGCGCGAGCACCCCGATTGCGCCGACGAGATCGAGCACAAGGTTCGCCTTGCCTGCGGTCTTGAGTATGACGACGATGCTCCCTCTGAGGTTGAGTTGACCGATCAGCCCGCCCCCGAGGAGTTTGATGAGCTGTACGCCATCGATGGCTCCGCGATGCTCGACGATGACGACGAGTAGCGGATGCCGACATGTCGTATACGGTGACCGAGGCCACGGTCGTCTTTCCCGATAAGAAAGCGGCCTCCTCGTTCTCGAGCGGTTATGCGTTTAAAAAGCCCTGTGCGCATATCGATTGCGATCTTGAGGGCGGTTACGAACGTTCCATTTGGATTCCCGTGCGCGTGGCGCGCCTGTACGTTAAGAACCGCCCCGATCTTCCCTGTGATTGGGATGACTTTCGCGAGGCGGTGCAGCTTATCGAACGCAAATGTGCACTCACCATGGTGACCGAGATGCTTTCGCGCCGCGATCATGCCACGGGCGAGGTGCGCGATAAGTTGGCGCGCTATGGCTTTCGACAGCCCGCGATCGATTTTGCGGTTGCTCGAGCGACCGAGTATCGGTTTTTGGACGAGAACCGTTTTTGCTCGTACTTTATCGAAGAGCGCAAACGTCGCGGCTGGGGACAGCGCAAGATCGAGGTTGAGCTCAAGCGTCGTCATGTCGTGCTTGACGATATCCCCGGGTATCCCGAGGCATATTTTGCCGTGGATGACGACTTGGGCCGCGCTTCGGCCTTGCTCGCTAAACGTCGCGTCCCCGAGGTCCGTGCATTCGAAAAGCTCGTCAGGTTTTTGATGGGTAAAGGTTTCTCGTATCACATCGCCGCCGATGCCGTTAAGGCACGTCTCGATGCCTTAAGCGAGGAGTGTGCCGTGTAAGCATAGCACCCGTTACGCCCCTGCCGTTCACCGCTCGATTGGCGCCGTGCCGGGTGCGTTTATTTGACAGTTGTTGCGGTTCAACGTAGGATAAATACCGTCATTTGCTTTGTGATATGTGCTCATCTGTGATGAGTTTGTTTATATGTTTATCTGTATCCGACCCGCATAAGCTGCGCCCATATTACTCAAATGTCGCGAGCCGTTCGTAAGGACGGTTCGCTTTGTTGTGTAACGAATCCATAAAAAGGAGTGAGCATGCCTATCATTGCAGCGCTCGTTGGCCTCGTTTTGGGTGCCATCGCCGCCATTGCCTACATGCGCACCGCCAAGCAGGGTAGTCTTCACGAGGCCGACGAAAAGATTCAGTCGGCACACGCGCAGGCAGAGTCCCTGATCGGTGATGCAAAGCGTCAGGCCGAGACCCTCAAAAAAGAGGCTCTGCTCGAGGCTAAGGAAGAGATCATCAAGAACAAGCAGGCCGCCGAGGCCGAGGACAAGCAGCGCAAGAGCGAGATTCGCACGCTCGAAAATCGCGTGATGCAGCGCGAGGAATCACTCGATCGTCGCAACGATGCGCTCGATAAACGCGAGCACCAGCTGTCCAGCCAGGCCGGTCAGGTCGAGAAGCGCTCTCGCGAGCTTGAGGAGCTCTGCGCCAAGCAGACCTCCGAGCTCGAGCGTATTGCCGACCTTACGCGCGAGGACGCTCACAAGGAGCTGCTCGACAAGGTCCGCGGCGAGGTTACCCACGAGGCGGCCACCATCATCCGTGAGTCCGAGCAGCAGGTCCGCGCCGAGTGCCACAAGACCGCCCAGGAGATTCTCTCCCTGGCGATTCAGCGTTGTGCCGCCGACCATACCGCCGAGGTCACCGTCACTTCCGTGCATATTCCCTCCGATGACCTCAAGGGTCGCATCATCGGTCGTGAGGGTCGTAACATCCGCACCTTCGAGCAGGTGTCTGGCGTCAACCTCGTGATTGACGACACCCCCGAGACCGTTGTACTTTCGAGCTTCGATCCGGTCCGTCGTGAGACTGCCCGCGTGGCGCTCGAAAACCTCATTGCCGACGGTCGTATTCACCCCGCCCGCATCGAGGAGATGTATCACAAGGCCGCCGACTTGGTTCAGCAGCGTGTGCGCGAGGCTGGCGAGCAGGCCGCCTTCGATACCGGTATCCACGATCTGCACCCCGAGATCGTCAAGACCCTGGGTGCTCTTCGCTACCGCACCTCGTTTGGTCAGAACGTGCTGCAGCACTCGCTTGAGGTCTCCGACCTGTGCGGCGTTATGGCCTCCGAGCTTGGTCTGGATGTTGTGACCGCTAAGCGCGCCGGTCTTCTGCACGACCTGGGCAAGGCCATCGACCACGACGTTGAGGGACCGCATGCTGTCATTGGCGCCGAGCTTGCCCGCCGTTATGGCGAGAAGCCCGTTATCGTCCACGCGATCGAAGCCCATCATGCCGATGTCGACCCCAACACGGTGCTCGACGTTCTGGTCCAGGCTGCCGATGCCGTTTCTGCTTCTCGTCCCGGTGCCCGCCGCGAGTCGGCCGAGAACTACATCAAGCGTCTTGAGAAGCTCGAGGAGATTGCCAACTCTCACGACGGCGTCGAGCGTACCTATGCCATGCAGGCCGGTCGCGAGGTTCATGTCATGGTTCAGCCTGACAAGATCTCCGATGCCCAGTCCACGGTGCTTGCGCACGATATCGCCCATCAGATCGAGGAAGAGATGGAGTATCCCGGTCAGGTTCGCGTTGTCGTGATTCGCGAGAGCCGTGCCGTCGATATTGCTAAATAACATGAACGACGCGAACGAGCTCATCTCATTTATCGCGTCGATGTCGGGGGAGGGCAACCTTCGCGTCGAGGAAAACCTTGGCGAGGGGTATGTTCGCCTCCGAGTTTCGGAGGCCGAGCGCCGTCAGGCCAAGCATGACATTCAGCATGTAGAGGACATTGTCATCGAGATGCTGCGCAATGCTCGCGATGCTGGAGCCGATAAGGTCTATCTTGCCACGACCAAGGAGGAGGGTGTTCGCACCCTCCTCTTCCTGGATAACGGTTCGGGTGTGCCGCAGGATATGCAGGAGCGTATCTTCGATGCCCGTGTCACTTCCAAGCTCGAGAGCATGAAAATGGACCGTTGGGGTGTTCACGGTCGTGGTATGGCGCTGTTCTCTATCAAGCAGAACACGGATGAGGCGCGCGTTGTTACCTCGGGCGTCGATTTGGGCTCCGCGTTTAAGGTGTGCGTTGCCACCGATCGCTTGGGTGAGCGCGCCGACCAGTCGAGCTGGCCTCAGGCGGTTAAAGATGAAGACGGCCGCTATGTATGCGCTCGCGGTCCCCACAACATCATTCGCGCGGCCTGTGAGTTTGCCCTTGAGGAGCTGCGTTGCTGCGATGTGTATCTAGGCTCTCCGTCCGAGATCGCTGCGACCCTGTACGCTCAGGCTTCGAGTCGTCTCGATACGTCGCGCCTGCTCTTTATCGATGACGAGTGCGAGCTTCCGGTTATCGATCGTTTGGGCCTTGCCTCGGATGCCGAGGACTTTATCCGGATCTGCTCCGGGTTGGGTCTCGAGATGTCCGAGCGCACTGCCCACCGTATTCTGTTGGGACAGATTAAGCCCGTTCGCGGCGTGACCGCGCGTCTGCTGCGCGAGCGTGATTCCACCTCGCATGCGCCGGCTCCCGTCGATCTTGCCAAGGACCGTCGAGGTCTTCGCATCGCCAAGGATGATATGGCGCAGTTTTCGCGTGCGGTCGAGCGTGACTTTAACGACCTCGCTGCCCGGTATTACCTCAATCTGTGCGGCGACCCTAAGATTCGCGTTTCGCGTGATCGCATCACGGTGACGTTCGATCTTGCCAAAGAGGAATAAAATCTTTACCGAGTCCGCTCGGTACGATACAGTTATTGCAGTTAAAACGTACTTTTAAACGCAGGAGTTTCTTCATGGATTGCCTGAAGGTATCAAGCAAATCATCGCCCGCGTCCGTTGCCGGCGCCATTGCCGGCATGGTCAAAGATGGCGTCCCCGTCAACATTCAGTGCGTCGGCGCCGGTGCCGTCAACCAGGCCATCAAGGCCGTTGCCATTGCGCGCGGCTTTCTGATTCCGACCGGCTTTGATGTCTCCTGCGCGCCGGTGTTCTCCGACATCCTCATTAACGGGGAGTCGCGCACGGCAATTCGTCTCTCTATCTACGTTCACCAGATTAATCGGGCTGCTATGGATAACGTCGTCATGGACGACGTTAAGCCTGTTGCGTAAACGAGCCATCTGCACGCTTGTAGCACCTATGCGCCCCGTCGACACCATCGTTAGGATGTAAGCTCATGGACCAGCGTTCCGTACGCGATATTCTTGCCGGTAAAACCTACTTTATCCGCACATTCGGCTGCCAGATGAATCAGCACGACTCCGAGCGCGTGAGTGGCTTGCTCGATTCGTATGGCTGTCTTATGGCGCTCGATCCCGAGCATGCCGATATTGTCGTGTTCATGACGTGCTGTGTGCGCGAGGCTGCCGATACTCGCCTCTATGGTCAGTGCAATTCCTGCAAGAGCCTGCCTCCTTCGCCTTCGGGTAAGCGTGTGGTCGCCGTGGGCGGCTGCATCGCCCAGCGCGATGGCGAGGGCTTGCTCACCAACGTCGATAACGTCAACGTCATTTTCGGCACCCATTCCATTGCTCACGTGGCCGAGCTTATCGCCGAGGCGTTTTTGGATGGCAAGCGCCATATCCGTACGAATGAGCATGAGGATACCGACGCCATGAGTATGCCGTGGCATCGCGAGACGCAGTATCACGCCTGGGTGCCTATCATGACGGGCTGCAACAACTTCTGCACGTACTGCATCGTGCCGTACGTCCGTGGTCGTGAGAAGAGTCGTCCCTTCGAGGAGATTGTCGACGAGGTTACCGGGCTTGTGCGTCAGGGCGTGCGCGAGATTACGCTGCTGGGCCAAAACGTTAACTCCTACGGTCGCGATCTCTTTGGCAAGCCGCGTTTTGCCGATCTGCTGCGCGCTGTGGGCGATACGGGTGTCGAGCGTATCTTCTTTACCTCTTCGCATCCCAAAGATCTGCTGCCCGAGACCATCGATGCTATGGCCGAGACGCCTGCCGTCATGCCGCAGCTTCACTTGGCCGTTCAGTCGGGTTCCACGCGCATCCTTAAAGAGATGAATCGTCGGTACACGCGCGAGGATTATCTGGGCCTGGTCGATCGTATTCGTAACCGTATGCCCGATATTGCGCTTTCGACCGACATCATCGTGGGCTTCCCTGGTGAGACCGAGGAAGACTTTGAGCAGACGCTCTCGCTTGCCGAGACGGTGCGCTATGCCCAAGCCTACACGTTTATTTACTCCAAGCGCTCCGGTACCCCGGCCGCCGAGATTTATGATCCCACCCCGCATGAGGTTATCCTTGAGCGCTTTAACCGTCTGGTCAAGGTTATCGAGACGACGGCACACGAGTTTAACCAGGGCGAGCTTCACACTGTGGTGCCTGCGCTCATTGAGGGCACGAGCAAGAAGAACGACGCTGTCCTTCTGGGCAAGAGCCCTAAGAACCAGACGGTGCATGCGCCGATTCCTGCTGGCTATAGCATCGATCAGCTTATCGGCAAGATCGTCGATGTTGATATTGATGTCGCCAAGACGTGGTATCTGTCTGGCTCCGTCGTGGGCGAGCCTCGCTAATGATTTCTCCTGGTGCAAGCCTTTCTGCTGTAGCGATTGTCGGTCCGACAGCGGTCGGAAAAAGCGATGTTGCCGACCGCCTGGCCGCTCGTCTATCGTCCGAAGTGTTGTCGTGCGACGCGATGCAAATCTATCGCGGCATGGACATCGGTACGGCCAAAATGATGCCCGAGGAGTGCTCGGCACCTCTGCGCCTTATCGATATCGTGGATCCCGGCGTCGCGTATTCTGCTGCGCTCTACCAGTCGGACGCCCGAGCACATGTCGAGCGTTTGCTTGGCGAGCAGCGTCTTCCGGTCTTTTGCGGCGGTACGGGCTTGTATCTCAAGGCCGCTCTCGATGAAATGGATTTTCCTTCGGGAGAACTCGAGGACGAACGCCGCGTGGGCTATCAGGAGCTTGCCGAGCGCATTGGCGAGGAAGCATTGCATGCCTTGCTTGCCGAGCGCGATCCGGAATCTGCTGCCGTGATTCATCCCCATAACGTGCGTCGTGTGATTCGTGCGCTCGAGATGCACGATGACGGCGTGTCATATGCCCAGCAAAAGTCGAAATTCAGCGTCCCGCGCGAGCGTTATCATGCCTTGTGGTTTGGTCTGACGCGTAGCCGTGAAGTGCTCTATGAGCGCATTAACCTGCGTGTCGACCTTATGTTTGAGCAGGGACTGGTTGATGAGGTCCGTGGCCTTATGGACCAGGGCCTGGGCGATGCACTGACGTCGATGCAGGCAATCGGTTACAAAGAGATTATTGATGCCTTGCGTGGCGCTATTTCCATGGATGAGGCCCGTGAGCTTATCAAGATGCGTTCACGTCGCTATGCCAAGCGCCAGCTTTCCTGGTTTAAGCGTGACGATCGCATCGTGTGGTTCGATATGGACGAGTTTACGATCGATGAGGTCGTTTATGATATCTACCGTCGCATCGAGGCTGCCTAATGGCTCGTTTTCCTTTGGTCCCCACGGCGCCTGAACCCGAGCGCGCCATCTTGGTTGGTGTTGAGTGGCGCGATAACGCCTGGCCGCTCGACCGTTCGCTTGACGAGCTCGAGCGTCTGGCCCACACTGCTGGAGCCCAATGCGTCGCACGCTTGTCTCAGCGCCTGGTCAAACCCTATCCCAAATCGTTTATCGGCTCCGGCAAGGTCGAGGAGCTGTGCGGTTTGGTGCATCGTATGGATGCGGATGTTGTTATCTTCGACGACGACCTGACGCCCTCGCAGCAGTCCTATCTTGAGAAAGCCGTGGGCGAACCGGTCAAGATTATTGACCGTACGGCATTGATTCTGGATATCTTTGGCCTGCATGCCCAGACTCGTGAGGGCCGCTTGCAGGTGCAGCTGGCACAGTTGCAGTATCTGCTGCCTCGTCTGCGAGGTATGTGGAGCCATCTTGCTAAGGAACAGACGCGTGGCGGTATTGGCTCTCGCTTTGGCCAGGGCGAAAGCCAGCTCGAGGTCGACCGTCGCCTAATTCGTAATAAGATTGCAGCTCTTCGACGCGAACTGAAACAGGTTGAACAACGTCGTGATGTGCAATCGAAAAGCCGTATTGAATCGCCGGCGTTTCGCGTGGCGTTGGCTGGCTACACCAATGCCGGCAAGTCGACGTTGCTTAATCGTTTGACGGGATCCACGGTACTTTCGCAGGATAAGCTGTTTGCCACGCTCGATCCTACGACGCGCTCGTACCGTTTGCCCGGTGGCCGTGGCATGACGATCACCGATACCGTCGGCTTTATTCAAAAGCTGCCCCATGGCCTGGTCGACGCGTTTAAATCTACGCTTTCCGAGGTGCTCGGCGCCGATTTGATTCTTAGAGTTGTAGACGCTTCCGATGAGGATTACGAGCGTCAGCTTGAGGCGGTTGATCGTGTCCTTGACGAGATCGGTGCCGGTGAGCGCTTGACGCTTACCGTGTTCAATAAAATTGATCTGCTCGATAGCGTCGATCGCTTGAGCTTTCGCCGGCGCTATCCCGAGGCGGTGCTGTTCTCGGCTCAGACGGGTGAGGGTCTTGATGACTTAGTCGACCGTATCGCTCGTGAAGCGGCCGCTACGGATGTGTTGCTCTCGGCCGATATTCCGTATCGAGAGGGCGCGTTAATCACGCTCGTGCACGAACAGGGAACCCTCCTGCACGAGGAATACCTCGAGGACGGCGTTCGTATTGTGGCAAAGCTTCCGGCCCGTATCGCACCACGTCTTGAGCGTTACCGAACGGAATAAATCAGCTCCAGTACACCCAAGATAATCGGTTGATGAAGCAGGTAGAATGGCAGTGCATGGCGTCCGAGGCTTGCGAGCGCCGGGATGGGATTTTCATAGGCCCATGCTGGTGTCTCGCAGCTTGCTTTCTGTGCCGTGCGGGCGGCAAAGAAGCCTGTGAGATACATAAATAAGAATGGTATGAGCGGATAGTAATCACCGGAGACAAAGTCTGGACCTGGGAAACCCAGCCAAGCTAGATAGGGGATAGGGTAGACTGCTTTAGGAATGCTCCAGGTACAGGTAAAGAGTATGAGGCAAATCGTTATACCCCATGCTGCCGGCACCCTATCGAGAACCGGGCGCGTGAGTGCAACAATGGCGGTGCACGCCGCCATGCAGAAAATGATGCCGAAGTTCACCGAGTCATCGACTGAGACGAGCGTCGTTGCGACCCATACGACCAAAGCGGCAACGGCATATTTGGCGGCTCGCTTGATGTTGTTGCGCGAGAGGGTGCACATCCAGCCGGCAATAAACAAAAATACCCAACTGATGCTGGCACGCCAGATGTCCTGGAAGATGGTCTGGGTAAACCAAGGCATATTCCAACCATATAGGTAAGCAAGGTCGTAGCAGGCATGAAATCCCGCCATCGACAGCATGGTAAGCCCGCGAATGGTATCAAAAACCGTGATGCGTTTTTGCATTACGAAAACCGGCGCATCAAACCGACGACCTTGCCCAGGATTGTGGGATTTGTCGCGTAGATAGGCTCCATGGTGTCGTTTTCGGGCTGCAGACGAACGCGTCCCTGCTCCTTGTAGAACGTTTTGACCGTTGCAGAGCCATCGATCATGGCCACGACAATCTCACCATTCATGGCGCTCTTCTGCTCGCGGACGATGATGTAGTCGCCGTTATAGATACCGACGTTAATCATCGAATTGCCGTGGACCTCGAGGATAAAGGACCCCTGGTCCGTTGCGATCTCTGTTGGGATAGTAAAGGTGTCCTCGATATTCTGCTCGGCAAGAATAGGAATCCCTGCAGCGACACGGCCTACGAGAGGCAGCGATACGGTGCCGCGAGGCGCCGTGGGCTCATCGGACTTTGAGATGGAGACGGAAGATCCGTCCTCGTCAAAGAGCTCGAGAGCGCGAGGCTTGGTGGCATCACGCTTGAGTAGGCCGCGTGCTTCCAGCGCGGAGAGATGAGCATGTACGGTGCTAGGGGAGGAAAGGCCCACGGCCGAAGCCATCTCGCGCACACTGGGCGGATAGCCCTTCTCCTGCTGATATTCCTTGATGAAGTCGTAAATTTGCTGCTGACGCTTGGTAATTTTGCGAGCCATCAGGGATTCCTCTCTACCCATACCAAACAAATGTTCTATTTTTGCTTGACAGGAACAACTGTTCGAAGATAATAATAACCGAACACTCGTTCCCGCGCTAGACTTTTTTGTCCCCGCGGCTTGATAAAACAGTTCTCGTCAAAACAAACGAGAGGAGAACAGAATGAACGCAGCGGATATGGTCCAGGGAAACCTTGCCCTTAAGCTCGAGGCGCCCGCCTCGCCTGCCTTCACGGTTGTGAAGGGTGGACGCTCCCATTTTCAGGCCGTGGCCACTAAACCCGTTCGCACCCAGCGTGCGGCCGCTGCTTCGGCTCCTGTTGCCCTGAAGGCCTCGACGATTGTTGCTGTTGCTGTAGCGTTCACCCTGTTCTTTGTGCTCGCCACGTCAGTCTTTTCTGCTCGTCACGCAGCATATGCCGATTCCGTAGCCAACGTCACCTACGAAACGGTTCGTGTGCAGTCCGGCGATTCTCTGTGGTCGCTTGCCCAGGAGCATCCCATCGATGGCCTTTCCACGCAGGAGACTTCCGACATGATTCGTAGCGTCAATCACCTCGATCGCAGCTCTCTTGATGCTGGTGCAGTTCTGAAAGTTCCGGCTCGTTCGTAAGATTTCCGCTCGGTCGCATGGTACCCTTGTTATCGTTTAAGAGGAGGTACCATGCGCTGTCCCAAATGCGGCAAGGCACATACCCGCGTTGTCGATTCCCGTATGCAGGAGTCGAACAACACTATCAAGCGCCGTCGTGAATGTTGTTCGTGCAATTATCGTTTTACGACGTTCGAGCGCTGCGAAGATCCCATCGAGGTCATCAAATCCGACGGTTCAAAGCAGCGGTTCGATCGCAACAAGCTGCTGGTCGGCCTGATGCGCGCCACGATCAAGCGTGATATCGACACGAAAAAGCTCAACGAGATCATCGATGATATCGAGGTGGAGCTGCGTTCCCGTACGCTGACGGCTGTAACGTCCCACGAACTGGGCGATATGGTGCTTAAGCGCTTGGCCAAGATCGACAAGGTTGCCTACATTCGATTTGCCTCGGTCTATCGCGATTTCAAAGACGTCGACGAGTTTTTGCAAGAGCTCGACAAGCTAAGGTGATTTCATGTCCAACATTACCGTTAACATTAAGCGTCTCGATCCCACGGTCGAGCTTCCCAAATACGCTCATCCCACAGATGCCGGCCTTGACCTCCGCGCCAACGAAGACTGTACCCTCAAGCCCTTTGAGCGACGTTTGGTCTCCACTGGCTTGGCCATTGCGCTGCCCGATGGCTACGCCGGCTTTGTCCAGCCCCGCAGCGGTCTAGCCATTAAGCAGGGCCTGTCTATAGTCAACACGCCCGGTCTCATCGACGCCCACTATCGAGGAGAACTCAAAGTCATCTTAATCAATATGGATCCCACCAACAATATCCAGATCAACAAAGGCGACCGCATCGCCCAACTCGTCATCCAAGAAGTCCCCACGGTCAATCTCGTAGAAGTAGAAGAACTAGACGAAACTGATCGAGGAGCCGGCGGTTTCGGTTCTAGCGGCGTCGCCTAGCTCTTTACTTTGCTGAACGGAGCATCGTAATGTTCGCTCGCCCCTTGGAGGCCCCTATATATCATCCCGTGCTCAAACATTCTCGCTTCGCTGCGAAACTGCGCGCGGGACGATATATAGGGGCCTCCAAGGGGCGAGCTATGCCTACGTGCTCGCAACCAATCATGGTTCCCAATCAAAACCGTTTGCTGTATCTAAAAGCTGTATCCAACTAGTAACCCGATGCGACAAAGAGACAACCCCTTTGTCGCATCGGGTTACTTGGATTACTTGTATTTGAGTTCACCTTCGCTGCTTTACTTGAGTAACCGATATATCTGCTGGAATGTACTTGTAGCTGTGGCGCAGGCCGCCCACACATATCGTTCCACGCGCAGTTTCGCAGCGAGCGAAGCGAAGCGAGAATGTTTGAGCATGGAATGATATGTGTGGGCGGCCTGCGCCACAGCGGACTTTAAGACGCTAGCGGATATGCGCGGGTTTTTCGCCCCAGTAGAAGCGGCAGAAGGCTCGTTTGCGCTTTTGGGGCTTGCCTGCAAGCTCCATGGTTGCGATGGCGATGTCCTCGGCTGCGCGTGGGCGGCGAAGGACTTCGCCATTGATGAGCAGTGCCTTGAGCGACTCGGGATGATCGTGGAGATGGCGAAGCGTCACGATGAGCTCGCGTGCGGTGGTGACATGCATGCTGGCGCCCATGCCGGTGAGCATGGTGGTGTTGGCCTTTTCTTGGCCATAGGACTTGCCCAGCAGAATCATTGGTAGGTGTGCGCACAGGCATTCGGTAACAGTGAGTCCGCCCGATTTGAGAATTGCCAGGTCACAGCCGTGCATAAGCGCTGCCATGTCATCGACGTAGTCAAGAACCGTGACGTTCTCGAGTTTCATGGCATCGAAGAGCGTTTTGAGACGGGTGGCATATTCGCCATCCTTGCCCGGCAAAAAGACAAAGTGCATGTCCTCGAAGCTGCGTAGGAAGGGGAGGGTGTGGTCCATCGCCGCGCGAAAGCGAACGTACGGTTGCGGTAAGCTGGCACCAGCCATTACCAGCACAATGGTCTTGTTGGTGGGGAGATTGAACTTCTTTAGCTCTTCCTCACGATTGTAATCCGTATCGAACCCGGCGCGAATGGGGATGCCTGTAATGCGGATCTTTGCCTCGGGAACCTTGCGGGGGCGGAGTGTTTCGGCCATAAACTCATTTGCCACGCAGAATAGGTCGGTGTCCTTATGGGGCCACCAGCCCTCGACCTCGTAATCGGTCGGTACGCAAATGACGGGATAATCGATGCCCGTAATGATGCGCGCGCCGACGGCGACGTTGGCTGCCGTGATGTGCGTGGCGACCACGGCAATGGGCCTACGAGTCCGAACGTACTCGTAAAATGCGGGGAACATGATGCGCGACCATGCCGTGCCACCGCCCCAAAGCAGGTGTCCGGTAAGGGTATAACGCCAGGTCAAGTCATAAATTGGGCGCGTGGCGCCGGTAAACGAGGCGGCCGTTTTGTTGCCGTCGAATTTTATGCGTCCAAAATCGAGGATATCGAGCACTTCAATCTCAACATCCTCGGGGATGCCATTGGTGCCGCGGATAAGGTCGAATGCCTGCGCAATCGCATTTGCGGCGGCCTTGTGGCCCGAGCCGACCGAGGCGTGCACGATGGTCACGAGAGGTTTTTGCTGAGCCAAGAGCGTGGTTTGTTCCGATTGGGGAGTGCTGTGTGTGAGCAGGGGAGCGTCGTCGCGCGTCTGCGTTTGATCCATCGATAACTCCCCTTCATCTTAGTTTCGCAAGGAATCATTGTAGTGCATGAGTGTCACGTTCGTCTAAATTTGGGTATGAGCGCAAAGAACGCCAATCTTTCGACAGGAGGTCTCTTCATGACTACCCATCAGCCGATCGATGTTGCTATTATCGGCGGCGGCCCTGCGGGCTATGCCGCAGCCATTTATGCGGCGCGTGCCAACCTAACGACGACTGTGATTGAACAGGGCATGTCGGGAGGACAGATCGCCACAACCAATGAGGTCGAGAACTATCCGGGCATTCCGCTGCTGAGTGGAGCCGAGCTTGGCGAGCGTTTTCAGCAGCATGCAGAGGGCCTGGGAGCACAGGTTGCATGGAGCATGGTTACGGGTATCGATTACGATGCCGATTCAGCGCTGTTTACGGTACATCACGATACGGGCGATACGGTTGCCTCGAGCGTTATCGCTTGCATGGGTGCCACGCCGCGATCTGCGGGTTTTGTTGGCGAGGATACGTATCGCGGTCGTGGCGTTTCGTATTGCGCGACGTGCGACGGCATGTTCTTTCGTGGCAAGCAGGTTTTTGTTATCGGCGGCGGCAATGCTGCCTGCGAGGAAGCCCTGTTCTTGTCAGAAATCGCCAGCAGCGTGACCATCGTTTTGCGCCGCGATCAGTTCCGTGCCCCTGATGGCGTGGTTCAAAAGGTGCTCGCAAAAGATAATATTTCAGTTAGGTACCAAACTAGTATTGTCGAACTATCGGGCGAGGCTATGCCCACGACTATCACGTTTAAGGACAACGCTACCGGTGGTACCTATTCTGAGTCCTTTGATCCTGGTTCGTTTGGCATTTTTGTCTTTGCTGGCACGCAGCCGCATACCGAGCTTGTAGAGCATCTGGTGGATTTGGCGCCCGACGGCGGTATTTTGACCGACGAATCGATGGCCACCCGCACGCCTGGCTTATTTGCTGCCGGCGATATCCGTTCCAAGCGGTTACGCCAAGTTGTGACCGCTGTTTCTGATGGAGCCATAGCGGCTACCAGCGCATACGCTTTTCTACGCGGATAAGTACGATAATATATCTTATGTAAGGTTGTTCTATCACTTAAACATCCTGCACAACGAGCTTAAGGCAACGTTGTCGCGGGATGTTTTGTTGTGCAAAGTCTGAGCCAGTTATCTTGCGGCCGGACCCGAGCCAAAGCCGATGATCATATCGTTCATTGTGGTATGCAAAACTAGATAATCTAGAATACAATATAAAAAATGAACGGAGGCACCATATGAATCACGTTAAACATGTCATTCCTATGTCCGATACGTCGGTTAGCATTAGCCCAGAGGATATTCAGCCCACGGTGCTACCTGATGCATTTATCCAGTCTGATATAGTCCGCAAGCTTAATACGCTCAGCTTGGCGCGCTATAACCAGTTGCCGAATGTAACGCTCTACCGTGATCAGGTCATTGAGTACATCGAACTGTGGTTGGAGCCGCTTTCGATTTGTGTGGAGCAGCCCGTCATTACGCCTTCCATGATCAATAACTACGTAAAGGTCGGTCTCGTTCCTGCTCCGGTTAAAAAGCAGTATGGTCGTGAGCAGATTGCGCGTCTCATCGCCATCTGTATTTTTAAACAGGTGCTGCCTATCGCTGCGGTTCAGGCGCTCTTTAATATTCAGCGCCTGAGTTATGATGCGCCGACCGCCTTTGACTATGTGGTCGATCAGCTCGAGGCATCGATTCGCGCGGCGTTCTCCATTGAGCAGGCTCCCGTAGCCGATACGGCTCATCAGGTCACACGCGAGTCGCTGCTCGTGCGCAGCGCGGTATCGTCTTTTGTATCGAAGGCGTATCTCATGAGCTATCTAAAGTTCAACGGGTTTAATAGCTAGCCGATGTACAAGACGGGCGGGACAAAGAGCCATCAGACACTTTATCCCGCCCGTGTTTTTGTCTAGTTGGACGTTATCGGCCCGAAGCCACGCCCATGCCGTAGCCGATAATGAGCCCGTGCATCTCGGCATAGTATGAATCCAGTCCGTTGCAGGGCATGATGATGGTCTTGGAGCCGGGCCAGTGTTTCACAATGCGGTTGGCAAGCGCCTGGGCACCCGCCTCATTTTCGACATGGTCGATGACGACTTCTCCACCGGTAAAGCCTTCGGCCTCCATGGTATCGACAATCTTGCCAAGCATCTTCTTTTCGCCACGGGTGTGACCAACGAGCTTAATCTCCCCTGCCTCGCTTGCTGTGCCTAAAACTCGAATGTTGAGTTTATTGGCGATAACCCCGGCTGCCTTGGGAATACGTCCGGCCTTGGAGAGATTTTCGTAATTGCACAGGCTAAAGAGGATCTTGCTGTTCTGTTCCAGCTCATCAAAATAGTCGCAGGCTTCCTCAAATGAAACCTCTGGATTGTTTGCGAGATAGCGGTCGAACAGCAGGAAGATCAGATCCATTTTGCCGCCGGCTCCGCGTGAATTGACCAAATGAATCTGTCGGTTCGGATCCTCGGCAAGAACTAAATCGCGTGCCGTGGCCGCGGCATTATAGCTTCCCGAGACGCCCTCCGAGATGGGCATGCAAATCGTCTTGTCGGCAAGCCTAAAGAGTTCGGCCCACTCCCCTACGCTTGGACAGGCGCTCGAAGAAGCGCTCGACTCCGCCTGTACGGCGCAATTGAGCTCGTGAACATCGAGCGAGAGGTCGTCGACAAATTCGCGCTCCCCCACTCGGATCTTAAGGGGTGCAAATGCAAAGGTGGTATGAGGTGTGGTTGGCTGCCAATCGCGAAGATTGCAGCTCGAATCGGAGATAAGCGCCCAGCTCATTGAGGGTCCTTTCTATTTGTTCCCCAACAATTATAGCCATCTTTTTGATTGATTGGACGGCTATCTAGTTTTGAATACTAGATAGCCGTACTGATCTTATGGCAAACGGTTGGGGCAAATAGAATGGGCCTCGTGATTCAAGATCGCGAGGCCCACGTTCATTCGCTGTAGTAAAAAATTAGTAGCGTACGAAGATATAGTTGTTGTTCATGCCGGCTGCGACGGAGCTGATGATAACGCCCGTCTTGTAGTCGGAAGCATGGATCATCTGACCATTACCGATATAGATGCCAGTATGGTAGGAGTTAACCACGACATCGCCGGGTTGCGGGTCGGACACGCGGGTCCAACCCATGAAAGTGCCGGTGGTGCCCAGACGGCAGTAGCGGCCCGTGAGACAGTAGCTTACAAAACCGGAGCAGTCAAAGCTGTCCGGTCCAATGCCGCCCCAGGAATAAGCACAACCAAGCTTGCTGTAGGCGCGCGAAACAACACTGCCGCCGTCAACGGACTGGCTCGGCGCCGAAGGGGTTGGAGCCGGAGCCGGAGCCGGAGCGGGCTGCGGCGTAGGGGCAGGAGCGGGCGTGGGAGTGGGGGCAGGCGTGTTGCCGCCGTCATTGGTCGTACCGCCACCTTTGTTAGTGTTCTCAGTCGTACCGGCGGTGTCGTTGCTTACCGTGGCCTTTTCGGCTGTGCTGGCATTTATGCCGGCCTGCAGAGCCGCATTGGCCTCGGCCTCGGCGGCAAGCTCGGCCTGCAGTTGCGAGTCCAGGGAACTGACGACGCTCTGAGCCTCGGCCTGCTGGGCGTTGAGCTCGTCGACTTTCTTTTGCGTGGCGGCGACGTTCTTCTCCTGCTCGGCCTGCTTATTGGTGAGCTGCTGCTTAAGGTCCTTGACATCCTGAATGGTCTGGGCCTGCTTGTCGGAAACCTTGCCGTAATAGAACAGACGATTGAGCATGTCGCCCAGATCGTCGACGCCCGTCAGAACCTGAAGGAGACTCAGACCGCCGGTCTTGTACTCACCGGCAACGTAGCTCGAAAGCTTTGCCTGGCCCTCGGCAATCTCTTGCTGCTTTTGCGTGATCTCGCCTGCAGTCTGATCAAGCTCCTGCGTCTGTGCGGAGAGTTCTTCATGAATTTGCTGGGTCTGCGTGCCGATCTGCTCGAGTTTGGTACGAGCAGCGGCAAGGTCGGATGCGGTATCGGCATAGGCCGGAGCCGCGAGGCCCAGGCCCAAAACACAAGCGAGGGTTGCCGTAGCAGCGCAGCGTGCCATGTTTTTGTGCGTATTTGCTGTGCGCATGGAGCTTCCTTTCCGGTATCTAAGGGTAGCGGCTAGTCCACCGTTACCAGGCTAAAGAGCTCGACGTCCTCGTTGGAAGGCGTGAGCTTCTTGCGCGGGTTGAGAAACGCAAGCTCGAGGATACAACCGTAACCCACAAGCTTTGCGCCCATATCTCGCACCAGTTTACCTGTTGCCTCGACGGTTCCGCCCGTCGCGACCAAGTCGTCCAGAATCAACACGGTATCTTTAGAGGTAATGGCATCGGCGTGGATCTCGATAGAGTCGGTGCCATATTCGAGCTCGTAGCTCTCGCTCACCGTCTTGCGAGGCAGCTTGCCCGGCTTGCGTGCGGGCACAAAGCCAGCGCCCAGGGCGACGGCCACGGGCACGCCGACCATAAAGCCGCGAGCCTCGGGGCCCACGACCTTGGTGATGCCCATGCCGGCAAAATGCTCGGCCAGGGCATCTACCATGGCCTTTAGCGCTTCGGGATTACCGAAGAGCGGCGTGATGTCCTTAAAGACGACTCCGGGCTCGGGATAGTCGGGGATGTCGACGATGTGAGATTCGAAGTCGTACATGGCATGACCTTTCAGGGGAGGCTGGTTTGTAGCAGCGTCTATTTGGCCGCGCTGGCGGTGCCGGCGCGTGAGGGGGCGACAACTTTGAGCGGCTGCACGAGGGATTCCTCTCGCACGGGGACCGCGGAGGTAGATGTCTCTTCGCTTTTGGCCTTGGTTGACTCTGAGCGTGCGATCTCCTCGTCGAGGGCATCGATATCGGCATCCTCCACCACGGCGTTGAGTGACTCGAATACACGGTTCTTGAGCAGAGCGGTATGGACGCCCTCGGTGAGGTCATGCAGCTTCTTAAATGCACGCTCGAGCTTGGCATCGCGCTCGTCGTCGGAAGTATCCATACCGAGCATGCTTACGAGCACCTGCTCAAACATCGAGGACTCGCGGTTTGCGGACGATACGTACTGGCGCAGGTTGCGCGGCTCGATATGGAAGCGCGAAAGCTCGGAGCAATAGCGGATGATCGGGAAATCGCGGCCATCGACAAGCTCGCGATTCTGCGGGCTCTTGATGATGCGAATGAGGTCGTTTTCGGCCAGGGAGCGGATAAACGAGATCTCGACGCCGAGCATATCGGGGATGGTCTCGATGGGATGCAGCTTTTGCTTAGTCTCCTTGGGTTCCGTCTTGAGCGGAACATCGGACAACAGGCCCACCTCGTAGGCGAGCGTAGACAGGTCCGTGGCGTTTTCCAGGCGCTGCTTGATCACGTTGAGCGGCATGTAGCGAGTCTTCTGGAGGTGCAGGATGACCTCAAGGCGGTCAACGTCCTCCTTGGAGTACTGACGATAGCCCTTAGGCGTGCGATGAGGGGTGATGAGCCCCTCATCTTCGAGAAATCTAATTTTTGAGTTCGAAAGATCGGGGTATGCGCCTCGAAGTAGATTGACGACCTGGCCGATACTCAGATAATTGCGTTCGGCCATGCCCTACTCACCGGTTTCGATGCGCTCCGGCGTGCTCTCGTGGTAGATGAGCGTAAACGTACCGATCTGGACGGAAGAGCCATCGTGCAGCGGTGCGCCGTTGACGATGGCGCCATCAACCCACGTACCGTTGAGCGAGCCCAGGTCTTCGATGCGGGCACCCAGACCCTCGCGAATAATGCGCGCATGGCTACGCGACACGGTCATGTCGTTGAGGAAGATGCCGTTAGCGGGATCGCGGCCGATGGTGGTCACATTATCCTCGAGCTCAAAGGCTGCACCGGTTTGAGGGCCTTTGACGATAGATAAGACGGGCGCGGTGATGTGCACGTTGGCCATGAGGTCGGGAACGGTGACATCGCTCGAAGGAACGCGGAAAACGCAGGTGGCGTCTGAGGCCTTGTCGTTCTGAGGCATATTGTTAACCATGTTGTCCATGACAACCCCTAACTTAACGCGGACATGCCGCAAAGAATGAACTGTACGTAATCATACCCCAACGACTTAGTCTTCGATTTCGGGGTTAAGAAAGTCGATGTCTTCGTCCTCGGGATGCGCCACGGCTTGTTTAATGGCTGCTCCACCCTTAATGGAATAGATGACGGCGGTGAGCATGGAGAAGATGACGCCGCCGTACACAAAGAAGATGCCAAGCGGTACCGGGCTGCCGTTGAGGCCCGGGAAGGCCGTGAACGTAGCGGGCAGTAGATGCCAGCCGTCCACGGTGGGAAAGCCCAGAAGCATAAGCGAGAAGCCGGTCATGAGCAGCGCCGTGGCAATCTTGCCGGGAAACACTACGTCGATGGGGCGGCGGTGATAGTGGCGCACGATGAGCGTGCCGATACCAAGGTAGATATCGCGACCAATGATGAGCACGCAGACCCAGATGGGAAGCTCGCCGCGGACCACCAGGCCCAGTACGCCGGTAAATAGCAGCGCACGGTCGCAGATGGGATCCATAACCTTGCCGAGCCACGAGACCGTTTTGGTCATGCGGGCAATCTGGCCGTCCATCCAGTCGGTGGAGGCCGCGATGGCATAGATGACGATGGCGACGACACGGTTGTTGTCCGTCACAAACAGGTACAGGAAGACCAGCGTGAGGATCAGGCGCGTGAAGGTAATGAAATTGGAGATCGTGAAGATCTTATTCGACGGGTAATCGGAAGTGCCGATAAGCTCCTTTTTGATCTTCTTTTTGATGCCCACAGGACTCCCCCGCTGGTAAACGACAAAACTTTCGATACTATACCCGTTCTGGCGATGTCTATCCAGCGCGAGCATAGAGAGTCCAGACATGAGGACGGTATCGGACGGGATGTCTATCGCTTTTGTGTACATCAGCCACCAAACATACCAAACATGTCTTTTTTGGAGGCTGGTGTACAGGTTTTTGTTGCGCAGACGAATTAAGGGGGAAAGTCGTTGATTCTTCGTTGCTTTAAGTAATTGATTTTTAAACAAAAAAGTCAGGCACTAAGTGCGCGCCATGGGCACCTCCGTCCTTGTTATCGCGATAAACATACCATGAGTGGCGTACGGGTCGTGAAGGGCTGGCGCCAAAAGAGCCCAACGGCCGTTACAGCTTCGTTAGAAACGCGCCCCACCATGGATGGTGAACCCGAAAGGTAAGGCACGCGGACACGGCGACTCGGCCCGCGCGCCCGGAAGAGAAAGGACGAACCCATGGGTTACATGCTCGAGACGCGCGCGCTCACCAAGCGCTTCGGCCGCGGCGACCAGGCGCAGGATGCCGTGGCCGACGTGAGCCTTCATATCCGCGAGGGCGAGGTGTACGGGCTGCTCGGCCCCAACGGCGCCGGCAAGTCGACAACGCTCAAGATGATCTGCGGGATGCTGCGGCCGACGGCCGGGGAGATCCTCTTTGCCGGGCACGCCTGGCGCCGCGAGGACCTCTACGCAATCGGCAGCCTCATCGAGGAGGCGCCGCTCTACCCCAACCTCACCGCGCGCGAGAACCTGCGCGTGCGTACCACGCTGCTGGGCCTTCCCGAGAGCCGCGTAGATGAGGTGCTCGCCGCCGTGGACCTCGCGGACACCGGGAAGAAGCGCGCCGGGCGCTTCTCGATGGGTATGCGGCAGCGCCTGGGGCTCGCGCTGGCGCTGATCGCTCGGCCACGCCTGCTCGTGCTCGACGAGCCCACCAACGGCCTCGACCCCATCGGCATCGAGGAGCTGCGCGACCAGATCCGCGGCTTCGCGGCGGCGGGTACGACGGTGATCGTCTCGAGCCACATCCTCTCCGAGGTGCAGCAGATGGCTGACACCATCGGCATCATCTACGGGGGGCGCCTCGCCTACGAGGATGCGCTTCGGCCCGGGCAGGACCTCGAGGAACTCTTCATGAGCGTCTGCCGGGAGGGGCGTCGAGCGCGCGGGGAGGTGGCGGCATGACGGGCGAGAAAGGCGGCCTGCTCGCGGGCCTGCGCGCCGAGGCCCTGAAGTCGCGCCACGCGGCACCGGTTCGCCTGGCCGTGCTCATGGCGCTGCCGATGCCGCTGCTCGGCGCGATGCCCTACCGGGGCGTGCAGATCTTCAGCGCGTGGAACTACTGGTACGCGCTCTTCCTGCCCGTGGCTCTCTCGCTCGTGGTGGCGTGCGTCGCGCGGGCGGACGCGCGCACGCGGATGCGGGGGCTTCTGGGCCTGGGCTTCCCGCTCAGGCGCGCCTGGTGGGCCAAGGCGCTCTGGTGCCTCGCGCTCTGCGCGCTCTCGAACCTCGTGGTCTTCGGCATCTACCTCGCGGGATCGGCGTTCTCCTCGCAGGGCCTCACAGCCGCGGGCACGCTCACGATGCTCCTCTGCGCGCTCGCCAACACGGTGACCGCGGCGTGGATGATCCCCGCAGGACTCTTCCTCACGGCGCGGCTCGGCATGCTCGCGGGCATCTTCTGCCCGCTCGCCGCGCAGCTCGTGGGTGGGTTCGCCTGGTCGCTGGTGCCGCTGCCGCAGCTCTTTCCGCCGTCGGCGAGCATGGTCATCCCCACGAGCTTCATCCCCGTGCTGCCGAGCGGCGACCACGAGGGGCGGCCTTCCTCGCGGTGCTGCCGGGGGGGGAGCCGCTCGCGGCGGACATGGCGCTCGGCGGGGCGCTCACGGCGGACGGCATGCTCACACTGGCGGGCCTTGCGGTCTGCGCGCTCGCGTTCGCCGCGCTCACGGCGGCGGGCGCGGCCTGGTTCGCGCGCTCCGAGGAGAGGTGATGGCCATGACACGACTCTCCGACGCGACGCCGCGCATGACTCTCCCGCGGGCCCTGCTCTCCGAGGCCCTGCGCCTGGCGCGCTCCCCGCTCACGGCGGTGCACCTCGTCTGCGGCCTGGCAGCCGGTCTTGCCTGCGGCGAGTACTTCTCCGTTACCCGATGGGACCCGGCGCTGGGCGCGGACGCCTACGCTCAGTTCCTCGGCGCCCTCATGCCGCTCATGTCCGCCATCGTCTGCGGGCT